>JAQWTI010000007.1 GCA_029242745.1 Acidimicrobiales bacterium | reverse complement strand
TATCTCGAACTCCGTTGTACATGAGGACATCAAGCGGGTAATCGCCAAATGGATTTTCGGCGGCGCTGATCATCCAGCCCATGCCCGTCGGCACTCCTCGCCCACGGGACCAGTCGTTGCCGTAGCTTGTGCTATTCCATCCTTCAGATGGGTTTCGATATAACTCGGAGAACTGATTGACAATTTCTTCTGTGAAAATTGCAGGAGCATATACGTCCCACGGGCCTTGCTGATCACGGAATACCCCGAAGGCAATATGAGGAGACTTAGGTCCAGTAAGACGTTCAGAGAAAGGAGATACGTACATGTACCCGATGATGTCGCCTTTCTCCACATACTGACCATCTTCTACAAGGATAAAATCATCAAAAAAATCTTTGGGTTTGTGTTCAAGATTTACGTATGGCTCCATGCTGTAAAGGAAATTAATATTGACATTTCCTACCGTTGCAAATCTGATGTTGATGGTATATCCAACGTGCCACCACGGTGGATTATAATTCGTGTGATCAATTACGTTGTAGTAAGAATTCAGGCGAGGATTAGCTAATTTAATTAATCCATCAGCCACAGCATAAATCGGTGGATAATCAGATGGTTTAGTGGCGTTGACCCAACGCGGATCGGAGTTGGAGAAATAGATTTGAGAATCATTATGTGGGACTGGACTCCGCTGACCAACATGAGGATGGCCAGCGATGACATCTTCGAAATCCACTAGGAAGCGGTCAGATTTGTTCTCTGCGAAATAACTAAGGTCGGGCAACTCGAATGCTCGGGTAGTTGTGGGTGGGACTGTGGTCGGTAGCGCTGTCGTAGTAGTTGGAGCCTCGGTCGTCGTCGGTGCCGCAGTCGTGGTTGGGGCAGTAGTCGTGGCGGGGGCGACTGTCGTTGGAGCTTCCGAAGCCGGTGCAGTAGTCGTGATGACAGATGCGGCAGTGGTCGTGGTTCTTTGAAGAGTCGTCGTCGCCACAGTCGTTGTGGGTGTCGCAGTGTCTGAGCGACCGCCACACCCCGAGACAACCAGCAAGAACGCAAATGCAACCGTGTACTTCATCATTGCCACAGCATGTCAGCCCACGACGCAAGGGGACTGATTGGGGGCGACATCGGAACCTCACGTACAGATATGTGCAGGCTGTCCTTGAGACTCTTGACTGGACTGGTCAGCCGCCCAGAGGAGAAAGCGTCAATCGGATCGTTCCGTTCGAGGCTTACCACATGTTGTTGTTGAAATCATCTACGGCTGAAGGTTCGGCATACCAGGAGAGGCGTTTATCGATTCGTGACCATTCAGCCTCAGTGAGTGGGTCTTTGCCGACGGCGACAAGAAGTAGCGAAATGTTTAGGTCACTTATTTAGAATTGATTCCTCTTCAGTGAGGATAGATTCTGCAACCGCTCGAAGATCAACCTGATACTCCGAGATCCTCTTTCCTGGGTCACCAACTGGAAGAACTGAAAGATCAATGTCATAGATTGACCCGAGCCAAACTAGCGTTCCCAGGTCAAGCAGTATTTCAGCGGGATGCCCTACACCGTCTCTAAATATTGCATAACTGGTATCGCCTATCAGCGTAGTTGCATCATCGAGAGTTCCTGCCTCAAACTGAGTCCAAAGTTTGACGGCAGCAAGACCATGCGGAATTCCGAATATCTCAGTTTGAGGGTAACGATCTTTCAAATCATTGATAACCGTATGCCAGATTTGTTCATGCAGCAGATGCCAAATAGTTGAGAATGATTCAGCGGTTTGGTATCTCTGCGGACTATGGAGCCATGGCATGGCGAGTGCAAATCTAGTTGTGGGATTTCTAGAAAGCGCATACTCAATCCAATTTGGAATAGCCCAGTAAGAACTGATGTCTGTTGGTTTATCGGAGCAACAGATCATGATGAGAAGATCAATATTACCCTTATCAAGTATTTCTTCTATCTCTGATCTTGCTGCTTCATCAGTCCAGAGTGCTTGAGGATTCCCGTTTTCGTTACCGCTACGTAGAACAACATTTTGACAATGGCCACCAATTTCAGAATGCTCTGCGAATTCCATTAGACGCTCTGCGAACGGGTTTCCGAAACTGTGACCAATGTAGAGAGAGTTATATCCAGGGCCATCTGCAGAACTGCAGCCCCCTGAAAGGGATTTCCCTGCGGCGGTAGGAAGAGTTGTCTCTGTAACTACTTCAACTTCAGGAACGACAGAGGCAACTACCAAGAGCATCCAAGATACATCATCAGATGCGTCGACAATTATCGAAGTATTATCTAAAGCCAACGTTCTGGTTTCGTATATCTCGATTCTATCTCCTTTGGGGTGTTCGTAAACCACTCTGGTCGTATGGTCATCTTCCAAGGAGAGCGTCAAGGGTCCGTTGTCTGACGCAATTATGAGAGAGTGCTCACCACTGATATTGAGTGCTTTAAAATTAGAAGAACCGACGCCCTCAAAAGAGATGACTACTTCCTGTCCAGTCGCTAGAACTTCCATGGAAGGAAGAGAATCAACCGTTACCTCTGCAACTGTCGTTGTGGTTGAGGCAACAGTCCTCGCCAGGGTCGTTGTTGGTGCTGCAGTCGTAGCGGGTGCAACAGTCGTGGTCGCGGCGACCGTCGTTGTTGGTGCAGCAGTCGGAGTCCTTGTTGCCGCTGTTGTTGTAGGTGTTGAGGCGGTGGTCGGTGCCTGAGCTGCTGCAGGGGCAACCGTCGTAGCTGGTGTGGCGGTGTCTGGACTACCACCACACCCTGAGACGACCAACAAGAACGTCAACGCAACCGCGTACTTCCTCATTGCCCCAGTTTGTCACCCCACCCCGCAGAGGGCTGGGGTGACGCTAGGAGCCCTAGGTGTAGATACGCCAAGGCGGAAACAAAAGCACCCCCCCCAGCGCCAGTCGGTGTGGGTGACGGTGAGTCAACCTGTAGGCGGGGTTCTGTCCACCGGTCCCTTGCGGGAGTCCGGATGGGTGACCATCCATCTATGCGGCCAACCCGGAAGGATCTGCGGGCGGACCACCCTCTCCCTGTTTGGCCTTGCTCCGAATGGGGTTTACCGAGCCGACCAGGTCGCCCTGGTCGCTGGTGCGCTCTTACCGCACCGTTTCACCCTTACCTGTGCCCATCGTCCCTAGGGTATCCGGGTCATCGGAGGTCTATTTTCTGTGGCACTTTCCTGCGGGTCACCCCGACTGGCTGTAAACCAGCATTCTGTCCTTTGGAGCCCCGACCTTCCTCAGCATGGTTGCCCCAGAGGGTTCCCAGCCGCGATCACCCGGTCGACTCACCGTCACCCAACAGTCTGGCCCAAAATATCTCTTGCGTCACCCGATCTAGCGGACTATCAACAAGCGAGACATGAAAACTCTCCCCGATAGCCCCACCTCTCTTGCAACCAGGCAGTTGTTGAGCACTTCGACAACAGTTGGCCTTAAAGCAGGTGAAAGTCTCGAACGATCCGACAAATGGAATCTACGTGGTGCCTGTCGTGGAATGGAGGCTGCGGTCTTCTATCCGGACCCTGCCATCGCCGAAGACACCGCTCGAGCACTAGCGGTCTGCGCATCATGTGATGTACGCGAAGCCTGCCGGAAGCATGCGCTGGCCCACCGGGAATTTGTCGGAATCTGGGGTGGGACGACCGGGAGCGAACGTAGACGACTCTTCCGTCGTGGACAGTCGGTCTGACTTGGGCACCATGACGCTAGATGACCACGGGGGCTGGCCCGTCCTACTAGACAAATTGTGCCGCAAGGAGGATCTGTCGGCCGCTGAGACCGAGACCATTCTCGCCGAGATTCTGAGGGGTGAGGCTGAACCGGTTCAGATAGCAGCGTTCCTAGTTGGGCTCAGAATGAAGGGCGAGACGGTAGAGGAAACCAGCGGTCTGGTTCGGGCGATGATTTCCATGGCGGAACCCTTGGAACTCCCCAAAGACACAATCGATATTGTGGGCACCGGCGGCGGCAGGAGCCGTCGGACTGCCGCCCTTAACGTTTCAACTATGGCCTGTTTTGTGGCTGTTGGAGCTGGAGCGACCGTCTGCAAGCACGGAAACCGAAGAGCTTCGTCAACATCAGGAGCTTTTGACTTCCTCGAGATCCTCGGGGTCGATATCGACATCACTCCGAGTGCGTTGGCCACTCAGGTCGCTGAGCACAAGATCGGGTTTGCTTTCGCTCAGACTTTCCATCCAGCGATGCGGTTTGCCGGCCCGGTTCGAGCCGGCTTAGGAATCCCAACAGTGTTCAATGTGCTGGGCCCGCTCTGCCATCCCGGACAACCAAAGCGGCAACTAATCGGCACTGCAGAGCCGAACTTGGCTGACCGGATGATCGAGATCTTCCGTACCAATGGGTCTGTGCACACTTGGGTAGTAACCGGCCATGAAGGACTTGACGAAATTGCGTTGACCGGGCCGACCCGGGTGCTTGAACTGCGCGACAACGAGGTGCGCAAGTGGACATTGGATCCTGAGGACCTCGGATTGTCAACCGCTGGAGGTGCGGAACTTCTTGGGGGTGGACCAGAGCGAAACTCTGACATAGCGCAAGCGCTATTCGATGGTTCGGAAACCGGTGCACGTCGCGACATAGTGGCCCTGAACGCCGCTGCCGGACTGGTGGTTGCCGGCATTGCCGCAGACGTTGCTGAAGGTCTCGAGCGAGCTATGAGCGCCTTGGCTGATGGTTCTGCGGCTAGAGCACTCAACTCGATTGCCACCTGAATGCAGGTGAGCGCAGGTGGCCGAGTTCAACTGTGGTCTTAGCAGTAAGCGCGACTGTCGTCCGGATATTTACCAGTATCGAAGAACCGGGCTACCAAATGGGCCGCGCACTGATTCCATGTAGATGGTGCATGAGTCCACTGGGACCAGATAACCGTTTTTGAGTTCTCCAACCCTTCAGCGACAGTTTTAGCCCATGCGACCGGAGTGATCGGGTCGAGTTTGCCAGCCAAAATCAGTGTTGGAAGTGATGAACTAATTGGCGCACGCGTAATGGGATCCGACGGCGGCACCTTCCATGCTGCACATCGAGCCCGAAGTTCTATCCAACGCCCCTGTTCCGCGCGGTGGATCGGATCGCTTGAATCGGATGGCTCAAAATCCATGCCCGGAAGCTGATCTCCGCAAGTGACACCCACCCAGGCACCCTCGGCAAGGGTGTCACCGGCAGATTGGATGGCATATGAGGAGAGCTTATTCTCGGGAGCGTGGCTGCGCCCCCGGGAGGTAGGGGAAAGCCGATCCATGGCTTCCGCCAGATGATTAGTGTCGGCAAGCAAAATGGCCTCCGGTACGGCCATCGGACCGTCGGCGCGGCCCAAGGTGCGAACAACTGCCCCCAGGAAGGCTGTGTCGTCAACGGTCATCGATGCCGACTCATCGACCTGAACCACCACTGGGTTCTCGTCTAGTCGCATGAGGATTCGGCGCAGCGGTGCCAACACCCCTGAAGGGCATGAGCCGCCATTAGTGCACCATTCTTCCAAGGAAGTGAAGGCGGCGACTATCCCGTCAGCCAAATCGGCCGTCTCGTCGACGTCGGGTGGAACAACCGAGTCCAAGACAACCGAAGTCACTGCCGATCCGTCAGTTCTCATGAGCTCAAGTGCAACTCGGGTTCCGAATGAGACGCCATGGAGATGCCACTGATCTATCTCCAGCGCGCGTCGGACGGCCACTAGGTCTGCGGCTATTCGACCTACCGTCACGGCATATACATCGGCCCCTGATCCAGCCAGCCTGGCCCGACAGGAGCGGTCTCCGGCCAAGGCTTGATCGCCAGGCTTTTCCATTTCGGGACAGTCCATGGATGGCCTCGAGTCGCCACCACCCCTCTGGTCCACTAGGACGATGTCGTGGTTAGTTAATTGTTCAGATCGAGGCACCAACCAGCGATTCCGATCAGCGACAGCTCGCCCGCCGGGACCACCATGGAGGAATAACACCGGATCGCTTATGGGGGTTTCGGCGTGCAGCACGGCCACAGAGAGCGATACGCCGTCCACGCTGACCCGATGGCAGGTGACGGTCAACTTGGTGGGTACCGGTTCCTCCGGACAGACGGATTCGGCTATTGCTACGCCGATCAGATCTCCTGGGTCTTGACTGGCACTGCACCCGCTCAGCGCAAGCGTTAGGGCCAAGAAAACCATAATGATGGTGAAGCGGCTGAACCTCGAAGACTTGATGCGAAAAAGACCTGACACTGCGTTAACGGTAGTCAGCGTCTCTGACGGTGGGTGGACTCGGTTCGGAACATGGGTGTCTGGCGGATGGGTTCAGCGAGCGTTCCGTCACAGTGTCTGACTACGAGCCGGTGTGCCTCCCGCTGAAGCCACGAGGCCACGCAGTGAAGTTCGTCGGCCTGTTCTTTGACGACCGGCAAACTTTGCGCCAGTTCAACGAACATCTTTTGGTTGTCGGCTGGCGGGAATTCCAGCGAAATGGGATGGGTGGTATTTGGAGCGGTAAACGATTTGACTTCAGCTAATCGACCGTCGTGGAACTCAAGTATCGAAGCGCCGCCGACCGCTAGGCAAAGCCGCCCTGAGCGGCGCAGGCGGTCGATCCGATTTCGGCGATCCAGAACGGTAGCCAGTTCTTTTGCTTGGTCCCGAATCTCGGCGGCTTCTTCGAATCGCCGCTCACCGGCGAGCTGAGTCATTCGCTCAGCCAATGGGGTGAGAAGGAGCTCGGGGATTTCGTTGACGGCTTGAACCGTGGTGTCCACCACTGCGGCGTATTGCTTTTCAGAGACGTTGGAAATGCAAGGACAAGCGGTGGCACCGATTTGGACCGGTAAACACGAGCCAGAACGTAGACCCTTTCCGGGTTGGCTGGCGCAGCGACGGAGAGGCATCACGGTTTCTATGGTCTTGATGATTCGCCGTGCTGCTGCGGTCGATGAAACCGGCCCCAAGTAGAGGGAGCCGTCAGAATCTGCCACCCGGGTGGCCGACAGCCGCGGGTACGGCTCGTCGAGTGAAAGTTTCACGTAGGCGTAGCGCCGCCAAGTAGTTCCCTGTTGGTTGAACCGTGGTTCGTATTGGTGGATTAGACGGATCTCAGTCACGGCTGCTTCCAACAGGCTTTGGCAGATCTGGTGATCGATCCGGACCGTCTTTTCCAGTAGCTGGGCAATCTTTTTTCGGGTGTCAGAAGAGAAGTAGCTGCGGACCCGGGACCTGAGATTGTTGGCTCGCCCCACATAGAGCACTTCGCCTTGACTGTTCCGGAATAGGTAGACGCCGGGTTGACGGGGGAGATTCTCGGTTAGCTGAAGCTTGGCTGCCTGGGCATGCCCGGCCATCTGGGGGAGGAGAAGTAGGTCCTCGAGGCCGGTGACCCCGAGGCCGCCTGCTCGATCGAGTAGGAGGTGAAGGAGGTCACCAGTGGCCAAGGCATCGTCCAACGCCCGGTGGGATGGCTGGTGTTCAAATTGGAGATAGTTGGCAAGAGTGCTCAGCTTGCAATTCGGTACTTCGTCGCGCAGTAGGCGCCGAGCTAGTCCGCAGGTGTCGACCGACCGATTGGTCATTGGTGGTCGACCTGAGCGTTCCACGGCTGCTCGAAGAAACGAAAGGTCGAACCGGACGTTGTGGCCCACGATCACGGCATCTCCGAGGAACTCAAGAAAAGATGGGAGGACAGCGCTTATGGGTGGAGCGTCAACGACCATGGTGTTTGTGATGCCGGTCAACACGGTGATCGAACGGGGGATCTCGGCACCGGGGTCAATCAAGGTTTGGAAAGTTCCCACACATTCACCGCCGCGGAGTTTCACGGCTCCAATTTCAGTGATTGCAGAGGTCGCCACTGAGATGCCAGTGGTCTCAAGGTCGACGATGCAAAACGTCACGTCGGTGAGCGGGATGCCGAGGTCGTCGAGACTGGCCTGTCCGGGAATTCGCGCTGAGCAGGTCATCACACCAGTAAATCGAACATTTGTTCGTTAGTCAATAACCTCTTAAGGAGTTGCCCTAAGACGACTGTCACACCTCGTTGACAGTATGGCGACCATGAACGAACCGTACGACTCTCCTGACCGCAACGACGTCCTGGTAATCGATTGTTTGAGTTGTTCTCAGAAGGACACATCAACGTGTGATGACTGCATGGTTACCTTTCTGTGTAATCGGGAGCCGGGTGACGCCGTAGTGGTAAATTTGGTGGAGTTCAAAGCGATGCGGGTCCTTGGCGAATCGGGCCTAGTGCCGCCAATGCGACATTCTCAATCGACCTGACCTGCCTGCGAACAATCAGCCGGCGTGGGAGGCTGGCCCTATGTCACCGGAAATGGAGAAAGACCTCTCTGGCCTCCGGTCTGATGTCTTAGAGGTAGGTGCTGCCGCTGGGTTGGGCGCTGTGGGCATCGCTGGAGCTCATAGGTTCGATGACGTGAAGGCAGAGATAGAACGTCGACGAGATGAAGGTCTACACGGCGGTATGCAGTTCACTTTTCGGAATCCAGCCCGGTCCACCGATCCTCAGCGGATCTTGGAGGGGGCGCGTTCGCTGGTCGTAGGTGCGCTCCGTACGCCGTCAGCCCGCTTGGCCGATGTGGGCTCTGGTCGAATGCGGATTGCTGCGTACGCTCGGCAGGACCACTACGCAGACCTCCGTTTGGCTTTGAATAAAGTTGCTGAGCGACTTCGATCCGATGGATGGGTCGCCCGTGTGGTGGCGGACGACAACGCTCTTGTTGATAGGGCGGCTGCAGTAAGAGCTGGCATTGGATGGTGGGGCCGAAACGCCAACGTATTGTTGCCCGGCCGTGGTAGCTGGTTTGTGCTTGGATCAGTTGTCACCGATGCACCCTTGACCCCTTCAACCCCAGTTGAAGATGGTTGCGGCACGTGTCGGAAGTGCCTCGATGGCTGTCCGACGGGCGCCATCCTTGAGGGTGGAGTGGTCGACGCCCGGCGGTGCTTGGCTTGGCTGGTCCAGGCTCCAGGGGCTATTCCGAGGGAGTTTCGGGAGGCCCTTGGTGGACGGATCTATGGGTGCGACGACTGTCAAGAGGTCTGTCCGGTAGGGAGGCCAGAACGGGCCGCCGACGGCACGGTTGATAATTTTGCAGATATTGAAGCCACGACAGTGCTCGACGCCAGCGACGCTGAATTGCTTGAGTGGTTCGGACGTTGGTACATAGCCGAGCGTGACCCTCGGTATCTCCGACGGAACGCGTTGGTGGCTCTCGGCAACACTGGATCCGGCGAGGATCGGGAGGTTGAGAGAGTGGTTCGCCAAGCACTCGGCAATCCTGATCCACTGATTCGGAGCCACGCTGTCTGGGCGGCGGGTCAACTAGATCGAGTAGATCTCCTTGAAGGGCTTGATGACGCGACACCTGAGGTAGCTGAAGAGTTGGCGTTGCTGGCCGGCAGGATGGACAAATGAGGCGGCATCTGCTGGTTACTAATGATTTTCCACCAAAGATAGGTGGAATCCAGTCCTATCTCTGGGAACTCTGGCGACGGTTACCTCCGGATTCAGCGGTTGTTCATACCACGCCCTATCCCGGCGCGGACACGTTTGACATGGAGCAAAGGTTTACGATCACCCGATCACGGGAGTCAGTCCTTCTGCCAACACCCATGGTGGCTCGACGAGTCAAGCGTTTAGCAACTGAACATGAAGCTGAACTGGTTCTCTGGGATCCGGCATTACCGGTGGGTTATGCCTCGCAGCGGTTAGATCGTCCGTATGGAGTCGTGATCCATGGGGCGGAAGTCACTGTTCCTGGACGGCTTCCCGTTGGTCGCCAACTGCTTCAACGGGTGCTGCGGGGTGCGTCAATAGTTGTTTGTGCTGGCCATTACCCCGCCGCTGAGGCTGAACGGGCTGCGGGCTGCTCCTTGCCTACTGTGATCATCCCACCGGGTGTTGATACAAACCGGTTTCGCCCGTTGGATCCAGCTGAGAGAGCGTCGGTCCGTCGTGAACTGCATCTACCGGTAGATGCACCATTAGTGGTGAGCGTTAGTCGGCTGGTCCCGCGTAAGGGCATGGACACTTTGGTGCGCGCCGCAATTCAGTTGCAGTTAAAAGTCCCTGATGTAGTGGTGGCTATCGCTGGGTCGGGACGGGACCGGGCTCGATTGGAAAATCTTGTGGCTTCGACGGGAGCACCGGTTCGCTTGTTGGGCCGGGTCTCTGACGAGTTGCTTCCTGGACTGTACGGCGCTGGTGATGTGTTCTCGATGTTATGTCGGAACCGTTGGGGTGGACTGGAGCAGGAAGGCTTCGGAATCGTGTTCATGGAGGCGGCGGCCTCTGGCGTCCCGGTCGTCGCAGGTGATAGTGGTGGTTCTGCTGAAGCGGTGGCTGAGGGGTCGACTGGCGTGGTGATGAGACGTGCTGATACCCCGAGCCAGGTCGCTGACGCTTTGGCTGGTCTTCTAGGGGATGAGCCTCGTCGACTAGAGATGGGCCGCTCTGCCCGTGAGCGAGCCGAGGCAGAGTTCTCTTATGACGTGCTTGCTGCCCGACTCCGCTCGGGTCTTGAAGGTGCCGACCTTCGGATCTGACCAACTTCTGCTCTAGTTGGAGTCATCGCGGTTTGACGCTCAGTTGCTGGGAGCCTGCCCCACTGCAGGCTGAGCGACCGGTAGTGTCGGAAGTGGAGGAGGGGAAACGATGACCGATCATGCCAGCCAACATGCAATCGTGCGAGCCACGCCAGAGCAGTGCTATCAGACGGTGCTTGACGTTGAGCGTCTGCCGGAGTGGGCCCCCGACATCAAGGCGGCCACCATTTTGGCCCATGACGATCAGGGCCGTCCGGGTGATGTGGCATTCCGTGCTGCAGCCATGGGACGGAGCACTACGTACACCCTGCGGTACAGCTACGGCTCCAATCCACTGCGGATTTCATGGCGCCTTCTTGAAGGTGACCTGCTTGAGCGCATGAGTGGTGAGTATGAGTTTGTCGCTGTGCAAGGCGACGAAGGGGCTACTCGGGTCGCTTATGATCTAGACGTCGACCTGCTGATCCGGCTTCCGGGTTTCGTCCGTCGGCGACTAGAGGCAAAGGTCGTGCACGCAGCCATAGACGATCTGAAAGCCCGGATCGAAGTCGGGACCCCCGCTGGGTGATCACCCCCAGCGCCATGGAAGTTTCAAGAGTTGGTGCTGAAGCTTGCGTTATTTCTCTAGATCGTCAGGTAGCAGCGAGAGGTAGTTAGCGCAGGCAACTGGTGCGCCTTCTTCTGGAGGTTCGCCGTCACTTACCGGCACATTGATGGCCTCGAGGTCACCGGAACCCTCAAGGAGGACGACAATCTGGTTGATTTCAGCACCCATGACTAGTTGATCAGCGGTACAGACCAGCATGGCGAAAGCCAGTCGGTTGCTAGCGCTGTCATCTTGCGGGAAGCCCTCAAGGGTGTCGAGGTGAACCTCTAAGAGTCCGTCCACCAACACGGTCCCGATTACTTGGCTGCCCTCTGCGAACGGTGAGATGAGGCCGGCTTCTTGCTCATCGGTATTTGGGCCCGCCAGCACTTCAGCCAAGATCACGTTTATCGAGCCGTCTCCTTTGATATTTCGTGAGACTGCTTCGAGCATTTGGCGCCCATCGTCACTGACGCGAGCCAAGTAGATCTGAACGGCCTCGGTGGGTGCCGGTGGTTTAGTCGTCGTTGCCGCCGGTGGCAACAAGGCGTCTGGAAGATCGACGGCTAAGTCTCTTGTGGATTCATCTACCGGTATTCCGCAGGCTCCAAGAGACAGCGCGGCGGTGACAACTATCCCAGCCAAAGCCAGCGGTCGGTATGAAAGTGGCCTCAATGATTCATCTCTGAGTTGGTGTACGTCGGACTTAGTGGCAACTCGAGGACGAATCGAGCCCCAGCGTGTCCATCTGGACGGTCTTCAGCCCAAACTCGACCTCCGTGTAGTCGGAGGTCTTCGGTTACGAGACTCAAGCCCAGTCCGGTGCCCCCGCCGCCACCACGACTACCGCCGGCTGATCCTCGGGCAAACCGGTCAAAGATTTGCTGGCGTTCGAGTTTTGGGATGCCCGGTCCGTCGTCCTCTACCGCAATTTGAATCGTCTCACCGTGCTCCAAGGTTACGACAGTGGCCCCACCGCCGTAACGCTGGGCATTGTCCAGCAGATTTGCCATGACGCGTGCTAGGCGGCGCTTGTCGGCGTCGATGACTAGAGACTGGGTGGCGGACGGAACCGAAAGGCTAAGGGTGGCGTTGGTTGCCACCGTGGCTTCGAGGAAGCGGACCACATCGACCTCGGTAAGGTCGAGTGAAGCCACCCCGGCGTCGTAGCCCGAGATCTCGAGCAAGTCATTAACCAGGCGGTTAAACCGTTCCAGATCCGCTATCAGTAAGTCGAGCGCTGTGCGCGACCGCTCTGATAACTCATTCCGGCGGGCCTCAAGCACACCTACGCCAGCCATCAACGTGGTTAAGGGGCTCCGTAATTCGTGGCTGACGTCTGACGCGAAGCGAGCATCACGATAAATCCTCTCCTCAAGTGCGCTCGCCATTTCGTTGAAGGAGTCTGATAGACGGTCCAGATCAGGATCTGCTTGTGGGGCAAGCCGGGTGTCGAGGTGACCACCAGCGATGGCTTCAGCAGCGCTTCTGACCCTTCGCAAGGGTCGAAGCGTCCGCTGACTGGCCCACCAACCGAGAATGGCCGCCAAGATGGTTGTCGCTGCTCCGGCACCTAGTAGAACGATTTGGAGATCTTCAAGAGTTTCCTCTATCTCGACTAGGTCAACTACGGCGTAGTAGTCAGCATCGAAGGCAGTGAGCGGGATGCCGACCACGAAGTGGGAGTCGCCGCGGACTGGCGCCAAGATCTGTCCAGCTGATCGCTGAGCAAGACGCTGAACGAGAATGGGTGGCAAGTCATCACGATCGAGCTCAGGAGCGGGAAGCCAGTCGTCGCCTAGTCGGATAATTCGTTTACCTCCCTCGACCCGCGTTAGGGAGTCGGCGATAGTCGGGAGGTCCTCGATAGTGGAATCTGGTGTCAACTGATTACTTAGACGAGTGGCGTTGCCGACAGCCATGGCGGCGGCTGCAGCTTCTCGAGATTCAACGAGCTGGCGTCGGGTCAGAACCATCGTGCTGATGGCCAGAAGGCTCGACACCAGAAGGCCGCCTATGGCGAACAACATGGCGATTCGATTTCCAAGTCCCAAGCGGGTGGGATCGTCAGCCATGAATCTTCGCTCGTCTTCGGCTTGGCTCAGCCCTGGAGCTTGTAGCCCATGCCCCGGACAGTCATCACATACCGGGGGTTTGCTGGGTCAGGTTCTATCTTGGTCCGGAGCCGGCGGACGTGAACATCGACAAGCCGCCCATCGCCGAAGTAGTCGTAGCCCCAGACGCGTTCCAGTAGATCTTCTCGGCTAAGCACCCGTCCCTCAGCAGTGGCCAGTTCCACGAGGAGCCGGAATTCTGTCCGGGTGAGGTGGATTTCAATTCCTGCATGCCGCACGACCCCCTCTTCGGGAAGCACTTCAAGTTGACCTACCTGTATTCGCGGTGACGGGACGTCACCGGTCCGCGTCCGCCTCAGCAGAGCGCGAATACGTGCTGAGAGTTCCTTTGGGTCAAAGGGCTTCCGGAGGTAGTCGTCGGCTCCGGCTTCTAGTCCAGCCACCACATCGTGGCTATCAGCCCGCGCGGTAACCATGACAATAGGCACGTCCCCCATGCGTCGGATGCTCCGACAAACTTCAAAGCCATCAATGCCTGGAAGCATGATGTCTATGAGAACTACGTCGGCGGGTTGCCGAGTGAAGGCGTTGAGCGCTCCCTCGCCACTGGCCGTTTCTTCTACCTCCCAGCCCTCCTCCTCGAGCGCCATTCGAACAGCAGTCCGTATGCGTTCATCATCTTCAACTATCAGGATTCGGGTGTTCACACCCAGATGCTGCCTCATGGAGGCCCCTCTTGTCTCTGATTGACCTCTTAAGGGACTAAACACGGTCAGTCACTGTTGCGCGGATCAGGTCGAGGAGCGGTCCGTGGATGGCAGCTGGAGCAGCCACAATCATCTCGCCGGAGGTGGGTTCACCTTCTAGGTTGGTGACCAGGCCTCCGGCCTCGGCGACTAGGACCACACCGGCTGCCGAGTCCCACGGATGGAGGCCCTGCTCGAAGTAGGCGTCGACCCGACCGCATGACACCGAAGCCAAGTCCAGGGCTGCACCCCCCATTCGGCGTATATCTCTGATCTGAGGAAGAACCTCTACGAGTGCTTTGGCCTGCTCGCGACGGCGGTCAGGGTTGTAAGAGAATCCTGTGGCGACTAGAGCCTTCGGCAGTTCAGCAATTTCATTCACTCGAACAAGATGGCCGTTTCGAGTGGTGCCGTGGCCAGCGGCAGCACAGAACTCGTCCTCGAGGAGGGGATCGATGACCACCCCCACTGCCGGGCTCCCGTCAATTTCAATCCCGATGGAAACCGAAAAGCCGGGGTGACCGTAGACGAAGTCAGTGGTTCCGTCGATCGGGTCAACTAACCAGCGTACGCCCGATGTGCCACTCACGCCGGTTCCCTCTTCGCCAAGAATCGAGTCGTTGGGGCGAGCATCGAGAATACGGCTAACGATTTGGTCTTCGGACCACCGGTCAAACTCAGTGACTAGGTCGGTGGCGGTGGACTTAGAAGAAGAGACGTCAACCTGACCAGCCCGCTGCAACAACTCAGGAGCAACAGATCTAGCGATGTCTAGTGCAAGGTCTCGGAGAGTGGTGGGGTGAGTCACTAGTTGCGCAGGTCAAGCCAGCGGGTGTCGTTCGCGTGCAGCCTGTTGCCTTTCGGTCGCCTGCCACTCAGCCATTGCCCGCAAGGCGAGAACAGCCACCAGGCCAACACCAGATGCAGCCAAGATGGCTCCACTTACGCCGATCAAACCTGCGAGTGTGGGGCAGCCTTCGCTGCACTGGAGATCGGTTACGGCGTGACCCACCAGGCCACCACAGGTCCCAGCCACGACGATCGCCAGAAGGGCTAGCACCCGGGCCAGCGTGGAAGGCTCAGCCGTAGACCGAGAAGCATTAGCGGGGGTAGTCACAGATGGAACGCTATCTGTCGTCAGTGGTCTGCTGTCAGACTGTCGAAATGAACGAAAACCACGAGCACACCCACAGGAGGTCCCCATCATGGAAGGTGGTGGGCGGTCTGCTGCTGGCGGGTTCTGACGGGTTGGCTCATATCGACGGACCAATTCGAATTTTACTGGTGGCTAATCGCCGTCGAAATGGAACCGTCGACTGGACACCTCCGGGAGGGGTTGTTGATTCTGAGGAGGCGTTAACTGCTGCACTGACCCGTGAGGTGAGTGAGGAAACCGGCTACCGGGTCGATGATTGGATCGGGCCCTGTTATCGCGTTCGGGTCGACTTTCCTGACAGACAGATGACATTGGAAGTTGAGGTCCACCGCGCCGTTAACTGGACCGGCACTCTGGTCCTCAACGATCCAGACGGGATTGTTGAAGATGCGCGGTTTGTCGATCTTGAAGAGGCCATGGACCTGACGGTTACTGCGCCCCTATGGGTTAGTGAACCTTTCGGCGTGTGGCTGGCAAACCAGCACCTCCCAGAGGGGGAACAGAGAGTGGAAGATCACTCGTTCGTGGCTCATGGCCTCCACTCCGACGAGTTGACCGTCGAGCGAGTCTGAAGACGAGATTTGTAAATGGCTACTGGCGCAACAATTCTGCACGTAGACATGGATGCGTTTTTTGTGTCTGTCGAGTTGGTGCGCCGCCCTGAACTTCGCGGCCGACCTGTCGTGGTGGGTGGTGAGGGTGATCGTGGTGTAGTCGCTGCTGCTTCCTACGAGGCGCGGGCCTATGGGGTGCGGTCCGCAATGTCCTCTAAGCGCGCCCGACGCCTCTGCCCGGATCTCCTCTTCCTGGGAGGGGACCACCGGCTCTATGAAGAGGTGAGTGTCCGGATCATGGAGATTTTTGGTCGGTATACGCCATTGGTCGAACCCCTGTCATTGGACGAGGCTTTCCTGGATGTTTCGGGAGCCCGCCGGCTTCACGGGCCGCCTGAACTGGTGGCGACAGCCATTCGTGCAGACCTAGTAACTGAGGAATCGTTGACCTGCAGTGTGGGGGTGGCTCCCAACAAGTTTCTAGCGAAATTGGCAAGTGAGCAGGCGAAGCCTAAGCCTGGCCTAGCTGGGCCGGATTTTGGGTCTGGAGTTGTCGTTGTTCCGGCAGACGGGATCGAAGACTTCCTTGTGCCGCTGCCTGTCCAAGCCGTATGGGGAGTTGGGCCCCGGACGTTTGAACGTCTTGCACGATTGGGCGTACAAACAATTGGAGATCTCGGTTGTATTCCGGAAGACACTCTGGTCGCAGCGCTAGGTCAAAGTGCAGGTAGTCAGTTGTGGCGCTTATCGCGCGGTATCGATGAACGACGAGTGGTACCAGAGCATTCCACTAAGTCGATCGGACACGAGGAGACGTTTGCCCGAGATTTGGCATCTGCATTTGAGGTCCATCCTTACCTGGTGCGGATGGTTGACTCAGTGGCTCGTCGCCTACGAAGGACTGGTGTGGTTGGTCGAACAGTTTCGATCAAGGTTCGTTATCCAGATTTCACGACGGTAGGGCGTAGTCGGACTTTGGCAGACCCAACTGATCTGGGGGTTGAGATTCTGGAGGCAGCCACCACGCTTCTTGGGTCGCTAGAGCTCGGCCCGGGTATCCGTCTGCTAGGAGTGTCGGTCAGCAACCTCGAGGATGGCTCAGTCCGCCAACTGCGCTTGGAAGAGGTGGTGAAACCTGGATGGCGTGCCGCTGAGGGCGCTGTTGACGAGATTCGAGAGCGATTTGGTACAGGTGCAATTGGTCCGGCAGTCGTCGATGATCTAGGGCCTAAGGAACTGGGTGAAAAACAGTGGGGGCCAGATTCCTGATAGGGGCTTGTAGCGGACCGAGGAGTTGGTAATAAAGCCGATTGCAGGTTTCTCTTTGGTAACGCGTTGTCGCTCGCGCGTGCCTGTGCGATGCTTAGGGGGTGCCACTATCAGAAGAAGAGGAACGAATCCTCAGCGAGATGGAGGAGCGTCTCATCGAGACGGACCCCCGGCTAGTTCGCGAGGTGAGCGAAACCACCGTTTATACGGGGCCGCTGCGCAGTATCAAGTGGGCGGTGGGTGGTTTTGTTGCTGGCTTGTTGTTGATGGTGACTACTCTTTCGACTTCTCCTCTGCTGGCCTTCGTTGGTTTCTTGATAATGCTGGGGTCTGCCTTGCGCTTAGAGCGCAACGCCCGGCAGGTGGGACGCACTGGTCTACGTCAGGTCGCTGACTCAGGACGGACTGCTTCCTTGCGCGAAGCCGTAGGTGGTGCCGGGGGAAGTATTCGTGACCGCATGAGGGAACGTTTTCGGCGCGGCGAGGATGGCCGGATCTGACTGGAAACGTTAACCGTCGGCCCACAGTGCTAGCCGTCGACGTAGGCGGGACAAAGGTTGCTGCCGGTCTAGTCGGTGGAGATGGTCGCATCTTGGCGCGGCGACAAACGACCACACGTGGTGGTGGTAGTGGGCCAGACGAAATATTTGACAACCTCTGGTCGATCGTGGCGCCGTTGGTCGACCAAGCGGACGTTATGGGTGTGGGCTGTGGTGGCCCAATGGACAGGGGGCCCGGTGACCGGCGGGTGTCGCCGTTGCACATCCCACAGTGGGAGGGACTGGAGTTGGCTGAACGGCTGGTGGAGCGATCTGGCCTTGATGTAATAGTCGACAACGATGCGAAGGCTCTGGCTTTGGGTGAAGGTTGGTGCGGGGCGGCAGCCGGTCAAGAGAACTTCTTGGCGCTAGTCGTTTCCACAGGTGTTGGCGGTGGGATCGTGCTTGATGGTCGCCTATTGGATGGCGCCACCGACAACGCTGGCCATATCGGTCATATCGTGGTCGACCCCGACGGTGCGGTATGTGCCTGTGGATCCCGAGGCTGTCTCGAGGCAGTGGCATCGGGGACGGCCATTGCTGAAATGATTGGGGCACCGGCAGCCAACGCTTCTGATGCGGTTCGGCGGAGCGTTGGAATGATGGTGGGCCGTGGCGTAGCAACTGTGGTCAACCTTCTAGACCTACCGCTTGCCGTAGTAGCCGGCTCGGTTGCTTTGGGATTTGGTAAACCTTTCTTTGATGCGGCAACAGTGTCGCTTCGCTCTCACTGTGGTTTGGCCTTCACGCAAGGAGCACAGATTGTTCCAGCGGGACTGGGAGCTGATGGACCGTTGGTTGGGGCAGCGGCCGTTTGGCACCACCATGCCGGTGACGGGGTGCTCTCGGCTGGCCAACCTGTAGAGGACCATCGGGGCTGATGAACGCTAGGTGGGTCGCTCGGATGTTCCTTGCAGTGCTTCTTCGTCCTAGTTTGTGGTGGGTCACCGTGCGACTAGTTCGGCGGCTGGCCCGCCGAGGCTGGTGGCGTCGACCCCCGTTCCTTCCGCTGCCTTCCGAGGCCTACGCGGCCTTCCGTGCTACGACGCAGTACGGCGATCCGATGGCTGTTCCGGTGATTGACGACGTATTGTTGTGGCTCCGGTGGAGTAGACGTTTCCCGGATTGATGCCTACGAACTTCGGTGATGACCTGTGACGGGTTCTTGGTCTGTCGGGCGCCCTGGAGGCTCTGTTGCTGAGCGGCACGGACCAATTGGTGCGATACGTCACCGTACGGTGCTTCTGCATCGGGTGCCCCACCCAACTGTGGTGGTGGGAACCGGTCAGCGGGACTTGCCGGGCCTAGCTAAACGAGCAGCGGCTTTGGATCTTGACGTGGTACGGCGTAGCTCTGGAGGGGGAGCGGTACTGCTTCGACCGGCGGGGGTGCTGTGGGTTGACGTTTTGGTGCCTAGGACTGATCCTCTCTGGGATGACGACATCGGACGCTCTTCGGCTTGGCTTGGACTGGCATGGGTTGAGGCGCTGGTGTCGATGGGGGTGGCCGCTGAAACGTGTCAGACGGATGCCGCTGCTACTTTGACCGCTGGCTCCTTGGGTCGGAAGGTGTGTTTCGCTGGTCGGGTGGCCGGTGAGGTGGTTTGTGCCGACCGCAAGGTAGTGGGAATCAGTCAGCGACGCGACCGAAATGGTGCAAGGTTCCAATGCGCAGTACTCCTAGGACCTGACGCCGGAGACCGCTTAGTGGTTCCTCTAGTTGACCTTCTCGGTGTGGAACCTCGAGCGGAGGCACTGGCCGCTATCAGGGCCTTGGTCGGAGGCGCGACGGTTGCCGGTGTGGCTGTTGAAGCCGACCAACTCTTTGACGCTTTCCTCAACGCCTTGCCCTAAACAAAGAGGTCCAGTCCGACCACTTGTCGGTAGGTCAGGTAACACCGATTCCAAAGGATTTGCCCAAATTCCACGCGTATTTAATGGCTCATTGTGGGAGCTACTTGCATAGTGGGGTTCATAGAGGAGTAAAGTGGGTAGATATGGAGGAAAAGGGTAGATCGATTCGTCAGCGCTGTACGAACCTCCTTTACGGCAATCGTTGGAACCGAATGAGTGGGTGGGGGGCACGGACATGGTTTTCGTAGGAACTCACGATCACACTCTGGACGAAAAGGGCCGCCTCGTGTTGCCTGCACGTTTTCGTAGCCACTTCACCAGTTCGGCCTATCTGGCTCCAGGGGCTGGATGCATCTCCCTGTGGGGACCAGACCGATTTGAACGGATGATCGACCGCCTCTCAGAACAGGTCCGTTCTGGCGAAATCGAACCACTTACTCGGAATTTGGTAGCCCATGCCTCCAGCGAAGTTCGGCCAGATGCGCAGGGTCGGATTGTGATTCCTGAACGACTGCGTTCTTTCGCTTCTCTTGAACATGAAGTTGTCGTTTGTGGGGCAGTTGATTCCATCGAGATCTGGGACAGCGCCACTTGGTCCTCGATGTCAGCTGATCTCGATCGTTCAGTCGCCGAGGTCTTCCTGCGCGGAGGTGGGATCTAATCGGGATCAATACATGTACTGCTTGTCGGACCATTCCCAACATAGGAGATCATCACTCGCTACATCCGAAGACCCCGACGACTGGATTTTGGCCAGTTCGTCTCTGGACCGTCCCTCGGTTCGCAGGATGGGAGGCCCCTACTCCGCCCGCTTGCTATCCAGTCCGACTCGGGGAGACATCCCGACGGGCGCCCGCTTATCGAGGGACGGTCGAGAGACGAACTCCAGACCCAAGCCAACTGGTGGTCGGATGAATATGGATGCGAATCAGACCATGGAACGGCAACGAGACGACCACTCGACTGGAGGTTTTGGGGAGGACCTGACCTTCCACCATCTTCCAGTTATGTGCACGGAGGTAGTCGACGTCATCCACATGGTCCCGGCGGGCCTAATCGTGGACGCCACCGTGGGTGGTGGGGGTCACGCTGCAGCAATCCTGGCAGCACGACCTGATCTCCATCTTCTGGGTATTGATAGGGACGAAGCAGCCCTAAACGCTACTGCTGCACATCTTGCACCATTTGGTGACCGTGTTGCACTACATCGGTCTACTTTTGGCGACTTCTCAGAGGCCTTGACAGTCGTTGATGGGTTGCAAATCTCAGGCTTTCTCTTTGACCTCGGTGTCTCCTCCGCACAACTAGACCAAGTTCATCGCGGATTTAGTTACCGCAATGCAGCGCCGTTGGACATGCGGATGGATCAGCGCCAGCAACTGAGTGCGTACGACGTGGTTAACGACTATGACGAAGCAGATCTCGCTCAGATCCTTTGGCGGTATGCCGATGAACGTTACGCCCGACGGATAGCGCGTTTCGTAGTGGCTGCCCGTCCAGTAATCGACACCAGCGCGCTTGCTGAATTGGTCCGCCAGGCGATTCCGGCCCCGGCTCGTCGCCGCGGTGGCCACCCAGCCAAGAGAACCTTCCAGGCCATTCGCATTGAAGTCAATGGTGAACTTGATCAGCTGGCGGGTGCACTGGACTCCGCTATCGACCGTCTCGTTCCCGGTGGCAGGTGTGCGGTCCTGTCGTATCACTCGGGTGAGGATCGAATAGTAAAGAATCGATTCGATCTAGCGGCGACTGGCGGTTGCACCTGCCCACCTCGTTTGCCATGTGGCTGTGGTGCTGAGCCCCTTGCTGTTCTGCCCCGGCGGTCTGGCTGGACGCCGAGTGGCGATGAGACCAAAAACAATCCCCGTGCAGCAAGTGCCCGCCTAAGAGTTGTAGAGCGGATAGAGCGACGAGTGGGTCAAGGATGACTGCGGTTCTGCGTCCATTCCAACCACCTAACGTCGCTAGTCAGGTAGAAGTTGGAACAGTCGGTCAAACCAGGTTTGGAGTGGGAGTCGGTGCAGTCGGGGTGCTGGCAGTGGTGGGGTTTTTTGCTTGCCTGCTACTCCTTGCGAACTTTCATGTCGTAGTAATCAGTGACCAACTTGAATTTGATCGCCTTGAGGGCCGCCTCAAATCTGGCTTAGAACAGGCCCAGACGCTCCGCAACGAGGTGGCTCGCCTCGAAAGCCCCGATCGGATTCTCTCGGCAGCAGAAGGCCGCCTGGGAATGGAGCCTCCGCCGGAGCGCCTACAGCTGGCCCTCGTGGTCAGTGGAGACGGTGGGGTATCACTAGCCCCACCGTCTGGTGATCCATTCTCCGGGGGCAGTCGGTGAGTCGCCATCCGGAGAGTTCGGACGTTGGAAGTCGTGAGACTCGTCAGCAAAGTGATCTTCGAGTTGCTGCTAGTGGCTTCCGACGCCGGTTGCTCTTCGCCGGAACGGTTCTAGTTCTTGCTGCGTCCTTCCTTGGTTGGCGACTGGCGGTAGTGCAGATAGTCGAACCAGACCGATACTTGGCCCGTGGTGAAGCCCAACGTATGCATACCGAACCACTTGTTGCTGTTCGGGGCGCCATCGTGGACCGTAATGGCGTGGATCTGGCCCTATCAATTCGTCTGCCATCGGTGGAGGCCAATCCCAGAAATGTAGAAAATCCACTTGTGGTGGCCCAGCAGTTAGCTGTTGCTTTGGATGCAGATACAACGTTTCTGGAGAGTCGCCTGTCCGGAGATGGACAGTTTGCTTGGCTCGACAGGCACATACATCCGGCTACAGCTCTCAACGTTGCGGCACTTAATCTCAGAGGAATCCGAATCACCCAAGAACGTGCCCGGGTGCGCCCGGGGGGGCGTTCGGCCCTAGGTGTGCTAGGCCGGACTGACGTTGATTCCATGGGCATCAGCGGGTTGGAAAAGGTTTACAACGGCCTTCTCTCAGGTATTGATGGCTACAAGATTATTGAACGCGATCTGCAGGGTGCATCTTTCCCGGGTGGAGAACGTTCGGTGGAGCTACCTACTAATGGCCGAGACTTAATCCTCACTCTCGACCGGCCACTCCAGTTCGAGGCCGAAAGGCTATTAGCTGAAGGTGTCGAAGAGGCTGGTGGCGAGAGTGGAATCCTGATCGCCATGGACCCAAAGACTGGTCAGGTTCTGGTATCTGCTACTGCGGTGCGCGGCGATGATGGTGAAATCCGCCAGTCAGGTGAA
Organism: Acidimicrobiales bacterium; assembly: GCA_029242745.1. Taxonomy (GTDB): domain Bacteria; phylum Actinomycetota; class Acidimicrobiia; order Acidimicrobiales; family MedAcidi-G1; genus UBA9410. The sequence continues at coordinate 68,735 of JAQWTI010000007.1, read as the reverse complement.
CATCGAGCTGCGACTTGGACCTACGAACCAGGTTCAATTATCAAGCCGCTCACGATTGCAGGCGTCCTGGATGCCTCAGTCGGGTCACCTGGCACCGTTCGTGAGGTCGCTGGTCGTATCAAAGTTCATGATGGTGAGTTCGAGGATGCTCCACTTCATGACCCCATCGAACTCTCGATCGCCGACATACTCCGTCGCTCCTCAAATGTGGGAACCATTATGTGGGCAACCGACTTGGGCCCCGAAGCGCTATATGCGAAGTTATGTGACTTTGGCCTCGGGCGTTTGTCGGCATTGGATTTCCCTGGTGAATCAAGTGGCCACCTACCTGAACCCTCGAAATGGTCAGGTACGTCGCTACCGACCATTGCCATTGGTCAGGGCGTGTCGGTCACACCTATCCAAATGGCGACCGCCTATGCCGCTCTTGCTAATGGCGGCGTCCGACCTGCACCTTCCTTGGTGGTCGGTACGAGCGACAATGGGGGCATGTTGCAGCTTCAACGGCCAGGTCGTTCCACCACGGTTATTTCATCCACGGTGGCTGCTGAGATTGTGGCCATGATGGAAGGCGTTGTGGAGTCTGGTACTGGAACTCGAGCAGCGGTACCCGGTTACCGGGTAGCTGGTAAGACGGGCACGGCGTGGAAAGCCCGCCCAGAGGGTGGATATGGCTCTAAAGGTGACCGAGATTACGTGGCCAGTTTCGCTGGATTCTTGCCTGCTGATGACCCTCAACTAGTGGTTCTTGTTGTGGTCGACGAACCGTCACTCGACAAATATTCAGGTGGGCGAGCGGCTGCACCAATCTTTTCAACGTTCTCACAGTTTGCGGTACGTCGTCTGAGAATTCCGTCAGAAACCGACCGGGTGAGCCTGGAAGAGGACGGCCGAGTGCGGGCCAGGACTCCAACTCACCAGCGGCTCTTAGACGAGGTGATGCTGGAGACGGCTGCCTCATCGACTGGAGGCTGAGATGCGGCTCGCCGCCCTACTGGCCACGTCGGAGTTGAAGCCGGTTGAGATGTCGTTGCTTCACGACCCGGAGGTACTCCGTGTGTCCCATGATTCGCGGACCGTGGTGCCGGGTGATCTCTTTTGCTGTGTACCTGGGGCTACCCATGATGGGCATCGATTTGCTTCGGAGGCTGTGGCTGCTGGGGCGGTGGCTTTGCTGGTCGAGAGCCCAATTGCTGGACAGTTCGTGGGTGAGGCGAGAGAAATAGGTGCAATTCCGGTGGTGCTCGTTCCGTCGGTGCGCTCTGCAATGTCGGTATTGGCGGCTGCATCCCACGGTTGGCCGTCGCGGTTTATTGATTTGGTCGGAGTCACCGGAACGAACGGCAAGACAAGCGTCGTACATCTGCTGCGCGGCATTCTCCAAGCGTCTGGTCGCAGGTCGGAGTCTTGGGGCACGTTGTCCGGCCCTCGCACTACTCCCGAGGGCCCGGACCTTCAGAACATCATTGCTGGATGGGTTGCAGGTGGAGTGGAGGCTGCAGCTATGGAGGTCTCGTCTCATGCCCTAGCACAAGATCGGGTTGGCGGAACAAAGTTTTCTGCAGTGGGATTCACGACTTTGGGCAGAGATCATCTGGATTTCCATGGATCTATGGAGGCCTACGAGGCCGCCAAGGCTCGCTTGTTCGATGGTGGGTTCGCTGACCATGCCGTGGTGTCGGTCGCTAGTCCCGCTGGAGAACGTATGGCGACTCTGGCTGAGGCGTCCGGCATGTCGGTTGTTCGGGTTGATCCAACGACGGCCGACGCCACAGTGTCACCTACTGGTTCCAGCCTGGTCTGGCGAGGGCGGCCAGTGGTGCTTTCTGCTGGAGGAAGGTTTGCCGTTGCCAACGCTCTCTTGGCCGCAGAGTTGGCCTTGGTGTTGGGCTGCGGTGAAGACGATGTTGCTGCTGGCCTGAGCACAGTGGGCCCTGTTCCCGGTCGATTCGAGTTTGTTTCACTCGATGGAGGACCCATCGTTATCGTGGATTACGCCCACACGCCCGACGCTCTTGTGGCTCTGCTTGCCGCTGCTCGGGAGGTTCTTGAGAGCCAGGCGACGGCAAACGAAGCCTCTGCTGGACTCGCTGAAAATGTGAAATCGCCAGAGGGGCGACTGCTGATCGTCTTTGGCTGTGGCGGCGAACGCGACAGCGGCAAACGCCCTCTGATGGGTCGAGTTGTCGACAAGGCAGCTGATTTAGTGTTCGTCACGTCGGATAATCCGCGGGGTGAACCACCTGAGCAGGTGATAGCGGACATCCTTACGGGGATGGAACGAACGGACATGTTTGTTGAAGTTGACCGCCGTTGCGCAATTGCTGCAGCGTTGGCCAGTGCTGGTCCCGCTGATTTGCTGGTAGTGGCAGGTCGTGGCCACGAGTCGACCCAGGAAGTAGACGGCGTGCTACTTCCCTTCGATGATCGACTTGTGGTAGCCGAGGAGTGGCGACTCTTAACGAGTCGTGATTCTTCTGTCTGTTCGGGGGACGGACGGTGATTCGAATCCTGCTGGCTGCCGGCATCGCAATGTTGGCGGCGCTTATTGGCACCCGACTTCTTATTCTTTGGTTGACCCGTCTTCAACTGGGTCAACCCATTCGAGACGACGGTCCGGAGGGCCACGTTACTAAGGCCGGTACACCGACCATGGGTGGCCTCGCCATCATTGGTGGGGCTTTCCTCGGCTACGTCCTGAGCGACCTCTATCGTGGAATTTACACGCGTACAGGGATCTTCGTAATGCTGGCCATCCTCAGTGGGGGTGTGGTTGGTCTAATGGATGACTGGATAAAGGTTGTCCGTGAACGCAACTTGGGCCTCACCAAGCGGGCCAAAATGCTTGGGCTTTTGGCGGTGGCGTTGACCTTCGCTGTACTAATGATTGAGCATGCCCCGACTCACACAACGCTCTCGTTCACCCGGTTCAATCAACCAGGGATTGAACTAGGCACGGTCCTCTGGTCAGTCTGGGCGGTGCTGCTCATCATCGGCTCAGCTAACGCCGTTAATCTCACGGATGGCGTAGACGGTTTGGCTGCTGGGGCTGGAACCTTCTGCTTTTCTGCATACACAGTTATTGCCTTCTGGCAGTTCCGGTACCCCGACACCTATGACATCGCCCATGCTTTGGACCTTGCAGTGGTTGCTGCCGCCATGGCTGGCGGGTGCCTTGGATTTTTATGGTGGAATGCCGCACCGGCTCGTATTTTTATGGGAGATACCGGTTCGCTGGCAATAGGAACTGGTCTAGCGACCCTTGCGTTAGCAACAGGTACGCAGTTACTCCTACCCATAGTGGCTGGCCTATTTGTTGCTGAGACAATTTCGGTGATTGTGCAGATCACCAGTTTCCGTCTATTCGGTGGTCGCAGGGTCTTTCGGATGGCTCCCATTCACCACCACTTCGAGTTGAGTGGCTGGCCCGAGACCACGGTGATAATTCGGTTTTGGATTATGGCGGGACTCTGTACAGCTGTCGGATTAGGGATTTTCTATGCCGATTCGCTTTCGACGGGAGTAGCCGACGGGATCGCAAGATGACCGATTCAACCACCCTGGTCTTAGGACTCGGGGTAACCGGCCGTGCTGTAATTGACGCGCTGACTCGCCGGGGTGTGGGGGTAGTCGCCGTGGACGATCACCCAAGTGTTGATGCCCAACGGCATGCAGCACGACTAAATGTGCCTCTAGTCGATGGGCCAAACGCCGAGGACTGGCCGCGTCTCTTGAGCGGAGTCACCGAGGTCGTTATGGGGCCCGGCATACCGGATGTTCATCCCTGCCACGCAGCGGCAGCATCAACCAATGTGTCGATTATTGACGAATCTGATTTGGCTGCAAGGTGGGATCACCGGCCGCGCTGCGCAGTAACCGGTACGAATGGCAAGACGACTGTGGTGACCTTGATTACTGAAATGCTGGAATGTTCAGGTATCCGCGCAATGGCAGCGGGAAACACTGATACCCCGCTGGTTGCGGCGATCGATGATGTTGAGGTGGCCACATTCGTAGTGGAGGCGTCGTCCTTTCGCCTAGGTCATGCTGGCTCAGTTGGTGCGTCGCCGGCTGGTTGGCTGAACTTTGCTCCAGATCATCTAGATGTGCATGCCGATCTGGCCGCCTACGAGACCGCTAAGGCTCGAATATTTGAGTGTGTGAAAGAGCCGCGTGATGCGATAGCCAACGCAGCAGATCCGGTGGTCATGGCCCATGCTCCACCCGGAGCCTCCTTGTTCGGTGGTCCTGCAACAGCATGTCGAGTCGGGGGCTCGGCTGATTCACCATTATTGATTGTTGACAATGAGCCGTTGATGGACGTCAGTTCGCTACCCAGGGTGCTCCCACACGATCTGCTTAATGCGCAGGCGGCTGCTGTCCTGGCTATCCGTGCGGGGGCTTCCCGAATGGCCTGTGCCGAAGTTCTCTCCGGGTTTGCTGGACTGGCCCATCGGATGGCGTTGGTCGCTGAAGTTGCTGGAGTGCGATTCGTCGACGACAGTAAGTCCACTACTCCTCACGCCACCTTGGCGGCGTTGGCGGGCATCCCCGGAGCAGTTCTGATTGTTGGAGGCCGTAGTAAGGGTGTCGACCTTTCGGTACTTGGAGAGGCTGCGCCCCGAAGTGTCGTGGCGATTGGGGAGGCCGCTCCCGAGTTGGTTGACGTCTTTGCTGGCCGTTGCACTGTGAAGACCGCCTCGTCGATGGCTGAGGCTGTGGCTCTCGCCTGTGACGCAGTTGCAGGCGTAGGAACCGTTTTATTGTCACCAGGTTGCTCATCGTTCGATTGGTACGAGTCCTATGTGGAGCGTGGTGAAGACTTCATTCGAATTGTCCATGGTCTAACCGAGACAACGAAGTGACTGCCTTGACCGCCAAGAAACGAATTGCTCAGAGACCAATTCCTTCTGCTCGTGCGGCTAGCCGACCGGCCCGTTACGTAGTACTTGCTGTGATGGCCATGCTGTTGGTTCTCTTGGGCATAGTGATGGTGCTATCAGCAGCATCGGTCCAGGATCTAAGGGTTCATAACAACGCCTGGTATCACCAGCGGCGACAGCTGATCTGGGTCGCCATGGGTTTAGCAGTTTTGGTTGGCATTTCCCGGATCGACTATCGGCGACTCAAGCCGTTTGCAATATGGTTGCTTGGTGGTTCGGTAGTTCTTCTGGTGATGGTCTTTGTCCCAGGTATTGGAATTCGGGCCAACGGCGCTTCCCGCTGGATTGGTATCGGCGCTGCGACCTTCCAGCCTTCAGAATTGGCCAAGTTGGCCATCATTCTGTACGGGTCCGTGCTCCTATCGTCGCGATCAGTGGACAATGTCCACCTAGCTCTGGTACCGCTGGTGGTAGTGCTGGGGGGGGTCGGAGCACTCGTTTACTCCGAGCCTGATCTCGGAACTACAGCGATTTTGGCAGCCATTGCTGCTTCGCTACTGTTTTTTGCTGGGCTACGACTGGCGATCATGGGAGCCGCTGCAACGCTTGGCGTGGGAATTCTCGGAGCATTAACTCTGACCGCCGGTTATCGACGAGAGCGATTGCTGTCGATGCTGGACCCTTGGAGCGACCCGTTGGTAACCGGCTGGCAATCGATTCAGGCTGGTGTGGCGATGTCAAATGGGGGACTCTGGGGACTGGGGTTGGGTGCCAGTCGAGCGAAATGGGGCTTTCTCCCGTTCGCTCAAACTGATTTTATTTTTGCCATAGTCGCAGAAGAGCTTGGGTTTGTAGCCGCCATCGGGGTGGTAGTGATTTATCTAGTGATAGGTCTTACCGGGTTGAGCACGGCTCTGCGGGCACCCGATCGTTTTGGTCAACTCCTCGCGGCCGGGATCACCACGTGGATCATGATTCAGGCCTATATCAACATCGGCGCTGTTCTTGGTGTGCTCCCAATCACTGGAGTGCCACTACCTCTTGTTTCCTACGGTGGTAGTTCAATGCTGGTCACCCTCACTGCGTACGGCGTTCTGCTGAATATTGCGAGGCAGACTCCATGAAACCTTTGGCAGCCCCGGGGGTGATGATCGCAGGCGGGGGAACCGCTGGACATGTGCTTCCGGCGTTGGCCATCGCCGAAGCTCTTTTGGATCGAGGATTGGTGGCTGATCGTTCCTGCGTGCATTTGGTCGGCAGCCGGCGGGGGATAGAGGTAGATCTTGTTCCCCCCACTGGATTCAAATTCACCGTCCTTCCGGGCAGGGGGGTCCAGCGGCGCATCACCCCAGTCAATCTCGTATCGGTCTTCGGTCTGTTGGTCGCGTTTTTGCGAGCGTTGGGACTGTTAGCCCGGCACCGGCCTGCGCTGGTGCTGTCGGTAGGTGGATACGCGAGTGTTCCATGTTCCCTAGCGGCCACGGTCCTGCGTGTTCCCCTAGTGGTAGTTGAGCAGAACGCTGTCCCCGGCGCGGCGAATCGTCTAGTCGGTCGATTTGCTCGCGCCTGTGCCGTGTCCTTTCCAGGGACTGCGTTGCCGTGCTCGACGGTGACAGGAAACCCGGTTCCCAACCTGATTAGGCGGACTGCCGAGGCTCCCGACCGTTCTGAGATACGTGCTAGGGCCCGAGCGGAGTTAGGGGTTGAGGGGCGCCCCTTTGTGGTTGCATTCGGTGGGTCACTGGGCGCGCGGCGGATCAATCGAGCAATTGTCCACACAATAGAAAAATGGACGGACCAGCCAATTGTTGTCGAGCACGTGGTGGGACGTCGGGGCTGGTCCGAAGGTGGGACTTCCGAGAAGGCCGCAAATCCAGCTTCTGGCGTGTCATACCGTGCAGTCGAGTATGAAGCAGAAATGGTGTCCGTACTCAGTGCAGCGGATCTAGTGATATGTCGAGCCGGGGCGACGAGCGTGGCTGAGCTCACAGCTCTTGGTGTGCCATCGATCTTGGTGCCGCTTCCTGGGGCTCCCGATGACCACCAGATGGCTAACGCTCGCCAGCTTGAAGCGGTAGGTGGCGCCCGTCTAGTGCCAGACGAGGAGCTGGACGGTGACCGACTGAGTATGGAGATGACACTGTTGCTGAAAGACCCTGCGACTCTGTTCAAGATGAGTGAGAATGCACGATCCTTGGGACGGCCTGATGCTGCAGACCGAGTAGTGGACTTGGTAGTTGAAATACTGGATGGATTGCGCCAGTGAGTTGCCGGCGGCCAGTCGATGAGATGACCACAGCATTAAATCTAGATGTCCCTGTACATGTGCACGTAGTTGGTGTCGGTGGTGCTGGAATGAGTGCCATTGCTGAGGTCTTGGTGACTATGGGCCACCATGTTTCCGGGTCAGACCTGAAGGCCTCAGCGGGACTGGGCCGCCTTACCGCTCTGGGCGTGGAGGTCAGCATCGGTCATGATGAGAGCCACATTGACGGTGCAGACATCGTCACTCGATCTACCGCCATACCTGATGCGAATCCTGAATGTTTGAAGGCCGTGGAGCGGGGTGTTCCGTTGTTGAGTAGAGCTGAGCTGCTCGGTGCCATCACTCATCTCCGTCGTACGGTGGCTGTAGCGGGAACCCACGGCAAGACGACGACTTCGTCGATGCTGGCCTTAATTCTCCGGAGGGCTGGGATGCATCCCTCGTTTATCATTGGGGGCGACGTAAACGAGATTGGTACTGGGGCCTCGTGGGATACCGGCGATTTGTTCGTTGTGGAGGCTGACGAAAGCGACGGTTCATTTCTTCGACTTGAACCTCAATTGGCTCTCGTGACCAACTTGGATCCAGATCATCTTGAGCATCACGGGGGCTTTGACGCCCTACGGTCGGCATTCGACGACTTTGTTTGTGGCGTGAACGGCCCGGTGCTCGTCGGCGTCGACGACCAAGAAGGAGCAGCCCTGGCTGATCGGTCACGTCGGGCGGGTGTCGAAGTTCATACGATAGGTACTACAGAAGGTGCCGACTGGTTGATCCGGGAACTTCGGGAGTCCTGGGAGGGTGTGGGCTTCGTGCTGGATGGGCCACAAGGATGTGTGTCGGTCACCCTGCCTGTCCCAGGTCTACACAACGCCCGCAACGCTGGGTCAGCCATGGCGTTGGCTCTTATGGCTGGGGCGGATGCGGATGCGGCAGTTGAGGCGCTGTCACGCTTCGGTGGTGTTGCGAGGCGCTTCGAACATCGAGGGCTAGTTGGAGGGGTGACGCTTGTCGATGATTACGCCCACCTGCCTGCTGAGGTGGTAGCCGCTGTCCGGGCTGGCCGCACTGGTGGATTTGAGCGCGTAGTGGCTGTTTTTCAACCTCATCGATTTAGTCGGATTGAGGCGCTCTGGTCGTCGTTCGGACAATCCTTCGATGGAGTTGACTTGCTCTTCGTGACCGACGTCTATCCTTCTGGCGAATCACCTCGGCGAGGCGTGACCGGACACCTCGTGGTGGATGCCGTGCGACGGGATCTCCCAAACCTGGATGTGAGGTATGCCGCTCGTCGAGCTGATTTAGTCGAAGCGCTAATTGGTGAACTTCGTCCAGGCGACCTCTGTCTCACGATGGGGGCCGGTGATCTGACCTCGGTGCCTGATGACCTCTGGGAGCGGTTGACCACCTCAGGGGATTGTGGTGACTGATTTTCTGCTGAGTCCTCTCGATCAAGAGTTGGCGTCGATCGATCTGGTGGAGGGAGTCTGCACTGACCATCCAATCGGGCCACTAACCACTTATCGAGTAGGTGGGACAGCGGCCAGGTTCGTTCGGCCGATAAATCCTGACGAAATTAAACGAGTAGCTGCTGCGGTAGCGGTTGCCCGGGCAAATGGAAACGACATACCGGTATTGGTAGTCGGTCGTGGTTCAAATCTTTTGGTAGCAGATAGTGGGTTCGGTGGTCTCGCTGTTCAGCTTGGCTCTGGCTTTGACTCGGTGGATATCGATGGCGTTGAGGTCCATGCCGGTGGAGGGGCGAGCCTCCCGGTAATCGCCCGGCAGTCAGTGGCAGCAGGCTTGAGTGGCTTTGAGTGGGCAGTGGGCGTGCCGGGTTCGGTTGGGGGTGCGATCCGGATGAACGCCGGAGGTCATGGCTCTGACATGGCCACCAGCCTGATAGGGGCTTCCACTCTAGATCTGGCCACTGGGATAGGGCAGAGCCGGTCGGTCGGTGACTTGGCGTTTAGTTATCGGTCTTCCATCTTGCTGCCCACTGAAGTGGTTACGAGTGTGAAACTACGGCTTGAACTAGGCCATCGCTCGACCTGCGAGAAACGCATCGAAGATCTGGTGCGGTGGCGACGTCTAAATCAGCCTGGTGGACGCAATGCTGGATCAGTGTTCACGAATCCATCAGGTGACTCGGCTGGACGGCTGATAGACGCTGCTGGTGGTCGGGGGCTTCGTGTTGGTACAGCGGAGGTGTCACAAAAGCACGCCAACTTCATTCAGGTCGATGAGGGGGGCTCAGCTCATGACGTGGTCCTTTTGATGGCGGAGATTGTGCGACTAGTGGGCCATGTGCACGAGGTGCAGTTGGAGCCTGAAACTATTCTTGTTGGGTTCTGATGGATGCTGAGGTGGCAACTGAAACCGAAAAGCGACTTTCCAAAGAACCGAACTCGCCTAGTCCGGTCAACGCCATCGTCTCGCGCCGGCGCTTGGTGTTCGCGTGGTTAGCGCTTGGCTTAGCGGTCGCTGCAGTTGGTTCGTTTGCGGCCACGCGATCGGGCTTGTTGGATGTTGATGAGATTCGCCTAGTCGGTGTTTCGCCAGAGCTAGGTCACTTGGCAGTGCTTGAGATTCTGTCGATTGAAGTCGGGGTTCCTATGGTCGGGATTGATCTTGACGGTGCAGAGCGTCGAGTGGGTGCGTTGCCCCGTGTGGCCGAAGTTGAGGTAGGACGAGACTGGCCGGGATCGCTGGTTGTTTGGATCTTGGAGCGTAAGGCGGTGGTTAACGCAATGGCTGCCAACGGACAGGTGGCACTTCTGGATGCCCAAGGCACCGTGCTGGATCATATTACGGTGGCGGATCCCAACCTCCCGATTGTTCGGGTTGACGATTTGGGGCGACCGGGGTCTCGCATGATCGGCCTTGATCCACTGCTTAGCGCAGCTAATGCAGTTACTGATGAGTTGGCAGCCTGGATAATCGGGCTGGTGCCGACGGCAAATGGGGTCCGGGCTGAGTTGGTTGGAGGGGTGGAAGTTGAACTCGGATTGGCTGACGACTACCAAGACCAGATGAGAGCGTTGGCTACTGTGCTTAGCCGAGTTGAACTTGCATGCATAGTTCTTATTGATGTGTCGGTTTACTCCATTCCTGTGGTTCGTCGAGACGACGTTCACTGCTCGTGACATTTGCCTGCAGGGGCATCAGTTTCCAAAGCGGGTTGACGTCTGGTGACCACTCGTCGTAGTCTTCCAACCACTGATTGGGGTTGCAGGATAAAACCTTCTACCTCTACTTGAAGGTTAGTCATGGGCGTTGCTTGCGCTTAGACGACCCTCTAGTCCGGGCAGGATCCAATGCCCGGTGGATGGCACGACAAAGAGGAAGAGAAACAACCAATGGCTGGAAGTCCCCAGAATTACCTAGCGGTCATAAAAGTGGTGGGCGTCGGCGGTGCTGGCGTAAATGCCGTCAATCGGATGATTGATGCTGGCCTGAAGGGCGTGGAGTTCATCGCCGTAAATACTGACGCCCAAGCACTCCTCATGAGCGACGCTGACGTGAAGCTCGACATAGGCCGGGAACTCACGCGTGGTCTTGGTGCTGGCAGTGATCCCGAGATCGGACGCCAGGCCGCTGAGGACCATCGGGCCGAGATTGAAGAGGCTCTCGAGGGGTCGGACATGGTGTTCATTACCGCTGGCGAGGGCGGTGGAACCGGTACCGGTGGAGCACCCATTATCGCTGAGGCGGCAAGGGCCGCAGGTGCTCTCACTATCGGTGTGGTTACGCGCCCCTTTAGTTTTGAAGGTCGCCGGAGGTCAGTTCAGGCTGAACAGGGAATCGTTGAACTGAAGGAACGGGTCGACACCCAGATTGTCATTCCAAATGATCGGTTGCTGGATGTCTCGGATGAGAACACTGCTTTGCTGAATGCCTTTGATACTGCAGATGAGGTGCTTCTTCAGGGGGTGCAGGGCATCACGACACTTATAACGACACCGGGACTCATCAATACCGACTTTGCTGACGTGCGCACCGTGATGGCCAATGCTGGTTCCGCTCTTATGGGTGTAGGCCAAGCCACTGGAGATGGTCGGGCCCTTAATGCGGCGCGCAAAGCCATCTCCAGCCCGATGTTGGAAGCCTCCATAGAGGGTGCCCGTGGCATTCTCCTGAATATCTCTGGGCCTCGAGATCTAGGCCTATTCGAAGTGAACGAGGCTGCTGAGGTAATTCATGGAGTGGCCCATCCTGAAGCCAACATCATCTTTGGAACAGTGGTTGATGATGAGATGGGTGATGATGTGCGAGTAACGGTTATCGCCGCCGGCTTTGACCGGTGGGACTCTGACCGCCTGGCAGTTGCGGGCAATGACTCCATTGCTGATGTGTTTGCTGGTGATGGTGATGACCTCGACGTGCCGGACTTCCTGAGGTAGGGGTTGATGGCCAGAGAACTGGCCCGGCGGAGTCTCCCGTCTGGCCGGACAGCTCGGGTTGTCATGTCCGAGGCCGCCGATGGTGACGCCGCTAAGTGCGACCTCGCCATCGACGGCCTCATGGACACCCAAGGGCAACAGCGGCCGTGGACGTCTCTGCATCAAGTCCATGGTGATGGCGTAGTCGTCGTGGAGTTTCCTGGAGATAGGTCGGGCAGCCACGCAGATGGGGCAATTACGGTTGCGTCCGGCTCTCCTCTTGCTGTTCGGGTTGCTGATTGCATGCCCGTGGCGTTGCTCGGCGACCACTCGGTCGGCGTGGTTCATGCTGGCTGGCGAGGGTTGCTGGACGGTGTTGTGGAGCGGACCATTGAGGTTCAAGCGGCGCTCGACGGTTCGTCGATCACCGAGGCGACCATCGGGCCGCACATTAGACCTTGTTGCTACGAGTTCCACGATATGGATATCGATAAGTTTGTGGAACGATTTGGTCCTTCAGCCCGATCCAAGACATCCGAGGGGCAACCAGCCCTGGACCTCGCTGCGATTCTTGCCGTGATTCTGGATCAATCAGGCATTCCGGGGAAGTTTGACGTGTCCTGCACGGCGTGTGATCACCGCTATTGGTCGTTTCGGGCTACGGCCACAACTTGTCGACAAGCCATGGTGGCCTGGATCGAGGAGAGTTGATTTAGTGTCTGAAGACTTTGAAAGTTGCCTCCCCCTAGTGGGCTTGGCCTCCCGCATCGCAACACTTGAGGATCGGCTTGAAGTTCTCAGTGGCGGAAGGACAGCGCTGCTGCCTGTTACTAAGGGTTTCGGGCCGGATGTTCCACAAGCCGTGCTGGACGTTGGTCGGAATGAGGTTGGCGAAAATTATGCCCAGGAGTTGTTAGCCAAACATCGGGTACTGACAGATATTGGGGCTACAGGTGAAGTGGCTGCACAGATCCGTTGGCACATGATTGGTGGGGTTCAAAGCAACAAGGTGCGCCACTTGGCTGATGTCGTGTCGCTCTGGCAGACAGTGGATCGGATCGGCCTTGTGGACGAACTGGTCCGAAGGGCGCCTGGTGCTCGAATTCTGCTTCAGGTCGACCCGGTTGGAATACCCGGCAAGGGCGGCTGTCCGCCATCTGATGTCGAGGGCCTGATGTCACGCGCCGTAGATGGTGGCCTTGAGGTCGCTGGTCTCATGGCCGTTGGTGTGTTCGGAGACGATGAGGCGACAGCTGAGGTTTTTCGAACGGTCGGCAGAATGGCCGACGACCTCGGTTTACCTGAAAGATCAATGGGTATGTCAGATGATCTTGAATTGGCTATTGAACACGGCTCCACCATGGTGCGCGTTGGACGAGCCTTATTTGGTGAGCGCCCGCGCTGAATCATTCTTTGGGTACCGGGCGGGACGTAGGTGGGCCGGTACCATCAGGCTTCGATGAAGAAACTAATGCTGTGGCTAGGGCTTGGTCCTGATGACGCCTACGAAGACCTGTCCGATGAACCGCTCCTGCGCGGGCCGTTGTCGTCCACCGAGTTCGCGGAGGCCCGACTAGCGGCCGAGACTGGCGGCACGGTGCGTCCTTTGCACACCCGGGTACCGGTGTCTAATACTGTGCGGACGCTGCCCCCTGAATCCAGTGGGACAGTTCGCCCGCTTCAGCCAGCTGTCACTGCAAAGGCGCATACCGTTATCCCTTCCGGATTCGAAGACGTTCAGGGGATTGCCGATCGCTTCAAGGGTAAACAGCCGGTGATCGTCAATCTGCAGGGGGTGGATGGCGACCTTTCAAGGCGGATTATCGATTTTGCTAGTGGTGTCTGTTACGACGGTGACGGACAAATGGAGAAAATTGGTCCCCAGGTGTACCTCCTCACCCCTTCTGACGTGGAGGTATCCGTCGAGGATCGCCGCCACCTAGATGGCTAGGAGGCTTCGTGTTCTTTTGTACCCTGCTGCAGCTTTATCTTCTGGTCTTGGTGGTCCGGATTCTCATGAGTTGGTTTCCGGTAGCCCGAGATGGAGCGATGGCAACAGCGGTTGGTGTTCTGTACACGGTGACTGATCCGGTTTTGGTGCCTCTTCGTCGTGTGCTGCCCCCGGTTCGAATGGGTCACATGGCGCTTGATCTATCACCAATTGTGGCTTTCTTCGGCCTTAATGTCCTGATGCGCCTGCTGGGCTGCTGAGCTGTCGAATCAACAGCGCGCCGAGCTCGCCGAAGCACTGCGTTAACCTGAACAGATGGACCTTCGAGCAGTTCTAGGTGAACGGGTCGCCGGAATTATCCACGAACTTGATGACACTCAGTTCTCGACGAAGATGCGAGGCTATGACTCGGCCGAAGTAGATGCACTTCTGGATCGTCTGCGAAACCTTGTCGAAGAACTCGGTTCGGCTGAGAGGCGGGCCAACGAACGGGCGACTTTGGCAGAACGTCAGTTGGCTGAGGAGTTCGAGGCGGCTAGGGCGGCACGGTCTACTGCTGAGGCAGAAATTGCCAAAGCGGCAGCCGAAGCATCAAAGATTGTTGCTGAAGCGCAGTCAGAGAGCTTTGCCCTGCGGGAGGCGGCTGAAATTGAAATCCGCCATGACGCTGAAGAGGCCCGAGGTCGGGTCTTGGCTGAAATTACTGAACTAGAAGAGCAACGGAGTGCCCTGGCGGAGCAGTTGGATGTAACCGCCACCCATCTTTCTGCCCATCGAACGCGCCTTACTAGGGTGGTCGCTGACTTTTCGAACCTCATTGGTGAGATCGAGGACAGGCCTGAGGCGTTAGGAGACTTGGCTGCTTATGGTCAGCCACTAGCTAGTTCGGTGGACTCTCGGAGAAGCACCGAAAGTAACGTCGGTGTTGATAATCCGGAGTTAGCGGAACCGGTCTGGGCGCCGGATCTGAATTCAAACTCGGTGGTTAGGCCAATCAGGCCAGCAGCTGATCTTGACGGACACACTGGGATGGGTCGTGGTGGAGCGGTCGGTGGTGATGAGGGCGATCTTGACGCTTTTTTTGCAGAGGATGGGACTTAGGGCGATTTTACAGCGGGGTCCCACCGGCATATGTGTAAGCCGGATATGCTCCTGCGCTCGCCCGACCTAGACCAAACGCGGGTATTAAAGCAGCTGATGTCAAGGTGGCATCACCCAGGAGGTGACGGTTATGGCCAAAAAAGTTTCGAAGAAGTCACCGGCTAAGAAAGCCGCAGCCAAAGCACCGGCTAAGAAAGCCGCAGCCAAGACGCCGTTCGGCAAGAAGTTCCTTGATGAGCAGAAAGCGGCACTGCTTAGAGAACGGGCCCACTACGTGTTGAGTGCCGACAATCTTCAGGCAGAAGCCGATGCATTGTTGGAGGATCGAGATCCAGGCGATGTTCAGTTTGATGATGAATCGGGCGAGGGTGACACCTTGGCCGTCGAACGAGACCTTGACTTGGCCCTAAGTGCTCAAGCCAGGGCTGCAGTCGACGAGATCGATGCTGCTCTTGAGCGGATTCGCAAGGGCGTATATGGAGTCTGTGTGAAGTCGGGGAAGAATATTCCCAAAGAGCGGTTAAAGATTATTCCATGGGCGTCCGAGCGCGTTGAATTTAAGGCCGGAGGGCTGGGACGCCGGTGAGTCAGGGGACCGGCCTCTCCGGCCGGTGGGCAGCCCCTACGTTCGCTGGGTTGGTTGTCTTTCTCGTTGATCAGTTGACGAAGTGGTGGGTGCTGCAGGCCCTCAAAGATCAAGATGTTGACCTCTTTTGGACATTGCGATTTCACCTAGTCCGCAATACAGGTGCAGCCTTCAGTCAAGGAGAGGGCTTGGGTCCCTTGTTGGCTGTCGCAGCGGTTGTTGTTGTGATCTTGGTGGTGCGCTATGGAGCCAAGACCGTCGATCCCGTGGCTCGAGCGGCTGTGGGCGCCGTTGTCGGCGGAGCACTAGCAAACCTGGGAGACCGAGCCTTCCGGGCTGATGAAGGCTTGTTGTCAGGCGCCGTAATCGACTTTGTGGACTTCCAATGGTGGCCGGTATTCAACGTGGCTGATGCCGCAATCGTGGTTGGTGGGATCCTCATAGTTCTGAGGGGCTGGTCCCGTGGGTGACGTGGGCTCTGAAGGTACAGGTGGGCTGCCTATGTTGGATGCAGTTGTTCCACCAGCACTAGAGGGGGAACGAATCGACCGGGTAGTCGCCCTGTTGGCTGACGTAAGTCGAAACCGGGCGGGTAAAGCCATTGACGTTGGTGCTGTATTTCTAGATGGAGAGGTGGTCACCTCCCGTTCTCGAAAAGTCCGGGCTGATGAGGAGTTGACCGTCACAGAGTTTGAGCGCGAGGCGAAACATGTACCAGAGGGCGACCTCTCCGTAGTGGTTCCGGTGCTGTACGCAGACGATGACGTGATCGTGGTCGTTAAGCCTGCGGGCCTGGTCGTGCACCCGGGGGCCGGCAACTTTGAAGGCACTCTGGTGAATGGCCTGCTGGCTCGCTATCCGGAGATTGCTGGTGTGGGCTCGGTGGCCCGCCCGGGCATCGTTCACCGCCTCGACCTCGGGACTTCGGGTGCATTAGCTGTGGCCCGGACGCAGGTTGCTTACGACTCGCTGGTTGGGCAGTTGGCAAGCCGCAGTGTTGGGCGCCGATATCTGGCTCTTGTTTGGGGGCAGCCCGACTCTTCTACCGGAGTGGTCGATGCTCCGATTGGTCGGTCGAACAAAGATCGGACCCGTATGGCGGTGGTGGGATCGGGTCGTCCGGCTCGCACTCATTTCGAAATAGAGGACACCTGGAACGTCCCACAGGTGAGTCTCTTACGGTGTCGCTTGGAAACTGGCCGTACACACCAGATTCGCGTTCATCTCTCAGCGATTGGACATCCACTGGTTGGTGACCGCGCGTACGGAGGTCAACGTGAATCCGGGTCAGACCAGTTGAGAATTGACCGTCCGTTCCTGCATGCTTCCCACTTGGCTTTTGACCACCCTGTCACTGGTGAGCGGATGTCGTTTGATGCGCCATTGCCCGACGAACTACTTGACCTTCTTCAACATCTGGGACCGCCCGATCACGGAATATCTATGGAAAGTGACTGAGCGAGAAGTTCGCCCGTCGTAGTGGAGGAGATAGGAGACTAGGGACTGGCTGGTGTAGTCGCCGCGAGTCGAAACCTTCACAGGGATTCATCCGGAGCGACCTTTTTGTTTAAGACAACGCCGAGCGGTTTAGGTTGGCCTCCATGGAATCTCTCACTGTTCCGGATCCGGTCGTGCCTGACTACTCCGACGCTTGTGTAACCCGACTGGTGCCGTCACTGCTGGATGGCCCAGAAGGGCCTAATGAATGGCCGTGGTGGTTGCCGGTCGAAGTTGGCAGCGCGTCCAGAGTGCTGCTCCTTGTTCTCGACGGGTTGGGTTGGTCTCAACTGCAGGAACGCGTTGATCAGACGCCGGTAATGGGTGGCTTGATCGGAGGGCCGATAACTACGGTGGCGCCAACCACGACTGCATCAGCGTTGACGTCCATTTCGACCGGTGTGCCACCTGGGGAGCATGGAGTTGTCGGTTACCGGATTGCTGTTGGTGGGCCTGAAGTCGGAGCGCATTCAGAAGTCCTCAATGCCCTTCGGTGGACAACGAAGTTTGGAGATGCCCGACGTAAGCATGATCCGCAAGAGTTTCAAGTACACACATTGTTTGGTGCCCAGTGGCCCATCGTGGTGACCCGACGGGCCTTTCTCGAGTCAGGGTTCACTGCGGCACATTTATCAGACACTCGCTTGGTTGGTTATGGCGACCGTCGAGGCTTGGTGAACGAAGTCGTTGAGGCGTTTAATAGCGGTGAGGCATTTGTCTACGCTTACTGGGATGACATAGACCGGACAGCCCACGAATTTGGATTATCGGATCGCTACGACGCGGAATTGTCCTCCTGCGACACCATGGTCTCTGATATTTTGAATCGACTCCCAGTTGGTACTGCTGTGGTCGTGACGGCTGATCATGGACAGGTCCACGTTGGTGGTCGAATGTTGGAACTCCCAGTTGGGGTCACTGGACTAATTGACGGGCAGAGTGGTGAGGCCCGCTTTCGGTGGCTACACGCTCGGCCTGGTGCCGCCACCGACTTGTTGGCGGCGGCTGATGAGGCCTTCGGAGATGTGGCATGGGTCCGCAGCCTTGAACAAGTAGTCGCTGATGGCTGGTTTGGCCCGAGAGTGACTGGGGTGGCTCGTCGGCGTCTGGGTGACGTGGCGTTAGTTCCGTATGAGCCGGTTGGTTTTGTCGATACCGCTGAGCACACTTCGATTGAACTAATTGGGCGTCATGGTTCGCTGACAGCGGACGAAGTTCTTGTACCAGCGCTCTGCGCGGTCACTTGATGCCACTTACCCCACCCCCTGTGGTGGCCTACGCGGCATAGAGTCCCGACAATGAGCGGCGAAATTCATTCACCTGATGAGGAATCGGTAGAACCTGAGGTCGTAGGGCATTCGGCTGGACTGGTAGATAACGAAACGGAGGGTGAACTCGATGAGGTAGAGGAGTCGATCGAGCAGCCAGCAAAAGTCATGCGAGTTGGAACGATGATGCGTCTACTCCTGGAGGAAGTGCGCTTGGCCACCCTTGATGAGCCAAGTCGTGACCGTCTCCGGGATATTTATGCTACTTCAGTGGCTGAATTGGGCTCAGCACTTTCGCCCGACCTGCAAGATGAGTTGGGCCGTTTAGCCCTGCCTTTCACTGAAGACGCCGCCCCCAGTGTTGATGAGTTACGGATCGCTCAGGCGCAACTTGTTGGTTGGTTGGAGGGATTGATTCAAGGGATTCAGGCCACCCTGTTCGCCCAACAGATGGCTGCTCAGGAGCAGTTGGCCGGAATGCGTCGCGGTGAGTTGGAGTCTGGCGACGGGCCGGGAGCTGACGTGCGACCTGGTACCTACCTATGAATATTCTTGGCGACGCAGAAACGTCAGCGTGTCGTCATTTGAGCACCGTCTTGTGAGTAAAGGCTTTACCCACCTCCACGTTCATACCGAGTTTTCCATGCTCGATGGCGCTGCTCGGGTTGGGGACCTAGTAGATGCCGCCGTGGCTGACGGGCAGACGGCATTGGGAATTACCGATCACGGAAACATGTATGGAATTCTCGACTTCTATCGTGCGTGTCGCGATCGAGGCATTAAGCCTATTTTGGGCACTGAGGCTTATATGGCTCATGAGACCCGGTTTGAGCGGCCTTCACGGCGCGGGAGAGTTGATGATTCAGGTGGTGAGACCGATGGTGGTCGCAAACTGATGTACCACTTGACCTTGCTGGCCGAGAGCAACGATGGGTATCGAAATCTCATTCAGGTGGCCAGTCGAGCCTTCATGGAGGGGTATTACTACAAGCCTCGAGTGGACTGGGATGTTCTTTCAGATCATGCCAAGGGCCTAATTGCTACGACCGGTTGTCTGGGCGGCCATGTTCTGCAGGCGTTGATGCGCGACGACTATGACGATGCCCGAACCAAAGCCGGTCGGCTACAAGAGATCTTCGGCAAGGACAATCTGTTCGTCGAGTTGCAGGATCACGGCATACCTGAGCAGCACCGAACGAATCCGCAACTCGAGAAACTGGCAACGGATTTGGGTGCTCCGTTGCTGGCCACGAATGACAGCCACTACACCCATCGTGATGACGCACGTGCTCATGATGCTCTCCTGTGTGTGCAGACGGGTTCGCTAATGAGCGACCCAGACCGTTTCAAATTTTCCGGTGAAGAGCACTACTTGAAGACAACTTCCGAAATGCGTGATCTGTTTCGGCATGTGCCCTCGGCATGTGACAACACCCTTTGGATCGCTGAGCGGTGCGATGTGGAGATTGAGTTCGGCAAGCCGAAGCTGCCCGACTTTCCGATACCAGACGAGTTCGCCGGTGCCGATGCCTACCTTGAACATCTGGCCTTTGAGGGTGCTCGTAGGCGATGGGGTGATCAACTTGAGGACCGGGTGGTTGAACGTCTTGCCTATGAACTGACGACAATCCGGGAAATGGGTTTTTCTTCGTACTTTCTCATCACTTGGGATTTGATCCGTCATGCGCGCGATCGTGAAATCCGAGTTGGCCCAGGCCGGGGTAGTGCTGCTGGCTGTGCTGTGGCCTACTGCTTGTGGATTACTGATCTTGACCCGATCAAGTACGACCTGCTGTTTGAACGTTTTCTGAACCCCAGCAGAGTTTCCATGCCCGACATTGATATGGATTTCGATTCCCGCTACCGCGATGAGATGATCCGCTACGCGGCGGAGAAGTACGGCAGGGACCACGTAGCCCAGATAGTGACGTTCTCTCAGATCAAGGCCCGGGCGGCCGTAAGAGACGCTGCGCGCGTTCTGGGCTATCCATACGGAGTGGGCGACCGGATCGCTAAGGCGATGCCGCCGCTGATCATGGGACGTGACACTCCACTTGGGGCTTGTTTGGAGAAAACCGAGAAGCACCTAGACGGCTTCAAAATGGCAGCCGACCTCCGAGACATGTACACCGATGATGATGATGTCCGCGCTGTCGTTGATGTAGCGCGAGGTTTGGAAGGGCTGCGTCGCCAAGATGGAATCCATGCTGCGGCCGTGGTGATCACTCGTGAGCCACTTACCGACTATCTACCCATCCAACGAAAGCCTGAATCGGGTCAAGATCCCGCAGATGCTCCAGTGGTCACTCAATACGAGATGCACGGGGTCGAGGACCTAGGCCTCCTGAAGATGGATTTCCTTGGCCTCCGGAACCTTGATGTTATTACTGACACCCTGTCTCTCATCCAGCGAACGACTGACCAGGTCATCGACATTGATTCTGTGGATCTTGAAGATGGTCCTACCTACGAGATGCTGGCACGGGGAGATTCCGTCGGTGTGTTTCAGCTGGAGTCCGGCCCCATGCGGGCACTCATGCGATCCTTGGCTCCAACAACGTTTGAGGATGTAGCTGCCCTGGTAGCGCTCTACCGGCCTGGCCCGATGGCTGCCAACATGCACAACGACTACGCCGATCGAAAGAACGGCCGGCAGGAAGTCAAGTTCTTTCACGAAGATGCTGAGGCTTTGCTGGCCGATACGTATGGCTTGATGATTTATCAGGAATCAGTGATGCGAGTCGCCCAGAAGTTCGCTGGCTATTCGCTAGCTGATGCCGACAATCTACGGAAGGCTTGCGGCAAGAAAGACCGTGAGTTGATGGCTACGGAGCGAGAGGCTTTCGTCGAAGGCTGTGAGGCGACAAGTTACGGACGCAAACTTGGCGACGAACTCTTTGACACCATTGAACAGTTTGCTGACTATGCCTTCAACAAAAGTCATTCGTACGGCTACGGGTATGTCGCATATCAGATCGCCTATCTAAAGGCCCATTATCCGGTTCAGTACCTAGCGGCTCTGCTTACCAGCGTGAAGTCCAATTTAGATAAAGCGGCTGTCTACCTGAACGAGTGCAGGGTGCTGGGAATCGAGGTGGCGGTGCCGGATGTCAATTTGGCGAGGTCCGATTTTGAACCGGTCCTCGGTCCTCTCGGAGGTATTGAAACCGCATCATCTGAGATCGTGTTCGGCTTGTCGGCAGTGCGTAATGTTGGTGAAGGCCTAGTTGAACTTATGGTGGCCGAACGCGACGCCAATGGTCCGTTTGTGGACTTCTACGACTTCTGTGAACGATGCGATACCACGGTGCTCAACAAGCGAACAGTGGAGTCGCTGATCAAGGCTGGAGCGTTTGATGCTATGGGCCACCCGCGCCAGGGCTTGTTGCATGCCCACGAACAGATTATTGACCACACGGTGGCCCGTCGAAAAGAACACGACATGGGCGTGATGTCGCTGTTTGGTGAGATCGAAGAAGGTGGACCTGTTTTTGATGAACGGGTCCTTATCGAAGACATTGAATTTGACAAGATGACTCGGTTGTCCTTTGAAAAAGAAATGCTGGGGCTCTATGTGTCTGACCACCCTCTGCAGGGGTACGAGTCAGCTATTCGCCGTCGCTGCGATACCTCAATTGTCGAACTGGAAGATGCTGAAGACGGCGGTTTTTGGACGATAGGTGGTGTGGTCACCAATCTGGACAAGAAGTGGACTCGGCGAGGCGATCTAATGGCGGTGTTTAGCCTTGAGGATCTAGGTGGTTCGATGGAGGTGATGGTTTTCCCCAAGACCATGGCTGACCACGGGCACAAGTTGACTGACGACGTAATCGTTCTGGTGAAAGGGAGAATCGACCGCCGAGAAGATCTTCCAAAAATTATTTGCCACGAGGTGGAAATTGTCCACACTGCGGAAATCGACGCAGTCAAGCCCGTTCGTGTCCAACTCCCACTGGAAAGAGTAAGACCGGAGACAATCAACGAGCTGAAGGATCTGCTGACCGCCTATCCTGGTGATTCGGAAGTGTTCCTACACCTCGGTGATCGTCAGGTGCTCCGTTTACCGCCGGAGTACACCGTAGATTTGGCGAGTGGCGTGTTGGGTGAGATTCGGGTGCTCTTAGGTGCTGAAGCGGTCCTGACCGGGTGACTTGTCCTTTTTTAAGGTTGGGCTTTGGGTCTATCTTTGGCCCCTGTTTCGAAAGTTCTTCATTGCTGTAGAACGGCCGGGTTGGGAACCTTGAAGGTGTCAGGCAAAATGGGGAGCGTTTAAACGGGACTCTCTGCGAGATCTCGGAACCACATGGGCTCAATCGGAGGTGTCGGAGCATGGCTATCGAGGTCGAGACCAAGGACTGCACGATGCTCGGCGACGCCGAGATCGAAGAGATGGCAGATCTCTGTGCCGAAGGGCCAAACCCGTTTGGTATCGGTCTGATTTCCAAGCAGACAGAAGAGTGGGTCCTAATCAGTTCGGCCCGTGAAGGTGGCCGCCTGAAAGGCTTCGCGTTTTTCACCCTCGAACGTATTGGTGGTACCCCGGCGGTCATAGTGGGATTGGCCTCAATTCGTCGGACCTCTAAGCGAGACACCGTGTTGCGTGCGTTGACTGCCGAACAGCTTCGTCGCGCCGTGTTGGCGTTTCCTGATGAGGACGTTGTGGTTGGCACTCGTTTCAATGAGGTGTCTGGTTTCGAAGCCCTGAAAGGTTTGACTGACATTGTTCCACGCCCTGGCCATAAGGCCTCGGGTGAGGAGCGGGCGTGGGGTCGACGATTTGTGAAACGTTTTGGCCTTTCGACATTGGCGTATCAGGAGAAGCGGTTCACCTCGCCCGGCAAAGGTTTTCCGGTTTGCGTGTTCGATCACACCAGCATGAAGGCAGAAAAGATTGACGCTGAAGTAGCAGCGTTTTTCGACGACCTTGAGCCGGCATCTGGCGATGTTCTAGTGGGTGTTGGCTGGGCGTTGGCTGAGGATCTTGTAAAACTCTCCTGAGTCGGGCTGCAGGCACATTTCGTCTCCCTCGGAATACGCATGACTGTCGCCGACGCTCTTCACGATCGGCGCTCCTGTCGATCGTTTATTGATCGTCCCCTAGGCCCTGGCATCCTCGACAATCTGATTGATAAGGCGCGTCGAACCCCTACTGCGGGCAATTGTCAGGGTGTCGAGTTCCTGGTGTTGGAAGGCGATGGCGTGACTGCTTACTGGGACACCACTCTCTCTGCTGCTCGCCGTGTCAACTTCCCGTGGCCGGGGTTGTTGTCGGCTCCTGCTCTTGTGATCCCCTGGGGGCTTACCGGCCGGTATGTGGCTCGTTACGCCGAAGATGACAAGACTCAGACTGGTCTTGGCGATTCCTCCGAAGCGTGGCCGGTGCCCTATTGGCTTACTGATGCCGCGTTTGCTGCCATGGCGCTTCAATTGCTGGTTGTCGAGCTGGGCCTCGGATGTTGCTTCTTCGGACTGTTCGAACATGAAGAGGCGGTGGCCAAACGTTTTGGCGTACCTGATGGGGCCCGAGCACTGGGAAGTATTGCAATCGGATATCCCGACGAGCGAGCTCAGCGGCCCAGTGGTTCAGTTGATCGCGGTCGTCGCCCTCTCAGTGGCGTACTCCATCGAAACTCCTGGTAACTACACACATCTGGTTTGCCAGAGTGTCGGCCTCAGGGACGAGGCAGTACGGTCGGGGAATGAGTGAAGAGAGCGCCCGAGAAGTTTCAGTGGCTTCTGATTGCCTGCCTATCGTGGATTACCTGCAGTTGGGTGAAGACCCTCATCTGGTGGCGAATGAATGCACCAACTGTGGTGCTCGCTATTTCGACCGTCGAAATGCCTGTGCAAAGTGTGGCAAGGTTGAGTTCGCTCAAGTACGGATAGCCGATGAGGCCGTGTTGAAGGCGTTCAGTGTCGTTCACCGCGCTGCTCCCGGGATTCCGGTTCCCTACGTGTCGGCAATAGTGGAGACAGGTGATGGGACCTCAGTAAGAGCAAATGTGCTTGGGTTGGCTGACCCGATGGATGCGAATCTGGGGATGCACCTGCGGTTTTCGGTCTATAGCTGTGGATTGGATGACAATGGGACTGAGTGCGTAGCGTTTGGATACACGGTGGTCTGATTGCATCCCCGGGTAAGCACAAAAAAATGAGAGGGAGAATACGTTGAGCGACGCTGTTTGGGTGCTTGGGGCGAGCATGACCCGATTTGGCCGATACCCAGAGTTGGATTCAGTTGATTTAGCGGCGACTGCGTGCATGGATGCGATGACTGATGGGGGAGTCACCATTCATGATATGGATGTACTTGGTGCCGGTACGTTGTTTCAAGCTGGGGTGGGAATGGGACAACGGGTCCAGAAACAGATTGGTCAGACTGGGATCCCGGTGTTTAACGTTGCCAACGCTTGCGCTACCGGAGCCACGGCGCTCCGCACGGTTTACCTCTCCATCATGGCAGGAGAGGCGGAGATGGGCCTGGCATTTGGTGTAGAGCAGATGGGCAAGATGGGCCTTTTGCGAGGTGGTGAAAAAGACGAAGCTACGCTCTTCGAGCCGGCGGGTCGTTACGGAGCGGTGGCTCCCATTGATGGGATCCTGGGTACTGAGACCATGCCAGGTGTCTTCGCTCAAGCGGGGATGGAGTATGCCTACAACAATGACGGTGTCGGCTTTGAGCAGTTCGCTCGGGTGGCATACAAGAACCATTTACACTCCACGCTGAATCCCCTTGCTCAGTATCGAAAACAGTTTTCGATGGATGAAATCATGGGTTCTCCGGTGCAGAGTTATCCCAACACCTTGCTTATGTGTTGCCCGACTGGTGACGGCGCAGCAGCGGTTGTGATGGTGTCTGAGGAGAGGCTTCGGTCCATGCCTAGCGAAACACAGAAGCGAGCTGTGAAAATCTCAGCTTCAGTGTTGACGAGCGACCCATGGGTGGAAAGTGGCCAGGTGCAGCCTGACGTGAACACGTTGACCCGAAACGCCGCATCGCAGGCCTACGAGACCGCTGGGGTAGGCCCTGAGGATCTCGATTTGGTTGAGCTCCATGACTGTTTCGCCACAGCCGAGCTGATCCACTACGACAATCTTGGATTGTGTGAGCGTGGCGGGGCAGGAGATTTCATTGATTCTGGGGCGCCCTTTCGGGACGGTCAAACCCCAGTGAATGTCTCAGGAGGCCTGATCTCTAAAGGGCACCCGATTGGGGCTACTGGTGTAGCGAATGTTTATGAGGTCACTACGCACCTGCGCGGAGAGGCTGGTGACCGACAGGTCGAGGGCGCCAAAGTGGGCCTCGCCCATGTGATAGGTCTCGGCTCGGCTTGTGGTATCCACATTCTAGAGAAGGCGTCGTAACCCCGAAAAACGGCCCCGCCATCATTTCGGGGTTGCCACACCTTCCCTCTGGATAAGGCGGTGTAATCGTCAAAATCCTCGTGGAAGGCATGGTCTGATTTATCGTTCGACTGTCTAGGCGGCCTGCAGGTTGATGGACTGCGAGTCCATTACTGTTCTCTCTTGTGCAAAGCGAAAGACTCTCTCTGCCTTCGGTGGCGTACTTGTCCCAGGAGGTTTTCGAAGCCGAGATGCGTCACGTCTTTCCTTCCTCTTGGATTCTTGTTGCCGACCAAGACGACGTGGCCAAGGCCGGAGACTACGTGACCGCCACAGTCGGAAACGAGCCCGTTCTCGTGGTGCGTGATATCAATGGCCGTATAAACGCATTCGCCAACGTTTGTCCTCACCGTGGCACATCACTTGCTGCAGGGATGGGGAACTGTGAAGGGCGCTTTGAGTGCCCATATCACGGATGGACCTTCAATTCTGCTGGCGTGTTACAAAGTATTCCGGGACGCAAGGGCTTCAATGGTCAACTTGCGGAAAAGAACCTAAACTTACGGCCTTTAAAATTAAATGTTTGGGAACGCTCAATATTTGTAAACATTGATGAGTCGGCTCCTGCCCTGTCTTCTTACCTTGGGTCTGTTCCAGAATTGTTTATAAACCATGATCTTGCTGATCTTAAGCCTCAAACAACTATCCGCAATACTGTCAATATGAACTGGAAACTACTAGTTGATAATGCTCTAGATGATTACCACCTGCCGCTGGTCCATGCTGACACGCTTCAACCATCTTTAGAAGGTATGAAGTTAAAAGAAAAAATTAGAGAACGCTATTCAAGCATCCTCTGCATGCCCCTTAATGATCTGGGAAAGCAGGAATCTAGTCCGAAACCAGGTTTAGGTCCTGAGCAATCAAAGTCAACCTATGCAATAGATATCTTTCCGAATCTGACAATTATAGGTATGCCAAATGGAAATATAAATACCCTTCAATTTAATCCTATTACTGTGGCTTCGACTTCAGTAATATTTCGATCTTACTCACATAGTGTTAAATCGGAGAATTTGGAAGAAAAAGAATTTATGTCTAAGGTTCTGAATGAAGACTACAGAATCATAGATCGAGTTATGGAGGGCGTTAAATCTCGGTACTTTAAACCGGGACCAGCCCACTATCTGGAAGGTCGGATAGCCAACTTCCATTCGACTCTCCTGAGCCTGCTCGGCAAACAGAGCGATCTCACAGATTTGCTTAATTCAGATGAGCATGCGGAGCAGCCATAACCAAATACGCTCCCGCTCATCACGACGCCGGTAAGCAACCGCCCGTTAGGCCACACTCAAAAGTTCGAACCAACCTCACCGACAACCCTTGCAGCGAGGAAGACCGGTACCGGCATGAAGGCTCCACATTACGAGCCTCCTGCGCGCAGGTGACTAGTGAGGACGATTCTGGTCCCTAGAAAATCGCCTAGCCGTTTGGGTTCTTCTGGATGGAAATAACGAAGGTTGATTCTTGCGTATAGAAATAATTCAGGACAGTTCTCGAGTGAGCGCTTCTGTATCGCTAATTGGAGATCTACAAGTGAAATCGCGACAGACCCAAGCTTGATCGCCACTCCTGCCCGCCCACAAGGGTCCGCCAAAAGGCTCCCCCCAAGCCAGGACAGTGTTGGGCCGCCAGGTCCCGGCCGCTACGGCCACCAGATCAGGCCGGTTTCCGGTAACCACGACGGCCGTGATGCCGCTATGGAATAGATCGGTGGCCCCCAGTAGATGACCAAATGCAGTGGGATGGTTGGCAACTTGTTCGCCTAGCAACTGTAAGACACTCTCAGCGGCCTCGGTATAGCGGGCATCGCCAACTAAGGAACCGAGCCGTAGAAGCGCCAGAGCCGCAAGACTGTTGGCAGACGGATGAGCATTGTCGAGAAGATCTTTTGGCCTCCGTACCAAGGTTTCAGCATCGTTTCCGGTACTGAAAAAGCCACCGTGAGCTTCATCTAGAAAAAGATCCAACATGACGTCGGCAGTCGAAACCGCTAGTGCAGTCCATCGACTTTCTCCAGAAGCCTCACCAAGTCGGGTGAGTCCATCAATCATGGCCGCATGATCAGCTGCGTATCCCAGAGTGTGCGCACCCCCGTCGGCCTGCCACGCCCGAAGCCACCGGCCATCCTCGCGACGCAACGTCCGGCAGAGAAAGTCAGCGTTAGTTCGGGCGACTTCAAGCCAGTCCTCGCGTCCGACCGCCATGGCTGCCTCCGCCAGTGTGGCCAGCATTAGTCCGTTCCATTCGGTCAGAACTTTGTCATCCAAACCGGGGCGTATCCGTTTTTCGCGCTGGGCGGCTAGAGCCTGTCGCGCCCGTTGGATTGCCTCGGGTCGTTGTAGGCCTCCACGAACTGGTCGGTGGAGAATATTTGATCCTTCGAAGTTGCCATCGGCTGACACTCCATACCATTCCAATGCAGCCTCGGCGTCTTTGTCGCAAAGTGCTCGTATCTCGGCCTCGGACCACAAGTAGAAGGTGCCCTCAGCGCCCTCGGAGTCGGCATCTTCCGCTGAGAAAAAACCGCCAGCTGGATGACGAAGGTCTGTGAGTACGTAATCAATTGTCTCAGTTGCTACCTGAAGCCAACGCTGGTGCCCGAGAACCTGCCATCCGTGGAGGTAGACCCGGGCGAGCATCGCATTGTCGTAGAGCATTTTTTCGAAGTGGGGAACCAGCCACTGTGAGTCAACCGAATAGCGGGCGAAGCCACCACCTAGGTGATCGTAGATTCCGCCCGAGGCCATTGCGTCAAGCGTGGTGGTAGCCACTTCGGTTGCACGCATGTCAGGGATTTCGGTGGTGCGGCCGGCAGCTAAATGCCGAAGTAGAGCCTCCAAACTCATTGCTTGTGGGAACTTCGGTGCATCACCGAACCCACCCCACCGGTCATCGTGTTGGGTGGCAAGGTGGCTTACTCCGGTGGCGAGGGCCTCTGGTGGTGGAAGAGTTGCGCTTGGGGGAAGATCCGCATGACGGGCCATGGATGCGGTTAGACGATCACCAAGATCGCTTAAGTCATCACGACGGTTGGTCCAAGCGTCGACCACTGCCTCCAGAACCTGAGGAAAGGACGGCATGCCACCGCGGGGTCGATCTGGCCAGTAGGTCCCACCATGGAAGGGGCGCCCGTCTGGATGGCAGAATACGGTCATAGGCCAGCCCCCTCTCCCGGTAAGCGCAGTCACTGCGTCCATGTAGATGGAGTCGACGTCAGGGCGTTCCTCTCTATCAACTTTTACATTGACGAATCCAGCGTTCATCTGTTCGGCGATTGCTGCATTTTCAAAACACTCATGGGCCATGACGTGACACCAATGGCAGGCTGAATATCCGATGCTCAACAAGATGGGAACGTCGCGTTTCGTGGCGGCAGCGCGTGCCTCATCACCCCAGGGGTACCAGTGGACAGGATTATTGGCATGTTGACGTAGATAGGGACTGGTCTGACTGCCGAGAAGGTTCACCGAGACGACGCTACCGATGGCGCCATCGTCTCACTGCGGCAGACTGCTTGCATGCGAAGGTGGATTATTGGTGCTCGGTTGCGAACATTGCCTGCTGCGATTGTGCCCGTTGGCGTAGGCACGGCTGTGGCCAGCAGTTCGGGGCTTATTTGGTGGCGAGTAGTGGCGGCGCTTTTGGTCGCTCTAGCCCTTCAGGTAGCCACCAACTATGCGAACGACCTCTCTGATGGTTTACGCGGCACTGATGGACCTCAACGTGTTGGGCCACCACGACTCGTAGGGTCCGGTTTGGCTACTCCTGTTGAGGTCCGCACTGCGATGCTGGTCTCTTTCGGGGTTGCTGCCGTCGCAGGCTTGACGTTGGCAGCGGCTGTGACTCCATGGCTGCTTTTAGTTGGCGCATGTTCCATTGCCGCTGGTTGGCTGTACACGGGCGGCCCTAAGCCTTATGGCTATGTAGGGCTGGGAGAGTTGTTTGTTTTCGTATTCTTTGGATTGGTCGCGACCGTAGGTAGTGCATATATCCATCAGCAGGAGGTACCGACAGTGGCTTGGCCGGCCGCAATCGCAGTCGGTTTCTTGGCTTCAGCGCTTCTGGTGGTCAACAACCTGCGGGATCGACCAACTGACGCCGAATCAGGAAAAAAAACTCTGGCGGTGCGAATGGGCGATCGCCGAACGCGTGTCCTCTACGTGATTCTCATTGACGGTGCACTCGTCGCTGGTTCCTTGTGTGCTCTTGCACGCCCGTGGGCTGTACTGGTGCTCGGCGCCGGCGCCGTAGCTGGTCCAGCAGTGCGGCGGGTGCTGGCGGGCGCCGAGGGAGTTGGCCTCATAAATATTTTGGGTCGCACCGGAGCAACGCAACTGGTGGCTGGTGGGCTACTTGCCATCGGGTTGGTGGTGCCGACGTGATCGAGTCGGTGCACCTAGGGACGAAGAGTGGAAGTTACGTTCGAGTGGCGGTGAGCAACTGGGCTATACCACCACTGCAGGAATGTTTAGTTACTTCGCTAAACCCGGCTGCCTCAATCGCTGCAAGCAACTGAGGCTCGGGTGGCAGATAGGCGACAGATCGGGGCAGATATCGGTACGCATTCTTGTTGGATAGGAGTCCACCGACGAAAGGGACCACGCGTCCAAAGTAAATGCTGTGGCCAATTCTCAGCACAGCGTTACGGGGTTGATCTACGTCGAGTAGAACGATTCGGCCACCGGGGCGAAGCACCCGGGCTAGTTCGGCGAAGAAAGGTTCGAGACTGGTGAAATTTCTTAGGGCGAAACCGCAGGTGACCCCATCTATTGTGTTGGCGGCTGCTGGGAGGCGCAGCGCATCAGCGTGCACGAGGGGAACATCAGTGCGGGCGGCGTCGAGCATCCCGCGCGACAGGTCCATTCCGACGGCGCAGTGACCGGCAGCCTGCAGGTCACGACAAAGGTCACCGGTTCCGCACGCTAAATCCAGAACTTGAGATCCAGCAGGTAGACCAAGTCGCCTAACGGCCAGTCGACGCCAGCGAACATCGAGCCGGAACGTCATAATTCGGTTCACTAGGTCGTAACGAGGTGCTATGACGTCGAACATTGAGCGAACTGCGGCGGCCTTGGCCTTCCCGGTGGGAAGTGGGGCACTCGGGTCAGGGACGTTGTTCGATTTATTCATGGCGAAAAAAGGCTAGAGAACTACGGGCTATTCAAACCAGATCTTCTGGTGTTCCCGACTTTGTGGATGAAGAAGGAGGGCAAGCAGTACGACCGGGAACAGCAGGGCGAACGCCAAGTTCATGGGACTGGCAAGCCCATACCAAGCGAGACGAATAAGGACGGAGAGCGCTGCTGCGCCAACGCCTAGGCGCCAACCCCAGCGTTTGTTGTTAGCGATGGCCCATGCAGCGGGGAACATAATGACACCAACCACAAAGAGCGCCTGCCCTCGTACAAGGTTGAACAGTCCTTCGATGTACAGAAGCATCGTGGCCGAGGCCAGTGTCTGAGGTTGCATGCGGTTGATCCAGCGGCGTTCCACGGCTTCAGTCTGTCAGCGGTCTCGCCCGTTACCTCGAGACGTGACGTACTTCAGGGGCGGATACAGCGACGGGGTTAGTGGCGTTGTTCCGATCGGCACGCAACTGACCGCATGCTGCGTTGATTTCGGTGCCTCGAGTCTGGCGAATCGTGGCGTTGCCACCGTGAAAGGAAACTTCGTCAGCGAACTGACGGACCCGGGCTGGTGAGGACCCGCGGGTCGGCCACCCAGGTGTGGGATTTAAGGGAATGAGGTTCACGTGGGCGCCGAGTGGCCTGGCGTAGGAGGCGAGGCGCCTGGCGTCCTCCGGGCGGTCGTTGACGTCGTGGATTAAGGCCCATTCAAACGAAAGTCGACGGCCGGTTTTCGCTATATGTTCTTGACAGGCATCGGCCAATTCTGCGAGTGGGTAACGCCGGTTAATTGGGACCAACTCATCTCTTAAGGCATCGTCTGCAGCGTGCAACGACACCGCCAAGTTGACTGGGAGTCGCTCAGTGGCTAGGCGCCGAATCCCGGGAACCAAACCGACGGTTGAGATAGTCAGGTGGCGGGCCGACAACCCGAGATCACCGTGCAGACGTTCAACGGCGTCCCAAGTGCGGTCGTAGTTAGCTAGGGGTTCACCCATCCCCATGAAAACAACGTTTGAGACACGACGGTCGCCGGCCTCCAACTGGGCCCGGATGACTTGTTCCACGATTTCCCCGGTCGAGAGGTGACGCTCGAAACCCATCTGCCCTGTGGCGCAGAAACCACAGGCCATGGCGCAACCGGCTTGGCTGCTGACGCAGACTGTTGAGCGTTTGTTGTAGTGCATAAGCACTGTCTCAATTAATGCATCGTCGGTCAGGCGCCAGAGCCATTTGACGGTACCGCCACCGTCGCCTACTGAACGAGTGTCTTCGGTAAGGGCGGCCGGCAGATGTTCAGCCAGTGGGACGCGCAGATTCTTCGGAAGTGTGGTGATGTCTTCGGGGCTAAGCAGGTCACGGTAGAGGCCTTGCCAAAGTTGGTCTATCCGGTAAGCAGGAACACTGATGCCCATGCTCTGGCCGACCTTAGCGATGAGGTCATCTAACTCACCCCGATCGGGGTCGTAGCGGCTGGGGCTGAGGTCTTTTGGTGGGTTACTCACCGGACGATGCGCTGATAGGCCCGGCTAGTGAACTCCAAGTCGAATCCAAGATTTTGGTACATCTTTCGGGCAGGCCGATTGTCGGACTCCACGTAGAGGATGGCTTGGCGCAGGCCTTTTTCTGCCAGATGGGCTAGTCCCGCCAGAGTGAGCTCTCGTCCCAGCCCACGCCCGTGGTGGTCAGGGTCTACGGCGATGGCATATATCTCACCGAGAGCCGGCCTCTCGTGGATATGGGTCTTGGTCCAGCAAAAGCCGACGATGCTGCCGTTTTCCTCTAGAAGTAAGAAGCCCTCGGGGTCGTACCAGGGTTCACTCTGCTTGGCGGCAAGGTCTTCGAGCGTCATTTCACCTTGTTCAGGGTGCCAGTCGAAAGCCCGATTGTTGCACTCGATGAACCCTTGAGAATCTTCGGGACTGAATACCCGGACGGCGAGATCAGTTTTTAGTGCCGGTAGTTGCCTTCGGAGCCGGAGCAGATCTCGGTAGGGCACAAAGCCAGCCCTAGTAGGGACCTCATCGCTTTTCTCAGTGACCTTCTGGACCCAATATTCGAGGCGCCCACCGCCTTGGCTGACCAACGCTTGCGTGGCGGCTTCGAGCAAGCGTCGCTCCCGGTCGTCATTGGTTCCCAACTCATCGGAGGGATCGCCAGATGCTGTGGGGTCGGATACATCAAGTTCGACAAGCCAGGCCTCTGGATCACCAGAGATGCGCGCGGTGTCGGTCCCGTCGGAGACGGTCCAGCAGTCCATGTCGGCTGAGGCTACCGTCCCTCTCCATGGGACAACCGAGATCATGTAAGGGACGAGCTGCTGAGGCACACCGCCGGTTAGGGGACGAGTATCCCGGCGCAGAGTGTGAGCTGGACCACGCCAATTCATTTCAGTTGTTGGCGGCGACGATTCTGTCGGCTCAATGCACTGATAAGCGAGTAAATATGGTCACACCTAAACTTTTCGCGACCTACCCGAAGCCGGTCGATTTGGCGGGAGCGATACCCCACGAATTGGAAGAGATCGTCCGGTCTACCGGTTTCTATGGAAACAAGTCCCGGAGTCTGCTCGGGATGGCTCAGCGCCTAGTTGAGGTATTTGATTCAGAGGTCCCAAGTTCGATGGCTGACTTGACATCTCTTCCGGGAGTGGGACGAAAGACTGCGAACGTGGTGCGGAGCGTGGCTCTTGGTTTACCCGGTCTACCGGTGGACACGCACGTTGGACGCCTTTCGAGGCGGCTAGGACTGACGACTGAGACCGATCCAGTGAAGGTGGAGATGGAGTTGAACCCGATGGTTCCGTCTGCCGAGCGTGGGCAGTTCAGCCTCCGTTTAATACTGCATGGACGGCGCGTTTGTCCTAGCCGTAAACCTCGGTGCGAGGATTGTGTGCTGAAAGATTTCTGCCCCTCCTCAGAGGTCTAAAGGTGTTGATGGAGGAGCTGGAACTGATGCTCCAATTGCCTGCGCGGAGCCTATGGCTAGGTTCTCCCCCCGGTGATGAAACCAATGTGTGCAAGTGGTTAAAGGCCCTTTAAGTCCTGCTTCCCTTGATTAGTTCAAGCGGACTCATGACTGTGTGGTCCGACGAACTCGGGAGATCTCCCGGAGAGCGCTGCGTAAGTGGCGCTCCACTTCATGGAGCCCAGACGCGACCTCAGTTCCGTCTGAGTTGGATCCGGTATCAGGCCGTGCTAGATCCTCAATACGTTGGGTCAAACTCTCCAACTGGCTGATGAGAGAGGAGAGTTCGGCATCTATGCGGGGCCCGATGTGGCTCGAAGAGTTCATTGTGGGAAGTCTTACCACGGTCGGGCTCGAACCCCTGCTTGTTAACTCCACCAAGCCTCTGGGTGGTGGCAGGTAGCGTGACGGGGTGCTTCACCGCCTAGACCTACGAGGAGATCGACTGGGTCCCCTCGCCGACCTCCAGTTCGTCTTGCCTCGACCGAGCAGCAGTCATGCTGACGGTGGTGACGGTCCGCTGGAGGCGGTGCGCACCATTCTTTCAGATGTCCGTGTTCGTGGGGATCAAGCCATTCGCGAACACACGGTCTTCTTCGACGGCGTCGCCCCTCCTGCTATCGAGGTCGCTCCGGGTGAGATGTTGGCAGCACTGGGCCGTATCGATCCCACAGTGCGTAACGCCTTAGAGACCGCTTTTGAGGCAATTGTTCGCCACCATGAAGGTCAGGTGCGTGCTGGTCACAAGACCGAAGATGCAGGATTGGTAGTGCGCTCGGTGAGTCGCCCCGTGGAACGTGCCGGCTGTTACGTCCCTGGCGGTCGGGCTGCCTATCCCTCGACGGTCCTCATGACTGCAGTGCCGGCTCGGGTTGCTGGTGTGGACAAGGTTGTCATCTGTGTGCCTCCCGGTCCGGATGGGCGTATCGCTGACGTAACTCTTGCGGCAGCGGCTATCGCTAATGTCGATGCCGTTTATGCCGTGGGCGGTGCTCAGGCAATAGCCGCCATGGCCTTCGGCACCGAGTCGAT
Organism: Acidimicrobiales bacterium; assembly: GCA_029242745.1. Classification (GTDB taxonomy): domain Bacteria; phylum Actinomycetota; class Acidimicrobiia; order Acidimicrobiales; family MedAcidi-G1; genus UBA9410. Next base: position 34,269 of record JAQWTI010000007.1, on the reverse strand, counting down.
TCCGCCAGTGGACGTGATTGTGGGCCCTGGCAACATTTACGTAGCTTTGGCCAAACGTGAGGTTGCCGGCCTCGTTGGTGTGCCCTCGGCTTTCACCGGACCGTCTGAGGTTGTAGTAGTAGCCGACGCGACCGTGCCGGCGCTCTTTGCTGCAATCGACGTAGTTGTTCAGGCTGAACATGGCCCGGATGGCTTGGCTTGGCTCGTCACTTGGGACGAGTCGGTGGCTGATGCTGTAGACGCTGAGGTGGACCAAATTCTCAAGGCCTCACCACGTCGAGACGAAGTGGAAGCGACTCTGGCTGCAGCGGGTTGGATTGTGCTGGTAGACGGACCCGACGAAGCCTTAGCCGTGTCAGATGCCATCGCTCCTGAACACTTGCAGTTGATGGTTGATGGAGCCGAAGTGCTTGCTGACAGAGTCCGCCACGCCGGAGCGGTCTTCTGTGGACCCTGGTCTCCAGCTTCGCTGGGTGACTACGTAGCTGGGCCAAGCCACGTGCTACCGACGGCCGGAACGGCTCGTTTCTCTGGCGCCTTAACGGTCGCTGACTTCACCAAGGAGGTCCACATAGTCACAGCGAATCAGACTGCTCTGGAACGACTTGCACCCCACGTCGCCGCCCTCGCCGAGGCGGAGGGCTTGGATGCGCACGCCCTTTCTGTACGGGTAAGGGTTGATACGCAGACTGCAGACGGCCTCGCTGACCTGGGGCCCGACCATGTCTAAATTTGTGCGCCCTGCAAGTCGTGAGGCTGTAGCGGCTATGGAGAGTTACCACGCTCCCCAGTTGGATGTGGCGGTACGCCTCAACACCAACGAGTCACCGTTTGCTCCACCGCAGGCATTTCGTGAGGCGATGGGAAGTGTGGTAACTGGACTCCAATGGCACCGTTATCCCGACCGTCAGGCGGCTGACCTGCGTACTGCATTGGCTTCTGCTCACGGAGTGAGTCCAGAAGAGGTGTTTGTCGCCAATGGATCGAATGAAGTTCTGCAGAGTCTTTACCTCGCCTACGGTGGTCCGGGGCGTAATGCGATGGTGTTTGAGCCCACCTTTGCGATGTACGCACAGATCGCCCACATCACCGGTACCGGTGTCCTGCGGGGTGCGCGCGATTCTGAACACAGGTTGGTGCCGAACGACGTCTTGAAGATCGTGGAAGAGCAGAAGCCGGAACTGATCTTCCTTTGTTCACCCAACAATCCAACTGGAACGATGGATCCGGCTGAGATGGTTGCGGGGTTGGTTGATTTGGCTGCGACTTACGGCGGCATGGTTGTCGTTGACGAGGCCTACGGACAGTTCGCCAAGACGAGTGCAGCGGACCTGTTGGCGGAGAATCTCCCGGTGGTCGTGAGTCGGACTTTTTCGAAGACGTGGGCTTTGGCTGGAATCCGGCTGGGTTACCTAGTGGCGCCCACCTGGTGTGTAAATGATCTGGAAAAGGTAGTTCTGCCGTACCACCTTGATGTTTTCAAGCAGGCCGTCGGAGTTATCGCCCTTCAGTATGAGCGGGAAATGGAGGAGCGTGTGGCTGAGTTGGTGGCTGAACGTGGACGAGTGGCTGCAGCGCTAGGTGGTTTAGCCGTAACGGCTTGGCCGTCCGAAGCAAACTTTATTCTGTTTCGACCAGAGGCCCGTCCCGGGGCAGCGGTTTGGCAGGCTTTGTTGGACCGCTCAGTACTTGTTCGCGATTTCACCACCATGGCAGGGACCGAAGGATGCCTGCGAGTAACAATTGGGACAGTTTCAGAGAACAACCGATTCCTGGAGGCCCTTGATGAGGCCTTGCGAGAGGAACCCGACGAATCAGCCCTAGAAGGAGTTTGAAATGACACGGATTGGAAGCCGTCAACGCTCAACGAAGGAGACGGCCGTTGATGTAGAGGTAGATCTGGACCGGGACTCCATCGCTGATGTTCTGGTGTCGACTGGCATTCCTTTTCTTGACCACATGTTGGACCAGTTCGGTCGTCACGGTGGTTTTGGCGTACGAGTGACCTGCGACGGGGACCTGCACATCGACGCCCACCACACGGTGGAGGACGTAGGCATCGCTCTAGGTGAAGCGTTTGCCGATGCATTGGGTGACAAGGCCGGTGTACGTCGGTTTGCTTCGATTCGCGTGCCCCTAGACGAGGCTCTAGTTGAGGTCGCTCTCGACCTGTCAGGGCGACCGTACCTACACTACGAAGTAGATTTTCCGGGTGAAAAGATTCTGGGTGATCCACCATTTGACCCTCAGCTGATGGAGGAGTTCTGGCGTGCCTTCGCTGTGGCCGCCCGGATCACACTGCATCTTGCTTCGGTTCGCGGCAAGAACACCCACCACATTCTTGAGGCCTCTTTCAAGGGTGTGGCCCGGGCGCTAAGAGACGCTGTTCGGGTCGAAGGTGGTGACGTGCCGTCTACCAAGGGAAGCCTGTGAGCGGATCAGAAAACAGGGATGCGCCACTAGTCGCTGTTCTGGACTACGGGATAGGCAATCTCCGTTCTGCTCAGAAAGCATTGCAACGGGTGGGAGCTGATGCTCGCTTGACTGCTGATCCAGCATTGGTGGCCAAGGCTGATGGCGTCGTCTTGCCTGGTGTGGGTGCCTTCGGTCGCTGTGTTGAGGCACTCATGTCGGCAGGTATTTGGGATATGGCATTTGCTGGCGCAAGCGCTGCAGCAAATGGGACGGGGCCGCCGTTCCTTGGAGTCTGTGTTGGAATGCAGATGCTCCATGAAGGGAGCACCGAGGCGCCTGGGGTAACAGGCTTGGGTGTTCTGCCGGGTGAGGTGCAACTGTTAACGGGGGACATAAAGCGACCACAGATGCAGTGGAATCGTTTGGACCTAAGGCCGAACACAGCCCACGAAAGGTTCTTAGCCGGTTTGGGTGTGGATCCGTGGGCCTACTTTGTTCATAGTTACGCTGCCCCGGTCAGTTCGGACACGGTGGCTACCTGCAGTTATGGCGGTCCGGTTTGTGCGGCTGAGGCGCGCGGTGTGTTGTGGGGCTGTCAGTTCCACCCTGAAAAGTCTTCTTCCGTGGGACTCCAGATTTTGGAGAACTTCGTAAACCTCTGCTGCAACCCTGTGCCACCTGTGGTTGCTTTGAATTCATGACCGTTCCCGCCCTTTTTCCGGCGATTGATCTTCGCGGAGGTCGGTGCGTCCGTCTAGTGCAGGGGGACTATGACCGAGAGACCGTCTACAGCGATGACCCGCTGGCCCAGGCGATGGCTTTCCAGGAGGAGGGGGCGGACTGGGTTCACGTCGTGGACCTCGATGCTGCATTGACCGGGGACCCAGTAAATCGTCCAGTGGTGGCCGCTTTGGCTGCAGCACTTGACGTTCCGGTTCAAACTGGTGGAGGTGTCCGATCGGTCTCTGATGCTCGGTCCTTGTTTGACGCTGGTGTGGAGCGGGTGGTATTGGGTACCGCTGCGGTGGAAGACCCGGATTTAGTTCGGGCGGTGGCCGCCTATGGTCCGGTGGCCGTCGGCCTCGACCTCAGAGGGGAAGAGGTGGCAGTCCGAGGGTGGACGCAAGGCAGTGGATTGGGTCTTGACGATGCTTTGGCCCGGTACGCGAGCCTTGGAACTGCAGCTTTCGTCATCACGCGGATTGAACGTGACGGCACCTTGGAGGGCCCCGACCTCGAGGGTTTGACTCGTGCTTTGGCGATAACAGAGGTCGAGGTAGTCGCTTCTGGTGGCGTGGGGCAACTATCTGATATTGATGATCTTGCGGCGCTAGATGTTGGAGGCCGTCGTATCGGTGGAATTGTCCTCGGGCGCGCTCTCTATGAAGGCACCGTTGCTCTAAATAAGGCTGTCAACCACCTCCGGGTCAATTGAAGCGGGAGTATTAACTTGGAGACCGTAAGAGTTGTTCCGTGTCTAGATGTCGATGCTGGCAGAGTAGTTAAGGGAGTCAACTTCGTGGGTCTACGAGATGCAGGTGATCCGGTGGAGTTAGCAGCGCGCTACGACAGTGAAGGTGCAGACGAACTGGTCTTCTTGGATATCACCGCCTCGTCAGACGGTAGGGAGACAATCTTGGAGATGGTCCGTCGGGCTGCTGAAGAAGTATTTATACCGTTTACCGTTGGTGGTGGGATCCGATCAGTAGACGATGGTCGCGCTATCTTGCGGTCAGGGGCCGACAAGATAGCGGTGAATACGGCAGCGGTAGATCAACCTGAGTTGGTCGCAGAACTGGCTGCGGAGTTCGGCAGCCAGTGTGTGGTGGTTGCCGTAGATGCTCGACGGAACAACTTGACCGCTGGTCACGAGACACCGTCTGGTTTCGAGGTCCTCACGCACGGAGGGCGTGTCCCCACTGGACTAGATCTTGTGGCTTGGGTAGCCGAGGTCGTCGCCCTTGGTGCCGGCGAGATCCTGTTGACCTCAATGGACCGCGATGGCACTCGAGACGGTTTCGACATTGAAATGCTTCAGGCCGTAGCCACAGTGGCCACGGTCCCCCTCGTAGCTAGTGGCGGGGTTGGGTGCTTAGACGACTTTGCCGCCGGGGCTCTCCACGGAGGCGCAGATGCAGTGTTGGCCGCATCGGTATTCCACTTCGGGGAATACACCGTTGCTGAGGTCAAGGCTCATTTAGTGTCTGCTGGTGTGGCCGTGCGGCCAGTCACCTCGTAACGACGCCGGTACCGTGGGGCTCGTGGATACGACAACGACCTTGCCTGGTTCGACCCCCGGAGGCAACGGCGTTATGCCTGGTCCTTCGGACCACGAGGGGCTACCGATCAAGATGCTCAACGATCGAATCTTGGTGCGGACCGACACCGAGGAGGGTGAGCGCCGTTCCACGGGAGGCATTTTGATCCCGGCGACCGCTCAGGTGGGTAAACGCCTCGCTTGGGCCCAGGTTGTTGCAGTTGGACCAAATGTGCGCGCAATGGAGGTTGAAGATCAGGTGTTATTCAATCCTGAGGACCGTTACGAGGTCGAGGTCCGGGGCCATGACTACATCATCTTGCGTGAGCGCGATGTTCACGCTGTGGCAGCCCAGCGTCTAGAAGAAGGCAGTACGGGCCTCTACCTCTAGAAAACCTCAGGTGCCCCATCTGGGGGTGGCCGTAGACTGGCCGTATGAGCGCAGAGATCACGACATTCGAGTCGACCCCTATTGCTGCTACTGCTGAGCAAATGGACGCCGTTACCTTCAATGAGGATGGATTGGTGCCGGCCATTGTTCAGGAGGAACACACCGGTCGGGTGCTGATGATGGCGTGGATGAACGCTGACTCGCTACGTGAGACAATGGCTACCGGGCGTACCTGGTTCTGGAGCCGCAGCCGCAAAGAGTACTGGTGTAAGGGTGAGACATCCGGCGACCGTCAGTACATCCGTGAGGCGTATTACGACTGTGACGGAGACACACTCTTGTTTGTAGTGGAGCAGGAGGGAAATGGTGCCTGCCATACTGGCGAATACAGTTGCTTCTACCGTTCTTTCGGCCCTCAAAAGGATGTGGGCGTTGGTGTTGGCAGCGTCTGAGCAGACAGATCTCCCTGTGACCAATCCAGACCGTCCGACGTTTCAAGTGTTGGCCCGGGATCATGCCGTGGTGCCTGTCTGGCGTGAGTTGCTAGCTGACCTAACCACTCCTGTCGCACTTTTCGCTCGTTGTGTCGGTGAGGGTGAAGGGTTTCTACTTGAGACGGTTGACAGGGCAGAGACCTGGGGCCGGTGGTCATTTATTGGCCGCAATCCTTCTGCCACGATCACCTCATCATCGGGGGGAGGCCTAGAGGTAACTGGAAATCTTCCTGCCGGCATCCGAACTGACGCTGGGATCTTGGTCGCGATTGAAGATTTACTGACCCACTATCAGTCTCCTTCCATCGAGGGTTTGCCGCCCCTGCATGGCGGACTGATGGGCTACCTCGGTTATGACGTAGTTCGTGAGATCGAGCACCTACCCGATGTGCCGCCAGATGATCGTGGATTTCCTGACGGGATCATGTCGGTCATCGGTGAAGTGGTAGCTATTGACCACTGGCGGCAGAGGGCCTTCCTGCTGGCCAACGTGATCGTGCCCGAGCTCACCGGCGATTCTGCAGTTGACGAAGCCGTACTGGATCTCGCCTACGACGAGGCAGTGGGTCGACTCGACCAGCTGGCCAACGACGGCGCAAGGCCACTGGAAGAGCCCCTTATGTCTCCGCCCTACCCTGAAGATGAACCTCCTGAGGTCACTTCAACCATGAGCGCTGAAACCTATGAGACCGCTGTAGAAGTGGTCCGCCAGCACATTCTGGCTGGGGAGGTCTTCCAAGTTGTTCTGTCGCAGCGCTTTGACGTCGAACTCGAAGCTGAGCCCTTCGACGTCTACAGAGTGCTTCGACAGATCAACCCCAGCCCTTACATGTACTTCCTCCGTTACGAAGACCTCGTCGTAGTGGGAGCCTCACCAGAGCCGATGGTGCAACTTCTTGATGGGAGAGTGGTCTCGCGGCCTATCGCTGGAACACGCAGACGTGGGCAAACCGATGTTGAGGATCGTCGCATGGCCGCTGAACTGGTCGAAGACCCGAAGGAGATTGCCGAACACGTAATGCTTGTCGACTTAGCCCGCAATGACCTAGGGCGTGTTGTGGCCTTCGGCACCGAAGAGGTAGATGAGATGATGACGTTGGAGTACTACAGCCACGTCATGCACCTCACCAGCCAGGTGGTTGGAGAACTAGCTCAAGGCCAGTCTCCGATAGATGTGCTTAGAGCCACCCTGCCGGCGGGTACGGTGTCCGGTGCACCTAAAGTTCGCGCCATGGAAATCATTGATGCCTTGGAGCCAGTCAAGCGTGGCCCGTACGCCGGAGTGGTTGGCTATTTTGACTTTTCCGGGAATATCGATACGGCCATAGCTATTCGGACCATGTTCGTGGCGGACGGAGTTGCCTCAGTTCAAGCTGGGGCGGGAATTGTGGCCGACAGTGTTCCGGAGCTTGAGAACCTTGAGTGCCAAAATAAAGCGCGAGCGCTGTTGTCTGCTATTCCAGCTGCCCGCAGGATGACGGCTGCCCGTCAGGCTGCAGTCGGGCGCTGAGGTTCCTAGTGGCTACCGCAGTTCGTCGTGACAGAGACGTGGTCCAAGTTGCCGGGCCCGATTCTCGGACCTACTTGCAAGGCCAGTTGAGTCAGGACGTTACAGCATTAAATATTGGCGAGTCTGCCGATACTTTCGTACTCCAGCCGAATGGCAAAGTTGACGCTTGGATGCGGATCATCTTTGTGGCCGACGACATCTATCTCTTGGACGTTGATGCAGGCTGGGGGACGGTTGTTGTTGCGCGACTTAATCGCTTTTTGTTACGCACGGATTGTGCTGTCGAGTTGATGGCATGGGAGCTGGTGACGGTGATGGACCCTGTCGGCATGGTGGAGCCGGAGAGGGAAGGTGTGGTGGTTCCAGTGTCTTGGCCGGGTTTAGCGGCGTTAGATCTACTCGGGCCGAAAGTAGCCGTGCCTGACGGGATCGACGAGGTTCCCCACTCGGTGTGGGAACAGCGACGGATTGCGGCCGGCATCCCAGTGATGGGTGCTGAAATCGATGACTCAACTATTCCTGGTGCCACAGGTGTGGTGAATCGCTCAGTCAGTTTCACAAAAGGCTGCTATACGGGCCAAGAGTTGGTGGCACGTATAGATAGCCGCGGTGCCGGTACCCCGACCCGGATTGTTCGTGCTGTTGGCCGGGGGTCAACCCCCGCCGTAGATACAGAGTGCACTGTCGACGGAGTGACGGCCGGGAGAGTTACCAGTGCAGCGTCCTTGCCGACGGAGGATTTCGTGGCACTCGTTGAACTCAAGCGAGCCATAACCGTGCCAACGACAGCTGATGCCGGCGGGGTGCCGATATCGCTGCTTGCCGATTAAGACGGTCTAAAGGATCATGACGGTTCGCTGATCAATGAAAGAAGAACGTCTAGGTGGCTGTTAACCAGTAACCGTTGTTGGCAGAAGCGCGAATTTAATGAACAGACCCACACTCGGGTACGTCAAAGGGTGTCGGTAGTCTCCAAAGGTGGATACGTATCTTGATCGAATCCTTCATCGCCATCGCACTCGTGCACGGGCTGATGGCCGGGCACTTGATGTCCTGATCGATGCGGCGGGTTCGCTACCCAAGCCTCGGGGTTTCGCTGAAGCTCTACTTTCCGACGAAGATCAGCAACTCAGCGTTATCGCCGAGATAAAGCGCCGCTCACCTTCAAGGGGAGATTTATTCGCTGGCTTGGATCCTGCTGACATCGCTGTGGAGTATTTCGCTGGCGGAGCAGCCTGTCTTTCGATCTTGACCGAATTCGACCACTTCGGAGGGTCTCCCGAAGACCTGGCGGCTGCTCGCACGGCTGTGCGAGTACCACTCTTGCGGAAAGACTTCACTGTAGATGCCAGGGACATATGTGACGCCCGGTTGATGGGCGCCGATGCGGTCCTCTTGATTGTCGCGGCTCTCGACGAAGTCGAACTAGCCGACTTTCATGCCCTCGCCGACGAGTTAGGGCTCGATACTCTCGTAGAGGTGCACGATGAGGCGGAGTTGGAGCGCGCACTAGCCGTAAATGCCTGTCTCGTTGGAGTTAACCAGAGGAATCTGACCACGTTTGAGGTCGATCCGAATCGTGCTGTGCTCATGGCCCCTCTGATGCCATCTGGGGTCATCCGGGTGGCTGAATCAGGAGTGCGCGGACCTGATGATGCACAAATACTTGTCAATGCCGGCTACCACGCTGTTTTGGTAGGGGAGTCGCTGGTGACTGCCAAAAATCGGGCCACCGCTGTTCGAGATCTTAGGAAGGTGGCCACTGGCCCTCCGAATGGGGGATGATCTGAAGATGTTCATCAAGATATGTGGAATTACTACTGTCGAGGATGCGCTTTTGGCTACCGCTTTGGGAGCTGATGCCTTGGGCTTTGTCTTTGCCTCGTCGCACCGGCAGGTGTCTGAGCGGGTGGTGCGCGACATCGTGGGCCAGTTGCCGGCGGATGTGATGACGGTCGGGGTGTTTCGAAATATGGGAAAGGCACGGGTGGTCGAGACTGTGAATCGGATAGGGCTACGTGCCGCCCAGCTTCACGGGAACGAGTCACCCACCACTACTCGCTGGGTTGCCGCTCGTGTACCCGTTACCATCCGGGCTCTGTCTGCTGGTTCGTCCGACGTGGAACGGTTCGAGGAGTTTGGTGCAGACCTGCTGTTGCTCGATGCTCCGAAGCCTGGATCAGGCGAGGTGTTCGACTGGTCCATGGCCGCTGAGCCATCAGCGGTTAGACCGGTGCTGTTGGCTGGGGGACTCAGTCCAGACAACGTACGGGAGGCAATTGAACGGGTAGATCCTTATGGAGTTGATGTATCCACGGGAGTGGAGGCCGAGTTTGGGAAAAAAGACCCACGCCTTCTCCGGGCGTTCATGTCCAACGCTCGATCTGCTCGACCTCACAGGCGGGCCAGCCACGAGCAAGATTCAGGGCACCGGCCGTTTGACTGGGAACGAGACGATTCTTTATGAAAGCTAGGAAATTAGGTAGCCCATGACATTGCAAGAACCCACGTCCGAGGGAAGGTTCGGTAATTTTGGCGGCCGTTTCGTGCCTGAAACGCTTATGCCGGCCGTACTCGAGTTGGAAAGTGCATTTCGAGAGGCTTGGGCTGACCCGAGTTTTCGCGCTGATTTGGACGCCTTGCTGGCCGACTACGCCGGTCGGCCCTCCCCAATGACCGAGTGCCACAACTTGTCTGAAGAGTTGGGTTGCCGTTTACTGCTCAAGCGTGAGGACCTCAATCACACGGGTTCGCACAAGATTAACAATGTGCTGGGGCAGGCTTTGCTTGCACAGAGAATGGGCAAGACGCGCTTGCTGGCAGAGACAGGGGCGGGCCAACACGGTGTCGCTTCGGCAACAGCTGCTGCCCTTTTGGGTATGGAGTGCTGCGTGTACATGGGCGAAGTCGATGTAGAGCGACAGGAACTAAATGTATTCAGGATGCACCTACTGGGCGCCGAGGTTCGCACCGCACTATCGGGCAGCCGCACCCTCAAAGACGCGGTAAATGAGGCTATGCGAGACTGGGTGGCAACGGTGACTGAATCGCACTATTGCCTAGGATCTGTAATGGGTCCACACCCTTACCCATGGATGGTGAGAACGTTCCATGAGGTTCTGGGTAAGGAGGCCCGAGCGCAGAGCGAGGCCTTGCTGGGGGGCCCACCCGATGTTGTTGTGGCATGTGTCGGCGGGGGTTCCAATGCTATTGGTATCTTTTCAGGCTTTGCCGATGCGGCGACAGAGTTGGTGGGAGTCGAACCAGCTGGTGGTGCGGCGGTGGGCCGGGGCCTACCCGGCGTAGTCCATGGCATGGATTCTTTTCTCATGCAGGATGAATTCGGACAGGTGCTCGAAGCGCAGTCGATAAGCGCTGGTCTGGACTACCCCGGGGTCGGACCAGAACACAGCCATCTGGCTTCTATCGGCCGGGCCCGATACGAGGCTGTGAACGACGACGAGGTCGTGGAGGCTTTCCGGATGTTGAGTCGATCTGAAGGGATTATCCCCGCACTTGAACCCGCTCATGCCCTGGCTTGGGTATCTCGCGAACGTGCAGCGCTGGCTGGGAAGTCGGTGGTCGTGAATCTCTCGGGGCGGGGCGATAAGGATGTGGCCCAAATGATGGACGTTTTAGGTTGAGTGCCGGGGGGCTAGATGATGGCCTTCGGGCAACGGGGCGGGTTGAAAATGCCTTACGAGCCCGGCGCGACATCGGAGGCAAATGTCTTGTTGTGTACGTGACTGGAGGCCTCGGAGACGACTGGTTGGAGACAGCACGCGCAGTAGCCGACGCGGGTGCTGATGTTGTCGAGATCGGCATTCCGTTCTCGGACCCAGTCATGGATGGGCCGACCATACAGGCTGCCAACGATGCGGCACTAAACTCCGGGGCCACGCCGGTGACTATTTTGAATGCTCTACGGGATTCAGATGTCGGTGTTCCACTGGTAGTGATGACCTATTACAACATTGCTTTTCGTATGGGTCTAGAGCGTTTCGCTGAGTCGTTGGCCGCAGCGGGGGTTTCTGGCTGCATCCTGCCGGACCTGCCCCTAGAGGAGTCCAGCGCCTGGATTGAGGTGGCCACTGATAGTGGGGTCGAAACGATCTTGTTGGCCGCCCCGACTGCCTCAGACGAACGGTTGCAGAGAATATGCGAGCGCACGCGCGGTTTTGTTTATGGAGTCGGACTTCTGGGTGTGACCGGGGTGCGGGCTGAGTTGGCATCTAGTGCTATTGAAATCGCTTCAAGGTTGAAGCCGATCACTGATGTACCCGTCTTGGTAGGTGTTGGTGTCGGAACTCCCGGCCAGGCGGTGGAGGCCTCGCAATACGGTGATGGAGTAGTAGTCGGGTCAGCCGTCGTCCAACGTATGTTGGATCAAGCGGGTCCTGAAGGGGTAGCCGAACTAGTTGCCGATTTTCGTAATGCCCTTGATGCAAGGTGACGGGACCTGACGCATCAGGAAACCCCCTGTGGACCTGGGCAGACACAACGCAAGACAGGACCTGTGTTGTCGCCGAAACGCTATACGAGCTCGTTGGCCCACGCTGGTTCGATGAGTTGGCAATCCGGTTCTACGACGGAGTTCTGACTGACCCCCTACTGCGACCTCTGTATCCCACAGATCTTGAGGGTCCGATTAATCGGCTTGCTGGATTTCTCCGACAGTACTGGGGAGGGCCACCTGACTACAGCGCCGAACGAGGGCATCCCCGGCTGCGAATGCGCCATGCGCCATTCATGATTGGTCCAGTTCAACGGGATGCGTGGCTGCGCTCCATGGTCCACGCTGTACACGGAGGAGGACTGAGTGCAGGGGCTGAATCAGTTGTGATTGAGTATTTCGTGGAAGCGGCCCAGCACCTCGTCAACACGCCAGACTGATGGATCACCAACCCACTTGAGTGTTTTGGTCCCTCTCCGAGAGGGCTTGTCATTCTCCAAGTTGGTTGATGCAGGGTGTGGATCGTTGCAATCATGGGGATCATTGTTGGGAAATGCTTGACATGGAGGGCTAAAAGTAGTCGGATGTCATTAGACCACGAGGTGGGTGTACCCATCCCGAGACCCAAAGGAGATGGTCAATGAACAAGAGCGATGTAATTGGAGCGATGGCAGAACGGGCTGGGACGTCGAGTAAAGACGCCGGGGCCTGTTTGGATGCGTTCTTTGATGTTGTAGCCGATGCCGTGGCTGCTGGTGGTGACAAAGTTTCGATTCCCGGGTGGATTTCCTTTGAGCAGGTCCATCGGGCAGCGAGAACGGCGCGGAATCCCCAGACGGGGGCACCTGTTGAGGTGGCTGCGCGAAACGCCTGCAAGGTGTCGGTTGGATCGAAGTTGAAGGCTGCCGCTAATCGTCAGCCGCCGGCAGCTGCTCCGTCCTGGTAGTTCTCTGCGGGACCGTTGAAGCGGCCCGAGATAGTTTCTAGAGTGACCGAGGCCGAGGTGGTGACACCTCGGCCTCGGAAGTTTTTGCTTGGCATCAAGTTGGATCGGACGTACGAGAGCCGGTATCTAACGAAAGGAACGCTCAGTTGTGTCTGATCTCTTGCTGCCACCTGAAGCAGTCATCCCGCACCGGGAGCCCTTTCTATTTCTAACTGAAGTCACTGAGGTGACCGCGGGGGAGCGAGCTGTCGGCTATTGGGACGTGACTGGTGAAGAGTCATTTTTTGCGGGTCATTTTCCCGACCGACCGACCCTGCCGGGGGTGCTCATTTGCGAGTCGATTGCCCAGTTGGGAGCGTATGCCCTGCTTGCCAGACCAGATTTTGCCGGGCGGCTCGCACTGTTCGGAGGTCTTGACGGAGTCCGGTTTCGTCGGCAGGTGCTGCCTGGCGAGCGACTAGACCTCGAAGTTGAGTTGAGCCGGTTGTCGTCTAGGGCGGGCAAGGGTTCAGGCCTGGCTTCGGTGGCTGGAGAAGAGGCCTGTCGGTGCGAGTTACTCTTTGTATTCGCTGATTCCGTCTGAAGTGTTCTAAAGCGTTTGTGCTATGGAGTCTGGCTCAGGCTGGGCCTAGGACAACGCTGCCGTTATGGCCACCGAACCCGAATGAGTTCGACATGGAGATGCTGGGGGTCCACGGTTCCGGAGTGTTGCTGACAATATCGATTTCAGGCATCTCGGGATCGGCTGTGCTGTAGCCAGCAGTGGGTGGAATAAGCCCTTTCTGCATTGCGAGGACCACAGCGACCGCTTCGAGGGCGCCTGCCGCGCCCAGTGCGTGGCCAGTTATACCCTTGGTGGAAGTGACTTTTGGGCCGTTGTCGCCAAATACTTCTGTCATCGCAACTGCTTCAGCCATGTCGTTCAGTGGAGTTGAGGTCCCGTGTGCATTGACGTGGGCCACATCGGCTGCATCCACGCCCGCCTCCTCAAGGGCCAATCGCATACAGTTGACCGCGCCGCGACCGCCAGGCGAGGGTGCAGTGATGTGGTGGGCGTCGGCTGTGCTGGCGCCACCGAGGATCTCCGCAAGAATTGTGGCTCCACGGGCTTCGGCAGTCTCCCAGTCCTCCAAGACAAGAACCCCGGCACCTTCGCCCATCACGAAGCCATCTCGTTCAGCGTCGAACGGTCTGGAGATCCCAGTGGAGGAAAAGGCCGTCATGTTAGTGAACCCGGCCATAGCAGCATCCACGAAGGGAGCCTCACTGGCACCGGCCAAGACCACGTCACAGCGGCCGTAAGCGATAAGTCGGGCGGCGTTAGCCACGGCATGGGTTCCCGCAGCGCAGGCCGTGCATGTATTCTCAGCCGGACCCTCGAAGCCATGTTTCATCGAGACCGCAGCTGGAGCAGCATTCGGCATCATCATCGGTATGAGGAACGGGGACACCCGGCGGGCCCCGTTTTCGTTCATGACGAGAATCTGGTTTTCGAGAGTTTGGATTCCACCAATACCTGTTCCGATGAAGACGCCACGGCGGGTTGGGTCAGCGGTCAGTTCACCTGCCTCTTCGAGAGCCATATCGGCAGCAGCAACGGCAAACTGAGTGCACCGGTCGCTACGGCGGACTTCTTTGGGGCTTTTAAACCAGGGAGAGGGATCGAAGTCGGAAATCACGCGGTGGCCGTCAGGAGCCGGGCCACAAAGGCCCTGCCAGAATGCCTCGGTGCCTATGCCGCACGTTGAGACGACACCGAGGCCGGTAACGGCCACACGACGGCGGGTCATCAAAGTTTGCCGGTAATTAACTCGTAAGCGCCGCCGATGGTGGCGATGCCTTCCAACTCCTCCTCCTCGACGTTTACACCGAACTCTTCTTCTAGCGCCATTACCAGTTCGACTAGGTCGAGACTGTCTGCGTCAAGGTCATCAGCGAAAGATGCCTCCATGGTCACCTGGTCGGCCTCAACGGACAGGACCTCCACCGCGCACTTTTTAAATTTTTCGAAGTTGTCATCATTCACCGTAGTTCTCCATTCTGATAGGTGATCCTGAACTCTCTAACCCTAGGGCGACACAGCCCACTGGGGTATGGATTGTGGTACATCGTTCAATGTCCCGTCATGTCGCTAGTTGAGGTTTAGTGCTTGGTCGTTAGCCCATGAACAGGCCACCATCTACAGGTAGGACAGCGCCCGTGATGAAGCCGGCATCTTCGGAAGCCAAAAACGCGACTGTTGCCGCAACCTCTGATACCTCTCCGAGTCGGCCCAACGGCACCGCCTCAGCGTACGCGGCTTGTTGATCAGCGGTAAGGGCGGCAGTCATGTCGGTGATGATGGGACCCGGCGCCACCACGTTCACAGTGATATTCCGACTGGCAAATTCCTTGGCCAACGATCGCCCGAGGCCGATGAGGCCCGCCTTGGAGGCTGAATAGTTGGCTTGACCAGTCTGGCCGATCCGTCCAGCGATTGAAGATATGAGAACTATTCGGCCCCAACGCCCCCTCATCATTGTCTTGACGGCCCGGCGGCATACTCGAAATGTGCCGGTCAGGTTTGTATCCAGCACATTGATGAAGTCCTCGTCCGACATGCGGAGCACCAAGCCGTCGCGCGTGATTCCGGCATTGGCAACTAAAATTTCGATCGGCCCGAGTTGCTCCTCAACGGCACTGAATGCAGCGTCCACCTCCGCTGAATTGGTCACGTCGCAGGAAACGGAGAGGATTCCTGCATTTGCAACCTCTTCAGGTGTTTCACCCCGGCATGTGATGGCTACCTTGTGACCTGCTGCCGAGAACTCGAGCGCGCATGCAAGACCGATGCCCCGGTTGCCTCCTGTGACCAATACGACTCGACTCATCGGATCCCTTTCCTGCTTCAGGATGCTGTGCTACTTGGTACGAAGCCACGCGACGGGCTGCGAGGACGTGACCCGTTCGGTTTCAAGGGCCAGCCAACCCATGAACTCGCCGGCAAAAGGCGAATGGACTTCGGTGATCCCAACATGTCCAAGCAATTCCCCTGGCTTTACGATATGGCCGGACGAGACATTGGCCACTGGAGTGAAGACGCCGGATGCTGGGCTGACCACCATTCGGTCAGTGGCGAAAAGATGTTCGCCCTCGACAAGTCGACTGTCATTAGCGGTGGATTCGGTTGTCCCGGCGAGCCTGTCGAGCAGCGAGTCAAGGTGGGTGGGTGTATTAACAGTAAGCCGGGTAGCACTCTTGAGGGTCCGCTTGACGAGCCCGGTCAAGACGTTTCCGGGGCCGAGTTCGATGAAGGTGTTGAAGCCTGCTGCGCTCAGGGTTTCGAGACTTTGTGACCAGCGCACGGGACTGCATAACTGAGCGTTCATCAGAGCGCGCCAAGTGGCTGGATTCTTGTGAGCGGTAGCGTCCACGTTGGCGACAACGATCCCCTCCGGCGGACGGATTTCGACGCCGTCCACCGCCTCGCTAAGGCGATCTCGGGCCGTTGCCATGTACGGGGTGTGGAAGGCTCCGGCAACCTCAAGTTTGGTGACTCGTTTGGCGCCGAGTTTCTTGGCCTCCTCGCCTGCAGCAACTACTGCAGCGGGTGAACCAGCGATTACCACTTGGCCTGGGGCGTTGTAGTTGGCAACCCAGACGTCACCACCGACGGCTGCGCAGGCCTCCTCACCGCCGGCATCTTCGAGGCCTAGGACAGCAGCCATGGTGCCCGGGGGTTGAACGACAGCTATTTCCATGGCTTCGCCCCGTTCAACGACCAACGAAACAGCGTCGGCAAACTCCAGGGCGCCCGCGGCAGTGAGGGCGCTGTACTCGCCCAAACTATGACCGGCATGGCCGGCGGCATCGATGCCGAGACGTTCTACTGCGTCGAGTATCACCATGCTGATGACGAAGGTTGCCAACTGTGCGTTGCGGGTGGCACGAAGCTCCCCGCTGTCGGCAGCCAGAAGCAGGTGGGCCACGTCGCGCCCAGCGGCGTCGGACGCTTCGTCTACCAGTTCCCAGGATGGGTGGTTGAGCCAAGGCGAACCCATGCCGGGTTGTTGCGACCCTTGGCCGGAATAGGTAAAGGCGATCATCAGTCTCCTTGGGGCAATGCTCCGATTTAGGCAGTAAAGCCCGGTACGACCACTCATCGTATGTGGCGGCAGTTAGTGGAATCACCTATATCACTTTTAAGCTGTTGGTTTTAAGGCCACGGGTAGGCTCACAAGGTCAGCCCGGGTGGCGGAATTGGCAGACGCGGAGGACTCAAAATCCTCTGGCCGAAAGGTCGTGCGGGTTCAAGTCCCGCCCCGGGCACGCTCGTTCTCCGTACACTTACCCGTCCAATGGTACGTCCAGTGATCGAACGTCGGTTGACCGAGGCCTGTGAGCGGCTCCAACGACTGCGAACTGAACTGGTTGTAATCGAGGAGCAGTTGGAACATCTGGTGGCCGCTGCCGAAGATGCCCGAGTTCGGGCACTCGTCTCCGAGACCGCTCAGTCCGGGGGTGAGCATCGTGACGCTGAACGCCATGCCGCAGCGATGGAACGGCACCGAAATGACATCGTGAAAAACATCGCGCGCCTGGAAGCCACCCAAGATGACCTCTTGGACCGGATGAGTTTCGATGGCAGATGAGAGTGAGATCCCAACCCGAGTAAGAGTGGTCATAGCCGAAGATGAGGCCATTATTCGTCTTGATCTCAAGGAGACCCTTACTGACGAGGGCTACGAGGTGGTAGGTGACACTGGCCGGGGCGACAACGCTGTCGATTTAGTTGTCGAACTCGATCCGGACGTGGTCATTCTAGATATCAAGATGCCGGGCCTAGACGGGATAGAAGCAGCATCCCGCATCGCCAATTCCTGCGACACGGCCGTGGTGATTCTTACGGCGTTTAGCCAACGAGATCTGATCGATCGAGCTGTGGAGGTGGGGGCGCTGGCCTACTTGGTCAAGCCGTTCGATCGGTCCGAACTGGTACCTGCGATCGAGGTTGCTCGGGCCCGTCACCGGGAAATGCGGGCCCTGGCGCAGCAGGCCCACACTCTGGCAGACCGTCTAGAGGTGAGAAAGGTCATCGACCGGGCCAAGGGTTTGCTTGTTGACGAGACGGGTGTTAGCGAGGGCGACGCCTTCCGCTTCTTGCAGACCACATCCATGTCGTGCCGTGAGACCATGGCTGACGTAGCCCGAAAGGTTCTTCACGACGGCCTCCGACCATCGTGACGACCAAGAACTGCGGTTGGCGGGACAACCGCCAATCAAGATTAGGGTCGGCACGGTGTCCGGCCTCTTTTTACTTGATGGAAACTCGCTGACCTATCGGGCTTTTTTCGCTATCCCTCGTGACATGGTCACGAGTAGTGGGCAGGAAACCAATGCAGTTTTTGGATTCACGCAGATGCTTCTTTCTCTTTTGCGAGACCACGAGCCCGATGGTGTGGCTGTGGCTTTTGATTTGCCTGGTAAAACATTTCGACATGAACGACTTGATTCATATAAGGCAAATCGTGAGAAGCAGGAAGACTCTCTCTACCAGCAGTTAGACCTCGTACGAGAGTTGGTTAGCGCTCTGGGTTTCCGAGTGGTCGATGCTGAAAACTTCGAAGCTGACGACGTTCTGGCCACTCTGGCCACTGTGGCGCGTGATGCTGGACGGAATGTCACCGTAGTGACTGGGGATCGGGACAGTTATCAACTTGTAGAGGATCCGCACGTGCGAGTCCTCTACAACAAGAGGGGCGTGTCGGATTACGCCCTGTATGACGAGGCTGGCATCTTGGAACGCACAGGTGTACGCCCCGTCGATTATGTGGCTTTCGCAGCGCTGAGAGGGGATCCCTCCGACAACTTGCCGGGAGTTCCTGGGGTGGGAGAAAAAACGGCCGCCAAACTAATCAATGCTTACGGAGGACTTGACGGAATTTTTGCTGCTAGTGGCGACCAGACACCAAAACTTCGAGAGAATCTCCAGGCACACGAAGTGAATGCTCGACTTAATGAAGAACTGATGGTTTTGGTGCGTGATGTCCCACTGGGTCTAAGCGCAGATGATTTGGATCGTCGACCGGTGGATCTGGAGCGAGCCGGTGGGTTGCTCCACACGCTGGAGCTAAGCCGTGCGCAGGAGCATTTAGGTGCCTTGTTGGGTGTGGACTTTGGTGGCGATGGCGGGTCTGGCCAGGCAGCCGATGGGTTTGGAGCGGGAACTCCTGAGGTGGCTGTGGAAATCGAGCTCGTTGCAGGTGCTTCTGACCTAGCAGCCATCTCCGCCGCCGAACTTTCTACACCTATCGGGCTGTCGACGGTCACTGAACAACCGTCAGGGCCGGCTGGACCAGAGCTAGGACCGGGCCTTGCTTTGTTCGATGGTGATCGGGCCTGGTGGATTTCTGAAACACTGCTCGCCGACACTGCCGTGTCTGATGCGTTGGCCACGGTGTTGGGTCATGCCGGCCCAGGTGTGTTGGCTCACGATGCCAAGCCGCTGCTGCGTGCTTTGGAACGGCTCGGCATTGATCAGGTCAAACTTGTATTAGATACCGCCTTGGCCGGCTACTTGCTTGATCCGAATGATTCCACCTATGACCTAACAATATTGTTGGAGCGACATGTCCACCGTGTGTTGCCGATTGCAGGCCCTCCGGAGGGACAATTGGACCTGGCTGGTGAAGTGGCCGACCCTATGTTTGAAGCGTCGTATCGAGCAGCTGCGATTTGGCTCCTTAGGGATCCGTTGTTGGCAGCCATGGATGGTCAGGGGCTGCAAAGTCTTAATGAGCAGATTGAGGTTCCATTGGTCTCGGTCTTGGCTCGTATGGAAGAAGTTGGCGTAAAGGTCGACGTTGCTGAACTCACCCGTCTGCGAGATCAATTAACTGCTGATTGTGGGCGGTTGAGGGAACTGGTCCACGAGGCGGCCGGCGTGGAGTTCAACGTGAATTCCACCAAACAACTCCGCGAGGTGCTCTTTGAGAGGTTGGGTCTGACCCCAGGCAGGAAGACAAAGACAGGATTTTCCACTGATGCAGCCACTTTGGAACGGCTCCGAGACGATCATCCGGTGGTAGCCCATCTCCTGGCCTACAGGGAGGTCGAAAAACTGCGTTCCACCTATGGGGAAGGACTTTTGGCTGAGGTCGGTCCCGGTGATCGGATCCGGGCCACCTTCAACCAGATGGTCGCCCGGACGGGCCGCCTGAGTTCGGATGCGCCAAACCTTCACAACATCCCGGTTCGAACAGAAGCAGGACGTGCCTTCAGGCGGGCATTCGTACCAGCTGGTGGCTGCAGGTTGCTGGTAGCCGACTACAACCAGATTGAACTGCGGGTCATCGCCCACTTGGCCAATGATCCAGGTCTTTTAGCGGCGTTCGACGCTGGTGAAGACATCCACACAGCAGTGGCAGCCCGCACCTGGGGGATCGAGCCGTCTGAGGTGACTTCAGAAGTTCGTAATCGAGCAAAGATGGTTGCCTACGGGCTGGCATACGGCATGGAGGCCTACGGACTCTCTCAGCGCCTTGGATCATCGGTCGAAGAAGCCAACGAGATCCTGCAGTCGTATTTTGCTGCTTTTCCTTCGGTTCGGGCCTACATGGACCGAACAGTGGAGGAGGCCCGTCAGCGGGGGTACACCGAGACACTCTTCGGGCGCCGCCGTCGAATTCCAGAACTGTCGTCACCGATCTTCAACGTACGCCAGGCAGGTGAGCGACAAGCCATGAACGCTGGTATTCAGGGTTTGGCGGCGGATATTTTCAAGGTGGCCCTCATTCAAATCGATAGCCGCCTACAAAGTGAGAGGTGGGCTTCCCGATTGGTGCTCCAGGTCCACGATGAAGTAATTCTGGAGGTTCCAGACCAAGAATTGGCTGATATCGAAACCATGGTGCGAGCGGAGATGGCCGGCGCGTACGACCTACGCGTGGACCTGGCCGTGGAAGTCGCGACTGGGACAACTTGGGCTGACGCTAAGGGCTGAAGGGTTTAGGTCTACAGCAGATGGGTCACTGGTTCGAAGGGATCGCCGACTACCTAGGTGAGGCCTACCTTCGTTATTCATTCACCTATGGAACCATTCGTGAGGTTGACGTGCTGGTCGACCTTCTGGGGCTTAAAGCGGGCTCGCGTGTCTTGGACGTGGGCTGTGGCCCGGGTCGCCACGCATATGAGTTTGCCCGACGGGGCATCGAAGTGGTTGGTGTCGATGTGTCGGCCAGATTTGTCGAAATCGCTCGCCGCAAAGCACCACCCGGGGCTTCTTTTATGCAGGGTGACGCTCGGAGTATGGACTTTGACGCCGAATTTGATGCGGCAGTCTCGCTTTGCCAGGGAGCTTTTGGTCTCGCATGCGGCCCAGGGTCCGAATCAGCAGCATCAGACCCCGATGGGGTGATCTTGGAACAGATCGTAGCTTCTGTCCGACTCGGGGGTGGAGTAGCGCTGAGTGCGTTTTCCGCTTACTTCCAAGTGCGGTTCCTCTCAGAGAGCGACGACTTTGATGCTGATACCGGTGTAAACCGTGAACAGACTGTTTTGCGAGATTCCAAAGGTGGAGTGCAAGACTCTGAACTGTGGACAACTTGCTTCACGCCGCGGGAACTTCGCCTCCTTGCGGATCGGGCTGGTTTAAAGGTGGACGAGATTCGCTCAGTCGAGCCTGGCGACTATGGCTTGCGGTCTCCGGGGATCGACCAGCCGGAATTCCTTATGATTGGTCATCGGGTTTCGTGAGAGACCTATAGAGGTAGAAGGTCAGCCAGAAGTCTGCTCCAGAGTTGAGTGCCGACGAACTGATGGGGTAACAGCGGGCCGGGGTAGGATCCAATAGTCCGTTTGTGCCTTTGTGCCGACGGGTTGACCTGTCCGACTATTTCCCATCCGACGAGAAGAACACGTGCCCGAACAGACCCTTATCCCCTCCGCTCTGGATTCTCCGCCGATGGGGAACTTTGACGAAAGCGGGGAGTACACCCCCCGGCTTATAACCGAGAATGATCTTGGTTCACTGACCTTGGATGAGGCCTATTCGGCCACCATGGTTGATGTACAGAATGGCCAGTTGGTTGAAGGCACCGTGGTTCGGGTCGACAAGGACGAGGTCCTGTTGGACATCGGCTACAAGTCCGAAGGTGTAATTCCGCCCCGCGAGTTGTCGATTCGTAACGGCGTGGACCCGAGTGAGATCGTCTCAGTGGGTGAGAAGATCGAAGCCGTCGTTCTTCAGCGTGAAGATAAAGAGGGTCGGCTGGTTTTGTCCAAGAAACGGGCCCAGTACGAACGTGCTTGGGGTCGGATCGAGGAAATCAAGGCGGGTGATGGCATGGTGTCCGGCGCCGTGATTGAAGTCGTCAAGGGTGGCCTGATCGTTGACATCGGTCTTCGGGGTTTCCTGCCCGCTTCTCTTGTGGAACTCCGGCGAGTTCGTGATCTGCAGCCTTATATCGGCACCACCATTGATGCCAAGATCATTGAGTTGGATAAAAATCGAAACAATGTAGTTCTTTCCCGCCGCGCGTGGCTCGAAGAGACTCAGAAGGAACAACGCGAGGAGTTTCTCCACAACCTGCGCCCGGGCGAAGTGCGTAATGGCGTTGTATCCAGCGTTGTCAACTTTGGTGCCTTCGTAGACTTAGGAGGCATGGACGGCTTGGTGCACGTCTCTGAATTGTCATGGAAGCATGTCGACCACCCTGGCTCAGTAGTGACCGTGGGCGATGAGATTGAAGTCCAAGTGCTTGAGGTGGATCTCGGTCGCGAGCGAATCAGCCTCTCGCTGAAGGCCACGCAGCAGGATCCTTGGCAGGAGTTTGCCGGTGCTCATCAGGTTGGCGAATTGGTGTACGGGCGGGTAACCAAGTTGGTGCCCTTCGGTTCGTTCGTTCAAGTGGGTGACGGGATCGAAGGTCTGGTCCATATATCAGAAATGTCGGCTCATCACGTAGATCTTCCTGAGCAGGTCGTGACTCCCGGTGAGGAACTTTGGGTGAAGATTATTGATCTCGATCTTCAGCGTCGCCGAATCAGTTTGTCGATCAAGCAGGCCGCCGAAGGTGGTGTTGTGGCTGCTGAGTACCAAGAGCACTTCGGTGAGCATGCTTACGATGCCGAAGGCAACTTCATTGGCGGCGAGAGTTCCGAAGGCCAGGAAGCCTGGGCGGAGTTATACGGTGGGGAAGACGTTGTCGTTGAGGCTTCCGACGATGTTGTCGTTGAGGCTTCCGACGATGACCCTGAAACCACTGAACTCTGATTCAGAACTACAGGAATCAACCGACCTAGGCGCTTCGACCAACCTTGGCCTATTGCCGTGCTTGAAATCGGACTGACCGGTGGCATTGGTTCGGGAAAGTCCACCGTTGCTGCGCTTCTCGTAGAAAGGGGCGCATCACTGATTGATGCCGATGTTGTCGTACGAGAGGTGCAAGAACCTGGCACGGTCGTACACGCCGCGATAGTGCAACGCTGGGGTACAGAGGTACTGGCGGCCGACCAGACATTGAATCGACGGGCACTGGCTGATCGTGTGTTTGGTGACGATGTCGAATTGGCAGCGCTTAACGCAATTGTTCATCCAGCAGTCGCCGACGAGATGTTTCAGCAGCGCCAAGCCTTTGCTGGCACTGATGCCACTGTGATTCTCGACATTCCTCTGCTGGTGGAATCAGGACACGTCGGTCTCGGTGGAATCATTGTGGTTGACGTGGATCCTGAGGTTGCCGTTCAACGTCTAGTCAAATTTCGCAGTTTCACCGCAGGTGATGCTCGTGCGCGCATTGCGCAACAGGCGTCCAGACAGGAACGCTTGGCCCAAGCCGATGTGGTAATTGATAACAGCGGCACTCTAGGCGAACTCGTGATCGGGGTTGACTCAGCAAAGGCTTGGATCGATGCGCTCGAGCGGCCGCCGCTAGACCAAGAGATTAAACGAATAGGAAGCCATTCCGAGAATTGATTGTCACCAGTGGACGCTGACTACGCTCGTCCTATGGCTAGTTCCGAGGTGTCTACCGGAACCGTGGGCCCTGCCCGAGGACAACCCTTTCGGGTAGAAGCACCGTTCACGCCAGCAGGGGACCAGCCAAAGGCCATTGAGGAGTTGGCCGACGGCATAGAAGGCGGCGAGCGCTTTCAGACGCTACTCGGGATTACAGGTAGTGGTAAAAGTGCCACCATTGCATGGACCATCGAAAAAGTTCAGCGACCCACTCTCGTCATCGCTCCCAACAAGGCACTAGCGGCTCAACTAGCCAATGAGTTGCGAGAGTTCTTTCCCGACAATCGGGTTGAGTATTTCGTTTCCTACTACGACTACTACCAGCCGGAGGCCTACCTCCCGACCTCCGATACGTTCATTGAGAAGGACTCATCAGTAAATGACGAGATTGACCGGCTCCGGCACTCGGCAACGGCTTCATTGCTAACGCGACGGGACACCATCGTGGTGGCCTCAGTGTCGTGCATCTACGGCCTCGGATCGCCAAGTCACTATGAAGGTCAACTTCTGGTCCTGGAACAAGGCCAAGTGGTTGATCATCGGGCCACCCTTGGACGTCTGATCGACATGCGTTATGAGCGCAACGACATGGTTTTAGGCAGAGGGAAATTCCGCGTGAAAGGCGACACCCTTGAGATCCACCCCGCCTACGAGCAGACGGCGTTTCGAGTTTCCCTCTTTGGTGACGAAGTGGAGTCGATCACCGAAGTGGATCCGCTGACCGGTGAACATCTCCGCCAACTAGATGAGTTGGTTGTATTCCCGGCCACCCACTACATGGCCGATGCTCCCAACATACGCAGAGCTATCGGGGGTATTGAGGCTGAGTTAGCCGAGCGGCTCCAACTCCTAGAGAGCCAAGAGAAGCTGTTGGAAGCCCAGCGCCTTCGAATGCGGACCTCCTACGACCTTGAGATGTTAGGTGAGATGGGGTACTGCAACGGCGTTGAGAACTACTCCATGCACCTAGACGGCCGCTCCCACGGCGACCGTCCGTACACCCTTTTGGATTACTTCCCAAAGGATTTCTTGGTGGTGCTCGACGAATCGCATGTGGCCGTTCCCCAACTTCACGGCCAGCATGCTGGTGACCGCAGCCGTAAGGCGACACTCATCGAGCATGGCTTCCGCCTCCCGTCGGCTGCCGACAATCGACCGCTGACTTTCGAAGAATTCACTGAGAGCGTTGGTCAGGTCGTATTCCTTTCAGCAACTCCGGGCGGCTGGGAACTAGAGACAAGCAGCCGGGTGGTTGAACAGATTGTGAGGCCCACTGGTCTCGTGGACCCCGAGGTCGTCGTGCGGCCCACCAAAGGTCAGATTGACGACCTCCAAGAGATGATCACTGGACGCGTAGCCGCTCAACAGCGGGTGTTGGTCACGACCCTGACTAAGAAAATGGCTGAAGACCTGACTGACTACCTGCTGGAGCAGGGAGTGCGAGTCCGTTATTTGCATTCGGACATTGACACGGTGCAACGAATAGAGATTTTACGGGACCTTCGCACTGGGGAATTCGATGTATTGGTCGGTATCAATCTGCTACGAGAGGGCTTAGATCTGCCAGAGGTGTCGCTGGTGGCCATACTCGATGCCGATAAGGAGGGCTTTCTGCGAAGCGAGACATCCTTGGTGCAGACCATCGGCCGGGCAGCCCGGAACGTAGATGGTCAAGTCGTCATGTACGCCGATGTCGTTACGCCGTCCATGAAGCGTGCTATTTCTGAAACTCAACGTAGACGGGCCCTTCAAGAGGCCTACAACATCGAGCATGGTATTGAGCCTCAGACGATTCGTAAGGCGGTAAGCGACATCCTTTCGATGATTCGCCCCGATAACACGACACCCGCGCCCAAGGGGGGTAAGCGCCGAGCTCAACGCCTGATTGAGGACTTTGCCGAGATGAGTTATGAAGATCTCCAACGACTGTTATTTACCCTCGAACAGGAAATGGGAGAGGCGGCGGCAGATTTACGGTTTGAGTACGCAGCCCGGTTGCGCGACGAGATACGAGAGGTTGAGCGAGAGTTACGCGACCTCGCCGAGGCGGGCTGACTGGCCCATAGGCTCGCTCAGGTGTCCGATCGGTTAATTGTCAAAGGCGCGCGCGAGCACAACCTCCGCGATGTCGATTTAGATCTTCCGCGAGACAGGTTGATTTGCTTCACTGGGATCTCCGGCTCAGGCAAGTCGTCACTGGCCTTTGACACCATTTACGCTGAGGGCCAACGTCGCTACGTGGAGTCACTGTCGTCCTACGCCCGACAGTTCTTGGGCCAGATCGACAAGCCCGACGTGGACTTCATAGAGGGCTTGTCACCGGCGATCTCCATTGACCAGAAGAGCGCTTCTCGTAACCCGAGATCGACAGTGGGAACCATCACCGAGGTCTACGACTACCTCAGACTCCTATACGCCCGGATCGGTGTGCCGCACGATCCGGAGACCGGCGAGCGTTTGGTCCGCCAGACGCCCCAACAAATCGTAGACCGCATCCTGCAGATGGAGCCTGGTACGCGTTTTCAAGTTCTGGCCCCAGTGGTCCGGGGACGGAAGGGCACCTACGACACTCTGCTGAGCGACCTCGCAGGGCAGGGATTTAGTCGAGCCATTATCGATGGAGAGCTTCACGAACTCGCCGAGTTGGAACGCGGAGACCTCGACCTGGCGCGTTACGAGATGCACACCATCCAAATAGTCGTTGACCGCCTGGTGCTAAAAGAAGGCATCGAACGGCGCCTTACCGATTCCATGGAGACGGCGTTGGCTCTCGCCGAAGGAATAGCGGAGGTCCAAGTAGTGCCGCGTGACGGGGAGGTAAGTGACGAAGGAAACGCAATGGAACCCGAGACAGTTGTCTTCAGTCAACATCTTTCACGACCAAGCGATGGTCGATCATTCGAGGACCTTGCCCCACGAAATTTCTCTTTCAACAGTCCCTACGGGGCGTGCAGTCACTGCGACGGTTTGGGGACCGTCTTTGAAGTAGACGCTGAATTGGTTGTACCGAACCCAGACCTCGGACTCGGCGAAGGAGCCATCGCCCCGTGGTCTGGTGGCAACAACAGGTATTTCGGGCGCCTTGTCGAAGCGGTGGCGGAGGAGTTAGGTGTCGATCTCGAGACTCCTTGGGGCGACCTGCCAAAGAAAGTGCGTACGACGTTTATCGATGGCGGTTTGAAGAATCGTGTGCAGGTCCGCTACACAAACCGTTTTGGCAGAACCCGGGTTTATCAAGCAAAATTTGAGGGAGTGATGCCGTATCTGCGCCGCCGCCACCGGGATGCGGAGAGTGATGCGTCCCGAGAGCACGTCGAGGGCTATATGCGCCAAGTGGCCTGTCCAGAGTGCGTTGGAGCTCGCCTCAATCCGCTCTCGTTGGCCGTTACCATCGACGGTCATTCAGTTTCTGAAATCTGCGCTTTGTCCATCGCCGATGCAGCACGGGTGCTGAATGGCTTGGAACTGACCGACCGCGAGGCGATGATCGCCGAGCAGGTCCTTAAGGAAATCAACGGTCGCCTTAGTTTCTTGCTCGACGTGGGCCTCGACTACCTTTCACTCTCCCGCTCGGCGGCCACACTGGCTGGTGGTGAGGCGCAGAGGATCCGCCTTGCCTCTCAGATCGGTAGTGGCCTAGTAGGAGTCCTGTACGTGCTAGACGAGCCGTCAATAGGCCTACATCAGCGGGACAACCAGCGTCTGATCGAAACACTTGTACGCCTCCGAAACCTCGGCAACACCGTCTTGGTGGTTGAGCATGACGAGGAGACAATCCGAGCATCGGATCATGTAGTCGATATTGGGCCAGGCGCTGGTGAACACGGTGGAGAAGTAGTCCATTCCGGTTCGGTAAAGGGCCTGCTGGCCAAAAAGGCTTCCTTAACGGGCCAATATCTTTCAGGAAAGAAAAAGATTGTTGTTCCGGACAAACGCCGCCCTGGTAATGGGGGCTTCTTGGTCATCCGGGGGGCGAGAGAACACAACCTTCAAGATCTTGACGTGGCATTTCCGACGGGATGTTTTGTTGCTGTTACTGGAGTGTCAGGCTCGGGCAAGTCAACTCTGGTCAACGAGATACTCCATAAGGCGCTCATGCAGAAGGTGTACCGCTCCAAAACGCCTCCAGGCCTGCACAGGACGCTTGATGGTGTCGAGGCTGTTGACAAGGTGATAAATATCGATCAGACACCAATTGGTCGGACTCCCCGGTCAAATGCGGCGACCTACACCGGAGTCTTTGACCACATTCGGAAGTTGTTTGCCAAGACCGAAGAATCGAGGATTCGTGGCTACCAACCTGGTCGGTTTAGCTTCAACGTGAAAGGAGGCCGTTGCGAGGCGTGTGCAGGTGACGGAACCATTCGCATCGAGATGCACTTCCTTCCCGATGTCTACGTGCCGTGCGAAGTTTGCAAGGGAGCGCGGTACAACAGAGACACTCTCGATATCCGGTTTAAGGGTAAAAATATCGCTGATGTGCTGAATATGCCTTGCTCGGAGGCTTTAACGTTTTTTGAGAACCAACCATCAATTACGCGACACATGCAGACGCTTGTTGACGTGGGACTGGGATACGTGCGGCTCGGCCAGTCAGCGCCCACGCTTTCTGGGGGTGAGGCCCAGCGTGTGAAACTCGCCAGTGAACTTGCCAAACGCCCTAAGGGTCACACCGTCTACATTCTTGATGAGCCGACCACCGGGCTGCATTTCGAAGATGTACGTAAGTTGCTCAATGTTCTCAACCGCTTGGTGGATCAAGGCAATTCGGTGATAGTTATCGAGCACAACCTTGATGTCGTGAAGACGGCTGACTGGCTTGTTGACCTCGGTCCGGAAGGTGGCAGTGGCGGTGGCTGCCTGGTGGCTGAGGGGACCCCGGAGCAAGTGGCGGAGGTAACCACCAGCCATACAGGCCGGTTTCTGTCGAGCATGCTGAACTAGCCGCTGCATGCGACCCGGTAGATCTCGTCTGAGACGCCTATTCTCAAAAGATGGTTGAGCGACCTTCACCGGGCACCATTCCCGATACCCCCGGTTCCTACCAGTTCCGTGACGCTCAGGGACGGGTCCTGTATGTCGGAAAGGCAAAGAGCCTCCGTAGTCGGCTCAACAGCTACTTCGGTCGTCGTGATCGTATGGCCGGCCGCACCGCCCAGATGCTCGACGAAGCTGTCCACGTGGAGTGGATTCAGGTGGCAAATGAGCTCGAGGCGCTCATGCTGGAATTCACCCTTATCCAAGAACATCGCCCTCGTTTCAATGTTGACCTGAAGGACGACAAGTCGTACCCATTCCTTGCTGTGACTACTGGCGAAGAGTGGCCTCGACCAATGGTCACCCGAGCAAAACGCCGGTCAGGAGTACGTTATTTCGGACCATACGGACATGCTGGTGCCATCCGAGAAACCCTCGATCTGCTTCTACGGACATTTCCGGCCAGAACTTGCTCTGATACCAAGTTTCGCCAGCATGAGCGCCAGGGCCGGCCGTGCTTGTTGTTCCACATTGAGAAATGCAGTGGGCCGTGCGTGGGCGAGGTGTCACGAGAAGACTATGACCTCATTGTGGGTGACCTGATTCGGTTTCTCGAGGGCGACACTGATGAAGTTGTGAGCCGGCTTCGGGCCGATATGGAACAAGCGTCAGCTGCACTCGAGTTTGAAGTGGCGGCACGCTACCGCGACCGACTAGCCAGTGTGTTGCGGGCAGTGGAGAAACAGCAGATGGTGCTTTCTCCCCGAGAGGACATCGATGTCTTCGGCTTAGCCGGTGATGAGTTGGAGATTGCGGCCCAAGTCTTTTACGTCCGAAAGGGTCGAGTCGTAGGCCGAAAAGGTTTTGTAGTGGAGCGTGGAGAGGACCTTGATAGGGGCCGTCTGGTGGCGGAGGTGTTATCAGCGCACTATCGGGCTGACCCGCCGCGCGGAGTGCCTCGTGAAGTGCTAGTGCCTGATGATCCAGAGGACTGGTCGTTGTTGGAAGAGTGGTTATCACGCGAGCGCGAAGCGCCGGTCACTATCCGAACGCCAAAGCGTGGTGACAAGCGAGCCCTGTTGGAGACGGTTACCCGTAACGCCGATGAGGAGTTCGTTCGCCATCGCCTCAAGCGAGCCTCAGACCACAACAGTCGCGCTCGTGCACTTAATGCGCTTCAAGACGCGTTGGCCCTTCCAGAGGCCCCGTTACGTATCGAGTGCTATGACATGAGCCACCTGCAGGGAACTGATTATGTCGGGTCCATGGTGGTTCTGGAAGATGGGTTACCTCGTACATCGGATTACCGACGCTTTCGAATACGCCAAGTGGCCGGAAACGATGACTACGCCGCCATGGCGGAAGTCCTGACTCGACGACTAACCGCCCTCTTGGAAGAAGAGGCGCTGCCTGTCGACGAGCGACCCGGCCGATTCGCTTATCCTCCGCAACTCCTCCTAGTCGACGGAGGAAAGGGTCAACTTGGAGTGGCTGAAAAAGTGGTGGCTGAGCTGGGTTTGGCTGAACGAATTCCGGTGGCATCACTGGCAAAACAGTTTGAGGAGGTATTTAGGCCTGGTTCCGCTGATCCTGTCCGTCTTCCGCGTGGATCTGAGGCCCTGTACCTACTCCAGCGAGTTCGTGATGAGTCCCATCGATTCGCAGTTGCATACCACCGGCAATTGAGGTCTAAGCGGATGACTGGATCAGTGCTAGACGGCATAACGGGTTTGGGACCAGTACGCCGGAAACGTCTGGTATCAGAGTTTGGTGGCGTGCGGGCAGTGCAGCGTGCGTCGTTAGATGAAATGACTGCGCTCACGTGGCTGCCAGATGAGGTGGCCACAGCAGTGTTCACCAAGGCTCATCGTGCGGACTGAAGGTCCTAACCGCTGACGATGGCCGCAATTGCGGCGAGAGCCACAAAGAGTCCACCGATCTGGCTTGGCGCCATTTTTTCTTGGAGAAAATATCGGGCAAGGAGAACAGTTGAGGCTGGATAGAGCGTGCCCAGTACGGCTACCAGGCTAAGCATTCCATGATGGACAGCCATGAGAAGCGACAAGTTGGCGGTCATGTCCAGCACCCCACACCCCACAATGAGCAACAGGCCTTCGTTGCGTCGAGGAATTGGTGCACGACCCTGTTGGGCTAGCAACAATATGGCCAATCCAGCAGAGATGATTCGAGAGCTAACTAGCGGCCAGGGAGCAGTCGCTTCGGTAGTCATATCCATGAGAATGAAGAAACCGGCGAAGCCGGCGCCGGACAATAGAGCCTCGCCCAAGAGGCCCCAGGTGGCGAGCCGTGCTCCGACTTCATTACGAGCACCACGTGAGATCAGTGCTATCGCGACCAAGCCAAACAGAACGCCCACGACCTGAAGAGGACTGAGACGCTCCCCGAAACAGATACCCCACAAGACGGGGATTGCAGCATTGCTGACTGCGGCCACTGGAGCGACTACGGCCATGGGCCCCCGACTCAGACAGTGGTACAGACAACTGATGCCTATGACGCCGAAAACGCCTGCACCAAGTCCAATTCCGAGGTCCCGAATCGTCACAGAGTCGGCCATCCAGGGCGCAATGGAAAGAATCAGCATCAGGCCAACCACATGTGACACTGCGACAACTACCAACACATGAGTTTTCTTTGCGGCCGAACCGCCGAGGAAGTCACCCGCGCCGAAAAGAGCTGACGACAGGAGGGCGAGCACGGCGGCCATGGCGGGAGGGTACGGCGAGTCGCGCGAGGCTCGGTGGCGTGAACGAAATTTACGAGTACTTGGACCCCTGGGAGCAACATGCTGCGTGGTGGCAGAAGGGTTTCACAGATGGGGCTGACGCGGAGTATGTAGAACAGATTCTGCCACTGGCTGGTGCATTGCTAGCCGGATACGAGAGGGTGTTGGACGTGGGTTCGGGTGAAGGTCAGGTCAGCCGACTGGCGGCCGCAGCTGGCTCGTCGATGATCGTGGGAGTAGATCCGAGTAAGGCGCAAGTTGACGAGGCGGCGAGGCGCAGCGGAGGCCCGGTTTACCTTCGTTCGAGGGCTGACAACTTACCGTTCATGAGCGAGTCGTTTGATGCCGTGGTTGCCTGTCTAGTTTTTGAACATATTGAGGCTGTCGACGAAGCAGTCGCTGACGTGGCTCGTGTTCTGGTTGAGGGTGGACGCTTTGTATTATTTTTGAATCATCCACTTATCCAGACGCCGGGGAGCGGCTGGATTGATGACCAGACCATGGAGCCACCTGAGCAGTACTGGCGGATCGGGCCTTATCTTGTCGAGTCCATTGAGTCCGAGGAGGTCGCAAAGGGAGTCTTTCTACCGTTTGTCCATCGGCCGGTAAGCCGGTACGTGAACGCTATGGCCGACCATGGCCTCGTGCTCCGGCGTATGCACGAGCCACCGCCACCCGAAGGTTTCCTGAAACGGGCTTGGGAGTATCGAGAGGCTGCGACTATTCCGCGTCTGCTAGTCATCGTTGCCGAACGGGCGTACCACTAAGTCTTAAGGCCGCTGACTGATGCGGGAGTGGATGTCCCGTCTAACATTCTCGCTATGAGCGACCTTCTGGTCATCACAGGTCTTTCGGGAGCTGGACGTAGTGAGGTTGCAAAGGACCTCGAGGACCTGGGTTGGTTTGTAATTGACCGCTTGCCTCCCGATATTGCTACCAAGGTGGCCGATCTGGCGGTTGGGCCCGCAGCCCCATGGGATCGCGTGGCGTTTGCTCTTCGGGCTGACTTGGTCGGCGGCGAAACTCTAAAGGCTGTGTCCGAGCTCCGAGAGTGTGGAGAACGACTGCGCGTGGTGTTCTTGGACTGTTCGACCGAGACTCTGCTGCGACGGTATGAGTCCAGCAGGCGCCCCCATCCATCACCCCTGGCTGGTCTTGAAGAGGCCATCGAAGCGGAACGGATGCTCATGGAACCAGTGCGGGTTGCCGCCGATCTAGTTGTAGACACATCGGACCTGAATGTCCACGAGTTGCGAGATCGTGTGGAGCGGCTATACGGCGAGTCTGATGACCGGCCCATGCGAACCACGATTACCTCTTTCGGATACAAGCATGGGTTACCCCGAGACGCTGACTTGGTTCTGGATTGTCGCTTTCTCTCCAATCCACACTGGATTCCGGAATTGCGACCACTAACGGGAATGGATGGCCCAGTCCAAGAACACGTGCTAGGTCATGAAGTGACCCAAGAGTTCCTCGATCAGGTTGGGGACCTACTAGGCATGCTGATGCCGGCCTACGTTGCTGAGGGGAAGTCATATTTGTCGATAGCGCTTGGTTGCACTGGTGGGCGACATCGGTCTGTGGCGGTGGCGGAGACGGTGGCTGAGATGTTGCGGGGGCGGGGTTTCGACCCGGTCGTCACTCACCGCGATGTTGGGCGGTGATCGGCTCAGACGACAGTTCGATCAAGGTCTGCGCATTGGGTGGCGGCCATGGCCTAGCGACAAGCCTGCGGGCAGCGCGATGTTATGCCGATGAGATCACGGCGGTTGTATCGGTCGCCGATGACGGTGGTTCCAGCGGTCGCATTAGATCGGCCATAGGCGGACCAGCACCCGGAGATCTGCGTCAGTGCTTCGAAGCCCTCGGCGACGCATCAATCCTCACAGCGGAGATGGGGTGGCGCTTCTCCGGCGGTGAGTTGTCTGGCCACGCACTTGGAAATCTGTTAATTGCCGGCTTGATTGCCGCTTCCGATGATCTTGTGTCAGCGCTCGATGAGGTCGGGCGCCTGGTCGGTGCAGTTGGACGCGTCCTGCCGGCCACGACGGTCCCCGTTGATTTGGTAGCCGATACGGGAGAGTGGGAAGTAGAGGGACAGGTGGCTGTCCACCGCTCAGTTGGAATAGTCGGGTTACGTCTGACGCCTGCTGATGCGCAGGCTCCTCCAGAGTCGGTAAGAGCACTGGAAACTGCAAATCAGATTATTCTTGGTCCAGGTTCATTCTTCACCAGTGTGCTGGCCGCGGCCTTAGCAAGCGATATCCGTGAGGCTCTGACTCGTAGGACGGGACCGTTGGTATTGGTAGCCAACTTGGTTCAGGATCGTGAGGGCCCTCCCGATCTGGCTGACAACCTTCGGCTCTTGAGTGAGCATGGAATTCTGCCCGACGTTGTCATTTTAGATAATCAGTCCAACTGGTCTCCACCACAAGGGGTCGAGACGGTGCAGGCGTCGGTGGTGGGACCGGGTGGACGAATCCATGATCCTGTTCGGTTGGGTGCGGCATTGGCGGGATGTCTGCCAAGTGTGTGACCGTTTACCCGTCCCAGACGCGCTATTACTACGTTCTTATCGACTAGTAATGAGGAGTGCGGAACCACGCCGTATGGTGAGGTTCAAAAAAAATCGCAGAACTGGTGGAGTAACACCATAGGAGGCAGTATTTCCGATGACCGTCCGCGTGGGTATCAATGGCTTCGGCCGCATTGGCCGTAATTTTTTTCGGGCAGCAAAGGCCCAAGGGGCCGATCTTGAGTTCGTTGCCGTAAATGACCTCGGTTCAATCGACACAATGGCCTTTCTTCTTGGCAATGATTCAGTGCACGGCCGGCTTGGCGCAAAAATTAGAACAACCAAAAATAACATCATCGTCGACGGCCTAAAGATCCGCGTTCTTTCAGAGCGGAACCCCGGTGATCTTCCATGGGGCGACTTGGGCGTTGATGTAGTCGTAGAGTCCACCGGCTTCTTCACGACACGAGCCAATGCCGCACTGCATCTAGCCGGTGGTGCAAAGAAGGTTATTATTTCTGCGCCCTCGGGAGACTGTGATGCCACGTTCGTTGTAGGTGTGAACG
>JAQWTI010000003.1 GCA_029242745.1 Acidimicrobiales bacterium | reverse complement strand
GATTGATTTCAGACGATCCGACTACTGGCGAAGTCGTGCTCTTCCCAACCTGCTACGTAGAACACAACGAACCTGAGGTTGGTCACGACACCGTGGCGGTGCTCGAACGTAACGGCGTGGGCCTCACTTGCGAGACAGGTCTAGTTTGCTGCGGCATGCCAGCCTGGGAGTCAGGAGACCTCGAGACCTTGAGAAAGAGAGCTGTCACGAATTTGGACCGTCTGGAACCCCACGTGGCTGCCGGTAAGAAAGTGCTGGCCATTAACCCAACATGTTCAATGATGCTGCGGCGAGAATACCCCGAGTTAGTCGCATCCGAAGATCGCGAGCGAGCTGATCTACTGGCCGCAGCAGTCTCAGACCCTTCAGAATTCTTGTGGTCGATTCGTGATGAGGAGCGGTTCAACGACAGATTTGCCTCAACGCCCGTGACTGTTGCCTACCACGCCCCGTGCCATCTCAGAGCACAGGCGGTTGGCTTCAAGGGTCGGGACCTACTTCGAAAGATCCCAGGAGTGAAGCCGTCGACGACCATGGAGTGCTGTGGACACGACGGCACGCACGCCATGAAAGTGGAAGGCTTCGAGGCTTCAGTTCGGATAGGCCGCAAGGCATTTGAGGGGATGAACGCTCCAACAACCGGGGCTACTCCCGATACACCAGAGCCTGCAGAGGTTTGGGCCACGGACTGCCCTCTGGCTGCCCTCCAGTTCGGCCAGCATGCCGGTCGGCGCCCAATGCACCCAATGTCGATCCTCGCTCGGGCTTACGAACCCGATGGATTTCCCACAGCAACAGAGCCCCCAGCATCAAACAGTTCGTCAGCAGAAGGCAGCGCCTAATAATGGATAAACCAGAGTCGGCACCACACCATGTTCGACGCGAAGACCTAGTGGACTGGCAGAGTTACGCAGACAATCGTGACGCCATCCGTGCCGAGGTGATGGCCATCAAGGCACCTCGCCGGATCCACCTCGGGGAGCATCTGACGTTCCTGTTTGAGAACCGTGAAACCATGCGCTACCAGATTCAAGAAATTATGCGAGCCGAACGCATCGTGCGAGAATCCAGCATCCGGGAGGAACTTGACACCTATAACTCCATGCTCGGTGGTCCTGGACAGTTGGGGTGTGCCCTCCTCATCGAGATCGAGGACGAAGCTAGGCGCCGGCGCCTACTGGAAGCCTGGATGGGACTCCAAGAGTGCCTGTACGCCGAAACAGCCGATGGCACCCGCGTCCACGCAAAGTTTGACCCAAGTCAGGTCGGTCTGGACCGCCTATCAGCGGTCCAGTACCTCAACTTCAGCCTCGACAACGGACCGGTTCGTCTAGGCAGTGACTTCCCAACCCTCAAATTGACAGTCGACCTTACAGATGATCAGTGCAACTTTTTAGCCGCTGATCTAGCTGCCACCCGTTCTTGACGGAGGACTCGGCTACAGGCTGGCTATGACCTCTGCGTAGTGATCTAGCAGAGGCATAACTTCATCGCTCGAAGCCGAGGGGACAGCGAATACTGCTCGTTCAATACCATGCTCGGCCAGATCGTCTAACACCCGAGCTTCAGGTGGGGTGTGGTAGATCGAAATCTCTACCTCAGATGGATCCCGTTCGGCCTCGGCACAGGCCTCGACCCGCAAGGCCGATAGTGCAGCACCGTCCACTACTGTTCGCCCACCGATGGGTATCCAGCCATCTCCGTAGGCCACAGCGCGACGTAGGCCACCAGGTGCCACCCCACCCACGTGGATAGGTGGGTGGGGACGCTGGACTGGCTTGGGGTTCTGGTAGGAAGCACCGAAGTCGACCTGATCGCCGTGGTATTCAGCCGGGTCGCCAGCCCATAGCGCCTTCATGGCCTCCACTCGTTCACGCATAAGTCCAAACCGCAGGGCGGGATTGGTTCCGTGGTCGCTCATCTCTTCAAGGTTCCAACCAGCTCCCACTCCGAAAAGCACCCGCCCCCCGGACAGCACATCGAGACTGGCCACTTCCTTGGCTGTATGTATTGGATCACGCTGCACGACAAGAGCGATTCCAGTTCCTAGCTTCAGCCTAGAAGTAGCTGCAGCCATCGCTCCAAGCGTCACGAATGGATCAAGGGTGTCGTAGTACATCTGGGGCAGATCAGGGCCGCCTGGCCAAGCTGACTTGCGCGACGCTGGAATATGGCTGTGTTCGGCCAGCCAAACTGACTCAAAGCCACGTTCCTCTAAACTTTTTCCCAAATCAATTGGGCTAATGGCGTATGAGGTTGGAAAAAAGCAGGCACCGAAATACATAGCACCAGAACCTAGGCCATAGTCGCGTCAAGGTGCTTGACCTGCTGAGAATAACGGTTATTATCCACTCATGGCATTGGCCAATTCAGAACTTCAAGACACCCACTACAAAGAGAATCGAGACGAACTCGGATCACGCTTGTTGCATGCAGCCGCCGAGGTGTTTGCTGAGAAGGGTTACGAGAAGGCCGGCGTCGCTGAGATCGCCCGACGTGCCGGAGTTACCACTGGTGCCATCTACAATCGTTTCGGGTCTAAGGCCGAGTTGCTACTGCAGGCTGTCAACGACCATGTACCTCTCGTTCTCGACAACCTGCTGAACGGCACTGGTACGGGCTCCCCCACCGAAGTGCTTTCCAGCCTCGGCGACCATCTCATCTGTGACCTAGACGATGGACATGGCCTTTTCCTGGAAGCCGTAGTAGCAGCCCGCCGTGACCCTGAGATAGCTGAGCGTCTCCGGAGTCGGGTCGCCGAGGAAGACCAGCGTCTCGGCAAACTCGTCGGCAAGGCCACCGCTGGGGGCCAGTTCGACCCGGATCTCGACCAGCAAGCGATAGTTCGTCTCGCCCACGCCATTGGCTTTGGAATGACGCTGACTCGGTCGATGGGCCTGAATCTGCCTGATCCTGAAGACTGGCACACACTCATCGATCGCGTGTTAGCCGGTCTCGCCCCCCCAACCGATGCACCCATGACCAAACAGTCCTCAAGTGGAGAGCAGTCATGACGGTTACAGAACCCGATGTCAGGAGCGACGACGCAACGGCTTTTGACCAGCTGATTGCGAAAGTACGGGCCGAGTTTGATACCCAGTTCACTTGGGACTACGAGCGTGGTCGCGACGGACTGAACCGCTTATACGAAAAAGCCAAGAGGTCCCAGTGGAACGTCAGTGACGATCTGGACTGGTCAATCGACGTCGATCCAGAACGCATGATCCGACTGCAGGCGGAAGCGACCGGTGTCCCAGCAGGTTTTCCGGCCAGGAGTCTGCTCGACGTGAAGGGTTCGCCGGTCGCCTCCTGGAACGACGACCAATGGGTGGACTTCGCGGTCAACTCGCAGTGTGCCTCACTTAGCCAGTTTCTTCACGGCGAACAGGGAGCCCTGATTTGCACGGCCCGACTCGTGGAGTCGGTTCCCTGGATCGAGGCCAAGTATTACGGCTCCACCCAGGTCGTTGACGAAGCCCGCCATGTGGAGGCTTTCTCCAGATATCTCAATGAGAAAATGCCAACCACCTACCCAATTAATGGAAACCTGAAATCACTACTTGAGTCGGTACTACGCGACGAGCGGTGGGATCTCGTGTACCTCGGCATGCAGGTGGTGATCGAAGGTTTGGCCTTAGCTGCCTTCGGCCTGATGCTCGGAACGTCGCAGGAACCCCTGTTGAAGGCACTACTGCGCTACGTCATGGCCGATGAGGCTCGTCACGTAGCCTTCGGAATTCTGTCCCTGCAGGAAATATATGCCGACCTCCCGGCCGACGAGTTCAGGTTGCGTCAAGAGTTCGCCTATGAGGCCTGCGACCAGATACGACGTCGTACCCTAAATGCTGAGTTGTGGCCCAACTACGGGATCGCCAACGAAGAAATTGAAGCTCTGCTGCCCAAGCAGGCTTCTCAGCAGAGCTTCCAGCAAATCTTGTTTTCCAAAATTGTACCTAACTGCAAGAAATTGGGCCTGCTGGACCACCGGGACGGGTGGTTACGAGAACGCTTCCAGGAGATGCATGTCATCCAGTTCGAGGATTGGGAAAACACCGCCGAAGCCCTAAGTCTCGATGGCCCCGTCAACGATGAGGCCGCTAGGTCCTTCGATCCTGAAAACTTAGAAGGTGTGGAGATAATCGAGACAATCACCAACTGACCTACACCGAACCTGACCTCATACCCTCAGACAAAGGAGCATCCGTGACCACGACAGAAAACCCAACGCACCAGTCCTACAGCGCCGACGACGGAAGTAACGCTGATTTTGATTTTCGATCGTACGCCAACGATCCCGACCGCATCACCGACTTCTCCCGGAGTAACACTGAAGTCAACTCGCTCATCAGCGTTGTCGAGGACAACGCTGATGCCATCTTTACTTGGCGTTACGACAAAGGTGAGCGAGCGAAGCTCGACAAACTGTACGAGAAGGCCAAAACCTCGCAGTGGAACGGCCAAACAGATCTGGACTGGTCTATTGATGTTGACCCGTACGCAGTGCTGTCCCCATCCGACCCAAACGAGGTTGCCTACTTCGCTGAGAACCCTCGTTCGCCACTGCACAAATTGAATGAGGCCGAGTGGGCCGAGGTTGGCGTGGAATCCATGAACTGGAGCCTCAGCCAATTCATGCACGGCGAACAGGGTGCGCTGCTGTGCACTGCCAAAATTGTCGAAACTGTTCCGTGGATTGACGCAAAGTACTACGCAGCCACCCAAGTGGTCGACGAGGCCCGCCACGTCGAAGTTTTTGCTCAATACCTTGAACAAAAGCTTGGCGGCATCAAGTACCCGGTGAACACGCATCTTGAATCGCTGCTTGAAGACATTCTTGAAGACAGCCGTTGGGACATGACCTACCTAGGTATGCAGATCATGGTGGAGGGGCTCGCCCTAGCCGCCTTCGGCTTCATGCACCAGACCACTGAAGAGCCTCTCCTCAAGAAACTCCTGCGCTATGTGATGTCCGACGAAGCTCGTCATGTGGCCTTCGGTGTACTAAGCCTCCAAGAGGTGTACCAGGAGTTGAGCGTTGCGGAACTCCGAGACCGACAAGAGTTCGCTTTCGAGGCGGCTCTGCGTATGCGTGATCGATTTATGCGCCAGGAAGTTTGGGAGCGCATGGGCGTACCGGTAAAGGACATGGTGAAGTTCACTCTGGAGATGCCTGAGGAACTAAAGATCTTTCAAAAGTTGCTGTTTTCCAAGATTGTGCCGAACTGCAAGAAACTGGGACTTTTGGATGCTGGTGACGGCTGGCTGAGAGACCGCTTCACCGATATCGGAGTCATCGAGTTTGAGAACTGGGTGGACACCGGTGAGGAGTACGCTGATTTTGACGTGGTTGCCAAGGACAGAGAACTAGCTGAGGGTTAGTTCTCGACATCTCCAAAATCATCTCTGGAAAGAGTGCCAGCGTTTTCGTGATGGCGAATCACCTCGTCGATAATAAACCTCAGAAATTTCTCACTGAAAACTGGATCTAGCCCGGCCATCTCCGCTAGATCCCTCATCTTCTGTATCTGAGCGGCTTCACGGTCAGGATCTGCTGGTGGCATTCCAGCCTCGAGTTTGTAGCCACCAACTTTTCGGGTCACCTTGAAGCGTTCAGCCAGCAAGTGAATTAGCGCAGCATCGATGTTGTCGATGCTCGACCGGTACCCGTCTAGGGTTTCGTCATATTCCACATCACAAATCGTAGAGCCTGGAACTAACCGTCAGGCAGGTTGCGCCTAGTCTCGGGGCAACGATTCGCCGGAGGTACCGTTTCATGCAAATCCCCCTCACTATTGCCGATCACCTTCGTAGGGCTGAGCTCGTCTACGGCGACCGAATCGCTGTCATAGATGAACCAGAACAGATCGCATCACCTCTCCCTGAGTTGACCTACCGTCGCGTAGCAGAGCTATCTAAGGCCATGGCGGCTGGTTTCGACGAGATGGGACTAGATGTCGGCAGCCGCGTGGCCATGGTCAGCCACAACGCAGCCCGACTGTTGGTGTTTCTATTTGGCACCAGCGCTTTTGGGCGAGTCGGCGTACCAATTAACTTTCGCCTAAACGCTGAGGAAGTCCAGTACATCGTCGACCATTCGAACGCCGACGTTTTGATCATGGACCCAGAGTTAGAGGCTGCTCTGGGTGATGTAAAGGTGGGTAGACGCCTACTAGCGGGAGAGGAATCCGACAGCCTGTTTATTGAAGGTGTTGAGCCCCGCCCGTGGATCCCCAACGAGGACGCTACGGCGACCATCAACTACACAAGTGGCACTACTGCTCGACCTAAGGGCGTAGAAATGACGCATCGCAACCTCTGGCTCAACGCCGCTGTGTTCGGCTGGCAGGCTGGGGTGAGCGACCGGGACGTCTACTTGCACACCCTGCCCATGTTTCATTGCAACGGCTGGGGCATGCCCTACGCCGTGACCGGAATGGGTGGTAAGCATGTCGTTATGCGGAAGGTCGACGGACCTGAAATCCTCCGACGCATCGAGCAGCACGGCATAACCCTGCTTTGCGGCGCTCCGGCGGTGATATCGGCTGTTCTGGACGCGGCAGACGACTGGGATGGCGAAATTCCAGGCAACGGCACCATGCGCTGTGTCGTAGCCGGAGCACCTCCCCCTACCCGAACGATCGAACGCGTTGAGACCGAACTCGGCTGGGAGTTCATCCAGATCTACGGGCTAACTGAAACTGCCCCACTTCTGACAATGAACCGCAACCGAGCAGAGTGGGATGCCGACACACCAGCTGAGCGTGCGACACGTTTATCTCGGGCGGGCGCACCAGCACTTGGAGTCGCTCTATCCACCTCGGCAGAGGGCGAGTTGCTCGCACGCTCCAATCACGTGCTCAAGAGTTATTGGGCTCAGCCTGAGGCCACCGCTGAAGCCCTGAATGGGGCTTGGTTCCATACCGGCGACGGAGCCGTTATCGGCAATGACCATTTCGTAACCATCACGGACCGAAAAAAGGACGTGATTATCTCAGGCGGTGAAAATGTGTCGTCCATCGAGGTTGAGGACACTCTGTTCTCACATCCCGCTGTGGCCGAGGTTGCCGTCATTGGTGTTCCTGACGAAAAGTGGGGCGAAACCATTAAAGCGCTTGTGGTCCTCTCCGATGGGGCTGATGCCGAGGCCATTGACGAGCGGGCCCTGATCAACCACTGCCGAGACAAGTTGGCTCACTTTAAGTGCCCCACAACGGTGGAGTTCCGAGATGAACTGGCACGAACCGCCACTGGCAAACTCCAAAAGTTCAGGTTGCGGGCTCCGTACTGGGAGGGCATGACCAAGCAGGTCAACTAGGTAAGAAACCGTCGATCAGGTCAAACGAGAAACCATGAACGAGCGACAACTGATGTGGTTGGTTAAGGGCGCCCTTGTGGTCAGCCTCCTAGCCGGTTTGATGTTTCCTGATATTCCTGGCGTAGCCGGCAAGGGCTGGCCTGAAAGATGTGCGGGTTATCCCCTGTCTGCGCTCTTGGTGCCATTTGTCTGGAGACTGCGCGGCCGACCGAGCCACTACCCGTACCTCGGCGACGCATTGCTGGTCACGCCGTTTGTCCTTGACCTGCTGGGCAACTTAGCAAACCTGTTCGACACCCTCTCGTGGTTTGATGACGTACTCCACTTCACAAACTGGATTTTTCTCGTGTCGGCTCTCATGCTCTTTGTTGCCGCTTCAGGTCTGGCCTACTGGAATCTTGTCCTGCTCGGTACAGGCTTCGGTGCCCTCGCCATTGTCCTCTGGGAGGCCCTGGAATGGGTTATTCAGGAGTTGGGGACCACCGGGCTCCAACTCACCTATGACGACACTGTGGGTGACCTCGTGTTATCCACCGCTGGAGGATTCCTAGGCGCCGTGGTAACGGCGCGCCTGCTGGCCCACCGAACCTGATTTAGCCACCCTGAAGGGTGCAAGTCATGGCATCCTTGGGTATCCGGCTCACTCTGTTTGACTTCGACGACGAAACACACCCTCACATGGACCAGCATCTATGAACCGTTACAGACCTATCGCTGATGAGTTCCTATCCTCAAATCGGTCGTTCGCTGAAACCTTCGATGACGCCAATTTGCAGGTCGAGCCAACACGACAGGTTGCCGTTGTCGCCTGCATGGACTCACGAATGGACATGTTTCAACTTCTCGGCTTAGGCCACGGGGAGGCACACGTCATCCGAAACGCCGGCGGAGTGATTACTGATGACGTGATCCGGTCGCTTTGTCTCTCTCAACGATTTCTGAAGACGCGAGAGATCGTCTTGGTCCACCACACGAACTGCGGCCTCGAGCAGGTAGACGAAGACGACTTCCGTGCCGACTTGGTCGAAGAAATCGGTGTGGCACCAGCGTGGGTGCTGGAAGCATTCTCCGATCCACATGCCAGCGTCCGCCAGTCAATCCAGCGATTACACCTCTCGCCCTTCGTGCGCCACAAGGACCACATCCGAGGCTTTGTGTACTCTGTTGCCAACGGTCTGCTGGACGAGGTCCACCCGACCCATTAGACGAAGACACTATGCATTATTCTATGCATATATGCGCATATATGCATAGAATAATGCATATATGCGATGCTGCAGATGTGTGACAAATGAAAGTGCAGGGTTGCCGCTGTGACAGTGGACACCTAGCCTCAGCCAACGTTGTCCAACTTGGTACAGCGCCCGAGGGTCGCTTCTTGCAGCCCCGAGTTATTGAACCGGAGGGGGTTCATAATAATGAAGAGTAAGTTCTTAAGGCTTCTCGCCCTGTTTCTGACCATTGGTGTAGTTGCCGCGTCATGCGGTAGCGACAGCGACGATGCTGCGCCGGCGACCACCGCTGCGCCGGCGACCACCGCCGCTATGGCAACCACCACCGCTCAAGTCGAGGTCGTTGCTGACGGCAGCCTCCTAGACACCGTCCAGGCGCGCGGCACCCTTAATTGCGGTGTCAGTGGTTCAGCCGTGGCATTCTCCGAAACCCAAGCCGATGGCTCAGTTACGGGTATTGACGCAGACTTCTGTCGCGCAGTAGCCGCCGCTGTCCTCGGGGATGCCGGAGCAGTGAACTTCGTGGCACTTACCGCCTCGGAGCGCTTCACCGCCGTACAAACCGGTGACGTTGACGTTCTAATGCGTAACACCACGTGGACCCAGAGCCGTGATAGCTCTGTAGGCATGGACTTCGGTCCCACCACCTACTTCGATGGCCAACAGTTAATGGCCCGAGTCAGTGACGGTTTCTCAGCTTCCAGCCAGGTTTCCGACGTCGACGGCGCCGTCGTGTGCACCAACGTCGGTACCACGACTGAGAAAAACATTGCTGAAGCCGCGCTACTTGCCGGAGCCGAAATCACATTGCTTGGCTTCGAAACAAGCGACGAGGTTTACGAGACATTTATCGCCGGTGGGTGTGACATCACCACCACCGACGGTTCGGCACTCGTGGGCCGCAAAGTCAAGCAGCAGCCTGCTGATCAGGAATGGGTCATCTTCCCAGCTACGCCAATCTCCAAAGAGCCACTCGGACCGACATACGGCCAGAACGACTCGGCCTGGGCTGACGCCGTCAACTGGACCGTGTACGCCATGATCATCATGGACGAGTACGGCATCACCTCCGCCGACGTGGATGCCGCATGCGCCTCCGCTGAAGCCGAGGTTGGACGCCTTTGCGGAGGTGAAGGCGAACTGCAGACCGGTATGGGCCTGCCCGCCGACGCCTTCCACCAGGTCATCAGGCAGGTTGGCAACTACAGCGAGGTCTACAACCGCAATCTGAACCCAGTCGGTCTTTACCGCGAGGGTTCGGCAAATGCCGGTTGGTTGGACGGGGGCCTTATCTACGCCCCGCCGGCCCGCTAAACAAGCGAACCGACGCAATCGATGATCCCCGGGTCCAGGGGCTAGTGCTCCTGGACCCGGGGATCTTTCGCGTTATCACGAGGTTCGCCTCTACGGACGCAACTTTCGAATGTGATCGCTTTTTAATGTATGTACTCTTGACTAACTGCGCTACTGGCTGAAATACGGTCGAATATGACAGATCTCACCACCCAAGAACGGGTCTCCCAGCGTGTACCTCTGTGGCGCGACGTGGTCGTCCTAAAGTGGGTGACCCAGGTTTTTCTTCTCATTGTGGTGCTCGGAGCGATGTGGTTTCTGGCTAATCAGGCTGGAGACAACCTTCGAGCACGAAATATCAATACCCAGTTTGACTTCTTAGAGCGTCCCGTTGACATCCAACTCAGCGAGGGCATAGACACTCTTCCCAACACGGGTGGACGTGCCCTATGGGCCGCCATGGTCAACACTCTCCGGCTT
This sequence comes from Acidimicrobiales bacterium, assembly GCA_029242745.1. Taxonomy (GTDB): domain Bacteria; phylum Actinomycetota; class Acidimicrobiia; order Acidimicrobiales; family MedAcidi-G1; genus UBA9410. The sequence continues at coordinate 18,335 of JAQWTI010000003.1, read as the reverse complement.
TCAATTGCCGGGATCTTCTTTGCCACCTTGCTCGGAGTGGTTGTCGGTCTCGCTCGGTTATCCGACAACTGGCTAGTTCGACGTCTTGGCTCGATTTGGGTTGAAACACTTAGAAATATTCCTCTACTCGTGCAGATGATTTTCTACTTTTCAGTTCTGACCACCCTGCCGCGTGTCGGACTGGGTACCGGGCCCATCAACGGTTGGTTGCATATCTCCAACAAGGGCATTTCTATGCCGCGTATCTTTATTGCTGACGGCTTTTACCAGTGGTTAGTGGTAGTGCTCCTTGGACTGATCCCAGCCTGGCTTGTACGTCGTTACCGCCAAAAAATCCAAGACCAGAGTGGAAAGAATACATCGCCAATCCTCTGGGCAATTGGCACAATTGGAGCGTTTGCCCTCCTTGGTCTATTTGTCCACCCGGCATTCTCATGGCTAGGCGCTGTCTTCGGTGGAATCGCAGATCTTGTGGACTCCCTGCCTAACGCCGTGCCTCAGATTGGATTCGCTGCGCTCGCTGTTGGTTGTGCCGCTGTATGGATTCAGCGATTCCTCTCCGACCACCGGAGTGCGCGCGGACATCTGTCCCTTACTGACGATGACTGGTTCCGAATTGCTTTTGCTGCCATCGCCTCCCTGGCTGTCGTCTTCGTTGTAGTGAGTTGGTCAGGGCTGTCGGCTTGGACGCTGAATAGCAGTCGCGATCTGTTTGAAGTTCTCTCCGACAAATTCAATGTGGACGGAGCCGCCCGCCCGTTCGATGCCATGCGTCCCGACATCATCCAGAAAGGGAAATTCCCCAACTACGGGAAAAGCGGTCTGACAATGTCGCTTGGTTTCGCATCGGTGTTTTTTGCAGTTGTTTTCTACACGTCAGCGTTCATTGGGGAAAATGTGCGAGGCGGGATCTTGGCGGTGCCAAAGGGGCAAGCAGAAGCCGCTAAAGCCGTTGGTCTGGGGCGCGGGCAAATATTGCGGCATGTGGTTCTCCCGCAAGCCTTCAGAGTTATTTTGCCACCCACCGGAAACCAGTACCTCAACCTGACAAAGAACACCTCGCTAGCCATCGCTGTTGGTATGAGCGACATCGTTCAAGTCGGTACCACAGTGTTTAACCAGACCGGTATGACTCTGCCTGTGGTAGCTATTTGGATGCTCTTCTATCTCAGTTGCTCGTTGACTATCTCAGTGATTGTCAACTGGTTTAATGTGCGCATGAAATTGGTGGAGCGTTAAATGACCGGACTAGATAGTTCCAACGTTTCGTCAACTACAGCCGGAGGACAGCCACCTGCTGCGACCCCAGTGTCGAAGATCGCGCCACCTGTTACCCCAAAACTTTCAATTTGGGAATGGGTGAAGGAAAACCTCTTTTCGAGTCCGTTCAATTGCGGACTCACCGTGGTCACCACAGTCATTCTTCTAGCCATATTTCGAGGCCTCTTAGCCTTCATCTTTAATCCTGTACGGCAATGGAATGGAGTGGCCACCAACCTGCGGCTGATGATGACTCGTGCGTACCCTGAAGAGCAGTACGTCCGAATCTGGGTCTGTGTTGCGGTAATCCTTATCCTCACCAGCCTGTCGATGGCTATTTGGCACGCTGGATCAGCGTTATCGGTTTCTGAAGTTGGACGCAAACTCCTGACCACAGGCACCATCCTCGTGCTGTTTGCGCTTCTGGCTCCTTTCAGCACTGCAGCAACCATGCTGTGGCTGCTAGTTGCGCTCGTTGTGCTCGGTTTCGCTGAATTTCTTCGACGCTCTAGTCGGGGGTTAGAAGGACAGACGATTAGCACCTTGACTCTTTTGGTGTTGACTCTTTCAGGCTTAGTGGCCTCATTATGGGTAATTCCCTACGGGCACCACTCCTACATTCCCAAGCGCGATCCTCGGGTCTTGGCTGAACCAGGCACAGTGGCGTTGAGTACCAAGTTGCCCTGGACCCTGATGCTTGTCATCGCAGTAGTTGCTTATTTCACGGGTCGCGCCCTACGGGATCGCTTACCGGCCAACGCCACGCGAATCACCCTTATAGTCCTCTGGCTCTTAGCACCCCCAGCGCTGCTTTATCTGGTGTTAAGAGATCCTGCTTTTGACATGAACCACGTAGCCACTACGGATCTTCCAATATTTGCCGCCTATGCCATAGGCGGCACGGCCCTACTCTCTTGGCTTACGCGCCCATCCACTGGGGAGCTAGGTCGAATCGTCTCTGCGATCATCCTTCTAGCCGGCTTTTGCTCATTCCTCACACCGATGCGGATGATCGTGCGGATCGACATGCTCGCACTGGCTATCTTTGCCCTCGCTGCTCCAACGTTCTCTGGTGGGCCACGTGCCCAGAAGCGCTATGTGGCGAGCTGGATCGGCCTACTTGGTGTGATGTCTTGGCTGATCACAGCCATCAATACCCCATCAACAGTTTCGGTTCCGGGGGGCTTTTTCATTGGAGGCATGTCGATCACTCTGATGGTTGCGGTCTTTACCCTCGTCATTTCATTCCCACTGGGTATCGCTCTTGCTTTGGCGCGCACATCCAGCATGCCGATTTTCCGACTTCTAGCGACCTGGTTCATCGAGTTCGTACGCGGGATCCCTCTGATCACGATCTTGATCTTCTTCTCGATCATGGTGCCGCTGTTTCTCCCTAGAGGCATGCACCTTGGTGAAGTTGCGGCCGTCATCATTGGCTATGTCCTGTTCTCGTCGGCCTACCTCGCCGAAAATGTTCGAGGTGGACTGCAATCAATCACCCGAGGACAGCAAGAGGCTGCCGACGCTGTAGGTATGACAAGTGCACAAAAAACTCTGTTTATTGTTTTACCACAAGCCCTCCGAGTCTCTATTCCGCCTCTAGTAGGGCACTGCATAGGAGTCTTCAAAGAAACGTCGCTCTTGGCCATTATTGGAGTATTCGACATTTTGTACATCGGCCGAATTGTCATTCCCGGTCAAACCGAATTCATGGGGAGCACCAAGGAAAACGTCTTGTTTGTATCCCTGATCTACTGGATCTTTGCCTACCAGATGTCTAAAGCCAGCCAGCGCTTGGAGCAGCGCACCGGGCTGGGCGAGCGATAACGATACTTTTTGAGGCCTACGAGGTGATTCCATGACTGACCCAACAACAGCCGAGACCCCGACAGAAACGATTCGAGATCTGTCCAAAGCACGCGACGTAATCGTGTGCGAGAACGTTTCGAAATGGTACGGAGACTTTCAGGCTCTTGACAGAGTCTCAGCGACCATCAAAGAACAGGAAGTCGTAGTGGTTCTGGGACCTTCGGGCTCCGGAAAGTCGACATGGATCCGGTGCATCAACCGTCTAGAGCAGCATCAGGAGGGCCGAATAGTCGTAGACGACGTGGAACTCACCAATGACCTACGCAATATTGAAAAAGTACGGTCCGAAGTCGGGATGGTGTTCCAGCAGTTCAACTTGTTTCCCCACCTGACAATCCTCGACAACGTGACTCTTGCACCCATCTGGGTGCGAAAAAAGCCACGGCCCGAAGCCGAATCACAGGCCATGGCATTGTTGGAGCGGGTGGGCATCCCCGAGCAGGCGCAGAAGTACCCGGGCCAACTGTCAGGCGGCCAGCAGCAGCGGGTTGCCATCGCCCGTGCTCTGGCCATGGAGCCCCGGATAATGCTGTTCGACGAGCCCACATCAGCACTCGATCCGGAGATGATCAAAGAGGTCCTGGACGTCATGAAGACTTTGGCGGAGTCCGGGATGACCATGATGGTGGTAACCCATGAAATGGGCTTCGCCAAGGAGGTAGCCGACAGGCTCATCTTCATGGAAGGTGGGCAGATCGTCGAGCAGAACTCGACCGAGGAGTTCTTCTCTAATCCGACTGAAGAACGTACGAAGTTGTTCCTCTCCCAGATTCTCTAGACCTAGGACCAACCCAGAGCCCAAACATGAAGGTTTCACCACTGACAGGGGTGCTCGGTGCCCGGGTAGACGAGTTGGACCTGACCCCAGATTTGGCTGCCGCTGAGGTTGCCGCACTGCGCTCTGCACTTCTAGAACACGAAGTGGTTGTTGTGCCTGGCCAGAGTCTCACTCCCCCAGAACAGGCACACTTCAGCCGCCTGCTGGGCGACTACTCACCGGTGCCCTTTGTGCAAGCAGTTCCTGAGCATCCTGAGGTCATCAAGGTCGTGAAGGAGGCCACCGAGCCTGAGGCATTCAACTTCGGTGGCGTATGGCATAGCGACTTCTCTTTTCTGGACGCCCCACCAGCGTTCACGATTCTTCATGCCCTAGACGTGCCGGAGGTGGGAGGCGACACGGTCTGGGCGTCAATGACTAACGCCTTCGAAGCTCTGCCTCAAGAAATGGCCCGTCGCTTGGAGGGAGTCACATGTGTGCATTCGGCAAGCGCCAGCTACTCCCCTGCTCAGCAAGAGTTGCATTCAGGACTCTCAGGGATGACGATCCGTACGTCCGAATCGGCTGAAGCCACACAGGAGCACCCCTTGCTGTGCACCCATCCCGAGACCGGCAAGCGCAGTCTGTTCTTTAACGGGACTTACGTTCGGGGCTTACGCGGCATCGGGATCGGTGACGGATCCGAATCTGGAGCCAAAGAGGAACTCCGCTTACTTAGGTGGCTTCACGAGTTCAGCACGCACGTACGATTCACCTTCCGACATCGGTGGGCAAACGGTGACGTCGTGCTTTGGGACAATCGGTCTACGCAACATGTCGCACTGAACGACTACGCAGGTCACCGTCGAGAACTAAACCGTACAACAGTTGCTGGGTCGGAGCCGATCGACTAATTGTCGTCGTACCCACACTACTCAATCATCACGAAGTAACTCGATGAGAGCGCTGGTGTCCCAGCGGCCGTGGCCCTCACGCTGAAGGCGAGCATAGAACTGGTCAACCATGGCAGTGACAGGCAAGGTGGCACCGACACGTTGTGCTTCATCGAACACGATTCCAAGATCCTTACGCATCCAGTCCAAGGCAAAGCCATGATCAAAATGTCGGTCAAGCATAGTGCGGGCCCGATTGTCCATCTGCCAAGAACCCGATGCGCCAGCACTGATCGCTGCAAGAACCTTCTCTTGATCAAGACCGGACCGTCTGCCGAAGTCGAGAGCCTCGGACAAGCCCTGTATTAGGCCGGCGATGCAGACCTGATTGACCATCTTCGTGAGCTGACCTGAACCGGTTCCCCCAACCAAAACAGCAATCTTTGCGTAAGAATCAATGATGGCTTCTGCGCCAGCGAAGACCTCAGGATCTCCCCCACACATCACCGATAGTTGACCGTTCTGGGCACCCGCCTGCCCTCCCGAGACTGGGGCATCTATAAAACCAAGTCCTGACTCATCGGCCGTGGCACGAATCTCTCGGGCTACCTCAGCCGACGCTGTGGTGTGGTCCACCAGAGTGGTGCCTGGCGTCATGCCCACTAGGGCGCCGTCGCCGCCGAAAACCACGGAGCGAAGGTCATCGTCGTTACCAACGCAAACCATCACGAAGTCTGCACCGGTAGCGGCCTCCCGTGGAGTTGGAACCGAGACGCCTCCGTGTTCAGCGACCCAGGCCTCAGCTGTGACGCTCGTCCGGTTGTACACCGTGGTGGGATGCCCGGCGGCCTGAAGATGGCCTGCCATGGGGTACCCCATGACTCCAAGGCCGATAAATGCACAGTTAGCCATTATGAACTCCTGTTTACCTAACGAGTTGGGACCTAATTTCAGAGCCGGTCGGTTATCAGCGACCCTTGGCAGTCAGATCGGCTTTAGCAGCCAGCAGATCAGAAATCCGCTTCATCACCGCCTTCTAAGTCACGGTAGACGCCCTGAACCATCACCGTGTGACGTTTCTACTCTCCAATGGGGATATTTCTACTCCACGCGAGGGAAACTGGCTAACACTCATCTGAAGCAAGAAAGCCAACAACCGCCTACCACAGATCAATCTGAGGCCCAGCCACCCAAGGAAACCGGAGCTCCTGAGAAGCGGCATATCCCGTGCAAGCAGCAGCGCCGTTAGAGTCTCAGACTGATTGTTCTACCCGACCAACAACCCCACAGCAAAAGGTGCACCTCTAATGGGAAATCTCGTCGAAGGCCGCGTGGCCATCGTGACCGGCGCTGGCCGCGGTATCGGCCGTGAGCACGCCCTCATGCTCGCCAGCAACGGGGCCAAAGTCATCGTAAATGACCTTGGTGGAGATGCCGCTGGCGAAGGAGTGGATGTCACCCCGGCTCAATCGGTGGTCGACGAAATTATCACCATGGGTGGCGAGGCGGTCGTAAACGGTGCAAACGTAGCCGACTTTGATGCAGCTGGTGAGATGATTCAGCAGGCCATCGACACATTCGGGAGTTGTGACATCCTCATCAACAACGCGGGCATCTTGCGCGACCGAATGGTGTTCTCGATGGGAGAATCTGACTGGGACGCAGTAATTAACGTCCACCTAAAAGGCACCTTTGCCCCAACCCACCACGCTGCGGTCTATTGGCGTGAGAAGGTCAAAGCGGGTGGTGAGGCATTCGGTCGGATTGTCAACACAGCATCACCGTCAGGCATCTACGGGAACATCGGGCAGTCCAACTATGGGGCCGCCAAGGCAGGGATCGCCTCATTCACCATCATCACAGCCATGGAGCTCACTAGGTACGGGGTGACTTGCAACTGCTTGGCGCCAGGTGCCTACACGCGCATGACCAAAGACCTACCGGGATTTGCCGGGATGGACGAAGAGACCCAGGAGAAGATGGGCCCCCGTTGGATAGCCGTGACCACGGCATGGCTTTGCAGCGAGGCAGCCGCGAACGTGACCGGGCGAGTGTTTGACATCGTTGGGCAGCGTGTCGGTATTGCCGAGCAGTGGCATCTGGGCCCAACAGCCATGCAGACCGAGGATCCCGCTGACATGACTGACGTGATTGCTGGACTGATGGCCGAGGCACAGTTGAACTCCGACATGGGGGGAAACCCGGCTGAAGGGCCTGGGCGACCAGGCCGCATGCTCTAACCCACGCTCAAGACAACGAGAATTCATTATGGCAATTGACTTCAGTCTGACCCCCGAACTCGAGGCGATCAGGACTCGTGTCCGCACCTTCGTCGATGATGTTGTCAAGCCCGGTGGAGTTCTCATCGACGGTGAGGGCAGTGCCGAAAAACTAGTCGGCAAGGACCGAATCAAAGCTCTAGTAAAAATGCGCAAACAGGCCCACGCCGAAGGGCTGTGGCTGCCCCACATGCCTAAGGAATGGGGTGGCATGGAGCTCGGACACGTTGAGTTGGCGATGGTGCAGGCTGAAGCTGCCCGGTCATATTACGGGCCATGGGTCCTGAACTGCATGGCTCCCGACGAAGGCAACATGCACACCCTGCTCCATTGGGCGACCGACGCTCAGAAGGAGAAGTACCTAAAGCCACTCTGTGAGGGCACCACCTCATCGTGCTTCGCCATGACTGAACCAGAGGTGGCCGGTTCAGATCCGACGCTAATTCGCACCAGTGCATACCCTGACGGGTCCGAGTGGGTGGTTAATGGTCATAAGTGGTTCATCTCTAACGCCCACAGGTCAGCGTTCGCCATCCTTGTTTGTCGGACAGAAGATGACCCTGACCTACCACAGGCGGCGAATACAGCCTTCTTGGTTGATATCCCCTCAGAAGGATGGAACGAAGTCCGTCAGATTGAGACAATGCACGGTTCCACTGGACACAGTGAGATCTTGATCGAGGACCTACGCATCCATGACGACCAGATGCTGGGAGGACGCGGGCAAGGACATCTACTGGGCCAGTACCGCTTAGGACCAGCCCGACTGGCCCACTGCATGCGTTGGATTGCACAGGCCGAGACGGCACTGGACATGATGGTTGAGCGGTCACTCGACCGATTTAGCCATGGCTCGCTGCTAGCCGAGAAACAGGGAATCCAGTGGCTCATCGCTGACTCGACGATGGAGCTGTATCAATCCAAGTTGATGGTCCTCCACGCCGCTTACAAGATTGACCGAGGTGACGACTTCAAGTCGGAGGTATCAATGGCCAAGCACTTTGTGGCCAACAGCCTGAATCGGATCATCGACCGAGCCATTCAGGTCCATGGAGCGCTTGGCTACTCAACCGACACACCACTGGCCCACATGTTCCAGCAGGCCCGTTGGGCACGGTTTGCTGACGGAGCCGACGAGGTGCACCAAATGCGAATCGCCCAGAGGTCAATTGCCGCGTGGACTGATACTGGGTCAACGGCTCGAGCCACGGGCGATCTACCGATCTGACCAAACTCAGAAGAACTTTTGTTCAAACTTCGACACAACTGGACCAGCCACAACCTATTTACCAGGAGGACAATATGCGTGACGTCGTAATCGTAGATGCGGTGCGGACCCCGATAGGCCGACGCCAGGGTGGTCTGTCGACCTGCCATAGCGTGGACGTACTGGGAACCGTCCAGAAGGCCCTCTTTGAAAGAACGGGTGTTGAACCGCGGGAGGTGGGGCAGGTAGTTGGCGGGTGTGTAGGCCAAGTGGGTATGCAATCCATGAACGTGACGCGCACGGCCTGGCTCACAGCTGGACTGCCCCTGGAAGTTCCCGCAACCACAATCGACACTCAATGTGGATCAAGTCAGCAAGCCACCAATATTGCGTACGCGTTGGTGGCCGGAGGTGTGGTGGATTCTGCAGTGGGCTGCGGTGTCGAGCTGATGAGCCAGGTGGGCTTCGGAGCAACTTCGCCCAAAGACCCCAACTCAGGAAGGCCAATTAACCGCAACTATTTCGAACACTTCGAATTCACCTCGCAGTTTGAGGGATCAGAACGGATCGCTGAACAGTGGGGCATCACCCGATTGGAGGCCGATGAGTTCGGCGTGCGATCTCAAGCTCGGGCAGCGCGTGCATGGGATGAAGACCGCTTTGCCACCCAGATTGTTCCAGTGGACGCACCAGTCCTCGACGAAGAAGGCAAGGTGACCGGTGAAACAATAACAATCACCCGAGACGAGGGCTTAAGAGAGACCAGCATGGTGTCGCTAGCCAACCTCAAGCCATCAGGCCGGGAGAACGGTGTGCATACAGCGGGGACGTCGTCACAAATCTCAGATGGTGCCGGTGCGGTGCTGCTGATGACCGCTGAGAAAGCCACTGAGTTGGGTCTCAAACCATTGGCCCGAATTGTGGACTCCTGTCTGGTGGGAGCCGATCCAGAGTTGATGCTGACCGGCCCAATTGGTGCCACTCAGAAGTTGCTGGCTGATAACGGCCTCTCGATGGACGACATTGACGTGGTTGAAATCAACGAGGCATTTGCATCAGTGGTGCTGGCGTGGGAGAAGGAACTTTCGCCCGATATGGACACGGTTAATCCGAACGGTGGAGCCATTGCTCTGGGTCATCCACTAGGCGGGACAGGTGCAATCCTGACAGCCAAAGCGGTGCATGAACTGCAGCGAGTCGATGGAGAGTACGCCGTGGTCACTATGTGTTGCGGCGGTGGGCTGGGCACCGGAACTCTCCTTCAACGCCTCTAGGCACTGGAATCCTGACTATTTCACTAAGGCAGTACAAATATGAACTCATGTAAAGCTGTGGTGTTTCACGGTGACGGGACATGGGCACTGCGCGACGACTTCAAGGTTCCCGACCCGCCACCCGGTGGAGCGGTACTAGCTGTCGAAGCAGTAGGGCTCTGCCACAGCGACGTAGCCCAGTTGGCGGGACACAAGCATGTTCCGGGCGAAGTGTGTCCGGTGGTGCCGGGCCATGAGATCGTGGCAAAAGTTTATGCCCTGGCCGATGACGCCGACCTGAACGTTGACGTCGGTGACCGCGTCGCAGTGGACATCGTCTGGTTTGGTCCGCCAACCCAAAGCAACCCGTTCGGTGTGCGTTGTTACGGTTACTCGTTCGGTCTTGACGAGGGTGCCGGCCTCTGGGGAGGTTACGGCGAGTTCATGGCCGTGCTGCCAGGAACACATCTGGTAAAACTCACGAACAACGTGTCCGCAGAGGAGTTAACGCTCTTCGAACCGCTGTCAAATATGGTGGCGTGGCTGGATCGACTGCAGTTTCGCGAGGGGCAGTCGATCGTTATCCAAGGGCCTGGGCATATGGGTTTGACGTGTGCCGCATACGCAAAGTCGCTCGGCGCTGGTGTAGTCATCGTGACCGGAACCGGTGAAGATGCGATGCGACTCAACGTGGCGCTCGACGTGGGCGCCGACCACGTCCTAGACGCGACAGCTTCTGATCCCATCGAGGCCGTAATGGATCTAACCGGCGGCGGGGCAAACGTCGCAGTAGATCTGGCGAGCGCACCGGGGACACCCAGTCTCTGTCTGGATTTGGTCCATCACGGCGGGCAGGTGGTCTGGGCCGGTTTGAAAGATCGCCAAGCCGTGCCAGTCATGACCGACACAGTTGTCATGCGATCACTCACCGTATTTGGCGGCTCAGGTGGAACAGCCGCATCGGTTGAAGAAGCTGCACGGATACTCAATAGAGGTGACTTTCCAACTGCTCCGTTACTCGGAACCGTAGTCGGCCTGGATGAAATCAATCTCGCCATGGCTCTTCTTCATAGAGCCGGCGAAGAGGATGCCATCCGGGCAGTGATCAAGCACTCGCATTAGCCCAGAACCGACTTTCGCGCCTGCGAGGCTAAGCCCTACCAAGCCAATGCAATCAGGATAAAAAATTATTTGGTGCCTATTTCCATGTGCCGATAGTGGGGGTAGTTTGAGATTCACTTACTATCGATGAGATAGATACAACATCAACGGAACAGATGTATTGAATAGTTACGTCCTGTTAGGCAGTTATGGGATCGGGGTTGGCAGTGGCAATTGAATCTGACGGAGAGAGTCGGGGAAATCCACGGATCTACGAGTTGATAAAAGATTCACCCAAGACCGGATCGAGTCCAACCGTTTGGGCCTGGCCGCAAATTATCGACCACCTCAAGGTGGCTGGACAGCCAGTTCAGGGACCTTGGCCACCACATCAAGAACGTCGGCCTGACCCCGACGCCGAGTCATTGCCCGTAGCAGTTCCCGATCCCCATTCATCGACTGACAACTCGTAGATAACGGCAAGGACCTCCAACAACATGTATCCCTCCCGATTTTCTTACGAGGCACCGACCACCGTCAAAGAAGCCATCGCTCTCCTGAGTAAAGCCAATGGAGAAGCAAAGGTCCTCGCTGGCGGCCAAAGTTTGGTTCCGATGATGAAACTTCGCTTCGCGGCCCCACAAATACTGGTCGACATCAACAACATTCCGGGTCTGGCATTCCATTCTGCAGATCCTGACGGCACCTATCGAATCGGAGCGCTGTGTCGACACGTAGATCTGGAGAAAGACGTTGAACTTGCCGCACAGCAGCCAACGATGGCTGCAGCCGCTCCCGTGATCGCTGATCCCATCGTGCGCACTCGCGGAACAGTGGTTGGATCACTCTGCCACGCCGATCCCCAGGGAGACTGGGCTTCCGTCATGAGTGCTCTCGGGGGCTCAATAGTGGCTGAAGGCCCCAACGGTCGACGCACAATACCGTGCAGCGACTTTGTGAATGGCCCGTTCCAGAATCTCTTAGAACCAGAAGAATTGGCAGTCGAGGCCACAGTCCCTCCCCCAGTGGGCACGCGCGCTGGTGGATACCTAAAACTTGAGAGACGAATTGGAGACTTCGCCACGGCTGGTGTAGCCGTTTCTCTCGAGTTGTCTGGAGAGCAAGTGGTACGCGCTGGGATAGGGCTTACGGGTGTCGGACCCTCAACTATCTGTGCCGACGCTGCTGCCGAAACACTTGTAGGACAAGCACTAGACCAAAGCACAATTGAACGTGCCGCCCAACTTGCCAGTGACGTATCACAGCCCAGATCTGATCACCGTGGCAGCGAAGCCTATAAACGGCACATTGTTGCGACGTTTGTAACCCGAATTCTCTCAAACCTCCAGCCAGCGACCGAACAGGCAACTTGATATGACCAGTTTGTTTGAAGTAATGCCAGCCGAAACGGCGGTTGACACCCCGGTCCGAAAACTGACCGTAAACGTGAACGGCAAACAGGAGACACTAAAAGTCGAGCCCAGGCTCCTGCTCGCCCACATGATCCGTCAGGCCCTTGGATTAACTGGTACCCACGTGGGCTGTGACACCACAAACTGTGGAGCATGCACAGTCCTATTTGATGGGGCCCCGGTCAAGAGTTGCACCATGTTCGCCGTACAGGCTGACGGACACGACATCACCACGGTTGAAGGTCTGGCGTCTGCCAGTGAATTGGATCCCATTCAAGAAGGATTTAAAGACGAGCACGGCCTTCAGTGTGGCTTCTGCACGCCGGGAATGATGCTGTCAGCTAAAGCGTTACTTACAGAGAATCCCAACCCAACCGAGGACGAAGTTCGGTGGGCTTTGTCCGGGAACCTCTGTCGATGTACCGGCTATCAGAACATAGTCAAGGCCGTACTCCTCGCTGCCGAAAGTCTCCAACATCAAGAGGCATCCAAAGACGAAGGGGAGACGTTATGACCATCGACGAAGTAAAGATCGGCGGTCTGGGCGCCAGCCGTCCGCGCGTTGAAGATAACCGCTTCATACGCGGCAAGGGCAACTACGTAGACGACATTGCCTTGCCCGGCATGCTCCATATGGAGCTCCTTCGTAGCCCGCTAGCCCATGCCCGAATCAAATCCATTGACGTGACCGCGGCATGGGCGATCCCGGGGGTGCGCCTTGTCCTAACGGGAGAGATGATGGCTAGCCGCAACTTGGCTTGGATGCCCACGCTCTCCTACGACACCCAAGCAGTGCTGGCCACTGACAAGGTGCGATTTCAAGGTCAAGAGATCGCATGCGTAGTAGCCGATGATCCATATATCGCCAAGGATGCCTGTGAAGCGATCATTGTGGACTACGAGCCCCTACCCGTCATCGTTAATCCAACACAAGCAATGACGGCCGGTGCTCCGGTAATCCGCGACGACAAAGAAAACCAGCATGACAATCTGATATTTGACTGGGAAGTTGGCGACAAGGACGGCACCGATGCCGCATTTTCTGCGGCAGATGTCGTTTCCGAACTCGAACTGCACTACCCGCGGTCACACCCTTCCCCGATTGAAACCTGCGGCTCTATCGCAGATTTTGATCGGTCAACTTCCAAGTTGACGGTGTACATGACGACTCAGGCGCCACACATCATCCGGGCCGCTGTCGCCATGGTCGCCGAGTTACCTGAACACATGATCCGCATCATTTCACCCGATCTGGGTGGTGGATTCGGGAATAAGGTTCCTGTCTACCCAGGATACGTGGTATCCATTCTTGCCTCAATTCTGCTCGAACGGCCTGTCAAATGGATCGAGGACAAGACTGGGAACCTCATCTCCACCGGTTTCGGTCGTGACGTCTATTTACGAGGGCAAATGGCGCTGCGCAAAGACGGAAAGATCCTTGGAGTACGAATGCACACGGACTCCGATCACGGAGCTTTCTTCTCTGATGCCCAGCCAAGCAAATTCAAAATTGGCCTGATGCACTCAGCTTTTGCCTGTTACGACATCCCCACGGCACACCTAACAGCACAAGGCGTCTACACCAACAAAGCCCCTGGAGGCGTTGCATACCGCTGTTCGTTCAGAGTCACTGAAGCCATGTTCTTCCAGGAGCGCATGGTGCAAGCAGCAGCTGACGATCTTGGACTGGATCAGGCAGAGTTTAGGAGACTGAACTTCGTCCAAGATGACGACTTCCCTCACCGCACACCCTTTGGCTTCCTCACTGATTCCGGCCAGTACGGCAAGTGTCTCGATATCGGTCTGGAAGCGGTTGGGTACAAAAAGTTCCTAGAGCAGAAAGAAGAGGCCAAGAAAAACGGTCGGCTTCTAGGAATTGGCATTTCGACGATGACGGAACCACTTGGAGCAGGGAATAGTCGCGAGTACGACATTCTCGGCATAAAGATGTTCGACTCCGCAGAGTTGCGTGTTCATATGACAGGGAAAGCGATTCTACGAACTGGGGCCAAGAGTCAGGGTCAGGGTCACGAAACGACTTGGGCCCAGATAGTGGCCCACGAGTTAGGTATTCCTGCAGACGATGTGGTCGTTGAAGAGGGAGATACGGATACCGCCCCGTTTGGAATGGGTACTTACGCCTCGCGTAGCACGCCCGTCGCCGGAGCAGCCGTGTCGATGGTTTCCCGAAAAATCAGAGCCAAGGCCAGAAAAATAGCGGCCCACCTTCTTGAAGTCTCAGAAGAAGATATCGATTGGGAACTTGGGCGCTTCTATCTCAGAAGTTCGCCTGATCGTGGAGTCACGATCCAAGAGTGTGCGATGGCGGCCTACAGCAACGTTCCTGATGGGATGGAGCCAGGATTGGAGAACAACGCCTACTACGACCCCCCGAATCTCACTTGGCCTTTTGCCTGCTACATAGCGACAGTGGAGGTCGACCCCCTTACCGGCGTCTGGGACGTCCTCAACATGGTTGCGGTAGATGACTGCGGGGTACGCATAAACCCGATGATCGTCGAAGGCCAGATCATGGGTGGTCTCACTGAGGCTTACGCAATGGCCAGCATGCAGTTCATCACTTTTGACGACGAGGGAAACTGTGTCGGCTCCAACTACATGGACTACCTTCTCCCAACCGCATGGGAAACCCCCGGATTTGAATTGCATGAAGTGGTAACCCCATGTCCCCATCATCCGATCGGAGCAAAGGGCATCGGCGAATGCGCCACGGTAGGTGGCCCTGCGGCGTTCGTGAATGCTGTAATGGATGCGCTGAAAGGCAGCGGTGTTAGAAATGTTGATATGCCACTGCTTCCTGACCGCGTGTACGAAGCACTAACCACGTCACGCGATGTGTCTGGTGCTCCCCCGATTAGGACGAGTTGATGGGCAAGGAAGCGTTGGCCGATGGATGGGGCGTAATTGAACATGCCGTCAATCTGCGCCGAAAGGGCGAAGCATTCGTTCTCGCCACCGTCGTTTGGCGGGAAGGTCCTTCGTCGGGGCAGCAGGGGTCCAGGGCCATCGTCACCGGATCTGGTCAGATCTTTGGATGGATTGGGGGTGCCTGTGCCGAACCCGTACTTATCCGAGAAGCACTTCGGGCTCTCCAGAGCCAAGAATCACGCCTGTTGGCAATCGGCTCCTCGGACCACTTTGGTGAACTGCCAAAGGGCACTACCGAAATCGCTATCTCCTGCCAAAGTAACGGGGCCCTCCAGATATTCATCGAGCCGATTATCCCTGCCCCTGAACTCATAGTGGTTGGTCGTTCACCGATGGCTAGGACTCTGCACGAATTAGCGACAAACCTTGACTGGGATAGCCACCTCATCGACGGGCCCGACTTCTCTAGTGCGGCAATCTCCTCTCGTTCCATGGTGGTAGTAGCGACCCAGGGCCACGGTGACGAAGAAATCGTAGAGAGTGCCCTTGCTGGCAGGCCCTCATACCTTGGGGTGGTTGGATCTCCACAGCGCGGCAAGGCCCTGCTGGGCTACCTTTCCGACCGAAATATTTCACAGGAGTTGCTTGACACAATTCGCGTGCCGATTGGCTTAGATCTGGGAAGGACGACACATCGCGAAGTAGCCGTCGCTGTGCTCGCTGAACTAGTTCAGTTACGCCCATCTCTTGAAGCTCCACAAGGCAAGGAGCCTGTGGTTGTGCCGATTACGGAAGTAGAAGATCCGATCTGCGGCATGACCGTTAACGAGAATGACGCTAGCCACCCCCTTGTAGTCGCCGGTCAGACCTACTACTTCTGCTGTCTGGGCTGTCGCTCTCAATACGAGAAGCAAGTTGCGGAGGCTGATGTCGTCGGGAGTGCTAAATGCTGATACAGAATGAGTTTGAAACAGCCCAATCAGTTGAAAAAGTGTGGTTGTTCTTCGGTGATATTCCTCAGGTCGCTGCATGTCTGCCAGGCGCTGATCTCACAGATGAAACTGGTGACGACCGATACGAGGGAACAGTCACAATCCGCTTGGGACCAGTCAAACTTGAATTTGACGGTGCTGCAGAAGTCGTGGAAAGAGATGATCCGAATAAGACGATCGCAGTTGACGCTTCTGGAGCCGACAAAAGGGGTAGAGGGCAAGCTTCGCTTCAACTTAAAGTTGTACTCGCCCCGGCTCAGCAAGGAACAAAAGTTGCCGTATCACTCGATCTCCAGTTAGCCGGCGCTGCGGCCCAATACGGACGTGGTTTGGTAGCTGACGTTACCTCCGTTCTCCTGAGCGAGTTCGCCTCCAACATGGGGAACCGACTTGAGGCTGCCGAAAGTGGCTTAGACCCAAACCAAGTTTCTGCTGTGAAGCCGGCTAGTGGTCTGCTGATCGGCATACGCGCCGCCCGCATGGCACTCACCAGGGTCTTTCGACGTTTCTTTCTTCCCTACCGACCTCAGCCCAGCTGATCAGGAGACTTTCAATGTGGACGCTCGGTAATGTGATTCTCGCGGTAGTGGTGGTGCCGGTGCTTGTGGCCCTCCTTAATCGGGTGCTGGCTGCACTCGAACGGATCCGTGCAGCCGCCGATGACACTCTCGCTGCTGGGGTAGCACTAATAGGTGAGGTTGATGCTGCACCTGAACTGCTGGCAACTACGGATCAGACAATCGGTGAGGTTGCTGATGGAGCAGTCAGGTATGCAGGGTCCGTTGGAAAACTACTGAGTTAAGGGAGGGGGGCCTAATGGAAACAGTTGCGTGGTTCACTGCGGTAATCGGCGGGCTGATCATCACAGCTACGGCAATTGGATTGACTCGAGTGATTCTGCACTTAGTTGCCGTCAAGAGAACTTTGCAAGACCTCCTAGGTGGGGTCGAGGTAATAGCAACCAGAACCAGCACGGTCCCTATCGTGCTGCCATCGGTTAACGAGAGTCTTCGCCCCGTACGCGAATTCTCTGACACGATTTGATCGGAGCCGAAAATGACTGCACTTGTATTAGCTGAAACATCTACAACTGGTTGGGTCGTCGGCTGGTCTATTGGTATTGCCGTTGTCTTCGCTGTGGTCGCCTTGGTGGTTCCTATTCTCCTCCTCGCCCACCGAATCGGGGAACAGGCCACCGAGATAGACGACTCCTTAAAGAACTCAGTTGTAAATACCGCAGCACTGAGGGAACTCAACACGACCATAGAAGCAGCAGAAGCCATCGTCGCCGGGTTAGCACGCGGGCGTGGACGGCTGGGAGGCTGAGCATGTACATATTCGGCTTGACATCTACCCAGGAGAGTCTTTGGTGGGTCACCCTCGGACTTGCGCTGATTGTCCTTGTGGCAGTTGCCGCCTTCCTAACGACCCTCGTGACGCTCGTTCGTACAATCGAAAGACGTGTTGACCTGATACGCGTGACACTCGATCAGGCGGCCGCAAACACTTCGGACACGGCCCTCATTTCAGAAACAGCCGACCGAGTAGATGCCGTGCTGGCCGAAGGGCTCGAACACCATCTCTTTCTTGGTCGAGTGCTGGACAAGGTGCGATCATGACCCTTTTAGTCGTACTTACCGTTGTTGCTGCTGCTCTTCTAATTGCAGAATTAGCGATCTACCTTTTCGTTGTTGGGTCTCAACTGTTGAGAGTCGCAGAACAACTCGAAGGATGTTCCTCAGTGGTCTGGGACATTCGAGACAACGCTGAACCCATCGAGGCTGGTGTCGAGAGAATCAACAACACTGGAAAGGTTATTGCCGGTGCGCTGCCACTGCTATATGGCATGGCTGAGGGAATTGTCGTTGGTGCCACATTTGAGCCATCGCCGGATGCGGAACCTGTTGTTGCGAGACCAGCAATGAAGCGTCGGCGGACACGTTTGCACGAAGCCGTGGGCTACCTGCCCGCAGAGCAATAAAGCACCACAAGACAACCAGAAGACTTCTGATGACACGAGGTAAGACATGTTGACTTCGGTGAAAAAAAATTCGAACTCACTAACCTGGTTCGTTGTAATCGTGGCCGGAGTGGTGGTTCTGGCAGTTGTATGGGGACTGCAGTTGTTTCCCCGCCTTGACGCCGGTCAACGAGTACTAGATGGCGCCAGACCTGTCTTTACCGAAGAACGAGTAGTCGGTGATCGAGTTGGAATCAACATGATCGACCACGTTGCTGACATGGCAGATCCGATCGTGGACGCTCAGGGTGGCGCGGCTGGAGAGGTGGGGACTCTGGTTGAGCTTGTGGCCGGCGCGACCGGACTGGCAGCTGGCGACGTACTGATGGCGCTTGAAGCCAACTTTCCACACACATACCACTTGTTGCTGACCCTTCCATTGGATCAGGTAAGTGCCGAGATA
>JAQWTI010000043.1 GCA_029242745.1 Acidimicrobiales bacterium | reverse complement strand
ACCACCGCCGCACCAACCACCACCGCCGCACCAACCACCACCGCCGCACCAACCACCACCGCCGCACCAACCACCACCGCCGCACCAACCACCAAGGGGGCTGCTCGCAGCGCCTCTTCCGACGAGTCCTGGACCGTTCTTGTCTACGTGATGGGTGATACCAACCTCGAGGCTTTCGCTCTGGATGATCTGGAAGAAATGGCTGGGATTAACACGACTGGCAACGTGACTATCGTTGCTCTGGTAGACCGAACTCCGGACATTCCCGGGACGGGGGGTTACACCGATGCCGGTATCTTCGGTGAACCCAACTGGGAGGGAGTCCGTCTCATCGAATTTGCCGATGGGGAGATATCGGTCTTAGTTAACGACTCGGAGGAAGACTGGGAGGCCAACCTCGGCACCGCTGAGCAGCTCGAGAACTTCGTCTCCTATGGGCTCACCAAGTTCCCATCAGACAACAATGCCCTGGTGTTCTGGGACCATGGCGGTGGCTGGACCGGTATGGGTCCAGACGAAACTGATGGCTATGACATCCTCAACCTGACTGAAATCCGAAATGGTCTGCAAGCAGGACTCGATGGCGCGGATGTGGGAAGGCTCGACCTCATCGGATTTGATGCCTGTCTAATGGCCACCTACGAGGTGGCAGCCTCCGTGGCTGATCTTGCGGAAATACTCGTGGCGTCCCAGGATTTGGAACCAGGTCATGGCTGGGACTATCGAGTGTTCGACTCTCTTGCGACTGGTGAGGCCGCCTCCGCTGAAGAACTTGGCATTGCAATAGCGGACGGCTTTTTGGAGCATGCGAAGGACTTCGGGACTGACACGAACGTCACCTTGTCCGTCATCGATCTGGACGCTTTCTCAAACCTTCAAAAAGCACTAGACGGTTTTGCTGAGCCAATGATCGAATACTCCGCCGAAGCCGCTCCTGAGGTGGCGAGGGCTGCAACCAAAACGATGCAGTTCGGTTCGAGTCCGAATCCAAAAAACAGTTCATACCTCTTCGATCTGGGTGACTTTGCCTCAAACCTCTTGGGCCTCGGCATCGATGACGAGATCGATGAACTTCAAACGGCTATAGAAGAAGCGGTTGTCTACAAGGTGGCTGGACCAGTGGCTGGACGAGCCACGGGTGTTTCCATCTACCTGCCAACCAAGTCTGAGGATTTCAACTCCGACTACGTGGACGATGGATTCGCCCCCGAGTGGGAGAGCTTCCTCCAGTCTCATTACGAGGCTGGAACCCTGATACCAGAGAAATCGGTAGCTCGCTTCCTGGAGGACAGTGGAAGCTATTACTTCGATGAAGACGGGCTTAACTTTTTCGGATACGTCGATCCGGCGACTGAGGCTGCCGTAGCCGAAGTGGTTATCTACTACGGCGCAGTTGATCCTGAGGATGACAACCTCTACTTCATCGGTGAGGAATCGGGATGGATCGCCGACGACGGTAGCGGTCAGATCGCAGCGATTTACGACCTCACAATCCTCACGATTAGCGATGGTTACGACACCGCATACGCCTACACAGACTTCTACTACGACGAAGAAGAAGACCTACTTTTGTTTGATGTCCCGATGACTTATGGATCAGCCGACCTAACAGATGACCTGTATATCGACCTGATCCTGTCCATGGCCCTTGATGCCAATACCGGAGAAATAATTAGCGAGGTCTACTACCAGGTTGATGAGTTCGGGCAATGGAGTGAGTTCATGGCTGACCCTGAAGGGTTCATATGGCCGGCGGTGCTAATGGAGGAGGACGGTGAACTGAGTTGGGTGGATGGAAGTGACATTCCTCTGTATGCAGACATCCCCAGTCTGGAGTACTCGTTTGAGCCGCTTCCTTCAGGGGTCACCCTGGTGGCAGAACTGTGGATCTACGACTATGCAGGGAATAGCGATTTCCTCAGCCTCGTAGACCTCGTCCCCTAGTTTCCCCAGTCCGACTTGAGAGACTTTGCTCTTAGGAGGCGAGTGGAAATCCTGTCCAGCCAGCCAGATCGGACGCCGTAGTTGTTTGTTTGTCGGGCTGAGAGGATTTGAACCTCCGACCTTCGGTCCCCCAGACCGACGCGCTAACCAAGCTGCGCCACAGCCCGCGACCACTCACCAATCTACCGCCCCCCCCTCTGGAGCGGCCTACTCAACTGGTTCCCGGGTAAGTGCACCAAGAGCGACTCAGGCCACCAGCATCCAGAGTCCCTGAATCAGACGCCAACTGAGATACACCACCGCTGCCCCGGCAAAGACCCAGAAGTGCCATGGGACCTTCTGAGACCGAGCCGGCACACCATCGGCGTCCGTAACACGCTCCCCACACCCCGGACAACTGCCAACCACCGACACCGAGTTAGGACTCAGATACCGGTCACAGGACTCACACCACGGCATAGCCAAGTCCTGCTTTTGACCAGTAATCCCTAGTCAAGCTTTACGGACGGCCAAGATGGCGAGATCGTCTTGGACCATGCCAGCGGAGAAATCATTGGCAGCGTCAAGCAACTGCTTGCACAACACCCCAGGAGCAATCCCTGGGTTGCGCCTAACCATGTCGCCGATACGTTCCTCGCCGAATAACTCATCGCCATTGCGGGCCTCGGCTAAACCGTCGGTGTACATCACCGCCATGTCATCTCGAGCCAACGGAATCTCCCGGCTGAAGTACGTACCGTCTGGGGTCAACATCAGCAACGGGCCGGTCGATCGCAGCGGGCGGACCTCACGGCCGTGCCAAAGGAACGTTGCTGGGTGCCCGGCGGAGGCGTAACGCACCGTGTCCGCCTCAGTATCAAACACCAGAACAACTAATGAGATGAACTCCTCAGTCCGTTCCACCGAGGACATCTGACGGTTCAACTCTTCCAACGCTTGGGCCGGATCGCGAAACTGACGAAGAAACGTCCGCAGCAGATACTTGGCCTGAAAGGCAGTAATTGACGCCTCAATCCCGTGCCCAGCCACATCACCAACTACTGCGGCGAGTCGAGTTGGAGACATCTGAAACACATCAAAAAAATCACCAGCCATCAACCCGGTGCCCGCCTGATAGACCCGCCCGACCTCAAACCCAGTGAAGTTTGGAAGCTCCTCAGGTGCCAACCGTCCGGCCCACGCCTTAGGGGCCAAGTCTTCCTGCTCTAGTGCCTCTTGAGCCCTACGTTCTATATCGATACTCTGACGGGCCATACGGGCCTCCCGGACGGCATGACGCGCCCAGGCCGTGGACACCAGCGCCGGAATCGCAACCGTGGAAAAAACTACGGCTCCGACCGCTCCCTCTATGAAGGCATTAGCCAGAGAAGCAACTGCCAGGAGGCCATATAACGACGCTGAATGAAGTTCTTTACGAAAGGTCGACCATGCCAGCGTGTAGGCATCAGGAGCCACCTCGGGATCGATACGACCCACCAACCGGTGCCTATGCCGAGCAGATCGCGCCCACCCCAAGGCTGCAGTTAGGCAAATAATGCCTAACACAATAAGAAGCGGCGCTCGCATGCCAAACAAGCGTAGTCGTGGCTTGTCTACTCTGGGGTCAGCTAAGCTGCGACAACTTCATTAAGGCCGCTCTACTCTGACCGACGACGTACCCGGAGCTTGATGGGAGTGGATCCAAGATCCAGGTCCTCGCGCAGGCGTCGCTCCAGATACCGCAACCAGGTCCGAGGTACCTCCCGGTTGGCGAAGAGAGTGAAAGTCGGTGGATCAGTCGCTCCTTGGGTGGCGTATAGAACCCGCACCCCAGCGGGCGCCGGCTGAGCAGCCTGAGCCGCACGGATAACATCGTTGACCCGACGAGTGGGGATCCGCGTCCGATAATCAGAGATGGTGTCTTCCAGCGCCGGCCATAGTCGCTGCACGTTCTTCCCCGAAAGCGCGCTTATCCGCAACACAGGAGCCTCTCCGACAAAGTGAAGTTTGTCGCCCACTTGAATCATGACGTCCTCACGCTGTTCGGCTTCACATAGGTCCCACTTATTCAGAAGCACCACGATCGGACACCCTGCAGCGTCTACACGCTCAGCTAAACGTTGATCTTGATGGGTTACGCCAAGAGTGGCGTCGATAATCAGAAGTGCCACATCGGCCGTATCAACAGCCTTAAGCGCCCGAACTAGCGAGTAATATTCGGTCCGTTCATCGATCCTTGCCTTCCGTCGCATACCTGCAGTGTCGATGAAACGAACTGGTCCAGTATCTGTCTCCACCACAGTGTCCACGGTGTCGCGCGTTGTGCCTGGACGATCGTGCACCACCGACCGTTCCTCACCGGTCAGCCGGTTAAACAACGTGGACTTACCCACGTTGGGACGCCCTACTAGAGCAACACCAACTATCCGATCTCCTAGCCCCGAATCATCGAGGTCTTCAACCTCGTTAAGCACCTCGTCAGGCAAAACTGATACCAGACGTTCCAGAAGGTCGCCGGTACCCCGCCCGTGCAATGCGCTCACCGGCATGGGCTCGCCCAAGCCGAGTGACATCAGGTTCCAGATCGAGGCCTCGTGCACACGATCGTCGACCTTGTTAGCCACTACCAGCACCGGGCCCGCCTCATTCCGCAGCAGCGTGGCTACCTGAGCATCATCTTCGGTAACCCCCACCGTGGCATCCACCACGAACAAGATGGCATCAGCTTCAGCGATAGCTTGCTCACTCTGGCGGCTGACCTTGTCATCTAAGGAGTCACCAGCAGCCAACCAGCCACCGGTATCTATAAGGGTGAACTCCCGGCCCTGCCAAGATGCGGCAACTTCTTTGCGGTCACGAGTAACACCTGGACGTTCTTCAACGATTGCTTCCCGGCGACCCAAGATTCGGTTCATCAAGGTGGACTTGCCCACGTTGGGGCGGCCCACAATAGCAACTGTGGGATTCATACAAGGCCTCCTACTGTTTCTCCAGCTCGGCCGGCACGAGTCCTGTGAGCCAACCCGCCGAGAGCCACCCGCAGCGAACCGCCATCAGCCGACACGACTTCAACTGGGCGCGGTAGGTCTTCAGGCAGCATCCCGTCCAGAAACTTTCCGTTGCTTAGGCAAACATCCGGCAACAGGTATCGATGCCCCTTTGGCTCGTTAGCTAAGATTCGAGCCACGTCTTCGCCGACCATCAGGCCAGTCACTCCGACATTTCCGCCAAAGAACTGGTTTTCCACAGTCAGCACACGAACGTCATCTCTATCCACGGTGGCCAACAGCGGCGCAAGGACCGCAGCGCCTAAGACTCCAGTCAGCACTCCTACCGGGGCATCATTCCGGGGGCGCACTACCGGATCCCCTAGAGCCACAACTCCTTCGTCCACCATGCTGTCGGTGCCGTTGCCACACGTCCGAGGCGACCGATAGCCAAGAGCCGGTGCACCCTCCAGCGATCGAAAGAACCCTGATGCTCGTTCACTTGACAGTTCGCTGGAATCAGTGGTTTCCACGGTCATGAACTCGCGTTCAAAAGCCCGAGCCATTCCCACACCGTCCTCTGTCATGTCTAGATCCTCATAAGCTTCGGCAGGTGGGAAAGGCCGACTAGCCAATAAGTGGTACTCGTCGGATGCGTGCACTAGCCGACGTCCAAGCACAGACAAGAAGCGCTCCTGCCAGGACTCCACGATCTCGACCACATCCACCGCTTCAGATGCCGTGTGGGCACGCATCCGAGGCTCATCACTATGTCGGCTCACCCCGAGCGGTACTACGCACAGGCTGGCCAACTCAGCAAACCGGTCTGCCACTCCGGCCAGTGTGTCCTCCAACCAAGCACCATCATTCAAACCCGGACATACCACTACCTGACCATGTACTTCTACACCGTGATCCAGTAACGCCCGCAGCCACCGCAGGCTGGTGGCTCCCCGACGGTTACGTAACATTTCAATCCGTTTGCCAGGGTCAGTGGCGTGGATACTCACATACAGTGGGCTTAGTCCTTCAGACAACACCCGCTCTAGATCAGCCTCAGTGAAACGGGTGAGGGTGGTGAAGTTTCCATACAGGAATGACAACCGGTAGTCGTCGTCTTTCACGTAGAGACTGCGCCGCAAGCCAGGCGGTAGTTGGTAGATGAAACAAAACTCGCAGTGATTGTCACAAGTCCTCACCCGGTCAAATAAAGCACTGTCTACCTCTATGCCCAGCGGAGAGCCCCCAGGCTTATCAACCACGACATCGCGCTGGAGACCCCCGGTATCCAGCGATAGGGCAACCGATGATTCGTCGACGAGTAACTGGTACTCGATGACGTCACGCGGAACGCGATCGTTGATGGACAGGAGCCGGTCGCCGGGCCTGACGCCTGCCCGATCAGCGGGCGAGTCATCGGCAACGGCGACGACCACGGGGGCCGACATGACAGCAAGGCTACCGAGCATCCGACCAGCCACCCAAGGGATTGCTACAGGTAGGGTCACGAGGTGAGTCGCGACACCGAAGAACAACGTGCCGACCCCAGGGTCGAGCGTGTTCTCTTGGCGGAGCCGCGTGGCTTCTGTGCCGGTGTAGAGATGGCTATCAAGGCACTAACTTGGATGGTCCGGGCGTTTGACGAACCCGTCTATTGCTACCACGAGATCGTTCACAACAAGTTGGTTGTGGAACGCTTTGAAGCACTCGGAGTGGTTTTTGTAGATGACATTGCCACCGTCCCTGAGGGCGCACCGGTCATGCTCTCAGCCCACGGGTCTGCCCCCGAAGTTGTCCAGCGAGCGCAAGAGGTGGGTGGCTATACCGTCGATGCCGTATGTCCATTAGTCACCAAAGTTCACCACGAAGTCAAGGTGCGAGCCCGCAAGGGGTTTCATATTGTCTATGTGGGGCACGCTGGCCATGAGGAGGCTGAAGGCACTATTGCTGTAGCTCCAGAGATCATTCATCGCGTCGAACGCCCTGACGAGGTGCGCGCATTGCCTGACCTTGGTGACAATGTCGCGATCCTTGCTCAGACCACCCTCAGTCATCGGGATTGGGCTGGTGTCGTCGAAGCGGCAGCCGACCGGTGGCCTGACCTCTGGTCGCCGGGCCGTAGTGACCTCTGTTTCGCCACCACCAACCGTCAGGGAGCCCTGCTGGATCTAGTCCACCGATGCGATGCTGTAGTAGTCATTGGCTCGACTAACAGTTCAAATACCCGAGCACTTGTCCAGTTGGCCACTGAGGCGGGTTGTCAGCGGGTCGCCTGGATCAACCGGGCTGAAGAACTCCCCTCTGACCTGACCGGAATAGTTGGTGTCACTGCTGGAGCTTCAGCGCCAGAGGAGGTAGTAGACGCGGTCATCAGAGCACTCGATCCAATCGCTGGCGTGGAGCCCGTGCGCCATACCGACGAAGACGAGTACTTCCCTCCACCCCGCAACTTACGCGATCTCCTATACGCCATCAGGGGTTTCGCTGCTGTGGGCTTCTCCGGACAGGCCCCGTCTGGGCATCTTGATGACCGAACAATCGACGCCTCTGACGCCCTTACCGCCCTTGACCGGCTTCGTCCGGTCAAATAACGGATTTATCTGGCTGGTTAGGATCCGGCAGCGCTGGTCGTTGGGCCAGGCGTTGAGCCTCATCAAAGCAAGCCTGCATCCCAACCCGAAGTTCCTCCGTCAGGTCCATGACGACACTTCGAGGAACCCGGCCGTCCACCGCTGGTGGTCGTATCGGTTCGCCAACCACCATTACAACCCTAATTGGCCGGATGAGCAGCGAATCTCCGGGCATGGCATGGTCAGTCCCGGCAATTCCCATCGGCACCAATGGGACCCCAGCCCGTGCCGCCACAAAGGCCGGTCCGGCACGCATGAGATCGGCTCTCACCACTGGTCCATGCTGTCGAGTGCCCTCGGGGAACATAACCATGGGCTCACCGCGCTCTAGGACTTCTTGACAAGCTCGCAACGCTGCCCGATCTGCGGTCCCCCGCTGAACTGGAAATCCTCCAACAATTGTCAGAAATCGACCTCCAATCCGGTTGCGCCACAAGGACTCTTTACCCAGGAAACGCTGTCGCCGCGCTGTAACCATGCCACCAACCGGTGTGTCCAAAAATGACCGGTGGACCGGCGTGAGAATGTACGCCTCATCAGGTGGGAGATTCTCCTTGCCGACCACCTGGAATCGAAACCAGATCTTGCACAGCAACCAAAGAAACGACCAAGAAATTCGATAGACCACTGCATCCACAATCGACATCTTTCGGCCGAGATCAGATGCATCTTCACCGGTCGAACCGGCCGCCGGCTCGCTCAACTCAATATCCCCACAATCACGTCTACCACGCCTTCCACAGTCAGCTCCGAGGTGTCCAGTACCAGTGCCCCATCGGCTGTGACCAGCGGGCTGGCTGCCCTGCTCGAATCAGCATCATCGCGACGCCGAATATCAGCAGCTACCTCATCGAGGTCCAGCTCCGATACCTCAGCAGCACGCCTTCGGGCCCTGACCTCTGATGAGGCCGTTAGGTAGACTTTTAATTCCGCATCGGGAAACACAACTGAACCGATATCTCGTCCCTCCATCACGCCTCCACCCAGCTCTTTGATCCATGCTCGTTGGCGAGTCACCATCTCCACGCGAACTTGAGGATTGGCAGCTATGGCGCTAACTGCCTGGGTCACCTTGGAGCCCCGGATGGACACCGATGCGTCCTCACCATCGACTAAGCAGCGTGACTGAGTGACCTCGAGCGATACGGCTCGAGCTAACGCTCCAACAGCGACGGTATCGGTCGGATCAATTCCCCTTTGAAGGACGGCGTAGGCCACACCGCGGTACATGGCACCAGTGTCAAGGTACTCAAGGTTTAATCGGACCGCCACAGCGCGTGCCACGGTGGATTTACCCGATCCAGCCGGTCCATCAATGGCGATCACCCGCTCAACCATTGATCAGTTCTCTATCTCGGTCGCCATTAATGAGGCACGGTGATCAGCGAATGTCGGATAACTGGTACTGACCGATTCCCACCCATTAATGGTGGTGGGGCCATCAGCAACTAATGCCGCTATTGCGCATGACATGGCGATTCGATGGTCGCGGTGGGCATCTACCGAAGCCCCGCAAAAGCCTCTACCGGATCGGCCCCACACAACCAAACAATCACCTTCTGCCCGGACTTCAGCACCCATGCGGCCCAACTCTGATTCAATGGCAGCGAGACGATCACTCTCCTTGATCCGCAACTCTCCCACACCTTCGAAAACCGTCTTACCCTCAGCACACGCAGCAGCGACGGCCAAGACCGGGACCTCATCAACAAGTCCGGGAATCTCATCAGCTCGCACCGTTGTGCCCTCGAGGGCGCCTGACGGCGGGGACCGAACGAGCAAATCGCCAGTTGCTTCGTCGTGAGTGACGTCGGCACCCATTCGAGCCAATACAGCCACGAAACCCGACCGTTCCGGACCGGAGTAGACATTCTCGATAACCACATTGGAACCGGGCACAATTGACGCCCCCACTGCCCAGAACGCCGCCTGAGAAGGATCGCCGGCAACATCGTGGTCGAAAGGATCGGGCCGCCCAGGCGACACGGAAATTCGATCGAGACCTCCAACCTTTGAGCGCTCGATATCGATACCAATGGCCGTCATAAGTTCCTCAGTGTGGGTGCGTGTGGGCCAACGTTCAACCACGGTGGTTGGCCCGTCCGCCAAAAGACCAGCGAACAAAACAGACCCTTTAACTTGGGCACTGGCCACCGGAAGGTGGTACTCGATCCCGCGCAGACCACCACCGTTGATTACCAGCGGAGCCATTCCGGCGCCACTTGCTGAATCAGCATTACGGCTAACAATCGAAGCTCCCATTTTGCGCAGCGGATTCAGCACCCGGTCCATAGGGCGCCGTCGAATTGAGGCGTCTCCGTCGAGTACCGATGAGAAGGGAAGGCCAGCCAGCATCCCTGCCAGCAGGCGCATTCCTGTCCCCGAGTTGCCCACATCTAGGTCACTAGCTGCTGGACTGAGGTCACCACCAAAAATATGGTGAACCCATTCCCCAGAAAGATTGACCTCAGAATCAACCCGAACCCCGAGTGCCTCGATAATGGCAAGAGTGGAAGCCACATCATCACCGTCGCTTAAGCCGCCAATGACTGACTCACCTTCAGCTAACGCTGCCAACATCAAAACTCGATGGGAAATTGACTTGTCTCCGGGCATTCGGATCCGCCCCCGGAGCGACGTGGCCGGCTCAACCAGCATGCTGTCAGCGATGGGTGAAATCGTAGGGTCGGTCATATCAGTGGAGCGGTAGTTGGCCGATATCCCTTGGCTACTAGACCACCGCACAGGCGTTCAGATCGGTTCGCCTCCACAATCAAGAGAACCACACCCCGATCACCCTCAGCAGAATGAGCAATCTCAAGATCGTAAATATTGACGTCGAGTTCGGTTGCCAGCAAAGTGATCGACGCCAATTCACCTTGTTGATCCAACACTGGCACTCTTATCTCTGCCAGTTCAGACGGTCGAGGTGCCCCAGTTGGCAGGCTAATCCGGGCTGTTCGAGCCGCCTCTAGACGATTCAGCAGGCTAGAACGGTCACCAACAACAACTTCGGCTCGTACGGCGTCAAGCGTTGAAATCAAGTCCGATAGGACCTCGTCGATAGCTATGGCGTTCTCACTGCAGATATCAGGCCAAATGCCGGGATGCCCGGCGGCCACTCTGGTCATATCCCGGAACCCACCAGCCGCTAGCCGCAGTAACGCTGCGTGTTCAGTAGACCGCTCCGCAGCCATACCCATCAGGGCGGCAGCTGTGAGGTGTGGAACATGAGACACGATGGCAACTAATAAGTCGTGACGATCTGCCGACAGAGTGACAATTTCAGCTCCGAGGCTGGCTACCACGGCTCGCAGGCGCGTCAATGCAGAACCGTCCGTGTCTGCCGTCGGGGTAAGAACCCATGTGGCATCAATGAACATGTCGGGGTCAGCGCCCTCGAGGCCCTCTTGCTCTGAGCCAGCCATGGGGTGGCCACCGACATAGCGCGAATTCTCCACCGCTGTTACTACGGGCGCCTTCACACTGCCCACATCAGTCACGAGCCCATAGGGTGCGGCAACCAACGCCTCGGTCACCATTTTGGCTATGTACCCAACCGGTGTGGCTACGAAAGTCACCTCAGATTTCTCATCCCAACCAACACGATCCACTACGCCCATGTCAATAGCGGCGGTCAGCGTGGCGTCGTCAAGATCAACCCCTGACACATGCCAGCCTCTGGCTCGCAGCGCCATACCGACCGACCCTCCGATTAGCCCGAGGCCCACAACCGTGGCGCGTTTTGTCATGCCAGCAGAGATATCGCCCTGCAGGAAATCATCAGGCGCGGAATTAGTAGCCCCCATAAAGGCCGAGTCTACCGGCGAGTGTGTTGGCCATCAGATTGAGTTAGCCTTCCGGCGCAGCTCCCTGGTTGGACGCGACTGCCACTTCAAGGGCACGGATCTCATCAACGGCCAGGGGCCGCCAAACCCCCGGCATCAGCGATCGATCAAAAATTGGTCCGATTCGGGTCCGCACCAACCGCATGACCGGATGGCCAATAGCTTCACACATGCGTCGCACCTGATGATTGCGACCCTCATGGATAGTCAACCGAACCACAGAATCGTCCACCAATGTGGCGCGTGCTGGAGCAGTAATTCCATCCTCTAGTTCGATGCCCTCCCGTAGCCGCCGGAGCGCTGCCCGCTTTGGGGCCCCCTGGACCTCAGCTACGTATTCTTTTTCGACACCATATGACGGATGTGTCAGACGATAGGTGAGTTCACCGTCGTTGGTTAGGAGCAGCAGTCCCTCAGTATCAGCATCCAAGCGCCCAACTGGGAACACACGAGGTTCAGCGGGTACGAGCTCTACAACGGTAGGCCGACCCTGGGGATCCGCTGTCGTGGTAACCACTCCAGCCGGTTTGTTTAGCAAGTAGTAGACGAGGCCCGGGCGAACCCCTATAGGCGCACCATCCACCTCAATGAGTGCGGTATCCGGGTCGACCCGCCGACCCAGTACTGCTATCTCGCCATCAACAGTGACTTGACCATTGGCGATTAGTGCCTCACAGGTGCGGCGACTACCTACCCCAACACGGGCAAGAACCTTCTGAAGGCGTTCACCCTCGTGGGCGGTGGAGGCCAGATCGGCCACCGTTCAACCCTCCGGTGACTCCGACGGGGCCCCATCACTGGAGGCCTCGGCGGTGGCCACCTCTGGGTCAGACCGCAATCCCCGTTCAAGGGCCTCAACCACCTCGGGACCGGGTACAAAGTCGCCAAGAGGAGGCAGGTCGTCAAGCACATCTAGGCCCATTCGTTCCAAGAACTCCTGGGTGGTCCCAAACATTACAGCATTACCAGGCCCGGGATCCCGGGAAATCTCGTCGATATAGCCCCGTTGCTGCAAAGTTCGAATTACTCCGTCAACATCGACTCCCCGGATAGCTGAAACCTGAGCACGAGACACCGGTTGTTTGTAAGCCACAATCGCAAGTGTCTCTAGGGCAGCAGCCGTAAGCCGGCTACTTTGGCCCTCCAACACAAAGCGTTCCACCCATGGACCCTGGTCAGGGTGGCTCTGGAACCGGTAGCCACCAGCAACCCGAACTAGGACGAAGCCACGGTTTTCAGCCTCAAACTCGGCGGCTAAGGCCTCACACTCACCCTCAATTATCTTGGTTGACACCTCGAGAAGTTGCGCCAGGAGATTGGCTGGAACGGGATCAATGGCCACCATGAGAATCGCCTCAACAGCACGGCGGACCTCACCCGACCAGCTGCCAACAGTTGCCTGTTCCTCCATGGACATAATCGAACTTAACCCTCGTAGGCGTCGACGAGATCTACGTCGGAAGGATCCGCACCGGGCCGCCAGCCCACGTGGATGTCACCAAATGCCCCCAACTGATCGATTTCAACTACACCCTGTTTGTAGAGCTCCAACACCGCAAGGAACCGCACCACAATCTCGATGCGATCCACCAGACTTCGAGTGAGGTGGCGGAAGGTCACGGAACCAGACCGAGGAATTTCTGATACAAGTGCAACCACAGCGTCTGCCACACTGACTCGAATAGGAGCGATGTGCTCGGTATCGACGTGAACTGATGGGCGAGGCGCCATGGCCCTCAGGAAAGCGTCATGTAGATCGTCAGCGGTAACCCCCTCTAGTAAGTCAGGAGCCATACCAAGGAACCGCTCTTCAAGCCCAGATCTTCGGGGCCATGACATAGCTGCAGAAGCTGCAAGTCCCCGAAGAACAACTGCAGCGTCTTTAAAGGTCTTGCACTCGAGCAGACGAGCAAGAAGAAGATCACGCTGTTCCCACAGACCGAACTCTTCGTCAAGATCTAACCGATCTCGACCCGGGAGCAAGCGACGGGTCTTCAACTCAACCAGAATTGATGCAATCAGCAGGAACTCTGTGGCTAACTCCAGATCGAGGTCCTCCAGTTGCTCCATTTCCACCAAGAACCTGTCAACAATGGTCGATAGGGAAACCTCGTAGAGTTCGACCTCCTCCTTCAAGATCAGATTCAGTAGGAGTTCGAAGGGCCCTTCGTACACGGGTGTCATCACGTTAACGCTCACAGGCGCGACCCTACGGAGTCCAACGGTTGGCATGGTGCATGGCACGTCACGGCGTTACCGCTTCTTCGAGTATCTAGAAGATGAGGTTTCACTCCTCTATACAGTCCCAGGAGTTGTAGAGCCCAAAACCGATTACATCTCGCTGCATTTCCCAGACAAGACAGTCCTTGTCAACCTTGGCGTAGCCGGCCTCATTGACAGAGAACCTGATCAGGTCGGCTGTTTCGATGCACTTTGCGACTGTATTTTCAGCAACATCCAAACACCAGCGATTGAACTCGTCGTACTCTTGTTGAGTGAAGAAGTCCCTCTCCTCCTCACCGAACAGGCCAAGCGGCCCCGCTGAACACGATACGAGTAAGGCCAATGCCACCAAAAGTTGCCCAACCACTCGGACTCTTCTTGGGCCACAACGACCCTGACCTTTTAGGCAATCTGGATTAAAGATCTGCACACTGAGAATCTACCGATCCGCACTGCGGCCGCCAGTACCCTAAAGGGCCATGGCACGAATCTTCTCGGGCATCAAACCCACCGGATCGGTCCACTTGGGCAACCTCCTAGGGGCTCTGCGCAACTGGGTGGCCATGCAGAGCGAGCACAGTGCCGTTTACTGCGTCGTGGATCTACACGCGCTGACCGTGCCCCACGACCCCGACGAACTCCGGAAGGCCACCCTGTCGCTTAGCCAAATGCTGATTGCCGTTGGCATAGACCCCGAACAGAGCACGCTGTTTGTCCAAAGCCACCTGCATGAACACGCTGAGTGTGCTTGGGCAATGGAGTGCACGGCAGCAGTCGGTGAACTTCGACGAATGACCCAGTTCAAAGACAAATCAGACAGTTCGGACTTCGTCTCTGGTGGACTATTCACCTACCCGGCACTCCAGACAGCAGACATCCTTCTTTATGACACCGACCAGGTGCCGGTCGGTGAGGACCAGCGTCAACACATCGAGTTGGCACGTGATATCGCCATGCGGTTCAACAGCAGATTCGGCCAGACATTCGTAGTACCTGAGGCAGTGATCCCAGCCACGGGCGCTCGTGTGATGGATCTTCAGCACCCCGAAAACAAGATGTCTAAATCTGAGGCAGGTGGACAAGGAACGATTCTTCTTCTCGATGATCCTGCAACCATCGAGAAGAAGTTCAAGAGAGCGGTGACCGACAGCGAGACTGAAATCCGCTTCGATCCAGACACCAAGCCCGGCGTCTCTAATCTTCTTTCCATACTCGGAGCAGTTACAGGGCAAGAACCAGCAGCTGCAGCAAGTGGCCTTAACCGCTATGGCGATCTGAAGGCTGCCACCGCTGAAGCGGTCATCGAACTATTGGGACCCATACAGGCCTGCTACCAAGAACTCACCGCCGACCCCGCTGAAACCAGTCGCCTGATGACTCTTGGGGCCAACAAGGCACGAACGGTAGCGTCGGCCACAATGGACCGCGTGCGGACAAACTTAGGTCTACTCCAGCGCTAATCGGAGAATTTGCAATCTCCCCATTACTTTTCTACCCGGTGGATCAAAATATCCACGTTTAATCGTTGTCGGAGGCGTGTAAGACTCCAGCCACCACCGGATCCACCGTCCAGCATTGCGCAGAAAGGTGATGCTCGGCCGCCCACGCCACAGTGAGACCGTCACTTCCTGCCGCGGCCAGCAAATCCGCCCCGATGCATGGGTGCCGCAGGTACCGACCGATCCGCCCTTCGCTGGCGCTAGCCCGATGGCCTCCGACCAGACCAATTACGGTAGCCACCACACGGGTCGGCGTCCCTAAGGCGCTGTCCACCTTGCCCACGTCGTGCAGAAGGGCAGCTGCTAATACCGGCCGGTCGGGCTCGTCAATCGCTGACACGACCCTGCGAGCGACAGCGATGGCGTGTCGCCGATCAGCACCAGACATACGCCCCCATAGAACCACCTCGCCTGAGAGCAGGTGACTCTGGGCCCATGCCTCAGACTCCGCCGATGGGCCTACTGGCCACAGCGAAAGGAAGAACCGGCCGACCAGGTGCCGTACGTTACTCAACGCCCTAGTCGACGCAACATCCACAACAAACCAAGCATCGTCTTGGCATCAGTTATTACCCCATCAGCCACAAGACCTTCTACATCGTCGATATGAACTCGTTCGATAGTGAGGTATTCCTCTTCAACACTGACAGCTCGCTGTATGGCAGGCACCAGTTCCGTAGCCAAAAAAATCGTGGTGAGTTCGTCACAGAACCCTACAGAATTGTGAAAATCACCCAATTCAACCAATTCAGGAGCGTCGTAACCGACCTCTTCAACTAATTCCCGACGGGCGGCCGATAGCCGATCCTCGTCAGGCGCATCAAGCTTTCCAGCGGGGAGTTCGAGCATCTCACAACCCAGCACTGGCCGGAACTGACGAACCAAAACGACCTGCTCACCGTCGAGAGCTACCACCGCCACTGCTCCAGGGTGACGGACTACATCACGTTTCAGGACCTCTCCAGCTGGCCCTTCGAAAGTCGCAGTGGCCAGCGTGATGACGTGACCCACGTGGATCAACTCCTCGCCTGTTTGAGTAAACCCGCTATCAGACAAGAGCTTCAGAAGAACACCGACATCGGCTTCTCACCTCGCGAAGTCCGCGCCGGCATCGACCTCCACCTCAATAAGTTGAGGGTTGCGTCCACTCGCCCGCTCCAAGGCCGCCCCAATGAACTCGCGAAACAGAGGTGCCGGACGATCGGGGCGACTCTTGAACTCTGGATGCGCCTGGGTGGCAATCCAGAACGGATGATTTTCTAGCTCAATGAACTCAACTAGTCGACCATCTGGAGACTCCCCTGAGCACACGAAATCAGAACCTTCGAACCGGGCTCGATATCTCGGGTTGAACTCGTAGCGGTGACGGTGACGTTCGGAAACTACATCAGACTCATAAATCTTAGCTACCTGTGAACCGGGCTGGAGTTGGGCTACGTAGGCACCCAGACGCATGGTGCCACCCATATCAGACACATCACGCTGAGAGTCCATCAGGTCAATAACTGGATGGGGCGACGAGGGGTCAAACTCGCTGGAATGTGCACGCTCGAGACCCAACACATTACGGGCGTACTCAATGGTCATGCACTGCAGTCCTAAACACAACCCCAGACACGGCACGTCGTTCTCCCGGCTGAATCCAGCCGCTGCGATCTTGCCTTCGACTCCCCGCTCACCGAAACCACCAGGTATAACGATGCCGTCGAGATCCCGGAGCCTGTTTTCACCGAGAAGGCCTTCCACATCCTCAGCCTGAATCCAATCTATTTCGACATCAGCACCGTGATAAATCCCTGCGTGGTTAAGTGATTCAACTACTGAAAGATAGGCGTCCACCAGACTCACGTACTTTCCAATGAGGCCGATACGCACAGGCACGGTGGCCTGAGTCATTCGCTCATTGAGTTCCCGCCATTCCGTCAGATCGGGCGGGTCGGTTATCAAGTGCAGCGCATCGCAAACAAACTGGTCAAGACCCTCATCGTGGACGACCAAAGGAATCTCGTAGAGGCTTCCTGCATCAGGACAGTTGACGACACCGTTGAACGGGACATTGGAAAGGCGCGAAATCTTCCTCTCTAGTTCATCACTTATCGGCTCATCGCTCCGGCACACAATCGCGTCGGGCTGGATACCGGCACTTCGTAACTCGGTAACTGAGTGCTGGGTGGGCTTGGTCTTATGTTCTCCTGATGGACCGATGTACGGAACCAAGGTCACATGTACGTAGCAAACATTGGTCGGACCTATGTCAAGGCGAAACTGCCGGATGGCCTCAAGGAATGGAAGGATTTCGATGTCACCTACCGTGCCTCCCACCTCAGTGATGAGGACATCAACATCATCTCCAGCCAGACGGCGGATCCGATTTTGGATCTCGTCGGTGATATGCGGAATGACTTGAACCGTCTTACCTAGGTATTCCCCACGCCGTTCAGCAGCGATCACCGACGAGTAGATCGAACCAGTGGTTGTGTTTGAGTCCCGGGTCAGATTCTCATCTATAAAACGTTCATAGTGGCCGAGGTCTAGATCGGTTTCACCGCCGTCATCGGTGACAAAAACTTCACCGTGTTCGAAGGGGTTCATTGTCCCCGGATCCACGTTTATGTAGGGATCGAGTTTCTGGATGACAATTCTCAGACCGCGCTGCTTCAGGAGGCGTCCGAGGGAAGCAGCAGTCAGCCCCTTTCCCAGGGAACTTGCCACTCCTCCCGTCACGAAGATGTGTTTCGTCACGGGAGTTGAACCTACCCCCGACAATCGATGCACGCGCGGAGCACTGCGAATCAATCAGAATTTCTCATTACTCCAAACTCCTCCACCCGTTTAGAGCTAACAGCAACTCAGTTGAGGGGGCGTGCCGTGTTAAGCAACTCACTGGCATGCCCACGGGCTGTCTCGCTGTCCGGCGAACCTGACAACATTCGCGAGATTTCCACCACCCGTTCATCGGTGCCCAGAGGCCGGACAGAGGCCACGGTGCGGTCACCATCATCAACCTTGGCCACGAGGATCTGATGATCGGCATACGCCGCCACTTGGGCGAGGTGGGTCACTACAAGGACCTGCCGACCGACAGCCAACTTGGCCAGTGCGTCACCAATCCGATGAGCCGCTTCACCTCCTACACCGGCATCCACCTCATCAAACAGTTGCACCGGCGGAGACGCTGTCAGGACCATACTGACAGCCAGCATTGTGCGGGCCAACTCGCCCCCAGACGCCACACGGCTCAGCGGCAGTAAGGCTGATCCAGAGTTAGGCGCCAAGCGGAACTCAACTTGGTCACCAGCCTCACCAGCGACCTCAACCTCGACAGTGGCCCTCGGCATGGCCAGGGTATGCAGATGCTCACAGATCTGGTTGGCCAGATCAGGGGCGGCCCGTTGCCGGGCGGCCCGGACAGTTGCTGCTGCTTCAACACACGCAGCCTCAGCAGCAAGCCGCTCGGCATCGAGCGCTGCGGCGCGTGCCTCATGGTCCTCAAGCGCTGCCAGACGCTCGGCCACCTCGGTTTGATAGGCCATCACTGACGCCAGGTCATCGCCGTACTTACGTCGCAGCTCAGCCAGAAGCCGCCTGCGTCCTCCCACTGCATCTAGACGACCGGGGTCTTCTTCAAGTCGCTCAGCGATATTCCGAAGATCCGACACGGTGTCACTCAACTCAGCAGCCACACTGGCTAGACGGGCTACCGACGAGTCAAATGGCGAACGGCTTTCCAGAGCCAGAAGTGCTCGGCCTATAGCGTCTGAAGCCGGCCCATCCCCATCCAATAGAGCAATTGCGGCGGCCAAAGCTTCTCGATGAGCGACGGCGTCACCGAGAACGTTCTCCTCGGCCGCTAACCGATCATCTTCAGCCGAATCCGTCAGACCAGCTTCGTCAAGTTCAGATACCTGAAATCGCAAGAGGTCGATCTCACGGGCCCGAGCCCGTTCATCACCACCGAAGGAAGAAAGTTCAGTATCAATCTCTGCAACCCGTCGGCGAGCCGAAACCAAGGGATGTAGATCGATTGCCCCAAACTGATCCAAAGCATCGCGTTGGGCGACGGCACCAAGCAGCCGCTGGTGGGCGTGCTGACCGTGGAGGTCAACCAGCCGGCCCGCCACCTCTGCAAGGGTGCTCGCTGTCTCTAGATGTCCATTGACATAGGCCCGACTTCGCCCATCTACGGGTACCACCCGACGCAATACATGCTCGTCCTCACCAAACACGAAACGACCTTCGACAACGGCTTCCGCTGACCCCGGACGTACGATCGATGGATCAGATCGGCCACCTAACAAAAGCTCTACTGCACCAATCACCATGGTCTTGCCTGCCCCAGTTTCACCGGTAAGCGCAGTTAGTCCCGATCCGAACACCACCTCGATTTCGTCGATCACACCCAACCCGGTAATTCGCAGCTCAGCCAGCATTTCTCAGCCCCGTTTCATACCGTAAGCAGTCGCTCCCAGATACTTCAATGTCCAACTTGACTGTCGCCTAAGTGCTGGCGCAGTGCGAAAGCTATTCCGACCATCTCTCGCATCACCCAAGAGGACACTCACCGGTCCGCTAGTCCGAAGCGGTTAACCAGCAGACCACGGAGATCCCGGGGGGCGAAGGTCACCAGACGGGCCACTCGTTCGGCGGCTGTGCACACGACACGATCTCCACCTTTGAGATTGGCGACGGAACGGCCATCAAGCGTGCAAGCGGCGGCCCGCCTACCTAGCACCTCCATGCCCACCTCAGTGGATGGATCCAAGACCAGTGTCCGGTCAAAGAGCATGTGAGGCGACACCGGCGTTAACTGAATTGCGCGGTGTAACGGATCCACGATCGGGCCGCGTGCCGAGAACGCATAAGCTGTAGACCCAGTAGGGGTCGCAGCGATCAGGCCATCAGCGGCATAAGAAGTAAAGGGTTCTCCATCCAGAGAGACGGCTACGCGAACAGTTTGTCCGCCAGCGCCACGCTCTACGACAACCTCATTGAGCGCATAGCCGACAACCTCAGGAACGTCCTCATTCGCTCTAAACATCTCGACCCGCAGCATCATCCGCTCCTCAAGGTCATACTGACCAGCCAGCACTCGAGATACAGACGCATGAGCGTCGACAGGCTCAACCGTCGTCAGGTAACCCAATTCGCCATGGTTCACGCCCAGCACCGGTGCAGTTCTTCCATCCAGCAAGTTGACAGCCCGCAGAATTGAACCGTCACCACCCAAACTCACCACCAGCTCGGTGGCGTCATCCACGCCACTTGAAACAAAGTCCGGATCGTCAGACCGATCCACTCGATGACCGTCAGTCACCAGGGCAGCGGCCAACACATCAGCCTGCGCGACCGCTTCTGGGCGGTCTTCATGAACGACCAGAACGACAATAGCCATCAGGCACCCTTCCCTTGTCCATCAACCCAACTAACCGCCAACCTGACGGCATCCAATGGCGTACCGGTAGTTCCGGTGCGCACGTACACCAGAAACTCTACGTTTCCATCAGCACCGGTGATTGGAGAGGCCACACCCTCCATAATGGCCGCTCCGTGGGCCCGGACTGAAACATCCACCGCCTTAAGTACAGCAGTCCATACCTCCGGGTCGCGGATGACCCCACGGCCCCGATCGGCCTCAGCCTTCCCGGCCTCGAACTGCGGCTTAACGAGCAATACCATCGGCGCCCCATGGGCTACTAGGCCTATCAGATCGGTCATCACGGTCCGTAACGAGATAAACGACAGGTCGGCTACTAGCAGGTCAAACGGTGCCCCTACTGCCCGCCCGTCAATACCACGCGCGTTGGTCTGTTCATACACAGCCACACGAGGGTCGGAGACTAGGCGATGGTGAAGTTGCCCCCGACCCACGTCGATGGCTACTACTGAGGCCGCGCCCCGCTGGAGGAGGCAATCTGTGAAACCCCCCGTGCTGGCTCCCACGTCGACCGCCCTCAGGTCCTCAACGTCGATGTTGAAACCTTCTAGTGCCGCTTCCAGCTTCCGGCCCCCTCGAGACACATACTTTGGAGGTGGACCAGCCAAAACCACGGCCTGACCGGGGTCCACCAATCGAGCAGGCTTGATAGCCAGCGCTCCGTCCACCGTGACCCGTCCAGCCTCGATGACCTCGCGAGCTGCGCCACGCCCTTCCACTAATCCCCGGCGCGCAAGTTCTACATCTAGGCGCCGCCGAACTTTCACCCCAGGTACTCCTCAACGCAGGACAAAAGATCATCGTGCACAGTGTCCGGCTCAGGTTCTACAGGAAGATCGTTTGCACTAATCAGACCGGAAAGCACGAGAGACCAACGCCACCCCAAAGTCCTAGCGAACCTCCCATCGGTATCAGGCCGGTCCCCCACCATCACACACTTATTTACCTCAAGATCAGTTCCGTCAACCCCTGTTCCTTTGCACGCCATGGCCAGAACAAGATCTTTCATCGGCCCGTAGGGCTTACCTGCCAGTTCGGGTTTCGTACCAGTGGCGGCTACCACCGCCGCCAACAGAGCGCCTGCTCCAGGTCGTAGTCCATCATGCGCAGGAAAGGTCACGTCGTCATTGGTCCCCAAGAGCCGAGCGCCTCCTAGTACGGCCTGCACTCCGGCCGTAAGGCCTCGGTAGTCAAAGTCCTCGTGGAAGCCAACCACAACGGTGTCCGCATGACCGTCACGAACTACCTCAGCACCGACCCGTTCCAACTCCTCGCAACACCCGGGGCCACACATCCCGAGCACTCGTTCCCCTGGCGAAACCAATTGTGCAACTGCCATCCCAGAGGTCACGACGCCTCCCTTAGCGTCGATGCCCAGACCAGCCAACTTTTCTTCCGTGTCGACCACCGTCCGTCCAGAATTGTTCGTGACGAACAGCACGCGCTCACCCGCCCGCTGCAACAGTCCTACTGCCTCGCTGGACCCTGGAACTCCTTCAATCCCCCGCCAGACAACCCCGTCAAGATCTAGCGCCCAGGGCATGGCAGGGCCTGGGGCCTAGACCTCCCAAATGGGCTGCGAGCGCAGCAAATTCTCAAGTTTTCCTTGCCCCAACTGAGCCTGAATCTCATCGATCTGTGCAGCCACAGAGGAACTGAACTCATCCCGCTCGATGGAACGGAAGACCCCCACAGGTGTCGGCGTATCTGGAGTCTTAGCCAACCTAGACAGGGCGAAGGCATTCGACGGATTCCGAATAGTCTCGTCATGCACCATCACGTTTTCAAGCCCCAACTTGGCGACCTCAACGATCACTGCTCCCTCCGGAGCTAGCGCCACTCCATACTGCTCCTCCGAGCCAAAAAGAATTGGCTTCCCGTGCTGCAAGTCAATAAGCATGTCCTTGCGGACATCTTTCTTGGTAATCGCAGCAAAAGCGCCATCGTTGAAGACGTTGCAGTTCTGGAGCACCTCGACAAAGGCCGCTCCGTCGTGATCGTGCGCCCGCCGAAATACCTCCTGCATGTGATGCCGGTCCATGTCGTGGGTACGGGCGGCAAACGACGCTTCAGCACCAAGGGCCATGCTGATTGGATTGAAAGGTCGGGCCAATGCACCAACTGGCGAAGACTTGGTCACCTTGCCTACTTCGCTAGTGGGAGAAAACTGGCCTTTGGTTAATCCGTAGATCTGATTGTTGAACATCAAGATATTGAGATTCACGTTTCGACGTAGGGCATGAATCAAATGATTGCCGCCGATGGACAACATGTCTCCATCTCCACCGATCACCCAAATGTCCAAGTCCGGCCTCGCCATGGCCAGACCAGTAGCCACAGCTGGAGACCGTCCATGGATGGTGTGCACACCGTAGGTGTTCATGTAATACGGGAAGCGAGCGGCACAACCAATACCAGAAATAAACACCGTTTTCTCTCGGCGCACTCCTAACTCAGGCATGAGGAGTTGAAGGGCGGTGAGAATCGAGTAATCCCCACAGCCTGGACACCATCGAACCTCCTGATCACTAGCCCAGTCGGAGCGGGTCGTCTCAGGTACCGGTCCGTCGTCTACGGCAGTCGCTGGGTTCAACAAGTTGGTCATACAGCGACACCCTTCTTAGTGGTTGTGCTAGTGGGCTCATTAGGAGACCCAGAAAATTCATTGATATCCGCGATAATGGCGAACTGGATCTCACCGGCCGTGAAAGGCTGGCCCTTCACCTTGGACAGTGGGCGTGCATCAACTAGGTACTCAGCCCGGAGGATCCGAACTAACTGACCGAGGTTCAACTCGGGCACCAAAACCCGCCGGTAGGAACGGAGAAGATCGCCCAAATTGGCCGGTAACGGGTTGAGGTGAGTTAGGTGAACATGATCAACCTCTCCACCTGTGGACCGAACCCGGCGGCAAGCACCGGTGATAGCGCCCCACGTCGAGCCCCAGCCGACCATTAGTAAATCTGCGTTGCCAGTAGAGCCATCCTCGAGTACCGCATCAGGAATGGGGATAGACGCAACGCGTTCGTGCCGGAGTCTGACCATTCGCTCATGATTCTCAGGGTCGTAACTAACGTTCCCCGTACCATCGTCCTTCTCGATTCCACCGATTCGATGCATCAGTCCTGGTGTCCCAGGCAAAGCAATGGGTCGATTCAGGTTCTCGTCGCGCAGGTAAGGCCAAAAAGATTCCTCACCATCCTCGTTCACCATGTTGAACGCGGTCGCAAACTCAACATCAATGTTTGGCAAATCAGCTACGTCAGGAAGTCGCCACGGCTCGGATCCGTTGGCTAGGTAGCCGTCAGACAGCAGCATGACTGGAGTCTGGTGGACAAGTGCGATTCGTGCAGCCTCGATGGCTGTGTCGAAACAGTCTGCAGGGGTCCGGGGGGCCACGATCGGCATTGGGCACTCACCGTGGCGGCCATACATAGCCATCATCAAGTCGGCAGCCTCGGTCTTTGTGGGTAGACCGGTCGATGGTCCTCCCCTTTGAACGTCGACCACGATCAACGGTAGCTCAAGACTTACCGCCAAGCCCATGGCCTCACCCTTTAACGCGACACCCGGACCACTGGTTGTCGTCACCCCAATCGAACCTCCGTAGGAGGCGCCGACAGCTGAGCCAATTGCAGCAATCTCATCTTCAGCCTGGAAGGTTGTAACTCCGAACGCCTTGTGCTTGGAAAGTTCATGGAGAATGTCGGAGGCCGGGGTAATCGGATACGACCCCAGGAAAAGCGGTAGACCACTGAGCTGTGAAGCGGCTACCAATCCCCACGACAATGCCGTGTTGCCATTGATATTGGTATAGGTCCCCTTTAGCAACGGCGCTGCCTTGACGACTACCCTCTGGGCTCCCAACTCGGCAGTCTCTCCGTAAGCATGTCCGGCACTAAAGGCTGCCTTATTCGCAGCAATGACCATGTCTTTGCCGGCAAACTTTGAATCAATCCAGTCGATAGTCGGTTCGATAGGTCGGCTGTACATCCAAGACAGAAGGCCAAGGGCAAAGAAGTTCTTAGAGCGATCAGCATCACGCGGTTTGACACCGAGTTCTGCGCAGGCTTCTTTTGTAAGGGTCGTCATTGCGACTTCAATGACCCGGTAACCAGAGAGATCTTCACCGTCGAGGGGATTACTCTCGTAACCAGCCTTCGCAAGATTGCGTTCTTCGAAAGTGTCTTTGTTGACAATAAGCGTCCCACCCTGAACCAAGGTTGAGAGATCAGACTTTAGAGCCGCCGGGTTCATGGCTACGAGCACATCTGGAGCATCACCAGGTGTTGTGATGTCATGGTCTGAGATATGGACTTGAAAAGCTGAGACTCCAGCCATCGTCCCAGCGGGAGCACGGATCTCAGCTGGGTACTCGGGAAGCGTCGCGAGATCGTTGCCGAACATCGCGCTGGCGTTAGTGAACCGATCACCAGTCAACTGCATCCCGTCGCCCGAGTCTCCAGCAAACCGGATAATGACCTCGTCGAGCTCCAGTGCAGGTGCCGAGGAGGCTCCCCCGATTTCCGTCACGTTTAAACCTCCACCGGGCGTCGTTGCCTAGAACGGACCCTAACCGAGTGCTTCCACAGCGAGGGCCATCTGGACGGACTCCGGAGCGTGGAATGGGTCACAGTTCAACACTCCCCATCAGATCAGGATCAGTTCTTGGGAGTACGACTTGTCCGATAGTCACCGAACGGCTCGTCGCGCTGCTGGAGGGCGCTGGTGAGACCTGACTCGGCCACCTCGGCAAGAAAGTTTGCCATTGACTCAGTGTGAACGCCCAACGCACACAGTTCAGTGCCCGCCCGGATACCGGCTCTAATCCCCATGTATTCCATCTGCCGATGGACAGCCCGCTTGTTTAACTGAACAATGTCAGCCGGCAGAGTGGCGATACGTCTAGCCACCTCGAGGACAGCCCCGTCTAGTTCATCGAGCGGAAACGCCGCATTGGCCCAGCCCAGGCTGACCGCCTCGGTCCCAGTAATGGCGTCTCCGGTAACCATCATCTCCATGGCCTTACGCATACCCATGAACCAAGCATGGAACTGCATGTCAGGCACCCCAAAGCGAACCGCTGGATAGCCGATCTGGGCGTCATCGGCCACGTAGACAAGGTCGCAACCAGTAGCTAACTCACTTCCACCCGCCAGGCACCAACCATGCACTTGGGCGATCACAGGCTTAGCGAGATCCCAAATACCCATCCACCCATCAGTCACATGGCGGGGCCATTGACCGTCACCAGGTGCAGTGTGAAACGGCAGTTCGTGCCCTGCACTTCCTCCGCCCAGGTCATACCCCGCAGAGAAGCAGGTCCCAGCACCGCGCACAATGGTCACCCGAACCTGATCATCCGTATCAGCAGCCACTAGTGCATCCAGCAGCTCACCCCGCAGCGGATGGTTTAGAGCATTGCGTTTCTCCGGTCTGTTTAGAGTCAACTGGCGAACACCCTCCACAGGGTTGTTAATCAGAACCAGGTCCTCAGACACGCAACAATCCCATCCTCATTTGTAGGTCTGGCCATTAGGCCAAGGTGATCG
This sequence comes from Acidimicrobiales bacterium, assembly GCA_029242745.1. Lineage (GTDB taxonomy): Bacteria > Actinomycetota > Acidimicrobiia > Acidimicrobiales > MedAcidi-G1 > UBA9410. Next base: position 3,026 of record JAQWTI010000043.1, on the reverse strand, counting down.
ATTCGTCGAGGTAGACGTTCTGAATGGCATTGAGAAGCTCTACGCCTTCACCCATCGGTCTCTGAAAGGCCTTACGTCCACTTATCAAACCCATACCACCAGCCCGCTTGTTGACCACTGCCGTGCGCACTGCCTCTGCCAGGTCGCTCGCTCCCGACGAGGCTCCACCACTATTGATAAGACCGATACGTCCCATGTAGCAGTTAGCCACCTGCCAACGGCATAGGTCGATCGGATGGTCGGTGGTCAACTCGTCATAGACCAACGAATGTGTCTTGCCGTAGCCCGTAAGAGCGTTGTATCCACCGTTGGTCTCAGGAAGCTTCTGTTTAATTATGTCAGCCTCAATCGTGACACCTATGTGGTTGGCCTGACCGGTCAGATCAGCTGAGGCGTGAAAGTCAACCCCTTCGACTTTGAAACCAGAGTTACGGAGGTAGCACCAAAGCACTGTGAACATCCCAAGCTCGTGAGCTCGGGCGAAAGCTGCACTTACCTCTTGGATCTGACGAGTGGATTCTGGCGAACCGAAGTAAATGGTGGCTCCGACCCCCGCAGCACCAAGATTGAACGCTTGGTCAACCGAGCCGAACATGATCTGATCAAACTGGTTCGGCAGGGTGAGCAGTTCGTTGTGATTGATCTTGACAATGAATGGAATCCGGTGGGCGTACCGGCGCGAAACGGACGCTAGGACTCCGAAGGTGCTGGCCACCGCATTGCAGCCTCCCTCGATTGCAAGCTGAACGATATTCGCCGGGTCAAAGTAGGCCGGGTTCGGGGCAAACGAAGCTGCAGCCGAATGTTCAATCCCCTGGTCAACCGGGAGAATGGACACGTGTCCGGTACCCGCCAAGCGCCCGTGGTCAAATAGGGACTGGAGATTGCGCAGCACCTGCGGAGAGCGATCTGTTGAACCGTAAACCTCAGCAACCGTATCGGGCCCTGGTGTGGTCAGTTCTTTGGAGAGGATGGTTCGACACTCGTGGCTAAGTAGGTCGTCGGCGTCAGCGCCGAGCAACGATGCGATATCCACTTGAATGGCTCCTATCTCTAGTTCTCACCGCTGGATGCGACAAGGACGGGAATCTTCGCTCGGCACGGGTTCAGCCATCAGTAAGACCATCAGGATGAACCGTCACCCAGCGACAAGGTGCACCCTATGTCGCGACCATCCAGAGCGCGTGAACTTCAATCATTATGCGCAGACATTGCGAATCTCTAAGAACTTGAATCACCACTATGCAGACTAGTGACGGCCTTCCAACTAGGAGAGAGAACGCACTCGGCTAACCACATCAGCAAAGCCCTGATCATGGTTGCGTACCCAGATGAATAGCTCCCGTGCCCGAGGCTCAGCACCTACCCGTTCATAAAAATCCGCAAGGGCATACGCCCTACGAAGGTGGTGGGCGCGAGCTCTAGACGGAATCCGCCATCCCTTCTCCAATAGGGCAATTGCCTCATCGAGGCGTCCCTGATCAGCGAGGGCTCCGGCGGCCACCAGTCGCCCTTCGGTGACTAACGCACTACTCGGCGATGCCTCTCGGAGTTCCACCCAGAGCGCCTCAACGTCGTCCCACCGGCCCTGCGCCCGATGGCAGTCAGCCAGCACTGGGTGCTGTTCGGTACTCCCGGTCATATCCCTGAAAACCTCAAGCCGTTTGGTAGCCGCCTTCCAATGACCCATCCGGTAGTGGACTAGGCCAAGCAGTTCCACAATCTCAGGCTCATCGGGGACCCGCTCGACCAGCTGGTTCAAAATACGTCGAGCATCTTCGAACCGCTCATCGGAGAAAGCCTCGGCCGCATCATTAAGCCGGCTCAACGCCCGCTTACCGGCCCGGTCTCCGAGAGCTCGTCGAAGCAGGACATGGGCTTCCGGTAGACGACGCGGCGCTTCAGGCAATGGGGACCGTTCCTTAGCACGTGGACCACGGCCAGTCCGGACCTTTGCCCCACCTCGGGATACCGCCTCGGCTGCTTCACTGCGCAACCGATCTGAACGTGCAACCTCGGGCCGCCGGGAGCGAGTGGTTCTATCGGCGGTCGCCTCACGCCGCTCTGGTCGGTCTTCGTACTCCTCACGTTCCAAGCGACCGGCGCCGCGACGGGCTACGCCACCCCAACTAGCCGGCCCCGCAGCATCAGGTCCCCGCCTTCGACGATCCGGGCGATCACCGGCAGTCCGTCCTCTGCGCCCGTCATCACCTCCCGAGGAATTAGAGCGCTGCTCACCGCCATAACGCCGGGAACCCTTGTCATCCCTACGTTGGCCACCCTGTCGAGATCCCCCTTTGGGACCAAGGTCTCTCCTTGGGCCGCCGTCGGCGCGAGAACTCCCACTGGACCCCGACCGTTTTTTCCTACCATCTGAACCACCACGAGACCCACCCTGCGCTCCACCAGTTGAGGGACTACGCGATGGACCCGAATCGCGGTTGCGTCTGCCGTCGCCTGAGGGAGCCATATCCGAGGAGGATACCGCTGCGCCCCATGGGCCCGCCGTGACCCCTGACCCCGGCAACAACGAATCAGCAGCCCAAAACGCGCTCGAGCGGGACCCTTTAGAGGTCCCGCTCGTAGCGTTCGAAATCCGGCGGCGTCCTACTCTCCCAGGGACACTCGTCCCAAGTACCATTGGCGCTGGCGGGCTTAACTGCCGTGTTCAGAATGGGAACGGGTGTGACCCCGCCGCCATAGCCACCGAAAACTTGATGTGCCCCGAATTCTTTGCCATTCAGGGCTCGATTCAATTGTCAAGAGCGACCTATCGGCCTCTCCAGCACTCCACAGCGAACACGAACACCGACAACGATTGTCGATGTGAGTAACCAAGCCCTCGGCCGATTAGTACCGGTCGGCTGAATGCGTTACCGCACTTGCACCTCCGGCCTATCAACGTGGTGTTCTGCCACGGGCCTTACCCGGTTAACCCGGTGGGAGATCTCATCTTGAAACGGGCTTCCCACTTAGATGCTTTCAGCGGTTATCCCTTCCGTAGGTGGCCAACCAGCCATGCTCCT
>JAQWTI010000018.1 GCA_029242745.1 Acidimicrobiales bacterium | reverse complement strand
TTATTGTCTGCGACGAACCGGTCTCCGCTCTTGACGTTTCCATTCAGGCCCAGGTCCTCAACCTGTTGCTTGAACTCCAACAAGAACTAGCACTCACATACCTGTTTATAAGTCATGATCTGGCAGTAGTGAGGCAGATCTGCGACGAAGTAGCCGTCATGTACCTCGGCAAGATCGTAGAACAGGCTGATGTAGAGACACTTTTCTCAGAACCAACCCACCCCTACACCCACGCTCTCCTCTCGGCGGCCCCGGTAGCCAATCCACGCAAACAGCGGACAAGGAAGAGAATCCTGCTTGAAGGCGATGCGCCTAGTCCGGTAAACCCACCGCCGGGATGTCGTTTCCAATCCCGGTGTGACATAGGCCGTTCCGAGGATCTATGCCGCGATGTTGAACCACCTTTGACCGATGCCGGTAACGGCCATCTAGTCGCCTGTCATTTCCCTGCAATTAAGTCGGTGATCTAAGGAACTATGAAACCACTCTCACGCTCTGTCTCCTCAATGCCCCGATCAGGGATCCGAGTGATAATGGATCGAGCATTCGGCCTGACCGATTGCATCCGACTGGAAGTAGGTGAACCCAACTTCCCAACCCCACAGCACGTCTTGGACGCGGCTGACAAAGCGGCCCGAAGTGGAAAGACTCGGTATACAGAAAATCCTGGCATTCCTGAACTAAGGGCGAGAATTGCCGGGATCTTCACAGCAGATACTGGTCGCGACACCAAGATGGAAGATGTAGTTGTAACAACCGGGGCCATGGCCGCCCTCTACACGACCCTTATGTCCATCGCTAATCCAGACGATGAAGTAATTGTTATGAGCCCGTCTTGGCCTAACTACCTAATGCAAATGACCCTGCTCGGCATCCGACCAGTCATGGTCTCGACCAACGAGAGCAACGGGCACGTACCCACGATCGAACAGTTGGAATCTGCTCTAACTGATCGAACCAAAGCGGTATTAATCAACTCGCCCTGCAACCCAACTGGGGCAGTAATCGACCAGACTCAGATGTCCGAGATCATTGAATTCGCCCGCCGTGCCGATATCTACGTGATTTCCGACGAGGTCTACGACAAGATCGTCTTCGAAGGCACTCACGCTTCTGCTGCTTCGCAGGACAGCGACGGCCGCGTTGTCTGCATACACAGTTTCTCAAAGACTTATTCGATGACCGGTTGGAGAGTCGGCTACGCAGTGGCCCCCCCTGCGATTGCTGCTCTGGTTCGCAAGTGCCAAGAGCCGACCGTTAGTTGCGTAAATGCTCCCGCTCAATATGCGGCCTTAGCCGCGCTGGATGGTCCACAGGAAATTATCAGTGAAATGCGAGATGCCTACCGGGAACGGAGGGACGAGGTGAACCGTCTTCTTTCCTCCTCCGGCATATCGGCGCTCAAGCCAGGTGGTGCCTTCTATATGTGGATTGATGTCAGCAGTTCACAGAGGTCCGACGTGGATTTTGCCATGGACCTAGTCGACAAGCACCAAGTCACAGTAGTTCCCGGTTCCACATTTGGACCCGGCAACGAGGACAGAGTGCGTATTTCCTTGGCGACGGCACCCGACCAGCTCTACGAGGGGATACGTCGCTTAATCGAAGAGACAGGAAGTTAACCGGAGGTTGATCATGGAAGTAATCGACGCCCACCTTCATCTCTTTAAGGCGGTATCCGCGGCCTACCCGCGCACTGTCTACCCAGGGATGGCCGATGCCGAGATGGAAGTACTAGCCGAGGATTTGCTCCAGGTAATGGAAACGGCAGGTGTGGACAAGGCGATCGTCGTACCCCTCGGCCCCCAAGATGAATATCTAACCGATCTTCGAGACCATTTTCCTGGGCAATTCGTTGGCATCGGCAACCATGACCCCGAATCAGTCGACATCGCACAAGATCTCGACCGTCGGATGGAAACCAGTGGGATCCAAGGAATCCGAGTTAGCGGAGTTGACCCCAACGCCTCCCTGGCCGACGACCCCGAAGAGTATGAACTATTCCCACTCTTCCAGGCAATGGAGGAACGTGGTTTACGGGTCTGGTTCTATTCCGAACCACAGCAGGTCGAACTCTACGAAAAGGTGCTGGAGTTGCTTCCCGACCTTGTAACCGTGTTCAACCACTCTGGCTTCATGGTTACTATCGACAACCTCGCCGTGGACGAACACCGTCGACCTCACTTCACTACCAATATCCCACCACCCACGCTGGAGCTCCTCGCTCGAGTTGCTCAGAAGTCAAACACCTACGTCCACTTCTCTGGTCAATACGCCTTCAGCCACGGGCCTTACCCCTACCTAGAAATGATTCCAGTAGCAGAAGCCCTCGTCGGGACTTTCGGAGCGAGTCGAATGCTCTGGGCTTCAGACTTTCCGTGGATCCTCTCGGAGCCGGGGTACCCAGAACAACTAGCTTTGGTGGATCACCTACTGCCTACCATTAGCGATGCTGAACGAAATCTCATTCGTGGCGGCACAGCCGCCTCGCTATTCGCCTTCTGACTCAGCGGTACGAAAGTCGGCTGCAGCCTTTTCATGGGTAGCGGCGGTCCATTCTAAGTGAGCCGAAACAAGAGTTCGTCGAAGGAATATCGCCATATCGTCGACAAGATGAGTGTGACTCTTGATTAGGTCTGGGCCATGGACGTTTGCAGCCACTGAGGCCCAAAGTTTCTTAGCCCCAAGACTGTCAAATAGCGCCCGCGCCTCCTCTGATCGGTCACCATCATTCGTGGCTGCAATCACCAATTGAGACATCTGGTGTTCTAGGTCAGGAGGTAAACCAGAGCCCCCTTGTCGAGCCCTGGGTGAAATCATCACATGCGTCATTGGTGCATCCGGCCCCCGCATCTCACAGAGTTCAGAAGACACCGATCCGTAGGAACATAATCCGAGTGGGCCCCAAACCTCGGCAACACTCTTGATCACCTCAGTCAAATTTTCTAGAAGTGAGTCATCTTCCGATTCGTCATCAGACAGTCCGTGGTTGGGCAAATCAAGCGTGATGACCCTAAAGCCCCGCTCTGCCAGCAGGCGGTCAGCACCTTTCCAGCAGTCAAGATCTTCATTGAGATCGTGGACCATGACAACTGGAGGTCCCTGCACTGGCCATTCCTGTCCACGAACAACCAACTCCTCGCTGACTCTGATCTCAATCGCAAGTGGTTCCATTAGCGGACCTCAAAGGGTTGGGGATTGAAACAGCGCAAACTCCGATTTGCTTCACGTTTTAGTTCTGGATTTCCTTCCCAGCACGAATCAAGCACATGCTCACATCGCGGGGCAAACAAGCATCCAGGCGGTGGGGTCTGTGGAGATGGAACACGACCCGGGATGCTGTAGAGACCCGCACGTGATACCGATATATCCGGCAGGGCCCTGAGAAGCCCCTGGGTGTAAGGGTGTTGGGGATCGGCGAAGAGTTCCTCAACTGGAGCCTCCTCAACGATTTCACCCGCATACATGACCGCTACTCTGTCAGCGACCGAAGCAACTACTGCAAGATCGTGGGTAATCAAGAGCATCCCCATCTCCCGTTCACGTTGACGTGCCCGGAGATTCTCTAGGATTTGAGCCTGAACGGTAACGTCCAGCGCAGTGGTGGGCTCATCGGCTATCAAGACCCTCGGATCGAGCGCTATGGCAAGAGCAATCATGACCCGTTGTCGCATTCCGCCAGAGAGTTGATGTGGATAGCTGTCGAGGCGGTCAGCCGCATCCGGTAGTTCGGCCTGAACAAGCGCTCTGACAGCGATTTCTTTAGCCTCAGCGCGACTGACATTCCTGTGTGACCGCACTACCTCTTGGAGGACGCTCCCGATAGTGAATACCGGGTCAAGCGAAGTAATGGGGTCTTGGAAGATCATCGAAATCGACTCTGCCCGCAACCGTCGAAGTTCTCGGCTTTGCAGACTGAGAAGATCTAGGCCCTCATAGTTAATTTTGCCCTCAGTGACTCTGGCAACCCCGCGCGGCAGAAGGCCCATGACCGAAAGCGCGGTCATCGATTTTCCGCAACCACTCTCTCCAACTAAACATACGATCTCATTCTCACAAACGGTGAGCGAGACTCCTTTAACCACCTCAAAAGACGATCCCGCACTAGCGATGGAAATTCTCAGATCCTCAATTTCCAGAACAGGAGTCTTTTCTGGGCCCGGTGCGGACTCACCTGGCCCAATTTTCGACTCAACGAAACTCATGATGACTTCCGTAGTCGTGGATTAGCAATGGTGTACCCGGTATCTGCCACCCAGTTTCCTACAACCACTAGAGCAACCAAGACAAGTGAGAAGAACTGTGCTACCGGGTAGTCCCTCCTCAACACCGCATTGACCAATACTTGACCAAGCCCCGGCCATCCAAAAATAGTCTCAACAATGAGGGCATAGCCGACTATTTGCCCTATTCGTAGTCCCGCTAAAGAGATGATCGGTATTAGAGCGTTCCGAAGCACGTGCTTACAGGTGATGCGCCATTCCGAAAGGCCTCCCGCACGAAGCGTTCTCACATAGTCGCTGTTCTGGCTTTCAATCATGGACGAGCGCGTCATCCGCACAGTCAGCGCAATGCCCTCAAAAGCCAGAACAACCGCCGGCAAAATAAGATGCTTGGGTCCACAACAACCAGCCGAAGGTAGCCAACCGAGTCGAGAAGCAAACAACCACACAGCAAGCAGTGCTAACCAGAAGTTGGGCACCGCCATAGCGACGGTCGACATTGACATGATGCCCTGATCGGCCCAACTGTTACGTCTAAGGGAAGCAACAATTCCCAACGGAACACCGACCAGAAATACGAGACCAAACGCTGTCCCACCTAGGATCAGACTGTTCCGCCCGTGCTCTGAGAGCATGGTGGTGAGAGCCTTGTTGTTGGTCAACGAGTTCCCCGGATCGCCACTGAGAATCCGACCCATGTACGTGAAGTATTGTTGATAAATCGGCTCGTTTAAACCCAGTCGATCTCGAAACTCCTCACGGAATTCTTCGGTTGCCGAGCCTGGAAGGGCCGCTGCTGTTGCATCGCCTCCTGATAGCCGAATGGCATAGAAAACAGCAACAGAACTTACAAATAGAACAATGACCGTATAAACGAGACGACTAGCGGTATGTTTCACCCCTTCTCAACTCCCTTGGCCTCATGCCGAAGTTGAGGATCAAAAACATCTCTTAGACCATCACCTATCAGACTGACCGATAGCACCAGTCCCGCTATACCGATGCCCGGAACTGTACTTTCCCAGTGATTTAGCCTAAGAAATCCGCGGCCGTCAGCCACCATCTTCCCGAGGCTCGGGAGTGGCGGCTGTGCGCCTAGTCCGATAAAAGACAGTCCAGCTTCTGCAATTATCGCGACCGCCACGTAGTAGGAGGCCAGCACCAAAGCAGGTGCCATTACGTTTGGAAGTAAATGGCGCCACATAATGCGGAAGTTTGAGACTCCAGAAGCGCGCGCAGCCTCTACGAACTCCTTGGTTCGAAGAACAACGACTTCGCCACGCACCACACGAGTAATAGCCGCAATATTTACTATCCCAACAGCGAGAATGACCGGAAGCAACCCTTGCCCCAGACCTCCGGCTAGTAGCACCGCCACCAAAATAAGGGGAAAGCCCCACACGAAATCCGTGACTGAGCGCACCACCCGATCGACGTAGCCGCCCAGAAAACCACCGCACATGCCCATCACCATGCCCACTACCAACGCTATGGAAGTTATGGCGGCAGCCACAAGTAACGAGACCCGAATTCCTATACAAAGCCTGACCAGAAGATCCCGCCCGTATTGATCTGTTCCTAAAAAATAGCCATCTGTAAACGGGGGTAAATGGGTATTACGCAGAGACTGTCCTGCGTAGTCACTACCCAGGAACAACGGGCCCAACAAGCCAAGTCCAACTATCGCAATCCCTAACAGGGAACCCGTAAAGAGGAGCTTGTTGCGAGTGAACTCTCTTAATCTCTTACGCCAAGGATTTGCTCTAACTTCCTCTTCGTAGGCTGCCACCCGTTCATCCCATGCCAGAGCATGGGATGAACGGGAGTTTTCAATTCCAGTCATCCTGGTAGCAGTCGAAACGACCTCTGGGAAGGTTTAGCCTTCAATCCAAACGTCGTTGTAATACGGATAGAGGTTCCAAAGAGTTGGCTGCCATCCATGGACGTTGTTTCTCTTCGCAAACACAGCGTTGCGCGTAACCATGGGAACGTAGGGCACGTTCTCGCAATACGCCACTTGGAACGCCGACTGAGCGGCTTGCCCTTCCTCCGCAGTGCCAGCGCTGGTCCACGCCGACATAGCGGCATCAATCGCCGGCACATTTGCACGAGACATGTTCGGGAAAGGAATGGTCGCACTGTTGACGAAAAGGTTCAGAACGTCGATCGGAATCGGCCACAGCCAGTAGAAGAGCGTCATTGGTGCCGCTCCCTTACCTTCCGTGGCTTGCTTCTCGAAGATCACCGCCCTGTCAACTACGTTGACCTTGGCATCTACACCACCTTCACGCATCATCGCCGATGCTGTAGTGGCAACTGCCTCATTAATTGACTCGGCCTGAACGGCAAATTCAAACGACAGAACTGTTCCGTCCTTCTCCCAGATGCCGTCACCATTCAAGGCCCAACCGGCTTCAGTCATAAGGGCTGCAGCTGCGGCGGGGTCGTAGGTAATCATTTCCTCCACCACCGGGTCGTAGAACTTGTCCGTCGGAGGCAGTGGCCCATAATCGGCTACTGCGTCTCCGAAGAAGACAGCGTCACTCATTGCTTCTCGATCAATCAGGTGAGCAATCGCCGCCCGAACCCTGACATCCCCGAAGTACTCGTCCCAATCCTGGTTCATGGTCAAGATGTAGCCAGACCACTCAGGGAAGCGGTAGACGGTGACGTCCGAGTTGCTCTCCAACCGGCTCACGTCCTGAGGGGCTGGGCCCTTAAGAGTGTGAATATCACCATTTTCCAACTGCACTGCACGCTGGCTGGCTTCAGGAATAAAGGTCCAGCGAATAGCGTCCAGATGCGCCGCTCCCTTATTTTCGAAGTACTCCGTGTTCGAACCTGGGTAGTCGTCCCACCTCTTGACGAGAACATGGCTGCCGGGCACAAACTCCTCATGTGTGAACGGACCCGTACCATCAGCAAGTTCTGTCCCGTAAGTGGTGGACTCCATGCCCCCAGCTTCGTTCCAGGTGTCCATGCAGAGAACCCGGAAATAACCGGTCTTGTGCGGGCCAAGAGCCCCAACCCAAGGGTTGTTCATCTTGACAACCAACTGGTCGCCTTCGGATTCATAACTTGCTACCGGAGCAGCCAACGTCGCAATGAACGATGTTGCCTTAAAGAAGGTCAGGAAATCAGCTACCGCAGCAGCATCAGCAGGTTTCCCTGAATGGAACTTCCCAGCCGGGTCGATATCAAACCGGTACTCCATGCCGTCAGCCGACTTGCTGAAACTTGTTGCCAACTGATGATTGTCATTGCCATCAGGATCATTCGTGAGGAGAGCCTCATAGATGGCAAAGAAGGCTGGGTCGTACCAGTTCGTGGTGATCGGGTCATGCTTCGAAAAATCGAGGTCATAACCTTCCTTGAGCGTCCCACCTCTGGTCGGCCCAGCAGTAGTCGTCGGCGCGGCAGTCGTCGCAGGAGCAGCAGTCGTCGCAGGAGCAGCAGTCGTCGCAGGAGCCGCTGCTTCATCTGAGCCGCAGGCCGCCAATATCGATCCGGCAGCCGCAACACCGACTCCCAAACTCCCCGCCATCTTTACGAAGTGCCGGCGCGAGACCGTTCCACCTCGATACTCAGAAATCAACTGATCAAGTTCGTTGTTCTCTGTCGGATCGTTCATCTGTCCCCCTATACGTATAGCGAGTCTCCATCCGAGACTCAAGACTGTGTTGAGCAACAACCGGCGATAACCACCGGCAGTCACCTGACTGCAAGTTATATCATAGTTTGAGTAAGTTTATAGCATTTCCTACTGAAGGAAAAGCCCAAAAGACAAACGACTGAAAAGCAAACAGAAGTTGATTCTGTGGCACCCACCTGACGCGCCATTCACTGCCTTGATCTATTCAGCAGAGCCCAGACGGCCCCGTCAGCAGAAGGAAATGCTGAACGAAATTCTTCCGCCGCTTTTATCGACCAGGACTCGCCAAGTGGAACCAAGAGTTCTTGGGTCATGCCATTACCGCAAGGATGACCCTGCGTGACCGAAAGGCGAATCCCTTCTTCGGTTCTCGTTAGGACGTACGAATAGACCGTCTCATAACTACTGTGATTGCAGATTCCTGTTTCTCCACCATCATGGCTCCGCTGAAGTTCCAGGACATCAGGCAAACCCACAGCCCTGGAGAGACGCTGATACGACCAGTCCAAGCGGTCCGCGCTGGTAACCACATCATCATCAGTTGCCGTCACACCAAAGTGCACATGGTGGTTGGTTCGGGTTGCAAGACCTGGTTCAAAAGAACAATGGAGTTCGGACCCCTTGATCTCAACCACAGCCACGCTAGAGGAGTCGACCAACATCAGATTGGCACACCAGTAACTCTCAACTTTCAGCGCTTGCTCGAGAGCCGCAACAGCAGTAGCCACATCAGACCCCTCGGTAAGAGCGATCTCAGTGAGCACGTCATAGTTGGTGCCTTTGGCGGGTTCTTCTCGCACATTTGAATCTGCGCAAAAGAGGCCGTGCTTGTTGGCTCCAATTGAGAATCCAGAGAACTGGTCGCCTCCCAAGTCGTTATCAGCCCAAGACGTTGTCCCCCGGACGCCAAAAATTTCTGGCGTGAGAACAATCCGGTCGTCGAAGTTCATTCGTCCGAAGTCCTTATTCTTAAATAAGAGGTATTTGCCTTCAGACATCTGTAGAGCCCCGGTGGTGCACATGGCACCTGAGAGTAGGATGATTGTCCGTTGGTAGCAACAAACCCCTCCCACCAATGTCGGGCTAGGTAAAAATGCCAAGTGCAAAATCAAAATCAGGTGGCTTGGTGGAAACTGTCTACCAGTCCACAAGGGCGAAAATTCTCAATGGCACCTACCCTCCGGGGACTCCACTCCGGCTGAACAAACTTGCCGGAGACAACGAAGTGAGCCTTATTCCTGTCAGAGAGGCACTCCGGCTCTTGGAGAGTGAGAGGTTCGTCATCTCTGAAATCAACAAGGGAGCGCGCGTGGCACCCTTGTCCATGGAATCTCTTGAGGACCTCTACAGGGTGCGCACGCTCATGGAAGTTGAGGCGCTCCGCCTGGCTACCGGCTTCATGGACTCCAACTTCATCCTCTCGTTGGACACCACTATCACCAAGGCAGTAGGTGAATTGGAAGCAAATGAATTCAAAAAGGGCCTGAACCTGCACCGGGCCTTTCACTTTTCAATCTACGAACTGTCTGGATCAGAGTGGCTTTGCCACATGATCGAAGTGCTATGGGCTCATTCTGAGCGCTACATCCATTTGGCGTCCCTTCAACCAAACTTTGTCTGCAGCGTTGACGATAATCACCACGCCATCATCGATCGCCTGCTCAACAAAGACGTGGAAGGCGCCACCAAATCGTTGGCTGCGGACCTGCACAACACGGTGGAACTTCTGCGGGATGAACTTGGCCAAACTTCTATACAACTTGCCGGTTGACTGAGCTTGTCGTCTCCTCAGCGCCCAGATCCACTCCTTGAACAACCCCTAACCCGGGACCACCGGCAGAGAGAGGCTTGATGGGAAAGACCCGGAGTGCAAAACCGTCTGGGTCGCAGTCACAGCCGCCAGCGGTCCCTCAAAACCAATCTGACCACCCGTGTTGAAATTACGGTCCCATTGAGGAAAATCTGAACTCGATACGTTGACCCTGATCGCTGAACCCGCAGGAACTCTCGTGGCTACCGGCCCGAGTTCGATCCGATACTTATAGACATGCCCAGGAACAATCAACGATGGGTCAACTAGGGAATCCCTATAACGGGCCCTAACGATTCCTTCTTGAATATTGATTGAGCAGCCATCTGGGCCGACTAGGCAGAGTCGAGTCGTGAAGTCCGTGTCAACAGCCGAAGATGCGGCAAAAAGTGTGACGAACGCATCGCCCACCACGAGCATGTCCTCATCCAATGGTTCCGTGGTGTAGACGAGAACCATTCGAGAAACCTCAGCAGTGTTCTGATTTGCCGGACCCATTGGGGTGACCGATTCGAAACAGCAGGAATGTCCACCGAGGCTCGGTGTGGGCGTCGCTGGATCATAGATAAAGATGTCAACCGGCTCTTCTGAGGGACGCTCACGGTCAAGCCAACCATCACCGAACTTCGAATTAGCCCGCCCCCCTGAGTGCATGAAGTACTCAACCGTGCGTGCCTCCGCAGGCGGCCATTCATTGAAATTCCGCATACCTTCGCCCAGCAGATAGACAGTCACTGGATAGTCCAGAACTCCATTCTCTTGGCCCTTCAAGTGATGATCCAACCAAGCTACTTGCCAGTCGTCGACCGCATTTGCACTTACCTCTCCACCAACAACGTCAACTGGAGACCACGGCATGTGTGTCCATGGTCCAAGAAGAAGTTTCTGGGATGAGCTTGCCGAGTTTTCTGGAACACCGGAGAGACCTACGAAGTTCTTCACAGTTCCTCGCAGGAAGATGTCGTACAAACCACCTGTGTGGATGGCAGGAACGTCTATCTGATCGTACGCCTCGTCAATACTCCAACGACTCCAGTACTCGTCGTAGGAAGAATGTTCAACCCAGTCGCGGAAATAGGCTGCGTGGTCTGCTATCACCGGGTAATCCGCTATCGGTAAAAAGTTGAACCAATCTGGAGCCGCCCCCAAAGCCGCTCCCAACTGCGCATAACCGTCTGCATCGTTGGCCCTCTTGGCGGAATCAAGTCCAAGCAAGGTCGACCAATAGACCGCAAACGCCAGATTGAGAGCTCCTGATTGGTAGGTCCATCCGTCGTAGTACTGGGATCCCGTGAACCCAGGGCAGATCGTTGCCAAACTGGGGGGAGCCGCCTTCGCCGCCAGCATTGTGGTAGCCCCGCCGTAGGAAAATCCGTACATGGCAACCCGGCCGTCGGCACCCGGCAGCCGAGCCGCCCATTCAACGGTGTCATAACCGTCTTCTGACTCCGTAAGGAAAGGAGTGAACTCTCCATCAGAAAGATACCGGCCGCGACAATCCTGGATAACAACTAGATAGCCCTTTTCGGCGTACCAGGCGGGGTGTGCATACCCGAAGTTTGATAGTGCAGCCTGTTTGTCGTAGGGGTGACGACTCAGAAGAACCGGATGGGGGCCCTCTTGTTCGGGGCGATATATATCCGCTAAAAGAACGGTCCCGTCGCGCATGGAGGCCGGGACGTCACGCTCTATTGTTACCCCACTCATTCCAGTCAGAGTTTCGTAATTCACATCTCCTCCTCTGTTGCTTTGGCCGCCGAATTTGCCTTACCGACCTTGAAGACTTCTGTTTGGCTGTCTATACCAGATCCAGCCTCCACCTCGAGGAACATCTCTTCAGCCGGTCTTTTACCTAACTCCCTAGACGAACCTCGAAAAACCTCTTCTGGGTCAAGGCGCAGAACTTTCACGGATCGCTTCGGAATCTCCTTGCGCAAATACACAAAGACATTCGTCCTTTCCGAGCCTCTGTTCACCAATGCGTAGTCGATCCACAAAACACCATCATCCCCGGCCTCCCGCTCCACACACTCCAAGATAGAAACACCAGAATCAAGACTTTGAACAGCCGGCTCTAGGCGGTCTGTCAGAAACCCCCCTGTCAGAAACCGTCTGCGTTCAGAGTCAAGCCCCTTCCTGGCGCGCACTTTAGAACGTCACCCTCGCGAAAATCCGAAAAGGGTCATGGCGAAAAGCCACCGCCACCTCATTTGACGGTTTCATGGCACCTGGTACTCAAATCTTGTTAACGCTCGCATCGAAGATCTTTCGACATGGGCTCAAGCACACGTAGCAACGGGCCCCCTTCACTCCATCGATCTTTCCCCTGCCCCATTCTGCACTGGGCATCTGGTGATCTTGCTCTTTATTGTCAAATTTGCTAAGACATGGCACGCGGGTCTGAGAGGAGTGAAGGAACCATGGGTCGATTCGATGGAAAGCGTGTGTTCATTACCGGAGCGGGAAGCGGTTTCGGACGTCGAACGTCTGAGAGGTTTGCAGAGGAGGGAGCCTCAGTTGTTTACATGGTCGACAGGCTTCAGGACCGGCTAGACCAATCTGCCGAGGCGGTCAGCTCACGGGGAGCAGAAGCAGTTCCCTTGTGTTTTGATCTGGCCGACGGCGCTGCGTGTTCAGATGCGATGGCACAAGCCCACGATGGCGACAACCATCTAGACGTCCTCGTGTGCAACGCGGCGCATTGGGCGGAAGAACATGTCCTAGAGATCAGTTCGGAGTCGTGGTCGCGTCATTTGGCTGTCAATCTCACCGCCTACTTTTTGCTCGCACAAGGCGCTGCCCGATCAATGGTGAAACGGGGATCAGGCGTCATCTTGTTTAATGCTTCAATTGACGCACAAGGACACTCATTGGGCTTTACTTCGTACTGCGTTACCAAGGCTGCTGATCGCGCCCTCATGAAATCGATGGCCGTTGAACTCGCCCGCTCAGGAGTGCGAGTGAACTCCGTGAGTCCAGGACCAGCAGACACACAACAAAGCACCGACATAGTCGGTGAAGAGTTGATGGCCCGGTGGCGCAAGCACGGCTTTCCTGAGGTTCCACTCAATCGTCTGGCGTCAACTGACGACATCGCCAGCGCGTTTCTCTTCTTAGCTTCCGATGAAGCCTCCTACATAACTGGTCACGACCTCGTCGTCGATGGTGGCCACACCGCTGATGTCTACGAAATTCCTTACGACTGAGGGTTTCTCACAGACGCAATCTCCGTGAATGCAGTTCCCACAAAGCGGATGTGGTTTGTCTTTGGCCGCAACCTAGTAGGTGGCCCGGCCCCCCGAAATGTCATAGACCGCGGCAGTCGAAAAGCTGCAGCGATCCGAAGCGAGCCAGGAAACTAGTTCCGCCACTTCAGCCACCTCACCTGCCCGCCCCATCGGAATCTTGGACAACATGTAATCAAGAACCTCAGGGGCCGTGTTCTCGTTCATTGGCGTGGCGATAACTGCTGGAGCTATCGCATTTACCAAAATATTCTCCGTGGCCAACTCCTTACCAACAGACTTTGTAAGGCCGATTACTGCTGCCTTCGACGCTGAGTAAGCCGAAAGTTTGGGATTTCCTTCTTTCCCTGCAATGCTCGCGATGTTGACTATGCGCCCCCAACCCTTGTCGCGCATGTGCGGTATGACGGAATGGATCGTGTTGAAGGTCCCCATCAGGTTGACCTCCAACGTTCTTTTCCATTCATCAGGTTCCGTCTCCCACAGAACCGTATTTGGTCCAACAATTCCTGCACTATTTACGAGTACATCAAACGGACCAGCCTCCGATACCAACGCAACAACAGCATCCAAGTCGGTGACGTCCAGTTGCAGAAACTCAGCACCGGAATTACTCACCGAGAACGGGGGGGTTCTGGCTGCATTAATATCAGTTGCGACGACACTTAGACCATCTTGGAGGAGTCGTTCAGCACACTCCAATCCAATTCCCTGACCAGCGCCAGTGACCAGCGCCGTACGCATTGTTTCAGTCATCCTCTCCCTCTCTCTTTCCATGTCGTAGTCGTACCTAACGGTGGACAGACACCTCAACTCGGTAATGGCAAACCAGTCAACTCTGCTTCCTTAAACAATTGAACAGTGCGGTCAATGCTCTCAAGAAGTGGCGTATGGGACAGCGCTCCCAATCTTGTTTCGAGCGAAGTGCTGTCGACCGCCACTGGAAATGGCAGCGAGTCCTCCCCATGCGTGATTTCAGTAAAGTTTGTTACTTGCTGAATTCCATCGACGAATTCAGCAATAGATGCCACGGTCCCACCCAGCGCATGGATCTCGGAACCTTGCGGTTCGAGCCGAGTTGCTTGAATGAAGTCCCTAGCGGAATCAGGTGCAAACTGGAGCGCCAGAGAGCCACCATATTCAATATGAAAGTCTTGCTTCCTGACCGCTGAAAGCACCGCCGAAGTGGGTTGGGAGGTGAGGCCCTGATCTCGTCCGGGGCCATAGATCGTGTGCGGGATCAAACCAACGCTCGGAAGCGCGTAGTCCGATTCAAATAGGCGAGCGGTTGACTCGTTTGCACACTTCCAGATTCCATAAAGCGTCGTCGGGGACCGCTGGTCTTCGGGGCCAATAGTTTCGCTTTCGTAGTCCTCAGCATTACCGAATACCGCGACACTGCTTGCGTAGACGAGATGTTCAATGGAATGGTGAAGCGCTGCCTCGAAGACGTTGACAGTTCCTACAACATTCACAGCCGCACCCATGGGACGATCTGTTCGACAAAATGGAACCTGCAGTGCGCCGAGGTGAATGATTCGAGATACGCCCTCTGTCGCTGAGATCACCTGCTCGGGGTCGGTTAGATCTCCCTTCACGTAGTTGATTCGTTTCCGGTGTTCGGGCTCAATGATGAGTTGGTGCCGACGATCATCTTCGCTGATATCCAACGCCACGACCTCGCACCCATCTTCGAGGAGTAGACGAATTACCCAGGACCCAAGACACCCCATTGCTCCAGTGACTAGATACGTGTCTTCACTCATATGCATCGGTTCACCAACGATCCAATTCCTTCAATTGTCGAAACAAGCACGTCTCCGGCACTTAGGTATTGCGGAGGGGTGCGGCCGAGTCCAACTCCAGATGGAGTCCCAGTAAAAATCAGATCTCCAGGCCGCAACTCACAAATCCTGGACAGATAACTAATCAAGGTTGGGATTCCATTCAGCAACTGAGACGTCCTCGCCTCTTGCACGACCGTGTTGTTGAGCTCACACCGAATCTCAAGATCCCACGGATCGTCAAATTCCTCAAGACCGACAACGTAAGGACCAAGCGGCGCAAAACTCTTATGCGATTTCCCAAGATTAAATTGCGGATTCGCACCATCAAGCTGGAGTTCACGCTCACTCACATCTTGCCCAACAGTCAGCCCCGCTATGACCGGAAGAACTTCACCCTCGCTGATATTTCGCACCTTCTCCCCGATGACAACAACTAACTCGACTTCCCAATCACAACTGCCGGGGACTAGGTGTATGTCTCCTCTCGGACCCGTCAAGGAGGACGGATATTTCGTAAAAACCATCGGCTTGTCAGGAATCTCCATAGCGGATTCCTTTGCATGGTCACGATAATTCAGTCCGATGGCAAAAATCTGGCTTGGGTACGGCACTGGACATGTGAGGTCAGCATCTCGATAGGGAACACCTTCGAGCAGTTTTTGGCCTTCTGCCCATTCTCTGAACGAAGACCAATGCGCAAATACATTCATCGGCTCTTCACTGAACTCTCCAGCAGAGGCCATTTCTACATCTAGATAACAGCCATCTCCAATTAAACAGGAACGACCCTGGTGGGCTCCGAATCTCATTATCTTTTTTCCTTTACAGATAAACGAATTGTCCTGAATTGCGGACCCTGCTTCCCTCCGTAATTGATCAGCACAACCAATTGAAGGGAGTCGTCTGTGATACGAAAAACCGAGTGGAACTAAAGCAGTCTGACAAATGGCCTATTGAAAAGTTTATATTATTACGCAAGAGTGTTCTACGCTACGCGCCCCCTGGCCCCGAAACTGAGGAGAAGTAGTTGATGTCGTGCCCCGATGAAGATGCGCCACAGGACTTCAGCCAAGAACGCTTCTACGAGGAAGGAGTGGCTGGAGGGATGTACTCAACTGAGGTAGACGAATTCCTTGCCTCCCCTGACAGCACATGGTTGATCAAGCTGGCAACCATCAAGGAAGATGGTTGGCCGCTTGTGGTGCCTCTTTGGTACCAGTGGTCAAACGGCGCGTTTTTTGTCGTTGGACGCAAGCGCAGCCTCTGGGTTCAGGACCTGAAGCGTGAGCCACGCTGCTCAATATGCGTCGAGGAACTGGCTCATCCAAGAATTCGAAAGGTTCTTGCGCAATGCACCGCTGAGATCGTTGAGGGTCCCGCCGTTGCCGAAGGTTCCGCCTGGCTTCCGGTAGCCGAAGAAATGGCCTGTCGGTACGCAGGGCCGGACGGAGCGGAACAGTTAGTCCCATCTCACGATTGGGAGCGCTACTTGGTGCGCTTAACGCCTAGAGAAGGTCGGCTCGTTACGTGGCAGGGAGCCGACTGGGCTGCCCGTTACTTTGACCCCGGGCAAAGACCTGACCTCGAAGTGGCAAACGGTTGAACCTTCTCGAACGATGAGTAGACCTTCTTTTCCAGCACGAGGAAGCCTCCGGTGAGCCAGGGCATTGATTCCAAAGTGGCCCTCGACTTTTCGCATCGTGCTCAAGATCTTCGGCGTTCAACTATTCGGGTTCTCTTTGATGCGGCTGACCAAAATCCTGATGCGGTGCGACTCGAAGTTGGTGAACCTTCTTTCACTACCCCTCAGCACATAATCGAAGCAGCCAGCGATGCTGCGGCGGCTGGCTATACCCGTTATGGCCCAAACGGTGGCCTCACCACGTTGCGCGAACTGCTCGTCGATAAAATCCAGACCATAAACGGGTTCAAAGCCTCGTTGGAACAAGTCGTAGTTACCCCTGGGGCAATGAACGGGCTTTATTCCATCTACGCGGCGCTCCTCAATCCGGGGGACGAAGTGCTGCTACCAACACCTGGATTCCCCAACATGGACGAAACCGTCCGCTTACTCGGGGGGCGTCCTGTCTTCTACGAGTTGGAGAAGAACGATGGCTACCTTCCAGATCCAGACAGAATCGCTTCACTGGTAACGCCGCAGACAAAAGCCATGTTTCTCAACACACCGAATAACCCAACCGGGGCGGTGATTCCCCCGGAACGAATCGAATCCATTCTCTCCGCTACATCCGAGCGCGGCATCTGGGTCATCAGTGATGAGGTTTACGACCAGTTGATTCTCGATGATGGACTTCCCTACCTGTCTCCAGGTTCCATCGACACTTCCACGCCAGTCATCTCTGTCTATAGCTTTTCGAAGGTCTACGCGATGACCGGCTGGAGGGTTGGCTACTTGGCAGCACCACCGGCTTTGGCTCAGATCTTGAGAACACTCCAAGAACCGCAGGTTTCCTGCCCCAGCACCATCTCTCAGAAAGCAGCTGAAGCGGCACTAACCGGGCCGCGTGAACCTATCGAGGCAATGCGGTTGGCATATGTGCAAAACCGTGACTTTGCTTGGAGTCGAATGCTAGATCTTGGTTTAGACGGTTTTCGCACGCAGGGAACCTTCTACATGCTTATCGATATATCTACTTCTGGTCTGGCCCCGCTTGATTTCTCCCTCCGCTTACTCGCAGAGCACGGAGTGGCTGTCGCTCCGGGTGAAGTGTTTGGACCCGGTGGCAGTGAGGTCGTCAGAATTTCTCTAGCAAACAACCTCGAAAGCATAGGTAGCGGCCTCGAAGCCATATCGACGTTCATCAAGGAAGTTCAGTAACAAAAGTTGACAGCCATGAGAATTAAGAAGGGAAACCGGCCACATTGAAGGAACTCTCAGAGATCCTCGATTCCTACGAGGACGAGGTACTCGAATTCACCAAAGAACTGATTGCTACTGACAGCGCCAACCCTCCGGGAGACGAACGAGCAGTAGCCCAGTTAGTGGTAGATCGGCTGCGCGCCTTGGGCATTGACGATGTCCAGGCCATTGGACCGGAGGAAGAAAGGCCCAGCGTTCTGGCCACAGTCAGCGGAGATGCGCCTGGACCCTCCCTCATCCTTTCTGGTCACATCGACACCAAGCCAGCAGGTGACCTAACCGCCTGGAAGACCGACCCTTGGGACCCCGTGACCTCAGACGGAAAACTTTACGGCCTGGGCTCCGGAGACATGAAAGCCGCTGTGGCGGCAATGACCTACGCCGCGGCTGGCCTCAAAGAAGCCGGCCTGCCGGCCGGCACCCTGAAACTGGTTTTCACCGCTGACGAAGAGGCTGGTTCGGTAAAAGGATCCAAGTGGCTGGCAGAAGAAGGTTTACTGCATGCTGACGCAGCAATCATTGGTGAGCCGAGTGGAGTTCACCAAGAATGGGAGGCGCTCCATCTGGTGTCACGAGGTGCCGCACTGTTCAAAGTAATTGTCCGTGGAACACAGATGCACAGCAGCATCACCGACCGCTTACCTGCGATAAATGCCAGCGTGAAGATGGCAGGACTAATGAGCCGCATGGACAACGAGCTCAAAGAGAGACTCACCTATCCTGAACACCCACTTTCCCCCCTGGGTCCTACTGTCAATGTGGGAGTAATGGTCCAGGGTGGCGTCTTCTACGGGATCTGTCCTGGACTTGCTGAGTTCGCTTGCGACATTCGAACCCTCCCAGGAATGACACAGGAGGTGATGGAAAATGATCTACGGGCTTTCCTTGATGCTGCCATGAGTGACGATCCTGAACTCAATGCGGAGCTTGTATTTGAAACCTGGGTTGGAGCGACTGAGATCTCACCCGAAGAGCCCGTAGTGGGAGCGTTGCTCGCAGCTTCTCAGAATGTTCTGGGATCAGTTCCACGACTTGAAGCCTTTCCCGGGGCAACCGACGCGCCTCACTTTCAGATAACAGCGGGTATACCAACCGTCGCCGCATTTGGTCCTGGACTACTTCCGCTAGCCCACTCCCCTAACGAGTTCTTGGAGATTGCAAGCGTCGCCAAATCAATGCGGATTTACGCCTTGGCCTCTCTCCACTTTTTGGGCACGGAATCCGGATAGTTCCATGACTGGAATAAAGGAAATCTGTGAGCGGTACCGCCGTCTCTACATTGGCGTCGTTTGTGACGCAATGTACGAACTCGGACTAGAGGAACCCGTACTTCCAAGCAACCTCAGGCCCCTGTTCCCAGATCAGAAAATGGTTGGTATTGCCCATACCGTGCGCGGCTCGGCAATCGAACCAACAATTCCGTGGGATGATGGAGTCGAACGAATTACCTCGTACCTGAATGTCTTTGAAGAACTCGAACACGACTCAGTACTCGTTTCCGTTAACCGCGGTTCAACGGTCGGCCACTTTGGGGAACTGACCGGCAATGCAGCAAAAGCTCGGGGGTGCGCAGGAGTGGTGCTAGACGGAAACCTTAGGGATGTAGAGGGGCTCAGAGAGATCGGCTTCCAAGTCTTTTTCAGAGATCTCAGTCCCATGAATGCAATCGGAAGATGGGAAATGGTGGAGCACCAGGTGCCGGTTGAAATCGGGAATGTACTGGTGAGTCCGGGAGACCTAATTTTTGCCGAATTTGAAGGCATCCTCATGGTCCCTGAACGGCACATCATTGAGGTGCTCGAGAAGGCAGAAGAGGTCATTGCGGCGGAAGCTCTCGTGCGTGCAGAGGTGCAGACTGGCTCGACACCTCTCGAAAGTTTCAATCGTCATGGTCACATCTAGCGAATTAGTGGCGAAATCGAACCAACTGCAGTAGAAGAAATCGATCAAGAAGGTTTAGATGTGGAAAAGGTTCCTGTAGTTGTCCCTCAAATGGGCGTTGTGGAGGAGTTCATTCTTCTGGAGTGGCTCGTGGAGGACGGATCGTCAGTTACCGAAGGCCAAGCACTCGCCGCCATCGAGACTGAGAAAACAGAACTCGAGGTGGAATCACCAGCAGGTGGCCAGTTGCAGATCTTGCTTTTACCAAGTTCAGAACCTATCCAGATCACCGAATCGCTGGGGATCATTGTTTCCGACACCCCATAGGGCACACATCTCTAATTATTACGGTTTCAGGGTACGTAGAACCGCCTGAACCACTTCAGATGCTTCGGGCACCAACGCCCTCTCCAACGGTGGGCTAAACGCGATAGGTGCTGACTGTGCACCCACGCGAAGAACCGGTGCCACCAGTTCTCCAAATAGATGTTCGTTTATCTGGCTTGCGATCTCGCCTCCAAAGCCACCGAAAGTCCAAGCTTCATGACACACAACTGCCCGACGAGTTTTGGCAACTGAACGGAGAACACTCTCCATGTCGAGAGGAACAAGAGATCTCAAATCAACAACTTCTGCCTCTATCGAGTGGTCTTCGAGCAGGACTTGCGCCGCCTCCAACGCATGCTGAGTCATCACCGAATAAGTGATCAAACTGACATCTGATCCTTCACGGGCTATCGCTGCTTCGCCTAACGCTGTTCGATAGTCCTCCTCGGGAACTGGGCCCCGACGGAACGTGATTTTCTTATTCTCCAGGTAAATAACGGGATCATCGTCATCAATGGCAGACCTGAGTAGACCTTTGGCGTCAGCCGGATTAGACGGTGCAACCACCTTTAGCCCAGGCATATGCGAAAAGAACGCTTCAAAACTCTCAGAGTGCTGTGCCCCGGAAGACCGCAGGACACCATCAGATGCTCTCACCACCATCGGCACACTGACCTGGCCGCCAAACATGTACCTAAACTTTGCCGCTTGATTAATGATCTCGTCCATCGCTCCCATGGTGAACTCAACGAAACTCAAAGAAGCGACTGGCCGGAGGCCCGTCACTGCAGCACCAACCGCTGAGCCAAGAATCAGCGCCTCAGAGATAGGCATGTCCACAACCCTCTTTGGGCCGAACTCCTCTAGCAAACCTTTGAACTGACCAAAGTTGCCGCCCCAACCAATGTCTTCACCGGTAACAACGACGGTCTCGTCTTCGCGCATAGCGGCAGCAGTTGCCTCAACGGTCGCCTGGCCGAAACTGATCGACCTCATTAACTTCCCTCGATCCGATCCGTAAAAACGTAATCTGTTGCTGAATGAACTTCGGGATAATCACTTCTTTCCGCGAAGGAAACTGCCTCATCAACGAGTTCCGTAATAGCCACTTTCTCCAATTCAAGTTGATCGCGATCCACTAAACCCTGCGACTCGAGGTGTTTCTCAAATAGAAGCAAGGGGTCGCGCGTGCGACTCTTGCTTACCTCGTCTTCCGACCGGTAAGCCTGCGGATCACCGACGTAGTGTCCGCCAAACCTGTACGTATCAGCCACGACCAAAGTCGGACCCAAGCCGTTCCGGGCGTCATCAATCGCTTTTTTTGATACCTCAGCAACCTCAACAACGTTGTTCCCGTCCAAAGACGCTGTCGACATTCCGTACGCAGCTCCTCGCTTGGACAGGTCACTCACAGAGGTAGTCAGTTTGCGGGAGGTGAACTGCGCATATTGGTTGTTCTCACAAACAAACACCACTGGAAGTCGTTTCACTGAACAGAAGTTCATCGCTTCGTGCACGGTTCCCTTGTTGATGCCCCCGTCACCAAAGAAGCAGACAACCACCTGATCCTGTTCTCGACTCTGAATCGACAGGCCGGCTCCTGCAGCGATCACAGTTCCCGCCGCCACAATGCCGTTAGCCCCCAGGATGCCTTTCGAGAAGTCAGCCACATGCATTGAGCCACCCCGCCCCTTGCATATCCCGGTCACCTTGCCGAACACCTCCGCCATAAGGCCGTTCAGGTCGATTCCCTTGGCGATCGCGTGGCCATGGCCTCGGTGAGTTGAAG
Organism: Acidimicrobiales bacterium; assembly: GCA_029242745.1. Classification (GTDB taxonomy): domain Bacteria; phylum Actinomycetota; class Acidimicrobiia; order Acidimicrobiales; family MedAcidi-G1; genus UBA9410. The sequence continues at coordinate 11,682 of JAQWTI010000018.1, read as the reverse complement.
TGACGTAGTCGTCGGACCTCAGATTTGAACAAACTCCTACAGCAATGGCCTCCTGGCCGATGTAGGTATGAACGAATCCGGGAATTTTTCCCTTGCCGAAAAGGTCTTCGAGCGTTTCCTCAAAAATACGAATAAGTAGAAGCTGCCGGTAGGCCTCCAGACTGCTTTCTCTATCTTTAAAATCAACGGCCACCGGTACCTCCAGACTTACAATCCGCAGCTTGTTGTCGTCACTGAGCCAAATATCCGCCGTCAACAGCCAACACGTGTCCAGTCACCATCGAAGACATGGATGACGCCAGAAACAACGCCGGACCAACTATTTCCGTGCACTCACCAATACGTCCCAGTGGGGTGCGTGCAGCAAATGTTCCAGCCAATTCAGGTTCAGCTTCCCACTGCCTACGCACAACGGGAGTGTCAAACTGGGATGGAGCGAGGGCGTTAACGCGGACTCCCGATGACGCCCATTCCACAGCAAGAGTTCTGGTGAGTTGTACGACACCACCCTTACTTGCCTGGTATCCGAGACTTCCTGAATACCCCGCAAGGCCTCCGATTGAGGCGATGTTGATAATCGACCCACGCTTTCGGCTAACCATCTGCGCACCTACCTCCCTGCAGACATTGAATGTTCCGGTCAAGTTCACACTCATGACCTGATCCCAGAGGGTTGAGGAATAGGAGATTGCTAGACCACGCCCACCGATACCAGCAGAATTGACCAGTACCTCAACAGGGTGGGAACTGTCCAACTCCCCTACTGCTTGGGACACGGAATCGCTATCCGCAACGTCCAACACGAGACCCCGGCAATCACCTCCAACAGTAGTGACTGCATTTTCGAGTTCTTCCTCGTCTAGATCTGCAAGCACCACTCGGGCCCCTACCTGCGCCAATCCTTCAGCAATAGCCAATCCAAGTCCACTGGCTGCACCGGTTACAAGCGCGGTGCGACCCTCCAACTCAGGTAGAACCAACTGCCAATCCATCTCTACCCCACTACCAGTCATGTGGCATCACATTTTCTATAACTTAATATTATATAAAGGATTGTCGGCTCGCTGCCGGAAACAGCATCGCGCTGCAGTCACATGACGATCCAGGACAGCCACAAAGCCTGCTACCACAACTAGCAAGGGCGGGGAGAAATACTCACCCTGTAAGAGCCACGTGGTCGGTTCTCAACTTCTCTCGGGATGGCGCCGACGAATACTGGTGTGAAGTTCTGGTTCCTCAGGACCGTAATCCAAACAACGTTCTTCGACTCGTGGCCACTGGCTCTACAGTGACCTCCTCAATCACTTTCCGTTTCGAACAAGATCGACTGTCTGGACACTGCAACAATCATGAGCAATCGTTGGCGCCGCCTTGAACCACTCCTAAACAGTTGGACTCACTTCGAGAGCATCAGCCGCTATCCCAAGTTTCTACGAGACGAACAAGGACGCGTGTATCTCAGTGGAACGGTGACGGGTGGAAAGCCAAGTCATGGCGCCTTACCAAGGTCCACCATCTGTTATCTACCTGAGGGATTCCGACCGCTCTATGCGACCCATGTTCCAGTGGCTAGTTCTTCTCCCACCGGGAAGGACGAGGAGGCAGTGCCCGCCATCTTGATTGTCCGCCCTGATGGAGAGGTCATTGCCAAGAACTACGACCCAGGCTGGCTATCACTAGACGGCATGATGTTTTTCACAACTGAGTCTGAGTGAGAAGTAGCCGACAAGGGTGATCACTGGACTTTAAATGGGTCCGCCACAACTTCGTCAGACGAGTTGATCCACGCTGTCTTTACCGACGTGTAGTCGTAGACCGCATCGGCGCCGCTCTCCCGACCGCCTCCACTATCTCGCAGTCCACCGAAGGGAGCGACCGGAGAGGTAGCCCTGTAGGTGTTCACCCAAACAATTCCTGCGGACAGCGCTCGGATCATCTGGTGGGCTCTTTCCACCGCAGATGTCCACACACCGGCTGCCAGGCCATACTGAGTGGCGTTGGCTTTCTCAACCGCATCGGCCTGATCGTTGAAGGTCGTGACAGCGAGTACAGGACCGAAGATCTCGTCCTCCTGAGCACGAATACCTTTTGCGTGCGTCTCGAGGATTGTCGGTTCCACGAACCACCCCATAGCAGGCTCTACCGGTCGACCACCGCCAGTCAGAACACGCCCGCCCTCGGCCGGCGTTGATCCGACGTACAAATCAAATCGCCCCAACTGTTCACGTGTCGCCAGTGGGCCCATCTCTGAATCTGGGTCTAGAGGTGAGCCCAGTCGGATCTGCTCCGTTCGATCGATGAGGCGGGCTATGAAGTCGTCATAGATTTCGCGTTGGACGTAGAGCCTGGAGCCGGCCACGCAGGATTGTCCTGAAGCACCGAAGATTCCACCCACGATGCCGTTTAGGGCACTGTCCAGGTTTGCGTCAGCAAAGACAATCTGTGGTGATTTCCCACCTAGTTCCAAGCTTACCGAAGCGAAGTTCTCAGCACTGTTGCGGACGATCGTTCGGGCGGTATCCGGTCCGCCGGTGAACGCTATGCGGCTCACCAGTCGATGTCTGGTGAGGACATTACCCACCGGGTCACCTCGTCCGGTAACGATGTTGACAACACCACGGGGAATCCCCGCCTGTTCAACGAGTTTTCCAAATTCGAGGATTGGGATCGATCCGTGCTCCGACGGTTTAATGACGACTGCATTTCCTGCAGCGAGGGCGGGCGCCAATTTTACGGCTAGGAGCATCTGCGGAGAGTTCCAGGGGACGATCGCTGCGACGACGCCCACGGGCTCCCGGTAAGTGAAGATCTCCATCCCGGGTTTATCACTTGGGAGGGTGTGCCCCTGAATCTTGTCGGCGAGGCCGCCGTAGTACCTATAGAACGCGGGTACGTAATCAACAGACCCGGTTGTTTCTCGAATCAGTTTTCCGGTGTCTCTCGTTTCTGCTTCTGCAAGCACCGAGGCATGCCCACTAACCAACTCACTGAGGCGGACCAGGGCCTCACCTCGGGCGCTCGCTGTCATCTCGGACCACGGCCCAGAGCGCATAGCCCGGTGGGCTGCCATTACGGCCCGGTCAACGTCACCTTCTGTAGCAGCGGGAATCTGCGCCCACACTTCTCCGGTTCCGGGCTCGTGGGAGTTGATCCAACGGTCGTCAGATGATGGAACCCAGGCACCGTCGACAAGCATCGGAAATTGAAGTGTCATGATGTGCTCCTGTCCTTACTCCCCCGGACCTGATCAATCACTGCATGGTGTAGCGCACTTCCGGGGTGGCCGAGGTGGTCGATTACGTCGTAATGGTTCAAGCCCGGCATCTCTACTATCGACAGGGGAAGATCATGTTTACTCCACGACCCCAACAAGGCCTCCTGTTGTCGATGGTATTCAGAAGTTTCGTCTCCGCCGAGAGCGAGGATTAGCGGAGTTTTCGTCGTTGGCGTCAGCCCAACAGGGCTGTTCCTTAGCGCCTGTTCGTCATCTAGGTGCAGGCTCTCGTTCAGGTAGCAAAGTCGTATCGGTTCAAGATCAAATAAACCGCTGATTGCTGTTCCTCCGGCCAGCACATCGCTTCCCAGCTGTCCTCCCGCGAACGACGACCAATCAGTGACCATGAGCATCGCCACGAGATGGCCACCTGCAGAGTGGCCTGTCACGTGGATTCGCTTCGGGTCGATCCCATGCTCTGCAGCGTGGGCAGCAAGCCAAACCACGGCTTCCCGGTTTTCCTGAACGATCTGGTCCATTGAGGCTTCCGGGGCGAGTGTGTAGTTGATCAGCACGAAATGGACTCCCGCGCGTGTGAACGCTGGAGCGAGGTAGTGGAAGTCAGATTTGTCCTTATTTCGCCAGTAACCACCGTGAATGAAGCAAACCACCGGGGCGAGCCCGTGTCTCGGGGCTGCGGGAAAAAGATCGAGGGTCTGTTTCGGATTTTGGCCGTAGGTGATGTCTCGGACCATCTCCTGTCGACTGGTTGTTGACTGACCATCTCTTATATAACGAGTGAATATTTCAAGATGGTTTGGGACGAGTGGTCGAAGGTCGTACTCAGCATCCAACTCTGTCTGGTCATAGTCGAGATAGATCTTCATCGCTGCTCCGTCTGGTGGTCAGGTGGGATGTCGGTAATGGACGAACCCTGCGCCCGGGAGCGTTCCGAAGAAGGAACCCAAAGCCGGTGTGCACGGTTTAGAAACTCGATTGCAGTTTGTGCCTCGACCGCTACTCCGCGGCGAAGAGCGTCTTCCAGTAAGGACGTGTCGGTTCGCCCGGCTCCCACTTCGCCTCCAACAGTAAAGGTCACTGCTGTTTGTTCAGTCCGGACTGTGGCGGCGACCTTTCGCTGGCGGCCAAGCGCCACGAAATAATGTGCCATCTCAACACCTACCGTGTTGACGAGGTGCACCGTCAGCGGCACTGCGACTTGGACTTCCGCACATGCCACATCGAATGCCGCTATACCTGCGGTAAGCACCGACTGGCCATTGGCATCCACCGTTATCGACCGGGCTGCACTATCAGCAATTCTGAGCGGTGAAGTGGCTGCGGCCCGGACCGTTTCCTCATTAGCCATAAGCCATTCGATGGCCGGGACGTTCATCGCCTGATTCCACCAGAGGACACGGGCAGCCGAGTCAGTCGCGCCGAAGGGGACGCCCATTACCCGGAGTGCACCCGCACCGTGTGTCCGGACCTCCCACTCGGTGAGGCGAGAGGTTTTGGAAGCCAACTCAGACATTCGGGTAGATCCAATCCATCTTTCGCCCTGTTGCCAAATCTTCAGGGAGAGGGGCACCTTGATAGAAAATGCCCTGCACAAAGCGATGGTTGTGCGCACTGGACAACTCCATACCGAAGTTGCTCAGAACAAATTTTCCTGCTTTAGCCGGCACCCACGAATCTCCAGCGACATTGGCGCGGATCTCCGCGTACGTGTCCGTTCCGAAGGTTTGGATTCGCTCGATCAGGAATCGATGACCGGGATGGCGAAGCAGGAACGACCCCACCGATTCGCTTGCATCGCAGCTCTCCAAGTCATCTGATAGTGCCGCCACGTCGTTGCAGAGCGCAGTGAAGGTTTCCATCGACTCTCCATCGTCCACCTGACGACTTCCGACTCGTTGTTCCCCATGCTCCTCGGAGCGGTAGAAGAAATTCGGAGAAGAGAGCCAATTCTGAGTCCACGCGTATCTGTCAGATATAAGACTTCTAAGTTCAGCAACTGTTTGATGGGGGGCCACATCTGTGGCGCGCAGCATCAGTGTTGCAAAGTCTCTATCGAGTTCATCTACTAGATCCGGGTACGTCTCAGTAAGGATGGAATTGAAAAGGTCTGATGCCTCGGGGTGACAGTGGGCGCGCGCCCAGACCACGAGTCGACTCCAGGATTGACCGGTTGCTACGAGGTCGTCGAACTTCGCTTCAATTGCGTTGAGGTCGCTAATTAGTTCTGAGTCTGGACATCCGTAGCGGTCCTTGCTTCCATCTCTGTACGCCATGTAGGCGGCTGCACGGTGAAGAAGCGTTCGGGCCCTCTCGATGTCGGTTTCACTTGCCGATGTGTTTGTGGACTGAACAATTGCTGTCTCCCTCAAGACGTTCCATGCATGCATCCACCCTGGCCACTTGGTCAGAAACGTGGAGATTCCCTGGCCTGTTGAATTTCCGATTCCAATTTTTCGCTTGATGTCGCCATGGAGACACGTGGCCTTCGGAGAGCGGAGTCGAGCCATTTCGTCTACCAGGTCGAAACTAAATTGGCGCCAAAGGTACAGGGCAAACATTTCCGGGTGATAGGGGTGACTGAGCGGGTGGTCGACCGGTAGCGATTGCCACATGCGGGTTCCATGGCGGCCATTGCCGTAATAGCCATTATTCCGGAATAGATAACCACCATCGGATGCGAGCCTGCCTAAGTCCGGTTGGGCTCCTCTGGAAAGTAGGTTCACCACTCGGTCGAATGATCGTTTGCTTCGTGTAGCGAGCGTCCACCCAATGGTCTCCCAGTCGGTTCGACCTCTTGAGCGCAATTTCATGGATTCACGCTCTGTGTTGAGGCGCTCCTCCGTAACTTCGCCGTGACAGAGAAACCCCATTCCGTCGAAACGTGTTTCAGACAATCGGCCACTGCGTTTTTCGTCCGGAACGTCGTCGGAGAAGGCCACAAAGGTTATTTGGTGTCCGGATGCTGTGACCTGGTAGATCGCAGTGCCGATGCCATTCGCGTCTAGTTCCATTTTCTTGGGCTCAATCAACCACCTTTCCGTCGTCATCCGTTGGATCAGTGTTCTGGCAAAACTCAATCGGTACGGCTTCGTGGACGCTAGTTGATCAATGTCCATCAGCTCGTCGGCTGAACGCATCTGAAGGGCCTCTGTTTTTCTCACTGGGCGGCCCAGAAAGCAACAACTGGAGTCGGTGAGGCCATGTGAAACCTGATTGCCTCCTCGGGTTCCACCAGAACAACTGAACGGTCACGAACTTCGTTCTGCAGACCCAATTCATCTTCTGCGGTTCCTGATCCGGCAGGAAAATAGTAGGCAGAAGCGGCTTGTTGAGCCGGAAACTCTCCTTGCCCCCCCACCTCAATTCGGGTGACCACCACGCCTACACCATCGACGGCGGTTACCGCTGCGTCGCACCCAGTTCGAACTGCCATTGATTCGCAGCGTGGTGGGATAGGCCCTGTGGGCGGATAGGAGCCATCAGCATCGTGATTCTCATCTCCGTTGACCGCTGGGCAGAACACGCTCAGAACCTCTATCGGAGTGTGTGCTTTCAGACGGTGCCGGTCCGTGGGGCCGACTATGTAAACGGAGTCACGGTCCAGGTCCCAAGAATTACCCCTCTCGAGATCCGAGAGAAGCACCGCGCCACCCAGTATCACATTCGTTTCCCAGTGGTGCTTGTACCAGAGGTCAAAAGTGAGCCCTGCCTCGAGTGTCACGAAAGCGAGAGAAAAGCCAATGCCGTCACGGGCCGTGATGAGCCTCGTTGAGGTCGCTCGTCCATCAGCAAGTTCGACCGTTCGTCCCAGGGACTGATATTCGTCAACGCTGCGGACTATCACGGTTGGACACCTGCGAATGACCTGATAATGCCGTTGAAGCTCTCTGGTCGGTCGTGCATGACGTAGTGGCCTGCGTTACTCAGGATCTGCATCTCTGCTGCTGGTATTCGCTCCCATAGGGCATGACCCCTGCTTACGGGAACGGTCGGGTCCTTGTCCGCCCAAATCAGAAGACTCGGGATATCGATTTCTGAAAGGTATGGCAGGACATGGGTTTCCTGCAGTTCTCGGTATTTCTGGTAGTCGACTTCAGCTTCTGGCATTCTCTGAAAGATCTCAATTTGCCCAGATTTGTTTGCCTGTTCAAAGTTTTGCCTGAGAATCGCCTCGTACTCGGGGTCTTTGCCCCGGCTCAGATGAGCGTCAGACTGGATGAAGGCCTCTTCGTTGCTGAGTCGCTGGGGGTCGTTGTAGGTCTTCTCGCATGCCGATATCCATTTCTTGTCCTCTGGCTCACCAAGGTACGGAGCCGTTCCTCCTGAGGTGACGATCACCAACGATCGAACAAGGTCTGGATCTGTGATCGCCAGACGGGAAGCAATGAACGCTCCCTCCGAGTGCCCTACAAGACAAGCTGTGGTCACTTCGAGTGCGCGTAGTGTCGATCGGACATGCTCTGTGCGTTCTAACCGGTTCTTATAAATGCCGTCTCTCGGCATGTCTGTTCGCCCGAACCCGATCTGATCAAACGCTACGAGCCGAAACTGATCCGATAGTGCCCGCATCGTGCGACACCACGTAAGCGTCGAATCGACACCGACGGCAGCCCCGTGGAGCAAGACGACAGTGGGCCCGGTCCCCGCTTCTGTTACATGAGTTTGTACGCCGTCAACGTCGATATAGAAGTCCGCCACCGACGACACCAGTCCTCCTCCAGTCGTACCTGATTAACGACTAATCCTAGGGTTGATATGAATTGCGTGTTTCTTCCTAAACGCTGCCACGGGCCCAACGGAACTGACCCCTCGCCCCATTTACAACACCTCTCCAAACAATGAGGCGATTCTTGTCACGGGGTCAACTCAGCCTGCACGGCAGCGACCATCTCGGCCATCGAGAAGAACAGGTGGTCGGTTGCTGGAAGGCCGGCAGCACCAGTTTCCGATAAGCGATTTCTGTCGATCCATGAGTTGTCGAGACCTATTGAGCGGGCCGGGATGTGGTCGTGTCTAATGCCCTGGGCTGTATGCAAGATGTCTGATTTGCTGTATCCCAAGTCGGACTTCACGTGTTCAATCAGGTATTCAAAGTTGAAAAGATTGGGCTTGTACGAGCCGATGTCCTCGGCTGTGTAGATGGCGTCGAACTCGACGCCCAATAGGGCGTTGGAGGCCGCAAAGCCCGCACGGTCGACATTGCTGAGGATCACAAGCCCGAAGTGTTGTGAGAGGAACCTGAGGGCATCAGCCGAATCAGGAAACGCTGGCCAAGACGGGACTGATGCCCCAAAATCATTGTCGAGGATTGGTGACGTCTTCAGCGCCAGATCCTCAGCGAACGTCCGGTGCACACACTCCAAGACGGTGGGATAGGTCATGGTGGGCGCTGCAGCCTGCTGTTGAGCCTCCAAGTCGTTGAAGGTTTCAATCAGGCTTTTTCGTGTGAGGCCTGTTGGCAGATTCGCCACTAGTAGAGGCTGGAACGCATCCCAGATCCCGGACTCCCAGTCAATGAGGGTGCCGTAGCAGTCGAAGGTGAGAACTCCGTGGTCGGTGAGTGGGCGAGTCATGCTTTGAGGCTACGAATGGAACCGTTGTGGGCGTTTGTCATGCGAGGTTTCCGCTGGTTTAACACAACTGGCCGCCGTCATCTCTCTAGGAACATCCTCCGGGTGGCGCAAACGCAAATATCTGTGCCGGATTATCAGTTGTCAGCGTGTTGATCTCTATTTCAGAAAGCCCGCGCTGACGCAAACGAGGTACGACATTGGTGAGCAGATGGTCGTAGCCGAGACCGCCATAGGCATGAAGCCGATGCTTGGTGGCGATGTCGTGCGACAGGAGCACCTTGTCCTCGAGTCCTTGCTCAAAGTGCCAGAGCACAACATCCATTCGCTCGGCATCAGAAGGCATGTCGACCGCCGGGTTGGGCGGATACCACGAGCTCTCGTTGCCGAACAGGTCGTATTCCAAATAACAGCCGGTGGCTGCCAGATCGCTCAGCCACGACCGGTCGGTGCAAGTGCGGTCGATGTGGCAGATGATCGTGCGATTGAGGTCGCCGCCTTCCTCATCTACGATTTTCGTGATCTCAACGGGTGATACCGGATCACGACCGGGATGAACCATGAGGGGTGCTCCAGTCTCAACTTGAGCGGCCACAGCGGCCCGGAGGCTCTTCTTCTCATTGGGTAGCCAGGGGTAGGTGCAGCCGATCTCACCGATTAGTCCAGATTTCACGTCCGTCTCACCGATTCCTACGCAGATGTCAGTCATGATCTCGTCGGTGATGGAGTCCATTGACCGGTCGTCCATATCGTCAGGGTGTGTGCCCCCCAGGTAATAGCCGGAACCCACGATGATGTGGCTGCTTGTCGCTTCCGCAATACGCACAAGGGGACGCGGGTCGCGACCCAAACCGTTGTTGGTGGGATCCACGACAGTTCGTCCACCAGCAGCCACGAACCGCTGCAACTCCGCAATTGCCACGTCTTCAGAATCGAGATGCACATTGTGGTGACTTGACGTCCAGTGGTACGCGATCCAGCCCCGGTTGTCGAGCGTGATCTGCTCGTCTGCAAGATACTGATCGGCACTGGCCGGCGGATCGACATACATAAACGATCCGTCCATGAGGACATGGTCATGAGCCAGCGTGATGCCGAGATCTGCGGCATCGACTGGCCCCAGCACAGTCTGTGCCCACCCGCCCTTCATGGGAGAACTACGCGGGCGCTGATCTCAACGAGGAGCCCCTCGAATGCGAGATCCACCCCTCCTACCACCGTGGCGCTCGGGCCCGGCTCGTTGAAGAACTCTGCCCTGGCTTGACCTGCGGCCGGTCGATATTGGATGTCGGTGAGGAAAATGTCGAGCGACACCACATCGTCGAGAGTCCCGCCAGCTTCGGAGACGTAACTTTCGATATGTCGAAGGCACTGGCGGCACTGCTCAAGGGGGTCTTCAGGTCCAACTAGTTCTCCGTCGTTGAGTGCGATCTGGCCGGAAATAAAAAGCAGGTTGCCCTTGCGGATGCACTGTGATCCCGCTCGTGGATCGGCTGGTTCAGCGACGTTAGGTATGGAGATATTCTCACGGATGTTCATTTCGACACCTTGTCAACGGCTGTTTCCGGGCCGAGAACATGGTCGAGCACGTAGTTGGAAAACTCGTGAACGGTCCGTTCCTCGGTAGGCGAGTAACGGGACAACTTGGCAAGCTGTCCACCAATACCTCGGTGAACAATCTCACATATTCCCTTGTCCTCAGCGAGGAACAGATCCATCGAGGGGTAGTACTTCTCTTCGACTTCGGTCTCGAACTCAGGTAGATCGATGGTGGATTGCGGGAAGCAACACCACGAGACAATCCGGGTCCATTCGGGGCCCTCTGGAAAGTACTGGTGAAACGTGATCCGGTCAGGAGGAACGTTCAAGAGGAGGTGCGGGTAATGAATGATGAAGTGGGTGCTCTCGTTGTCTTGGGGTGAGAGGCCGTCGACGAAGGGCAGTGTGTGGTTGCGGTGGACGTAGAGGCCATTTTCATTGTCGCTGCTGTTAATTGCGTAGCTCATTGGCTCACCGCCAGCTTCAAAGGCGGTTCGAACGGCACCGGGGTAGAACGTGTCGAGAGATTCGCGGTGCACGGTCCGCACGTGGTATCCCTCCCGAGAGTTCTCCACCCAGATTTTCCAGTTCGCGTTGAACCTGTTCTCCCACTTTTTGGTGACCTTCATCTCTTCGAGGCGGTAACTGGCCAGCCGATCAACGAGCCCGCCGAGCGACTCCATCAATGAGACGGCACCAGGGTCAAAATTGATGAATACGAAGCCACCCCAGGTTTCAGTACGCACACTGGGGAGATTGTGCTCTGACTTGTCGAACCCACGCGCCTCGTTCATTGAAGGCGTCGCAAGTAGCTTCCCTTCAAGCGAGTAGGTCCACGCATGGTAGGGGCACACTATTTTGCGGCAGTTCCCATGGCCAGTCATCAGCTCTGAACCGCGATGTCGACAGGATGCCGATAAGGCGCGAACTTGACCTCCATCATCACGGACAATCAACAATGGCTCACCCACGATGTCTAGCCGTACGTAGTCCCCCGGATTGGGAATCTCTTCCTCGCGAGTAGCGACGAGCCACCGTTTCCGAAAGATGGTCTCGATCTCGCGGTCGTACCATGCTTGAGAAAAGTAGACGTCAGGCGGCAGGGGCTCAGCGTCCTCTATTGGTACACGAGTGCCGACGTAGCGGTCAGTCGCAAATATCGGATTGTCTGAATCCATCAAGTTCACCCCCCATTTGGTAACAATTCACCGATAAATGGTAGGCGCTGGGCTTGAAACCCTCAGCGGAAAACCTGGGACCCAAAACGGCCTCGCCAACCACTCAGATAAGCAATTTTGTCAATCTGCAACTTTACGTAGTGGGCGCGGAGGGACTTGA
>JAQWTI010000015.1 GCA_029242745.1 Acidimicrobiales bacterium | reverse complement strand
TGGTGGTTGGTGCGGCGGTGGTGGTTGGTGCGGCGGTGGTGGTTGGTGCGGCGGTGGTGGTTGGTGCGGCTCCTCCCGCCCTTGTTGCTGAGCTCTCTTCGGAAGCAGAGGAAGTGCAGCCAGCGCAGAAGAGGAGTAAGCAAAGAGTTGAGCCACGGAATTTTTTCATAGAGGCGACTTTAGGACGAGCGTTCAACGTGTGGATTAATGTGCAAGGGAATGTGACTGACGACCGACAACTATTTCGGGCAAGAATCAGCCGTTCGACCTAATTGAGAAAAGGGTCGTCTCGTTGTTTCCGGTGGAACCTGAGGTTGAACGGCATCTGGGCCTTGGATAGGGATACTGCGGACTTTGGCAGTTGAGCAGAGCCTGCACTGGTTTGGCCGAACCGGTTCTTTCAGGGCACATACGTGCCACGAGACGTCAAGAAACAGTGCGAAACGACGCGGACCAAACACCAACCAAGATGGAAGAGCACAGCATGTTTTGTGATGTTTGTGCAGGTTGGGGGTTAGGGGTGCATTGATCTGTGGGACAGAAGGTCGAGAGTTTAAATCTCCCCAGCCAGACAAGAAGAATCTTACTTTGGCAAGTTTGCCTGACTGTTCGCTAATCTCCGTGGAGGACGATCTCTATAGTTTCTGACGCAGGACGACATGAAACTCTTAGGGCTGAGCGAGATGTATTTCGGACTCCCAGTCGGTGGATTCGATTAGTTCTCTGACCCGTCCCAGGAACGATGCTGCGTAGGCCCCGTCAAACGCTCGGTGATCCCAGGCTAGGGCGAGTATCCCAATAGAGCGAATCTTGATGGATTCGTTTCCGTCTGCGTCGGTTACCACGGCCGGTTTTCTGCTGACCCCGTCAGTAGACAAGATCGCTACTTGTGGCTGGTTAATTATGGGGAACTGCAACAGGGTGCCAAAGGGCCCGGCGTTGGTGAGGGTAAAGGTCCCGCCAGCCATGTCGTTGGGGGAAAGTTTCTTTGCCCGAGCTCGTGCTGCTACGTCCATGATCTGGCGTGCTACGTCGAGGAGAGGCAACTCGTCAACTTCATGGATGACCGGAACTACTAATCCCTCGAAATCAAGGTCAACGGCTACTCCAAGGTTTATCTCATCGTGGATCAACAGATCTTCGTCATTGATGCTGGCGTTAATTCGTGGGAAGTCGGTAAGAGATCGGGCGACTGCATGGACGATGAACGGAAGGTAGGTCAAGCTGAATCCCTCAGTTTCCTTCCACTGGGAACGATGAGTTCTACGCACGATTTCTACGGACTCGTAGTCGACCTCCATGGCGGTGAAGACATGAGGAGAAATTGCTTTCGATGAGACCATATGACTCCCGATCTGACGGCGGATGCGAGAGAGCTTCTCCCCTGCTGTTGGCTGAATGGGTTGAGAATCAGTCACACGCCTCGCCTGGCTTTCATGATGGACGAGCCTTTGTCAAATCTCTACGTCAATCTTGTATCCGTAGAAACAGACGAGATCAAAACCGTGGTCGAGGCTCCCGAATCTAGAATCGTACGTACAATCTACGGTCTCCCTGAAGATGAAGTCGGTCCCAACTTGTCCTTCTTGAAAAGGACGGGGTGCCAAACTCGGATTGTGTCTTTCGAGTTCAAATAGATACAGATACTCGTGTCTAACCCACTTAGTTAAGGGAGACGGATGTCGGCTTTCTCTCAGGGGAGTACTGTCCGCATATGGGGCCATGGCTAGATGCAGTAACCGTAGATCGAGTCGGGTGTGAGCGATGAGAGCCGCCGTGCTAAATGCCTACACGACCACCGAAATTGGTGGTGTGGTAGTGGTAGGAGAAGTCGATTCGCCGACTATTGAAAACGCGGACGATTTAATTGTGCGAGTTGTTGGTGCAGGTGTATGTCGCACAGACCTACATATTCTGGAAGGGCAGAACTTTGGCGAGAGACCAGTGCCCCTGCCGCATGTACTCGGTCACGAAAATGCTGGAGTGATTGAAGCGGTAGGAGCAGGGGTGGTCAACTTTGCTGTTGGTGATCTGGTTTTGTGCTATCCGTTTCTCACGACGGGACTAGATCATGCTGAGCGCCAGGGATTCGAGCACCATGTTGTCGATAGATCGACTCCTGGGATTAATGCTCCTGGTGGCTACGCTGAATTTCTCAAGATACGAGAACGTGCTGCTGTGGCCCTGCCGAAGGGTTGCGATCCGATTGAGTATGCGCCACTCGCTGACGCTGGATTAGCGGCTTTTCGAGCGTGTCGAAAAGCCGCCGAAGTTTTACGGTCTAGTGATACGGCTTACATAGTCGGGGTCGGTGGTCTTGGTCATCTAGGACTCCAGATTTTGAAAATCCTTTCACCAGCAAAGGTGGTCGCCATCGATGTGAGACAGGCGGCCCGTGACCTGGCTCTCCGACTAGGTGCAGATGCTGCGTATGCCTCGTTTGCTGAAGCAGCCCACGCGTCAATCAATCCACCCAAGGCGGTTATTGACTTTGTGGGTTCAGAGGAAACGCTCACTTCGGCAATCGACGGAATTCAGACTGGTGGACGACTTGAACTCGTAGGGGTAGAGGGACGACTAGACATACCTGCTCGGCTATTGGTCGAGCGGGAACTAACGGTCTCAGGAAGTCTTGTAGGGACCTACGCCGAACTTCTTGAACTGACTGAGTTGGTGGCAGACGGGCGTCTTGAAGTCGTTGTAACCAAGTACTCCCTTGAGCAAGTTGCCATGGCGCTAACTGATCTGCGCGAAGGTCGTGTTTTAGGAAGAGCCGTACTTGTGCCCTAGTCGGGCATTCTGATTCTTGGGGATTTTAAAGGCAGGCCAGACAAGGGTTCCGGATTTTCGTGCAGGGCAGCGGGTTGGGGTGCATTGATCTGGGGGGCCGAAGGTCGGAGGTTCGAATCCTCTCAGCCCGACAAACAAATTCTCCATTTGAATAGGCGTTTCGCCGCCACAGGGATTTTTGGGCGCATAGTAAGAATGCGCTCAGAACGCGTACAGGCCGCGAGATTTTAGAAATGGTCTTCTGGTACTGCGTCGCTAGTCCGTCGGTCGGCGCTTCGTCAAGAGCGGAGGACAGGTGCCCGTGTGTGTTGATTGTGATGTTGATTTGCCTGTGGCTGCGCCGCTCAGAATACTCGAACGAATATCGACCAAGTCTTCGTCAAGCCCTTTAAGTCAAAAGAGACGTACCTCAATCAAGAACTTGAACGTTTTGATCCCAAGATGCATCTCCGGATCGTTGTTCTGAACGACCAGTCGCTCTGGCCGAGCACGCGCAAACTCGGCATCTACTCGACTGTCAGCGATTTGGCACACCCGTGGGTAGCTGCGCCCAACGTCCGTCTGCTCCTTATAGAACGAGGTTACGACGATGCGGAGGTTCAAGTGGACGTTTTAGATCCACCGTATGACCCAGGCGCAGGTGACCTAGTAGTTGACCTGCGTCCCTACGCTACGAAAGTGCGGTTTATTATCGAGCCAAGCGAGCTTCGTTTGGAGTGCTGGCCCGAATGTTGAATGCTCCAGAATTGAGATCCAAGAGCTTGGGTGATCTGAGCCTTGATTACAGCAAGACTCAACAATATGACCAAGAGTCAACAACGCCGGTGGGCCAAACGAGATTCGACGCGCTGTTCACCACTTCTACGGCTTTCTTTATGCCACGTACTGGGTAACCCCCAGTCTCGTTCCGATACCCCTAAAGTCCAGTTGATGCATCCGACACCATCGCAGGGTCTGTGATGAAGAAAATCATCCAAATACTTCTGTGCTCAACGCTTGTGGCTGTCGCCGCTACTTCATGTGCAACTGATCTCCCTGTTGTCCCTGAGCCGACAAGAGGTGCCGACTACTCCTATACCGATCTGCGCGGTGTGGATCTGAGTGGGGCATCGCTCACGATTGCAAATTTTGATCTGTCTGATCTTCGTGGTGCGCTTCTCGTAGGAGCTGACCTCAGTAGGGCTAATTTCTATGGGGCTGAGCTGAGTGGCACAGACCTCTCCGGCGTCAACTTCTCCGAGGCAAACCTCCGAGATGCAGTCCTTGCTGGCGCCAACCTCACTAGCACCAACCTCAGTGGCGCCAACCTCACCGGCACCGACTTGAGTGGAAGCACCCTTAACAGAACAATCTTTGAGGGGGCAATTATCGCGGGAACCTCATTCCGAGATGCAGACCTTCGGTCTGCAGACCTTAAATTCTCAGACCTCGATCTCTTCGGCGTTGACTTTACTGGAGCTCTGTTCGGCCCTGCTGACCTTCGAAATGTATTGCTAAGCGGTGGAACCTTGGCTAGTGCGGATCTGAGCAGAGCGGATCTGAGTGGGGCGGATCTGAGCCGAACCAATCTGGCTGGTGCGGATCTGAGCGGAACGGATCTAACCGGCACGAACCTCAACTTGGCCATCCTTGATCGGGCCCATCTCGAT
>JAQWTI010000016.1 GCA_029242745.1 Acidimicrobiales bacterium | reverse complement strand
CTTAACAGCAGCCCGGATGACGGCATCACCGATGACGTCATCAAGGTCGGCTGGATTGGCGACTTGACCGGACCGACTGCGTCGGCCCAGGCATTCAACGCCCACGGCTCGGCCGCCTACTTCGAGTGCTCGAACGCCGATGGTGGCATCTTTGGTCGCCAATGGGAGTTCTTCGCTGAAGACGACGGCTACAACGCTGAGAAGTCAGCTATCGCTCTCACCAAGTTGATCGAGGATGAAGAAATCCTCGCCCTTGTCGACCTCGGTGGTTCCGGTCAGGCCGCACAGGCCATTCCGGAGCTCGAGGCGGCGAACGTTGCGGTTATCGGTCCTCCACAGACCATTGACCCGACGCTTGGTAGTGGTCAGTTCTTCCACAACATTGCTGCCTACGGCGACCAGGCCGACATCTTCGTCGGTGAGGCTGCCAACAGGCTCGGCGATGCATCCAACGCAGTAGTAATGGGCATCGTCCTCGAGGTCCCATCGGGCACCGAGTACGCCAGCTACGTGCAGGATTCAGTTATTGCGGCTGGCGGAACCTACGTCGGCACCGAGTACGTCGGCCTGCGTGTCCAGGAAGCAACCGCCCAGATCCTTAAGCTTAAGTCAGCTATTGATCAGTACGGCGTGAACATGGTGGCCCTACATGGTGCGCCGTACCACAACGAGCTCGTGCTCAAGGCCATGTCGGCTGGTGGCGTGACCGATATCCCAGTGGTTGGTATCCATGGTGTGGCGACGAACTCGATCTTCGAGAACTCACCGGAGGACGTCACTGACGACACCTACGGTGTGCACTCGTTCAAGACGTCGTCCTCTGACATCGAGGGTGCTGCGATGCTGACGCGTTGCGCCGACCTGGCTGGTTACCCCGGCGAGGATAAGGTCAACAACTTCGCACACGGCTTCGTCAACAGTTACATCTTGCATCAGGCCATTGTGAAAGCTGCTGAACAAAACAGTGGAAACGTGACCCGTGAGACCTTGACCAAGGCGTTGCAGGGCAAGTTCGACACGATGGGGATTTCCTGTGAAATCGACTGGACGACAAGTAACCACAGCCCATGTGGTGCACCGTTCACGATGGATCGTGCAAGTGGTGGCATGGTGCCAGCCGGTGAGTTCAGCGAATACGCCGAATTCATGGATGGCGTCTACGGCATCGACCCAGTCGTATTCGAGTACGAACTGGCCATTGGTGACCCAGAGCGTTCTGTGGCCCGGTTCTGCGACTCGCCGTCGTTCGGATCCATGGCTGAGAAGCTCGCCAGGGATATGGGCTTTGCAGAAGCCCGTGGTATCACAATGGAAGCAGTTCAGTGCAGTTCGGGTCCAGCGAATGCCGCTGCGTTGATCGCCGATGAGGTTGACTTCGTCAACAACACGCCGGACAACATGCTCGGTATCCGCAACGCGGGCTTCGACGTGGTCATGTTCGCTCAGTCCATCGACTACCACTTCTTCGACATTGTGGTTTCAACTGGTGGCGCTGTCCCGACAATGGACTGCGACCAGGGTGACTGGGAGTGCGCCATGGCTGCCCTCAACGGCACCACTGTTGGTGTCGTGGCACGAGGTGCAGCTGCTGAGCAGATTGCCCGTCAGCTTCTCGATTCGGCTGGTTTCGACCCAGAGGACACGACGTATGTTGCCACTGGTTTGGCTGCTGGTTCCATCGCTGCGATGGCTTCCGGTGAGGTCGACTGGTGCATCTGCTTCGAGCCGGGACTGTCGACTCCGACACTGACCGGTGTGGCCTACTCGCCGTTTACTCTGCGAGGTGGCGACGGTCCAGATGCGTTGGCTTGGCCTTCGCTGGTCCGTACGACTTCACGGTCTCTGACCGAGGAGGCTCCGAACTTCGTCCGTCACTATTCAGCGGCGGGTGTCGAGGCTACGACCTGGATGCGGAACAACCGTGACGAGGCAATCGTCAAGATTACGGACTACCTGACCGGTGGTGACACCGAGTTGGCTACGGCGATCTATGACAACAACATTGCCAGCCTCTCGACAACCGGCGTGCTTGATCGTGCTGGAATCGAAAACAACATTGCCTATGCGCTTGGTCGAGGAATCATCGCTGAGACAATGTCGTTCGATGACGTCGCGGTGAACCTAGAAAACTAAGACCAAAGTTGTGACCTCCCTGTAGGGAGAACACAGCAGTAACGGTTAGAGAGGCCGGGGCCAAAGGCCCCGGCCTCTCTCCGTATACCGCAAAATGCTAAAACCTGTGAGCAGCGTCTACCTAGGCGCATCCAAAAGACGAAAGCGTTGCCATGTTGTCGAACAGTTTTATTTCCGGTGTGTACCAAGTCGCAATAGTCGTATACGACGTCGAAACGACAATGAAGTCCTACACCAACCAGTTTGGAATCGGGCCATGGCGAGTAGCGCTCCTTGAACCACCGCGCCTGACAGATATGCGAGTTCGCGGTGAGCCAGTTGAATTCAGCTTCAAGTACGCCGTGGCCTGGACAGGTGACACGATGTGGGAGATCATTGAACCCGTTGATGGGCCATCGATCTACAAGGAGTTCCTCGACGATCACGGCGAGGGAGTCCACCACATCCTCGTACAACACGAAGGGCTTGACTTTGATGCCGCCCTTAAAGAGTTCGGTAAACGAGACTGTCCACCAGCCATGGAAGGTCGAATAGGAGACATCCGATTTGCCTACCTCGAGTCTGAGGGACCACTCAAGACAACACTCGAGATTGTGGATCGGCCACCAGGTTCAGCGCCTGTAACGCCTGACTACTGGTACCCAGCTGAAAATACTGAAGGTAGCTAACCAGAGCAAACAACTTAAATCATGCTCTGAGTTAGCCACCCAACTTCTGCGCCAAGCCAATCTTGCCAACCGGTTGTGCTTGACTTTTAGGATGCCCGTTGGAGAACCTGCGTTCCAACCACGGGTTCAGAATCTGGACTGCTTCCTCAACTGCTTCGCGGTTAGTGAAACACTATGACAGAACGGGCTTGATCGCCGGCCCGCATCCGGTCGTACCCCTCATTTATCTCCGACAGAGTTATACGCTCAGCTATTAGCTCATCGATCATGAGTCGTCCTTGTTGATAGAGGTCAACAAAATACGGGAAGTCATCAGCCATGTTGCTTGAACCCAGTTTCACACCACAAAGGGTTTTGTTGTTTAGAACAAACTCCAAACCTGGTACCTCTAGGTTGACACCGGGTGGCACTACACCGATCAGATACGCCCCACCACCAGCTGAGGCCATTGCCAGTGCCTGCTCAGAAGTCGGCTTAATGCCAATTGCTTCAAAGGCATGGTCAACCCCTCGCCCACCTGTCAAACCAAGCACAGCCTCAACAGGATCTCCATCACCCGCATCAACAAGATCAGTGGCTCCAAAACGTGTAGCCAGCTCAAGCTTGGAGGCTTGCAAGTCAACAGCGATTATCCGTCCAGCGCCAGCCAGTCGAGCCCCCTGCACGACATTAAGTCCGACACCGCCGCAGCCAATCACAACACAAGTTTCACCTGGTCGTACCCGGGCAGCATTAATGACAGTACCCACTCCGGTCACAAGAGCACAGCCAATGAGAGCGGCACGGTCTAGCGGCATATCGGGATCTATCACCACGGCGGCAGACTTGTGAAGGATTACCTGTTCGGCAAATCCACTCATTCCACCAATACCTGAAACGGCAGTGTTGCCTAACCGGACTTTGGTCATTGGGTCGGATCGAATTCCGGGTGCAAGTCGCCGCTCGCATATCCAGGTCCGACCTGACGAGCAATAGTGACAGTGACCGCAGTGCGTGTTGATACCGGCCACTACGTGGTCTCCAATATTGACATCCTGAATTTGGGAACCAACTTCCACGACGACACCTGCAGCCTCGTGACCAAGGACAGCCGGTAGCGACACCGCTGGAAGATACCCACCCATGACATGAAGATCGCTGTGGCAGAGGCCTGAACCGACCAGTTCAACTCGAATCTCATCTGGAGCAGGGTCATCTATTTCTACTGTTTCGATCTCCAGTGGCTCGCCAACTTGGTGAAGAACTGCTGCTTGGACTTCGGTGGGCATTTCTGATCCTCATTTGGCTAATTGTCTAGGTGCAATATCAACTCAAAAATGGGTGCTGCTACCAGATGTCACACATAATTTAGGCGGCCGTCATCCCACCATCAATCGGGACCACCGTTCCAGTAGTCCATCCTGATTCATCTGACGCAAGATAAAGGGCGAATGCAGCAATGTCTTCAGTCATTCCTACACGGCCGATGGGGTAACGAAACAATGACTGTTCAAGGAGTTCTTCATAGGTTGGATTCGTCCCCGCTTCAGCAGTCGCCGCGAAGCCACCGTTTGCCATATAGGTCTTTTCCACCAATGGCGTAGGGACCGTCCCAGGACAGACGGCGTTAACCCGAATTTTGTAGGGCCCGTACTCGACGGCCATCTGCTTAGTCAAGCCGATAACACCAGCCTTGGCAGCTGCGTAGGAAGCGATCCCCGGTACTCCAACCAGACCACCAACACTGGCCTGGTTGATGATGGAACCACCCCCAACTTCAATCATCCCAGGAAGGCATGCACGGCTGCAAAGCCAAACTGAGGTCAGGTTCACTGAGATGACTTTGTCCCATTCAGCAAGCGTGATATCTTTCGCATTTCCTGAGCCGGCAATTCCTGCATTGGCATACAGGACAGTCACTGGACCAAATGCCTTGGTAGTTTCAGCAACCATCTCATCAACCAGGTTTTCGTCAGTGACGTCGACCTGACAGGCGACTGCCTGGCCTCCTGAACTCTTGATTTCTTCCATGGTCTCGTCGAGACCACTGCGGTCCCGGTCAGCGCATCCGACCTTTGCTCCTTCGGCCGCAAATCGGATAGCCGCTGTGTGGCCGATACCAGATCCGGCTCCGGTCACAATCGCTACTTTCCCTGCAAGACGATCTCCCATACCTAAAAACCCCTTCATCTAAGTGCTAAATCGACCAGACAGGTCAAACTCAATCGGTTATTACACTAGTCACGTGTTATCACCTTGGATACAGGTAGGAGTCCTACTTGTTGTCACAATGTGGGGACTGATTTTTGTTGCAGTACATGAACTATTGATCGTGCTGGATTCCATCCAGATTGTTGTTATTCGATATTGGATATTTAGTTTTATATTTCTTCTACTATTACTCTGCCAGCCAGACTTGCGCCCAAATTTCACTCGAAAAGACTGGGGGCTATACGTCTTGGCTGGAATTCTCGCTGTCCCTGGAGCCCAATTTCCCATCGTCTACGGACAACGGTTTCTTGCTCCACCTCTGGTGTCTCTTATTGCCGGCCTGACTCCTGTCATGGCAATTTGCTTGGCAAAAATCTTTCTTGCGGAAAAGCTTTCGCGCTTCCAGTTCATGGGCTGCCTCGTTGCACTTGCTGGTTCATTGTCCATAATCTTGGTCAGTAGTAGTGACGGAACTGCAACGACCAATTCCAATCCTGCTATGGCTGCGTTAGCCCTGATTTCTCCATTGTCATGGGCGGGCTACATGATTTTTATTCGTCGTGTTTCTACCCGCCACAGGGCACTTACTTCGACCGGTACGGCAATGATCTTGGGGACATTTTCTACTGCCCCATTCTGGAAGCACGGAGCGAGCGGCGTTACCAATCTCGAAGTGTCACATCTTCTCTGGCTCCTCTACCTTGCAATCGGAGGAACTCTCTTGACCTACTGGATCTATTTTCGAGTCATAGCTGAAATTGGGGCTAACCGCGCAGCTACCTTCATGTTTGTTGTCCCTCTTGTAGCACTGTTTTGGTCCTGGTTGATCTTGGGGTATGTACCTTCCATTCCCGCAATTCTGGGTGGAGTGGTGGTCTTAACCGGTGTGGCCATGACCCAGAAAACAAACTCTGCCTAAGGGAACTACGCGAGCAGATCGGTTGCAGTGGGTCCAGAAAGTTTTGGTTTCAGATCACTCAGGTGTCAAGAACTCTGAAATAGCACGGTGACTAGATTCATCCTCAAAAGTTCCAGCTGTAGCTATTACCGCTTTATCAATACCCGTTGCTGAATCACGGTTCAGATGATGTTTGACAGCCTCAAGTGCGTGACGACTATGGCAGGCAATCGAGAGGGCAAGATCGTGAGCGGACGATATGAGATCATCTTCTTCAACAACGTTCATAACTATTCCGATTTCTTGGGCGATGGCAGCGTCGATTTCTTCAGCACTGGAAGCCAACCGCATCGTCCATGGAAGGCCAATTTTCACTGCAGCCCGGGTAATGCCAAACCCCGGTATGAGGCCGTGGTCGACCTCGCGGAACGCGAAGCGCGCACCAACAGACGCAATCGCCATATCACAAGCCATGGTGATCTCAAGCCCCCCGCCGTGGGCAATGCCGTGAACCGCTGCAATGACCGGAACTGCGCATTCTTGAATCGAGTGAAACGCAGCAAAGACCGCCCCAACATGCTCCTCGGCACGCTCTTTCGACTCCGTCAAAGGCGGAAACGTAGCAATGTCACCTCCTGCTGAGAACGCTCGTCCTGATCCCCTAAGGACTATGCAGTTGACATCAGTGTCCGAACTCAGCCGACCCATCCACTCCGTCAACTGATCAACAAACAGCCGATCCATAGCGTTGAGCTTCTCAGGCCGATTCATTACAAGATGAGCGACTCGGCCAGCATGCTTCTCAATTAGGAAGCGTTCTTCAGGACAATCAAGCATGAATGCTTCCTCCTCAGCCAGGCCCCAGTCTCAACCCAGCATCTAGCCGAATGGTCTCACCGTTAAGAAACGTGTTTTCCATACAGTGAATAATCAGATTCCCAAGATCCTCAGGCCGACCTAGACGTTTTGGAAAGACGTTCCCTGAGACGATGGAGTCAATGGTTTCCTGATCCAGCGTGTCCAGCATTGGCGTATCCATCGTTCCCGGACAGATGGTCAAAACCCTCACGCCATGTAATGCCAAATCCCGCGCTAGCGGAGAGGTCAGTCCAACTACACCTGCTTTTGAAGCCCCATAGGAAGCTTGACCGATCTGTCCTTCGAAAGCAGCAATGGACGCAAGGTTCACGATTAAACCTCGCTCACCTTCATCTGATGGCTCATTCTTTGCCATTGCAACAACGGCATGGCGCAGCACATCAAAAAGTCCCACAAGGTTGATAGCCACATGCTTTTTAAAGTGATCAAGCGGGTGAGGGTCCCCGTCTCTGGAAATCACCCTCTTACCAAAACTAATTCCAGCGCAACTCACAAGAAGATCAAGTCGTCGATGCAAGTGGGCAGCTCCCCAAACGGCATCTTCTACTTGTACCGGATCAGTGACATCGCACTGATGGCGACTCACTGAGTCACCAAACTGATCAACTAAAGCATCGGTCCCGTCGAGGTTCTGGTCCAGTATCGCTACACGTGCACCATGCTCCAGCAGGGACAGCGCAACTCCTGCTCCAAGTCCTGACGCGCCCCCGGTCACTAGGCCTACTGAGCCTTCAACCTTCATTATCCACTCCCAGTCTCTGTTGTAATCACTTCTTCACCAAACCTACGAAGAGCCTCGCAGGTTGCTTTATGGCTAGGACCCTTCGGATGTCGAAACCTAAGGGCCAAGTATTCAACTCCTGTCAGTTGCCTCCACTGACTGACGGTATGACGCAACAAGTCTCCATTCCCTACCAGAAACCTCCCTGGTGACAAAAGTTCAAAGTTGAGTTCTGAACGGCTAAGTGGCCTTGTTGCCCATGGTTCAAATTGAGGTCGATAGGCGCCGACGTTGTAGTACAGGCGGTGCACACCGACTACAGCATCAGCCCATTCTGCCGTAGTTGGTTCACACTCGTTTCCAATCCAGGCCTCTCGGAACATTCCAACCGCTGGTGCCGTCCCGTGGACTTCGCACCGATTTCGATAATTATCTGCCAATTCAGCGACCACATCGACGTGTCGTTGCGGATCAGCTAGCCAGAGGTCACCAAAGCGTGCAGCTCGATCAATCCCAACATTTCCGTGGCTTCCAATCCAGATCGGTGGCCGCGGCTCAGAATATGGCTGCGGGGTGATCTCTGCTTCAATCTGGAAAAAGGCTCCGTCATAGTTAAAGGCCTCCCCTGAAAAACAGTGTTGCAAAATGTGGAGGATCTCTTCAAACCGGTGGGTTCGGGTCCCATGATCGATGCCGTAAGCAAAGAAATCAGCGAGCTGGTGTCCAGCCCCCACACCCAGTATGAACCGCCCACTGGATAGCCAATCCAACATAAGAGCATCTTCTGCTATCCGCACAGGATGATGCAGTGGGGCCGCGAGCACGGCGGTCCCGAAACGGAGTGTCGTTGTCGCCTGCAGGATGGCCGCCCCTACGACCATGGGGGAGATAACTGCTCCATGCCTCGCTTGGTGGAACTCAGGCAGAAAGACAGCGTCGAATCCTGCCTCTTCGGCAACCACAGACTCGGTGATCAACTCACCAAGGAAGTCGTCAAGACTCTGGTCGATCCCCTGGATCGGAAGAACAACCCCGTACTGCATCTACTGTTCTTCGCCCAATGGAACCAGTTTGTTGATTTAAAATTCGCGAAGCCGAGCGCTAGTTGGGTCGACTTCCTCTCTCAAGATTCGCAACTCTTCTTCAGTTGGCTTTGCTGTGAGTGGGATATCACCATCTGGTATCAGTACTTCAAAACCCGTCGCCTCTTGCACATCACCAATGCTGACTCCCGGGTGCAGCGAGGCAACGCGCATTCTGCGACTATCGGGATGAAAGTCAAAGACACAAAGATTCGTGACACATAACTGCGGTCCACCAGGAAGACCAAGCTGTTCCCGATGGTCACCACCATCACCCCAACCGATCCCAGATCGGAAGTCAAGTTTCTCAACAAAAGTCCGGACGTTATGGGTGGTATTCCACAGAAATATCTTTGGAATCATCGTACTCAGATCAGCCATACCCCCTCCGCCAGGCAGCCTCACCTTTGGTTTGTCATAAGGGCCAATAACTGTGTTGTTGACATTGCCACACGCATCCATTTGTGCACCCCGGAAGGCAAAGGTGTTATATCTCGCCCCGGACGCATACGACCAGAAGTCGTGCGGGCTTGTTGACAACATCGACGCGCCCTCCCAAAGCGCATCTGACAGAGTGGATTCAGGTATAGCTACCGGATTCGCATCAATGGCTATCGACGCGGCTGCCCAAACCAAGTTTGGAGCATGTGTGCGTCGAGCCAATAGGTAGCCACACACTGGGATAAACGAAACCGCTCCATTGAACGCCCGGGTGTCGTTGTCCATCGCTCTGCTGAACGCCACCACCATGAGTTCGTCAACAGTGCATCCATATCCTTCAACTTCAGGGGTCATGCCGACAACCTCCTTATCTCAGTAATCATCTCATCACCGCCACTGGACTTGATGAAGTCGTCCCAGGTTTCGGGTCCCAATACTCGATCTGCAAAGAAGGTTTTGAACTCCTCGGGAGCAGATGCCGCAGCCGAATACGCCTGAAAGAAACTGTTGTGATGGCTGTACTCGGGGAAACACGAAGTCGGGTAGGCCCCTATCTCAGCAAGCGCAACACCACTGACCATGAACTGCGGGTAAGTGGTCCGGTGGGGCTCTGCAACTACGTCGGAGTGGTTCACATATCGTTCCACCGATACAAACGTTCTTTCTGCTGCATTGACGATTTCATTGTCCATCCAGATCAACTTTGGATCGACACGAACGTTGCCTAGTTCATCTGCTGAGTGGGCGTGAACGAGAGCCACGTCCACGGGGAGACGCGTACATGCCACGTAATGCTCTCCTGTGGCGCCGTCAACTTCAACTCGAATTGTTCCAGTCTGTTCATGAAGCGGGAGCAGGTCTGTACCAAGGCCAGCCTTGGTCGGAACAAAGGGAAGGTTCCATGCCTGGGCTCTTAACCGGCAGATAAGAAGATCCTCTGAATACTCCTCGATCTCAACTCTTCCAGACTGCACACCCATTCGAAACATCGGTGCAAGTCCTAAACCTTCAAAGCTAACAAGACCGGAAACGATTTTCTTAACGCAACCACCGGCGATAAGCCAATCCACTGACATACCAGCCACAATCGCAACTACCGTCAAATCGCGCTTTTCCTGGCGCACGATCTCCCTCACATAGGCCATCGGAGCACTATTCATCGAAAGCCCACCAAGGGCGACTGTCGCACCGTCAGGGATGGTCTCAACTAACTGTTCAACACTTGCCCGCTTATCCACAACACCAACCCTCTTACTTCTCAACCATTCTTGGCTTCCATAGGCAATCTCGACACAAACAAAAATAGTCGATTGACAGATATGTGAACTTTGGATTTCACAAAGCCGAAGGCCTGACAGTAGCCACCAACCAACCGGTTGGTCAATGGCTCTCAGAACAGTGTTACAGTTTTAAGGTCACCTGTTTTGCCCCACGCCTAAGGAAGCCGCATCATGGCTGAGCAACTCAATCTATCCAGCAGTGAAGCTATCGAGTACTTCTTTGACCGTGGTTGGACTGACGGTCTCCCGGTAGTTCCACCAACACCAGATCTGGTAGACGAATTCCTTGCCGTTGTCGACTTGGAACCCAACGCTGTACTTGGTTCGATCCCTGAGCGGGATCGACAGTTGACTGCTGAAAAGGCTGCCATCAACAGCGTGATGGCAGGATGCAAGTCTGAATACTTTCCGGTCGTGGTTGCTGCACTTGAGGCCATCCTGGATCCTTCATTTAATGCCCATGCAGCGATGAGTTCAACTGGCGGAGCAGCATTGTGTCTCATAGTCAGTGGCCCTCTTGTCGAAGAACTTAGTTTTTCTCACCTACATAACGCCCTTGGGAGTGGAAACAGAGCTAACGCCTCCATTGGACGTGCAGTCCGTCTAGTTGCCATGAATATCTTTGGTGCAAAGACCGGACTACTCGACGCATCTTCTATTGGACACCCAGGTAAGTACTCAATGGTTGTCGCTGAAACAAAGCCCCCAGTCGAATGGCCGACCTTTGCTGAAGACCTCGGCGCACCCGTCGGCAAGACCTCGGTGACCGTCATAGCATCAGAAGGACCGCGTCAGGTCGCCAACCACTTGAACCCTGACCCCAAGGGCTGGTTGCTAACTATCGCCTCAGCGATGCGAAGCCCCGCAACGTTTACTGTTGGCAAGGGGGCACAAGTCGTGGTCGTGCTTGGCTATGAAGCCCGGGAGTCATTGGCACGCGCAGGCTGGTCAAAGAGCGAAATCCGTACCTTCCTAGCGGAACAAAGTCGAATCAGCCCCGAAGAACTCGAAAATGCCGGGGTTCTACTTGAAATCGGGAGTGCGCACAACATGGTTCCTGGGCAAGACGGACTTCTCCCAAGTGTTTCAAGCGCTGATGACATACTTCTGGTTATGGCAGGGGGTCCAGGACCGGGTTGGTCCGCCTACATGCCTGCATGGGCGCCAATTCTTCACTCAAGAGCATCAACCCGTCTGGTAAACAAGACTGGCCACTCGGAAACCATTGGAGACAATCATGTCTAGTTGTGAGATATCGGTAGTTCTCCGACCCGATTACGAAGGTGATCCGGTAGAGACATTCTTGCCGGCTGCAAGGACCGCTCCTGATCAACCATTCACGCTGACGGTTATCGACAATGGGAAACCGAAGGCTAAACAAATTCTCAACGAAGTGGCGTCCCGTCTGAGCGACCGGTTTCCTATCGCCAATGTTGAAGTCATATCAAAGGCATCAGCCGGCAAACCGCTAGAGGCCGACGTCGCTCAGTCCGTCGCAGCGCGATCAAGAATGGTCATAACGGGCCTTGGCGATTGAGGGGCTTGCACCGCGTGCAGTCTGCACGACGCCGTCCAAATAGAGCGCCTAGGGGTCCCTGCGTCACTTCTCATAACCGAACCCTTCCAGGACATTGTTGATGCCGTATGTCCAACTCTCGGAGTAGAGAGTTACCCCACGGCTGTGCTACCGCACCCCGTCTCTACCCTTGACCAACAGCAATTAGCAGACCTGGCAGAATCCATCGTTGATCTCGTTGCTACCCAACTAGCCGGCTAACGAAGCAACTTTAAGACCCTCTAAACTGGGTCTTCGATTCTCCAAAATGCAGACTGATCAACCCGTTTGAAGTCGGGAGACCCCAGCAGAGCAAGAGATCGGTCTATCTCATCTGAGAAAATGTGGAGCATTTTTTCAACACCTTCCTGACCTCCCACGGCCAGGCCCCAGAACCAAGGACGGCCTACCAGAACAGCGCGTGCCCCAAGCGCTCTCGCTTTGATCACATCACTCCCGCACCTGACCCCGCCATCCATAAACACCTCAACACGGTCCCCGACCGCTTCAACGACTCCTGGCAACACCTCGATCGCAGCTGGACAGCCGTCCAGTTGCCGCCCACCGTGGTTGGAGACAATGATTCCATCAGCTCCCCTCCGCACTGCCTCTCTCGCATCCTCCGTAGCAACAATCCCTTTAACTAGAAGGGGTCCTTTCCAAATCCCCCGCAGCCAGGTGAGTTCGTCCCAAGTGGCGGCCGAATTGCTGAGTTCTTGATCCACATAGGAAGCGATGCTCTGGTGACCCTCTGGGTCCACAGTCCCAGTAAGAGATCCAAACGTCAATTCTGGTCCTTTTAATAAGTGGGCCAACCACCGAGGCCTACGCAGAACATCCATAACACTCCCAGGGCGGATACGGGGAGGAATGGCCATGCCATTGCGAACATCTCTTACCCTCTTTCCCACAACGGGGACATCGATGGTAAGCACCAAAGCCTCATAGCCAGACTTTTCAGCCCTTTCGACCAAGCTCTTTACGACTTCACGGCTCTTCCAGAGATAAACCTGAAACCACAACCGGCCATTCGTCACGGCCGATATCTCTTCTAGTGAGTAGCTCGAAGCCGTCGAAACAACAAACACCGTTCCGGCACTCTCTGCAGCTTTAGCCGCTGCCAACTCTCCGTCCCTATGTACCAAGCTCGCGAGGCCGGCTGGAGAAAGCATCACAGGGACTTCAACCGACTTCCCAAGAACATCCGTGCTTATCGATCGTTCAGAGACATCCCTCAAGTAGCGCGGGGACCATTTGATCTGGTCAAGAGCTGAAAGATTACTTTGCAATGTCAACTCACCATCTGCACCACCAGCGACAAAATCTGAAACGATACGCGGCAGTTTTCGACTGGCCATTCGTTCAAGGTCTCGCACAGACGCCAAGGCCTTTAGTTCCACCGGCTTCAGATCTAACATCTGCGCAAGAACGCTCAACTTCATTGGACATCATCCCGAATAGTCGAATTAACCGAATTAAGGAGCCTGGTTACATTTTCAATAAGTGGCACATTTACCTCATGTAATCGGGCCACAGATATGACATCAGTAAATACCGCTTCGACCTCAAGTGGGCGGTTCCGATCAATGGCCTGCAATATGGACACCCGAATATTGGTAGCACCCGAATCAACCATTTCTATTCCTATCTTTTCGAGGCGGAGCATCGCCTCCACATCATCGAGGGACAACAGGCTTGCCACACCCAAAGGCCCAGGGAGGTCAACTAACTCAGCCCCATCTGCAACAGCCACCAAAGCCGCTTCCCGAACAAGCGCTAGGAAGACCGCCCGACTACCCGGGTCGAGAAAAACCTTGTGATACCGCTGACGGGTTAGACCCACGACACCCATAGCAGCAACAGCGAGAACAGCCTTGGACCACTGCATCGACTTGATGTCAGTCGTGACCACCACCTCGATTCCAGAAGATAGAGCCTGACCAATAGCCTTCGCAGAACCTGTGGTACTAGTAGCTAAGTCTCCTAAATAGGTGGCGCCTCCAAAAGTATGTTGGATTTCCCCAGGAAGAGACATCGTCGCCCCAACCATCGACACAGCGCCAACAGCGGCAGCGCCGTATCGGTTGACAAGTTCCGCAGACTGACCAACTCCATTTTGTATGGAAAATGCAAAGGTTGGGGTACCAGACCAGGTGTCAAGAATTTCCCTACTGTCAAATGACTTGCAAGCAAGAACCAACAGGTCTACATCGCCAACAAGGTCTGGGGCAGACACAGCTCGAATGGGCACTGACTCTCGTGCACCTGAAGAACCAACCTGCAACCCGTCAGTTTCTATTGCTTTGACATGCGATGCACGTGCCACCAAAGTGACATCAAAGCCGGCGCGATACATCCATACGCCATAAAGCGAACCAAGCGCACCAGCACCCAGGACGGCTACTGATTTGATTGAGTAATCCACTCTCTCGTCTCTCCATCGATGCCGGTCAACTGGTGCTTCTGGACTCTCCCAGTTGGTGTCTTTGGGAGTTGGTCTTGGACCCTCATGTAGCGAGGAACGGCAAACTTTGGCAGTTTGTCTGCCGCAAATCGCCAGAGTTCTTGAAGGTCTAACTGTTCGCCAACAACTACTGCCATAACTTCTTCTTCACCAATATCTGATGGAACTCCAAAGACTGCGACCTCAACCACGCCCTCGTACTCTGCAAGAACTCTTTCGACTTCCCATGCTGAAACGTTTTCTCCCCGCCGCCGAATCGAATCAGTCAGCCGTCCTGTGAAGACCAGATATCCATCTTTGTCAAGAAACCCAGAGTCACCAGTACGAAACCAAAGGTCTCGCCATGCCTCAATTGTGGCTTCAGGCATACCGTGGTAGCCATCAAAGAAAATCCCTGGTTCGCTGTTTCGAACAACAATTTCTCCTACTTCGGTCGGCAGGCATTGGTTTCCTTCTGGATCATGAATTTCTAAGTCGACATCGGCAACCGGACGCCCACAGGTACCCAACTTGGAGGCGCCTCTTCGCGACATGGCGACAACACCCTGTTCTGTTGATCCGTAAAGTTCGAATATCTCAAGATCAAACCTCTTGGAAAAGCCTTCTTCGATTTCTTCTGGCATACCAGCCCCATAAGCAACTCGTACAGAACTCTGCTCATTTTCAGGGAGATTGGGTTGATTCCAGAGCATCATTGGAAGCGTCCCCAGATAATGGATTGCAGTCACTCCGTGGTCAGCACAGACCTCCCAGAAACGGCTAGCCGAGAACCTTTCCCTAACCACCACTTCGCTATCGATCAACATGGCAGCAACCACTGAGACGAACCTGGCTGCTATGTGGTGAAGTGGGAACACAGTTAAGAGAATGTCGTCACTTGTGAGCCCGGCATTATCAATGACCGACCAAGCCAACCGCAAAGTCATACGATCTGTGAGCCTGACGCCTTTGGAGCGACCTGTTGTTCCACTGGTGTAGAGGATCAGAGAAACTTCATCTAGCTCCAATGGCGAGTCACTGAACTGATTGGTACTTCTCGCGCATTCGAGATCCGCAAAATCCGATATCGGCGGCAACCTTTTCTCCATCGTCCCGAGTTGCTGGACTGCTTCTGAATTACCGCTTATGACCATTACTGAGCAGCCAGCGCCATTGACGGCCTCAGCCAGTAAATCGCCCTTGAGTTCACCACTCAATGGAACTTCAACGAACCCAGAGCGAGCACATGCAAACCAAACTGGTACGACCTGATGAGTCTCCTGCAGCAGTGTGGCCACGCTGTCGCCCCTTCGAACACCCGCAGCAGAAAGATTGTTAGCAATTACTCGGGACCTCTCCTCTATTTCCCCGTACGTAATATTTCCTTGATCCGACCGGATGACCACCTTGTCGGGGGACTGGGCGGCTCGAGACAACAGCAGTGTCGCTACAGAAGCTGACAACCTTGAATTAGACATTGGCCAAGCCTGCAAGCACTTAGCTCAGATGTTTCAGAGCATCGACGGCTGAGAGAATCCTCTGTGTAGGTCCCTCCACTGGACCACCGTCAATCTTGAGAACAGTGCCGGACACAAAGGCTGATGCTGGAGAAAGCAGATACTGGCATGCCAAACCAATATCTGCTGGCTGGCCGAGACGGCCGACGGCAGTTGTAACCCCAGCACGATCTGCCAATTCTTCTGAACCCCCAAAGACAGCGGTCAGGGAGCCTTGGGTCAGAACCAGACCTGGTGAAACCGCATTGACACGGACCTCCGGGCCCCATTCGGCGGCAAGACTGCCAACCAAGTGCTCAACACCAGCCTTGGCTGCGCCATAGCCAGCAAACATCGGAGTCGGATTAAAAGCAGCCACAGCACCAACAAAGACCACTGAACCAAGATCAGATTCAACGAGTAGCTGACGAGACGCTTGTGCAGAGTAGAACGAGGCGGAAAGATTAAGTTCAATCATCTTGGCCCATTGAGCCGGAACAGTTTCCGCAGCGGGTCCATGAGAGGCTCCCCCAACGTTGGCCACGAGGCCGTCCAACTTCCCGTGAATTCGAGCTATCTCTGCCACTGCTTCCTGGACGTCTTCCGGATCCCGGACATCGCAGGAAACAGCAGTTACTTCAGGTGCACTACCTAACTCAGACAACTGGTCATTGAGCCGCTCCCTGTCGCGGGAATGAAAGATGACACGAGCGCCCTGTTCCAGCAGATGTCGACCCACCCCGAGGCCAATACCGCGAGACGAACCAGTAACCCATATGGTCCGGTTCTCCACACTAAACGGACTATTGACAACCATTACGAGCGCTGGCCGTCTGGGGTTCTGCCCAACTCAGCCTCCAAAATCGCCCGATCACGCCGTCCAGGGTGGCCGTAGTACCAATCAGATTTGATTGCATCCCACTTTGGTTCTGAATCGATTGCACAAAGCACCCGGTTCGATACTTTCCACAATCCATCTACACGTTTCAGTTCATCAACGTGACGAGCCCAAAGGTGCCAAACATCATCAGTTTCCGCCATACGGTGAAAGGCATATATCCATGTACATGCCGATGCCGTGTCGCCCACTATCTCGACTCGATGATTAGTGATGTGGTGACTCGTTTGCTCATACTGCAGAAGAATTTTTCCGAGTGCCCTTTCTATGGGTTTCGGACCTTCGTAGACACGGCCAGTCATAAAGTCACCAATGACATCATCACTGAATATCCGCACAGCACGTTTGGGATCTAGCGCATCAACCGCGTCAAAGTACTCAACCATTAGACGCCATATCTCTCGCTCATCCAAAAGCAGTTGCATACTGTCTGAAAGAGTTTTGTTGTCGATCATCATTTCCTTTACCACTTATTTGGAACCAAACTTATACCCACTAGATACCTATACCTTCGAGCCAACTAGGACCTTTGGACTGTGATACCTGTCGAACAGATGAAGTTGCTGGAGGGATACAGATTTCCACCCGGTTTCTACAAAATCGAACACTGGGAGAACTATCTCTTAACCGAAGCTACGGCTGGAAAGAAACCCTCATCCACCTACGCCCACCCAAGTTTCCTCTTCCATGCTCCCCTCGCAGCCGTCGGTCTTACCTATCAGGAAATCTTCGATCTATGTCTGGCGGAATCAGCTGATGCTGTCCGTGCCGGCGAATACGACTGGGAGATCCTTAGGCCTCTGGAAGAAGGTATCAAATACCATGCTCAGGGCCAGATACTTTCTGTTGAGCGGAAGATAGGTAGGCAAGCAGGCGCGTTTGATGCCGTTGTTTTCCAAATCGAACTAACTGATGTGGGCGAACTTGTAGCCCGTATCACCAACACCTGGCTTTTCCTTAGGACCGGTCCAACTCCCGGAGGTCAGTCAAGTTGAATATCAACGTGGGGGACCCCATCCCTACCTGGTCCCACGGGCCGGTAACTGCAGAACGAATGGCGCTTATGGCTGCGATCCTCCGTGATCCCAATCCAATTCACTTCGAACCTGTGACTGAAAGCAACGGTGAAACGAATTCAAGAATTAATCAAGGTCCACTCAACGTTGGTTACATCGCCAACATGCTGATTGATTGGACAGGTCCTGCTTCAATCAAGCGCCTGAAGGTCAGATTCGTAGCCAACGTCTTCGAAGGCGACTACGTCGAAGCTTCTGGCGTGGTGACCGCTACGAACTCCGATGACGGTGAAGAAGTCGCCGAATGCGACGTCAAGTTGATTCGGTCTGGCGGAGATCTGGTCCTAACTGGAACTGCAACCGTACGAGTCTCTTAAATCTCGGCTGACTATGCACGGGTAGCCACTGTCAGGAGAAGCCGACTTGGCCGATCCGCATCGTGGTACACGGCTTGGGTAGCCGTCACTGCATCATCAATTGAGGGAAATCCAGAGCCTTCAATGATGTTGAGATTCCTATCAAACCTCGGAAAATTCGCCGAAGCGACTTCAAGTCGGATTTGATGGCCGGGAAGGAATGTGTGGCCTAGATCCCATAGATCAATTTCAACCTCTCGGACAGTCCCCGGATGGTTTACATGCTTCGGGAAAGTCTTACTTAAACGCACGATTCCATCAGCAAGATTCGCAGCAATCCCATTAGGTTCGACATCCACCAACTTGGCGGTGAAGTCAGTGTCCTGCGCACTGGTGCTTACCCATAACACGCACTTAACAGGGCCGGTCACTACAACAGATTCGGTCAACACCGGACTGGTGTAGCAGGCCACGTCAGACCGTTCCTCAACCGACGTCTGGTCGTATACCCCAGCGAGTTGAATAAACGGCATCAGGATCTTTCCACCCACAGTTGGAGTCGGATCCGCTGGATCGTATTCAAACACGTCAGCACCCTGTTGATCAGGCGCTTCAAGTGCCAGCTCACCTTCATTACGCATCGCCGCGGCGCCACTCTCTGAACTCAGATACCAACAAGTCTCCACGCTGGAAGGTGGCCATACGTCTACGTCGTTCCAATGGTTCTCACCCATCTGCCAGTACCGGACGCCACTTACTTTGTCGTTTGTCTCCTCCTTAACCCACCTGTCCATCCAGTCAAGGACAAGTGCGCCGGAAAGTCCGACCCCTGAAGATGCCTCAAGTCCGAAGTTCCATACCCCGTTGGCACTCGTTGAGAACGGGTTGACGTAACTTGCGTGTTCCCATGGGCCCACAACCATCCGATGATTTGAGCGCCCTGGCTCAGCACCCACACTGGTGATTTTCCGGTAGAGGTCAAAATGCGATTTAAGGAAGTTATCGTGCCAGCCCACAATGCTGAGAATTGGTGCAGAAATCTGTGGGGCTTTCTTGAGAATGTTTATCGAGTCCCAGTACTCATCGTACGAGGAGTGCTCAAGCCAGTCTTCGTAACACGGTGACACTCCGTCGCGGAGTTCTGGATGCTGACTGATGGGGAGTCGTCTGACGACGTCAGGTAGATCAATAATCGCTTGTGAAAGATCCGACTTGCTTTGCGCCCGCTCCTCGTCACTGCACTCAAGGCGTCCTATCGATTCGATCCCCAACATGTAGGCCCAATAGACATTCCAGCCGAGTTCAAAACATTCGGAGGTGTAGATCCAATTGTCGTAGGGATTGGCGTTGGTGCCCAACACGGTGCATGCCTTGACTTCATCGAAGCCTTGGGCGACTAGCTCCAGAGCCGAGAAGGCTGAATATGCGGTGCCATAGGTTCCAATCCGGCCATCGCACCACGACTGATCCAATACCCAACGGACACAATCCGCTCCATCACTTCCTTCGTTGAAGAACGGATACCACTCTCCTTCCGAGAGTCCGCGACCACGCACCTGCTGAATGACCACTGCGTAGCCACGCTCAACGGCAAGAACTGGATTGAGCATTAAGACGTGTGTGATAAAACCAGTGGACAGGCTGCCACGAACCCGAAAGACAAGGGTCGGCCAAGGACCATCTCCAGCAGGGTGGTACACGTCGGTCACCAGTTTGGTGCCGTCGGCCATGGGGACAAAATGTCCACGTTCTATATGAACGAGATTTTCCATTACAACTCCCTATTTCTCTGCTTACCCTGTCATCAAAAACAACTTCTTCTATCCAGTTCCTAGGTCAGTTGGGCAACTCTTCTCCTAAACGATCCCACGTCTCCGCCGTTAGACCCTCTTCCCGGAGTCGGTACTTCTCAACACGCTGTGCGTGGTTCTTCGGCAACTCCTCCACCAATCGGACATAGCGAGGGATCGCGTGATCTGACATTTGCCCCCGACAATGGCTTATCAACTCATAAAGATCAAAATCTTCTTTGTCACGAGGAACAACCGCCACCATCACTTCAGCCTCACTCAGGTCTGAATCGATTCCGTATGCCGCAGACTCAATAACTTTAGAAAAACTGTTAACTGCTGACTCGACTTCCCAAGAGGAGATATTTTCTCCCCTTCTCCGAATGCAATCCTTCTTCCTGTCGATGAAGGTGAGAAAACCTTCGTCGTCCATACTCCCTTGATCCCCCGTATGGAACCACAGGTTCCGCCAAGCCTCAACAGTCTCTTCCTCTTTCTTGTAATAGGAGGAAAATATTGCATTAGCGGCCTTCGGTCGGATCAGAATCTCACCTGGAACGTTTGGCCCGACCGGCTGGTCGTCTTCGTCCGCGATAACCACTTGGTAAGTCGTCGACTCCTGACCCGCTGTGCCTATCTTTCGGTCCTCCAAAAGCGTCTCACAAGCCATGGGAGCCTCCGTCATCCCATAAACCTCAACAAGTGAAAGACCAAAGCGAGATTCGAAGTCCTCCCATATGTGCACCGGACATGGTGCACCAAATGCTGTCCTTACTGGATTTAGCGAGTCAGTTTCGCTGGGATCTTGCTTATGGAGCATCATCAACATCGCACCCATGTAGTTGAACGCTGTTATCTCTTTTTCCCGGCATGTCGACCAAAAACCACTTGCAGAGAACTTTCTGTCCATCACTAAACTGCCACCACATTCAAGTGCTGCGGTCACCGACGTGTACTTAGCGTTGTTATGGAACAAGGGAAACGTCGTAAACAGACGGTCACTGGGTACGTAGTCCATGAGCCAGACAATGTGACGGGTCAGGTGAAGGACCGCTCCGTGTGAGAGAACTACACCCTTTGGGGGTCCCGTTGTCCCAGAAGTATGCAAAATGACTGAAGTTGAACGAGTTGACAACTGGGGCATGGGCGGTGCCATATCGCGAAAAAGATCAGATAGTTGGTGAGAAGCAACATGGCTCGAATCGAGTTCCATACCAGTGGGCGAATTAATGATGACGTGTTCCAACTGGGGAAGTGCGTCGAGAATCTCCCCTACACGATCCATCAAAGACTCATCAACCACCAAAGCCCTGACGTCAGCATGGTCGAGAAGGTACTGAAGCAGCGCGCCCCGGCTGGCAGTATGGACGGGAACTTCAACTAGGCCTGCCTTCTGGATACCAAACCAGATCTCAATGTTTTCAATCGAGTTCTGCATCATCACACCTACATGGTCACCAGGTCGGAGACCGAGTGCAGCCAGGCCAGCGGAATAACAATCTGTCCGATAATCCAGATCTGCAGCAGTTCTAACATCACCACAGACATCTAAAACAGTTTTGTCTCCCAACCGAGCAGAAACGCTCCTAATCCATTCAGGGAATGATGATGGAGCATCTGCTGGGACTATTAGACGATCAGACCTAGGCACCTTTATCAAACTTTCTTTAGAAGTGACAAAATTTCGTCAAACTCGATTACACAAGTAAGAGAACCGTTCTGTAAACCGATTCTCTTAGAAAGAGTGCTCGTCACTAGCAGAAAACACTCGGGTAATCGCTCCGGCGGCAGCCGTCCATGAGGCAAGACCTCCGTAGAGCATGGAGCACACACCAGCCTCCACCAAATGGGCTACAGAGGCTCCCTCCTTCACGGCACCCAAACCATGTTCGAAGGCAAAGTCTTCCTGCCGATCAGCCGCATTGACACCAACCAAGACCAGCTGCGCCAACATCGGATCCAATGAACTCCCTGCCAAAGTTCCCTGCCGAAGAAGAAAGTAGGTCTCTAAAGCGCTTGGAGCGTGGTCCTGCAGCAGAGTTACCCGGGCAGGCAACTGACCAAAGACTTCGAGGAAGTATTTCTGGATCTCTTCAGCACCCGGGCTATCTGGGGTAGGCGGTATCACCACATTGTCGTCCATGGTGCCGGTGGCTACCAGCAGGGTCTTAGCGGCCATTGACCCCCGAGACAGAAACAGCAGAGCGGCAAGCATTCTCCATTCAGAGAAGTCACCACATCTTGACTCCACCCAATGGCGACAGCCCTCTAGATCAGTCTTAGTTGCCGCGATGGAAGCAACTACTAAGCCCTTTTCCTGCGATGAAAGAGCACCATCCTCCGAAAGAGCCCCCGCCAGACTGTCGAGTGCCCGGTCAACCACCGGTGCAGCGGCTTGAAGCTCAGACAGCCAACCTGCAGATCCGACGATGTCTTGCATTACAGATGCCATCGCGGCACTATAGTCCCAACCGAACGATTGGTTGAAAATAAGTCACTACTATTGGACCCAATAAATCAATAGTGCATCGGGGGAAACCATGTCATCTATCGCTGACCAGTTCGAATCTGTACTCACTGGAACCCCAGGTGATCTTGGTTCCTTTTACAAAAAAACTCTCGAAGATGCTCCAATTTTTTGGAGTGAAATGGCCTCTGCATGGGTTATTTCTAGATACGCCGATATTCGAGATGTCCTCGGAGATGAGGAATCGTTCGGGCCCTTTACACAAGGTAAGGGAGCTGCAGGCATTTACGGAAAAATTGTCCTCCACATGGAGGGAATCGAGCATCGCCGCAAGGACGGGATGATCGCCAAGCACATTCGCAACAGGAAATTGCTGTCAGACAGCCAGGAAAGTTACATAAAAACATTGTGCCAGAGCCTGGTAGAGGCACTACCGCTCAATGAAGCAACAGATATCAAGGATGGATTCACGACTCCAATGCCCCTGCAGGTAACTGCGTGGCTAATGGATATCGAAGAGGCTGCTGGCTTTCGTTATACGTACGATCGAATGGTCGCCGCCAGCACCTCCAACCAAAGTGGTGATCCCAAGGTGCTGCAAGATGGCCTTGACGCCATAGAAGAACTCCATGAACTAATTACGCCGTATCTAAAGCAGCGTCGCATCACGCCAGGGGATGATCTGCTGTCGACTTTGTGCACCTCCGAATATGAAGGAAAGCCAATTTCGGATGAGGAAATTCTTTCTGCTTCAAAGTTCCTACTTGCTGCCGGTGTGGAGACAACCGACAGGGCCCTAGCAAATCTGCTTCGGGTATTAATCTCAGATCCTGAACTCTGGGATGAACTAAGAAATAACCGTGATCTCCTTCTATCTGCTCTGGCTGAAGGTCTGCGTTTTGGGCCTCCAGTGCATTCGATCAATCGTGCAACCAGGAAAGACGTCTCAATCAGGGGGCAGGAAATACCTGCTGGATCCAAGCTGCTCCTTGTAATTGGTGCCGCAAATCGGGACCCCGAAGTCTTTGAGGACCCAAACCGGTTTGTGTTAGACCGCTTTATCCAGAACTCTGAAGCCCAGTTCAGTGCCAATGCCACTGTGCTTTCCTTCAGCCATGACACGCACTTCTGCACGGGATCATTACTGGCCAAACTTGAGATGGTGGAAGGCATGAATCTCTTGCTGGATACCTACAGCCAGATTCAGTGGGCTGGTTCTCCCCCAGAAGAAGAGGGCTATATCCTTCGATCACCCAAACAACTTTTAGTCAACCTAACGGCTGGCTAACTTCCCAGTTTCTCTGACTGCGGTCCCCAATCAGCTTGGGCTGGCTCAGTACCTGGCCAACGTTTACGGAGAAACGAATCCATTTGATCTGGAATCTCGCTGAGTTCCATTGCGTAAAGTTGCTCGACACGACGCTCTGCAAACCGCCACCGACGCTCTTCCCTCTTGTAGGAATCGCAGTACCGAAGCGCAACCCAGAATGCCTTGCCGCCTATTGCTAACTCTGCATGCGCACACACCACCCCTTGAGCGACATCTCCATCTATCGCTGTCACTTCGACTGAATGCGGATAGTGATAGGTGACTCCAAACATTGCAGTGCGTTTCTCGTAGTACTCGATTATTCGGTCTCTACCCGTGGACGGACCCTCAACAGAGTCAAATACTGCATCTTTGCAATACAACTGACCCAAGGCTTCCCACGCGCGGTCATCAACTGCCCTTCCATAAGCGGCGACAAGGTCTCCAATCGCGACTCTGGACTCCAGATAATCGAGACGACTTTCTAACGAAACTAAGTTCTCCACCGGCCTTATCCAATCTCAAGAAAAAATCACAATTTCTATCTACTGCCAAGAAACCTCTTCAGTTGAGCATAAACAGCGCTAGATCCGCGCCAGTTACCTACTCATCTAGAAACACTGTTGAGCTTAACAATTTTCTTTCTGTGAAAGAGAACGTCTGCGTAGAACTGCGAACTAACCCGTATCCGCCCAGAGGCCTCACGTGTCACTGATCCAACCATACAGAGACCTACTGAACGGTTGGTAGGGTCATTTCCGATGATCTTCAAGAAGAATTGCTGCAATGCCTGATTCGTTTAATCAGCAAGGGCTACTAAAAGGAATGGGGGCCCCACTAGGTGAGGTAGCGCTTCGGTATGAGATGGAAGACCGTGTTCTATTGCGGGTGCTGCAGGATCAAGCCGCCAAACAAGGTGACAAAACTTGGTTAGTTTTTGATTTTGATTCAAAAATAACTTTTACAGAGGGTTACGAAATGTCCTGCAGGGTCGGGCACGCCCTGATCCGAGATGGATTCCAAGGCGATCACGTTGCCTTGTTTATGAAGAATCAAATTGAGTTCTTCCCGACCATGTACGGCGCGCATGCAGCCGGTGGGGTCGCAGTACCCCTCAACGCCCGGACCAGAGGCATGCACCTCCACCATGTCATCACCAAGAGTGATAGTTCAGTGATTGTCATAGACGCCGAATACTTTGAGCAACTCACTGAGTTGGACGATCTTGGAAAAATCAAAAAAGTTGTGGTCGTAGGAGCAACTCCCGACCTCGAACATCTACACGGAGCCATCATCGTCGGGTTCAACCAGTGGATTAGAGATCTTCCGACGGAACTCCCCGACGATCTACCTCAGTGGAACGAAAACGCGCTAATCCAGTTCACTTCAGGGACTACTGGCCTAGCTAAGGGAGTTCTCTACTCCCATCACTACCTGTATTTGGCCTCAGCTGTTCTCGTGGACTCCCTCGAGCAAACTGAGGAGGATGTCTTGTTCTCCCCCATGCCCGTCTATCACGTTGCAGCTCTGCACTTTGTTGGGAATCTCTCCTTGCACGCAGGATGCACCGGGTATTTAATGACGTCCTTCTCCCCAGCCAAGTACTTCGAGCAGGCTGCACAAGCCAAAGCCACATTTTCAATCATTCTTGGTCCAATGGCTGCAATCATCGACAAGCGAACCGAAAGCGTGCCCGAGCATGAACTGCGGGTTATCTATTGCCCCCCCGCGCCTCCAGATTTTGAACGATTTGAATCACGCTTCAATGTGAAAGTTACTTATCAGGGATTTGGTATGACAGAAATCCTACCGATTCCCGCCCGTCGTGAACTCCTACCCGGTAAGTCGTTAGGCGCAATGGGCCTGCCTGCGCAATGGATGGAATACGGGGTCGTAGACAAGGACGATCGCCTCCTTCCTCCCGGTGAGATTGGAGAAATGGTCTTTCGCCCGCTGATTCCACACTCCATGATGCAGGAGTACTACAAGGACCCAGAAATAACTGTTGATACGTTCCGCAATTTCATGTTTCACACTGGCGACGTGGCCTTTTACGACGAGGACGGTGTTATGACGTTCGTTGGGCGGAAAAAAGATCGAATTAGACGACGTGGAGAAATGGTAGGCGCGACTGAGGTCGAAATCCCGGTGCTTACTATTCCATCAGTAGTTGAGGCTGCTGCATACGGCGTCCCATCTGAGATTGGGGAAGAGGACATAAAATTGGACATTGTGGCCTTAGAAAAAATGGACATCCCAGAGCTACGAGCCTGGTGTGAGAAAAATCTTCCCCGTTACATGGTCCCGCGCTATATCGAACAGCGGGAACACTTCCCTAAAACCCCTAGTGAACGCATTGAAAAGTTCAAGTTAAAAGAGGACAATTTGGATCGTCCAGGGGTATTCGACTTTGAGGGTAAACGATGATTATTAGATTCGGCATGGCTCCACGACTTCCAGGCTCGAGTTTCGAGGCCTTCCAAAAGCACTGGATGACATCCCATGCAGATGCTGCTGGAGCAATCCCGGGGCTCTTGGCCTACACGCAGAACCACTCTGTACTCGTTGAGGGGAAACCACTGCTCCCGTACCCGGGATTTGATGCCTGTTCAGAACTGCTGTTCGAATCTGTCGAATCGATGAACGATGGTTTCTCATCTCAGCAGTACCTCGACTCTGTCCGACAAGATGAAGACGCATTTATTGAGAAGTCACGTTTCTCACTCGCGTTAACCCGTGAACATCTAGCGATCGGGAACGTCTCAGATCTAAGCGGTTCACCTGTCAAAGTGATAACTGCCTTTCGCTGCCACCCCGGCACAGAGAAAACTCTGCTCATATCGACAGTTTGTAACGAGGTGACAACTGCGGTCGCGCAAGATGAACCGCTCGCCCAACGTGTCTTAGTTACAGACAATGAAGCACACGCAGGACAACCACCGGCGGTCTTCGATATAGCTCTCATGTCGTGGTTCCCAGACCTAGAAAAAGCTCAATCCCATCTAAGTTCTGCAAACCGAGCCCGAGCAGAACTAGCACTGGCTGGGATTGCCTTTGGAAGATTTGATCTCCTAGCTAGAGAAGTTCACGTGGTCAAACAGAATCAAGATAAATGGGCTTAGCCGCAGTTGTCATGGAAAATCCCTCTAGCCCATCGGTCACGGTGACGTTATGAGTTGGCGCACTCTCGGAGAGGCAGGCCTGCCTGACCTAGTTTCAAATAATTATCTAAATACTCCGCTAATAGACAGGGTCGACCACCTCGCGATTGCGGTGAATTCAATCGCCGAGACCGTGCCACTCTTCAGGGACGCCTTGGGTGGGACTCTGATGTACGGAGGGGATGACCGAAACCTTGGTATTCGCTCAGTTGTCTACAAGTTGGCAAACTTCAAGATTGAAATTCTTGAGCCTCTATCTAGCGATTCCTATCTTGCTGACTTTATTGAAAAACATGGAGAAGGTTTCCATCACATCACGATGGCCGTCAACGACGTCCAAAAGACAATCACTGATCTTGGTAATTCAGGATTCGAGGTAGTTGATACGGATCTATCTTCCAGAGAGTTGTGGAAGGAGACATTCATTCGTCCTAGCTCTGGTTTTGGTTGCCTCATCCAGATCGTCGAAACTCCGATCAGTTGGGATGAGCAGCACCCCAAGATGACAATTGACCAGGTCCTGAACGGTGAATGGCTTTGGTGGCAGAGTCAGACGTGGCATGAAACGAAACTTCCTAAGGACTACCCCTTCTAACCCACTTGGATTGGACAAACATGGCTTATATAGACGTCCCTGCTGGCAATGAACTTGAGCGGCTTCGACTTTGGGAGTTGGCTCCTCACTTTGCCGACGGAGTCGACGCGATGCGAAAAGCGACATACGAGATGTCCTCTCTTCCTGCTCGTGTCAGAGAAGTCGCTCGGATGAGAATCGCGCAGATTAATGAATGTCCCATATGACTTGATACTCGCGCTGCATCGGCGATGCAGCAGGGGCTCACTGAAGAGATGTACGCACATGTCGATGAATATGAGAACCGTGAGGACTACTCAGACCAGGAACGTCTCGCTATCCAATTTGCAGAGCGATTCG
This sequence comes from Acidimicrobiales bacterium, assembly GCA_029242745.1. Taxonomy (GTDB): domain Bacteria; phylum Actinomycetota; class Acidimicrobiia; order Acidimicrobiales; family MedAcidi-G1; genus UBA9410. Next base: position 85,316 of record JAQWTI010000016.1, on the reverse strand, counting down.
CGTTAGAACATCGCACACTAGATAGCACTTTCTTTGCTGAAATGCGCCGGCACTTTAGCGATGTTGAGATTCTGGAGTTGGCTACCACAATCGCATTTTGTCTCGGAATTGGTCGGGTCTACACGGTCCTCGATATAGCGAATGAGTGCCCCGTGACCATGAAATAGGCCTCCGTCATGCTTGGGGAAACATCCGCTAAGAACCTGTCTGCTGTTCTGCTGCGAACCGATCCTGAAGCCGGAACTTCTGGATCTTTGTCGCAGACATTGGCCATTCGCTTGCAGAAATGAAACGGACATAGCGGGGAATTTTGAATCTGGCGATCTTCCCATTGCAATAGTCGAGTACGTCTTCCTGAGTCGCTTCACAATCTGGCCGAAGTTCGATGTAGGCGGCTGGGACTTCGACATATTTAGCGTCGGGTACCGCAATGACCTGTGCGATGCTCACTGAAGGATGGGTCTGCAAGAGTGACTCAATTTCAACTGCAGCGACGTTCTCTCCTCCTACTTTAAGCATGTCTTTCAACCTGCCTAGGTAAGAGACCCGACCTTCAGGATCCATAGAACCGATGTCACCCGTGCAGAACCACCCGTGGTCATCAAACGATTCTTCGTTCTTCACCTCATCCTTGTGATATCCCTCAAAAAGGTTGTAACCACGGGACCAAATTGACCCCCGCTCACCTGGTCCTACTGGCAGTCCGGTTTCTAGATCGCGTATCTCAATCTCGATTCCATCAAATGGCCGGCCGGAAGTAGTAGCCCAGGTTTCCGGTGGATCTTCTGGACGCGTGAAACAAGCCACGCCTCCTATCTCCGTGCATCCATAAGCGTTGATATGACGGGAAGCAGGAAGACTCTTATGAAGCTCGCGTAATCCATCGGGCGACGAGACATTGAGCCATGCCCGGATTAGGGGGAAATCGCTCACATTCCAGTCCGGGTGATCCAGAATCGCATTTGTAACTGTAGGAAAAGCTGAGAACATGAAGGTGCAGGACTCGTCACGCATCTGTTGAATGCACAGGCCAGGCTCTACGTGAGTCAAGGTGATGTATGTCGCCCCCGCATCTAGACAACCAATTAGCGGAAGGATGGCACTCATATGAAAGAGGGGGAGCGGATCCCACAATCGGTCCGCTTCAGTTAATTCAAAGCAATTTCTCGAGCCCGTTACTGCCGTTCGAACCAACGCCTCGTGGGTCGTCGGACATCCTTTAGGGTCAGCCGTCGTGCCCGAGGTGTACATCATCATGGCTATATCGCGTATAGCAATCCGACTTCGAAGACGGTGAACCTCATTGTCGCTTATGCCTTCACCGAGTGATTGAAACAACTCTCTGTCGATCATCCCGCTCGGAGAGGATTGTCCGAGCATTACGACACTCTTCAGCTTCGGTGCTATCTGCAGCCCTAGAACAGTTGGATCCACTGCCTCCAAAAGACCAGGCAAACAGTTGTCCAAAATTTCGACATAGTCCGTGTGCTGATCGATGATGTCGCTTGTAACGAGAACTTTAAGGTCTGCATTCTCGGTTACATAGGCAAGTTCACGTTCTTTGAACCGAGCGTTGATCGGAACCGTCCGAGCACCGATCAATGCAGCTCCGAACATCACTTCCAAGAAATCGATGCAGTTCGGCATGAGAATGCCAACCGCATCACCCCTACCAACACCAAGTCCGAGGAGAGAACGTCCAAATTGCGTTGCAGAAGCTAGAAGTCCTTCGAATGAGCGTCGCTCATCCTGTACAACAACGGCCTCACTGGAGCCATACTTTTCAGCCCCTCGGACCAGCAAATCGCCGAAGGTTGTAGTTTGGGACCAACTCATCTGAACCGCCTCAATAAGTCAAACTAAGTTACGGAGGCCCGCAATAGCGCTCTAACAGCCTGATCTAGCTGCTGATCGGCCAGCACGCCGGCTGAACACTATGTGTGGACCGATTGTTCCACCTGCACCCGGATAGGCGTTACCCAGCGGGTTGGCCGCAGCATTCCCAACTGCATACAAATTTGGAACCGGGGCTCCTTTTGACAGCACCCGGCCATCTTGATCCGTCGAAGGTCCCCCCTTAGTCCCAAGGCATCCGGGTATAACTGGCATGGCATAGAAGGGTCCGGTGCACACCTTTCCCAAGCTTGGGTGAGAACTAGTTGGATCTCCGATGAACCTGTCGTAAGCAGACTGGCCTCGGTGGAAACGCTCGTCAACGCCTTGAAAGGCAAATACGTTGAACTCCTCGACTGTTGACGTCAATTGACCTGGGGAAATATCTAATTGGATCTCCAGCTCCTCAAGAGAGGTTGATGAAACGAGCCAGTCAGGGTCCGGTTCGTCTATCCGGAGAGTTCCGAAGTGGTATCTCGCTCGATGTTCCGAATCAAAGATCAACCAGGCCACCGTTCCATCTGGACGTAACCGTGGAAGTCCTAAAAGAGTCCGGCCAGCATCGTTGTAGTTGAGCGACTCATTCATAAACCGCTCACCACGACCGTCAACCATAAGACAACCCGGTCGGGCACGTTCATGCAGAAGGAGTCTGAACATCTGCTGGCCCTCTATCAACTCGCCAGGGCGTGCAGTTGATGGGCACCACCAAGCCTCGCTCATATTGCCCATATCGGCACCAACCTCGCGTGCAATCGTTAATCCATCTCCTTGGAGTCCTGGAATACCAGTAGGTCCAGGAACCACCTGGCCAAAATATTCACTGCAAAGATCGCTATCGCGTTCAAATCCACCCATGGCCAGTACAACCGCAGAGAAATCCGACAACTCTTTGAGTGAGGTAACTCGCCTACCCGTTTCGAAACGAACTCCTCTTTGGATAGCCGCAGAAAGAAGGCCTGCGATTAAGGCCCGTCCCATCGTCAATACGCCCTGTTCTTGGGCCCTATTAGGCGCAGCTCTAATCTGGCGCGCTATGTCTTCCGGTACTGGCCAGCCAAGAGGTTCAAGTGACCTGTAGCCCAACTGACCACCGTCACGCTCTGGGAAATAATCCGGGTAGGGAAGAGCTTCCCACTGCAACGGTGTTAGTTCTTCTATCCATAGAGCCGCCTCACGGGCTTCTTTCACGAAGATTTCCAATAGTTGGAAATCGCCTTCACCCCCGACCACTTCTCGGAGATACCGCAATGCTTGATCGTTACTGTCGTCCAACCCGTGCTCGTCCATCAGGTGATTGTTCGGCATCCATGCCACACCGCCGGAAATAGCGGTGGTCCCACCTAAGGCATCCGCCTGCTCAATGACTTGGACAGACGCACCATTCTCTGCTGCGGAGAGCGCTGCGGTAAGTCCAGCTACCCCGGAGCCGAGGACTACGACTTCTTGCATGACCACGACCCTAAGTTACGGGGCTAGCCGGCGTCGACTTGGTGGGCGACTTCAGCCGTGTCAAACCACTGGGACAAATTCATGATCTTCGATTCTTCAATATCAAAAATGTCAACAGCCAGAAAGGACACTGGATTCTGGCTACTCGTAACCCCCGCGAAATCAATCTCCACGACCACACAGTTTCCATCCGATAGAACCCGACTTGGGGCATCTACATGCTGTGGGAACTTCGCAAACACCTTGCGAAAGAAATGCATGATCTCATCATGCCCAGTGCGCGCACGGGTACCAGGTGGACGTAGCACCGCTTCAGGGTGAAAAACGTCTTCTAGAGCCTCATAGTCCTCATCGTTGAGAGCTGTGAAGTAGTGATTAATCAACGAGCGGTGTATTGGGTTCATAGGGGATCAGCAACCTAACCTTTGGTGACGCCGAGGCTTAGACCACCGTCAACCGTAAGAACTTCGCCGGTGGTCCATTCAGCGCAGACCAAGTATTCAAGCGCTTCAGCAATCTCTTCTGTGGTGCCGATTCGTCCGAGTACGTGAGCAGAAGCAAGTCCTTCTACTCGCGCACGAGACTCTTCGTCGTCTTTAGCCATTCCACCACGCACCAGTATTTCCGTGTGCACTCCGCCAGGTCGGACAGAGTTCACTCGGATCCCTTTCCGACCAAGCTCAGCAGCCAGTACGCCGGTTAATGCCTCGATGGCACCTTTTGTTGCGGCATAACCCGAGGCTCCCGGGAACGCCCGGCGTGTATGAACAGATGCGGCAAACACGATGCTCCCTTTGCTTCTAGCCAGGTGGTCCTTGGCGCACTGGGCCAACATGATTCCTGCGACGACGTTGGAGTGGAAGAGTTCGAGAAGACGATCTTCTTCGAGAGAACCAATCGCACCTACATACATGTTGCCGGCGAGGCTCAGTAGTGCATCCAGCCCTCCGCCGTGTTCAACCGCAGCTTCAACCATGCGCTGCCGATCCGCGGGAACCGTAACGTCTCCTACCACTGCATTGCATCGGGCCCCGATCTGTTCAGCAGCGACGAGAAGAGGCTCCTCTCGTCGCCCAGAAATAGTTACGAAGGCCCCACGACTACCAAAGTGTTGCGCTGCACCAAGGCCAATCCCAGATCCACCTCCGGTAATCAGGACAGACATTTCATTCACTGAACGCATCTATCCGTCTCCTTGCCGCCGACCAAAAAGCGTAGGGAAGAGTTGAGTAGACAGGAGGTTGTCACGAAGTTCCTCATCGGGCAAGACCAAGGAGTAGAAGTAGGGTCGCAGAGCAGTTCGGCTCAGTCATGCTGCTTGCTATCCCTCGATAACGCCGGTGACGCTGTTCTAGCGATTGACTCCACGACGGGAACGGTGACGCAACTTCCAACTATCAACGTCCGAACTCGCGCAACCTCATGCCATCCGGGTCAATAACGTCTCGAATCAGACCAACTTGCTCAACAGTCGGCACCACAGTTTCTGGTGCAGAAGAACCTTCAATCAGCAACTCGAAACCCGTTGCTTCTTGGACTTCTTCCACCGTGACCCCTGGATGGACCGACTTGAGCCGCATGTGCTTCGTTTCGGGATGGAAGTCCATCACGCACAGATTGGTGATAACCAGCTCCGGCCCTCCGGTGAGTCCCAGTTGCTCACGCTCGTCACCACCTCCAAGCCATCCGGCACATGACACGAAGTCAACTTTCTCAACGAAGGATCGCGGATTGTGATTCGGATTCCAAAAGAAGAGGCGTTTGCCGATCGAACCCATGTCACCGAGGCCCGCCGTACCGGGAAGGCGGACCTTCGGTCGGTGGTAATCGTCACCAATCACCGAATTGTTGCCGTTTCCGTAGCGGTCAAGCTGCGCAGCTCCCACACAAAACTTTTGCAGCCAACTCCCCTTGAGCACGATGTCCCAGAACGTTGAGTACTGCTCTAGATACATGACGGAGTCTCTCCAGAGAGGCGCCTCAAGAGTCGAGGCCGGGACTCGCTCAGGCCGAGCATCAACGCCAACCGCGCTAGCCACCCATACCAGGTCAGGAGCATGTGTAAGTCGAGCTAATTGGAAAGCAATAACTGGAATGAATGAAGCCATTCCGTTGCAGGCCTGATCGTCGTTGTCCAGCGTTGCGGACAACGACGTGATCATCAACTCGTCGACCGTCCAGTCGATCGAAAGCTCGTCGTTCACTCTGTGATCTCCCAGCGCTTCAACTCTTCTAGTCTGCTGACTCCACCTACCCGGTCGAGGTATTCCTCCTGGGTGTCTGGTTCATAGACATAGCGTTCCATCCACAGCTTGGCGCCTTCAGGGTCACGCGCAACAGCGATCCACTCATGGTGAAAGGCGGTGTCGTAGCCGTAGCGGGGGTTGAACGAGGTGGGGTGTGCCCCAAATGGCACCTCGACGACAGCATCCACCATGAACCCTGGAAGGAAGGTTCTTTCTGGGCTGTTTCGGAGGACCTCCGTGTCGACGATCTCCTCGACTGTCGCTATAACTTTGTTGGCCGCCTTGGGCATGATGCCAATATCTGGCCAAACCGCTGTGGGTTCCATCTGGAGGTTCCCGAAACGGTCTGCACGGTGACAGTGGATAAGAGCAATGTCTGGAATAAGTGCACGGCAGGCGACCACATCTAACCCACCAAACGGATCAGAGATCATGACAAGATCCGGGTTGATCGCGATGAGATCTGTTCCGATCAGACCGCGCGTTGGGAGGAACGGAAGGTTGCGCGCTCCTGCTCCAAGTCTCGCGTTGAGAGCAGTTTCTGAGAGTTCCTGGACGACGATCTCTCCTGACTCTACGGCGTTCCTATACGCCTGACAGAGGCCGAACTGTTCCATCGATACAGCCGCTCCTGTGAATCTGTCCATCGACCCGGCTGCGGCCATGAGGTCGATGGGGATGCCACCAACTAGAGCTACGACTTCTAGGCCAGTGCGCCCCTGTCGGATGAGTTCACGGACGGCTGCCATCGGCGCCGACTGCGTGGCCATGTTCTGAATAGCCACAGTTGCACCGTCGGGAACCATCTCTATGGCTTCTTTAAGGGATGTCAACTTTTCTTGTGGCATCAGTCGTTCACCTTAATGATCTCCAGACCACCATGGACCTCAATGACCTGTCCACAGACATAATCGCTATCAGAGGAAGCAAGCCACGAGCACACACCGGCGACATCATCTGGGACTCCAGCACGCCCGATAGGGATTGCTGCTTCAACCGAACGAATTAATTCAACTGGAAGTCCTGAATCACCGTCATCTTCTTGAGCGGAAGTCATGCGAGTCCCCGAGATATAGCCCGGGGCTATTGCATTGACGTTGATCCCGTGAGGCGCCCATTCCCGAGAAAGGCTTCGCGTTAAACCATTGACTCCAGCTTTTGCCGCCGAATAGTTGACATTCGCTGCGGTTCCGTAGATTCCATTGATGGAGGACAGGTTGATGACTTTCCGATTTGGTCGTTCGCTGCTCTCTCCTGTGTTACGGAGCAGTTTGTAGGCTGAACGGCACATGTTGAACGTTCCCGTCAGGGCGATCTCAATAACGAAATCCCACGAATCGTCCGTCATGCGATGAGCCATTGCCGGCTTCGTCACGCCAGCGTTGTTAACCAGTACATCTAAACGGCCGAACTCCTTATTCGCCAACTCAACGATCTCATCTGCACTCTCCGAAACCGCCACTGATCCAACTGCTGGAATAGCTTCAAATCCTTGGCCTCGGAGATCCATTACCACCTGATTGGCGTTTTCTTCATCTACATCATTGATCACCACTGACATACCGTCAGTGGCCAATCGCCATGCAATGGCAGTACCAATGCCACGTCCAGCCCCGGTTACAAGGGCAACTCTTCTATCCGACATAAAGATGAGCGATTAGGTCCAACTACCGATTAATAATCGATCTTAAAAACTTCTGGGGAGCCCAAAGGATTCTGCAATGCTGTTTCGCGCCATCTCATTGGTGATCGGTCCAATGCGGTATAGGCGAGAGTCGCGCCAATACCTCTGCGGCTGCGTTTCAAGGGAATACCCAAGTCCACCAAGGGCTTGCATAGCAATATCTGCACACTTTCCGGCGTACTCCGAGGCTGTCACCTTGGCCATGTTTGCTTCCCGACCACAGTCATCACCTTGGTCGCTCTTCCAGGCGGAGTAATAGGTCAGAAGCTCTGCCTGAGTTTGCATCATCGCCATATCAGCGACGTACTGGTGCCAAACCTGGAAACTACCGATGGTCTTGCCGAAAGCTGAGCGATTCTTCAGTTGCTCAAGAATCTCCTCAATTGTGCCATCAATAATTCCGGTACAGAGTGCGGCGACCATAATCCTTTCGTTGTTGAGCGTTTTAAGCATCTGGTAAAAACCCATACCGGGCTCACCTACTACAAACTCATCAGGTACGAACACGTCGTCTAAGAAAACATCGCAGGAGCCAACTGATCTCATACCTATTTTTGGGATCTGGCGAGTCTCTAGACCCTCAGCTGGATTCGGCACTAGAAAGAGGGTGACTCCCCTAGCTGGCTTATCTTGTACTTCTTCGGTCCTCGCCATCAGGAACAGGTAATCAGAGACGTGTGCTGCCGTGCTCCAAGTCTTCTGGCCGGTTAACCGCCAACCACCATCGACCTTGACAGCTTTGGTGCGCATTGCACCCATCAGATCCGTTCCACCAGAAGGCTCAGTCACAGAAATCGCAACTCTGGTCCGCCCAGCAGCCATATCGGGAATTAGCTTCTCTCGGACCTCATCGCGAGCGAACTGATTAATGGACTTTGCACAAAAAGCGTTGATTCCGTATATCCACGTCAGCCCTGCCAGCGATCTGGCCATCTCGCGGGTCAGGAGCATCTGTGTAATCGTGTCGCCGCCCTGGCCTCCGAGTTCCTCTGGCAGACCGATCGCATGAAATCCTGCCTCGGACATCTTGTCCCACAACTCGAACGGGTACTCATACTCCTGTGCTTCATATTCCAATGCCTTGGACTTTGGGCACTCGCGCTCGACCCAGTTGCGAATAGTGTCGCGAAACATTTCTTGTTCAGTGGTTAGAGAAAATTCCATTTTTCATTCCTTGGACGCAAAGGACTTAGGGACTTAGGGGCTTAGGGACAATTTTTACCGCTCAATAACGCCAGCCATCTCCAAATGTCGATAACCGACGACCTAGATAATGCTCCACACACGTTAGGGCTGCGCGCGCTGATCGATCAGTTCCAATTCCACGGCTCTTGAACGTCTCACTTGCAAAATAGAGCCCGTCAACAGTCGGCGCTCGCCAGTCCGGACGGAACGAACCCACCAGCATTGGCTTTTGAATGACACCGAATGCCGGATCGAAAACTAGACCTCTCCTCTTCCAAATACCATCTTTAAGACCTGGATACATCTCGTAAATTCCCGCTTCGAAACGATCGAACATGTCGCGCACATAGTCAGTGTTTCGGGCTTTTTCACCAGGTATCACTCCGCCCATGCAGTGGAGGTGGACACCTTCTGGAAAAGAATCTGGATCCATGGCGGCCTGGTCGTACATGTAGCCAGGTGTCTCACTATGCGGGGTTGCAGTCCAGGTAGCCAACTCTTTCGGATCCCACATCGTGACTGGTTCCTCTGTGGCGATGTAAAGATTGAGCCACGACACCCTCCATCGATCCTGACTCAAGTGACGGATTTGCTGTGTGTACCAGTCCGGTAGTGCCGATTCAGGTATGACCTTAAACACGTCCCAAACCGGGAGCGTGGAGATTACGCAATCGGTTTCGATAACTTCAGCATCGTCATAGTCATTTGGCACATTCGGCTCGTGCGGAATGGTGACGCCAAGAATCTTCCCGTCTTCGATCAGGACACGACCAGCAGGTGTATTGAGTCGCACACTCCCACCACGCTCGGTGATGGCGTCAGACAGGTCCAGCCAGAGCTGATCCCAGCCTTGGCCTGGCCAGCACGAGTAAGCCGCCATCCGTTTTTCTTCATAGTGCATTTTCCGCACCCAAAGATTGTCACTGGCCGAATGGTCCCACCAGTTATCGGTCAGACATTCAAGAACGGAGATGTACTCGTAGAGGTCGATGACCCCCTGGTCACTCGTGTGCTGCATGAGCCACTGGCGTAGTGGTCGGTCGTCCCATTCTTCTAGTTCATCCCAAGATGTCTCGGTCAGGGCCTTAATGACCTTCTTGACCTCAACCTTGTCTGGCATCCGATCGCGTATAGAACCCCATTTTTTTGCTTCGTTGTCCCATACCGGCATTTCCTTTGATACCGCACCATGAATCAAGTGTTTACCGACGTGTTCGAATACCTTTGTTATGCCGGAACCTGAGTCTTCAATCAGGTGTCCACCAAGATTCAAGGTGAACCCTTCATCCTCGACTGCTAGTGCTCGTCCACCAAGGTGAGGCGATCGCTCCAGAACCTGAACGGATTTTCCCTCTGCTGCAAGCAGTGCGCCAGCCGACAGACCAGCTGCTCCAGCACCGATCACGACAACATCACACTTACTCATCGGCTAACTTCCCATCAATTGTGAACGATCCCTAGAAGCCAGGGATCTTTCAGCCCTTGCCGTACATGGAATCTTTTGCCACCTGAATACCAACCAAACGGTCGTTTTCTTAAGAAACAGTACCTTCCAGACCCTCTAATTTCCACTCGGCCTAGCTCTCAGCCACTGGCACATACGGTGTCAGCGCAAGGGCCCTTGCCGTTGATTTCATGGTTTGCAGAGCTGGTTCCGGGCCTGAGTGGCTTGGACCTACAACGAAAAGAACTGGAAGATCGACTCCCGCAGCAACATATTGCCGTACCCGGTCGGAGACGACTCCTGGTGGCCCAATTGGGCACATCGCCTCCAACACATCGTCACCAGTAAGGTCCAGCGCCTTCTTGCGGTCACCAGCTTCCCATGCTGATGCTGCTCTGGCAAGAGTTGGGAAAGCATCTAAAAAAGCGGATTGATGTGTCGGAACCATCGCATACGCGAGAATCGAACGCCGGCAACGTTCCCGGACGATGGATACATCGTCGTCGTTGCCTTCGAAACCCCAAAACGAGAGCACTACTTCGATCTCTGACGGATCTCGTCCTGCCTCAATGGCTCCTGCCCGGACAAGATCAACTTTCTTTTGGACCTCAGTTGGAGGACACCAAGTTAGGAACACACCGTCGGCTATAGCCCCAGCTAAACGAAGCATTCGGTCGTTAATAGCGGCTAGCCAGATAGGTAAATCACCTTCAGGATCAATAGTTAGGCGAAAGTTGTGGGTGCGAAGTGTCTCAGTCTCCATAGAGACCTTCTCACCACTAATCGCGGCACGAAAGATCTTGATGAAGTCACGGGTCGTTGAAAGAGGCTTCTTGAAATCTCGTCCATGCCAATCACCAACCACGATCGGGCTTGAAGCACCAAGCCCGACTGCTATCCGCCCTGGCGCCATCGAAGATAAGGTCGCAAATCCCATGGCTGCCAGAACCGGCGCCCTAGTGGTAGTCGGAATAATTCCAGACGCCAGTCGAACTCGGCTAGTCCGAGCAGCCATCATGCCTAAGGTCGCCATCACCTCGGCACCGGAGATCTCACCACAAACCACCGTGTCGTAACCAAGTTCCTCAGCCTCGACAGCGATGCGGACGAAGTCTTTGGCAGACAGACCGTCCTCAACTGGCATAGTCACGCCGAGCTTCATTAGCAGCACTCCAACAGGTTCATGTCAAAAAGCAGAGCGCCAGTCAGCAACTAAAGATGGCGCTGGATGTTCTGTGCCTATTCGGCTACAAACCGATTTTCAAGTTCGTGTAGTAGTTCAGAGTTTTCAGCGTTGCCGGGGTGCGGAAGCCAGTTCTCTCCACCTGCGAGGTAGCGAGTAGCCAATTCAATGAGTGGGCCATGGGCCTTTTCAGGCGAAATAAAGTTCCACTTCAACCAGGGCTGGGTATCGGGATTCGAAGGTTCGTCGAGAACCAGTGGAATCTCTGCGTCCCGACAGTCGTTGATCATCTTGTCGAAATTGTCCGAACAGAAGGCGATGTGATGCACGTATTCACCCTTCTTGGCTAGAACTTTGTCCGGCCAATGACCCGCCTCGGAAGGGGACCACAGCTGAATCGACACCCCCGTGGGATCAGGATTCTGGAACGTGACCCATTTCATGGGAGTACCGTCAGCATCGTCTTGCCCCTCACCCCTTGTAACGGACATGGTGTGTTCTGGGGAGAGGACTCCCAAGATGTGCTCCCAATCGGCCTCGGCCTTGTCTAGATCAGACACCAAGAGCGAAATATGGTCGATATGTATTCCCACAACTCTCTTCTTTCTTTTCTGACGTGGTTTGTTTCTATTTGTAAGCCGTCTAGACCAATTCAAGAATGGTGGCATTTGACAATCCGCCACCCTCACACATGGTCTGCAGACCGTATTTGGTTCCAGTTCGTGCCATCTCGTGGACGAGTGTGGTCATAAGACGTGCGCCACTTGCACCAAGTGGGTGCCCCAATGCAATCGCTCCACCGTTGACATTCACAAGATCAGGATTGACTCCAATTTCTTTTTCCCAAGCAAGCACCACAGACGCAAAGGCCTCATTGCACTCGAAAAGGCCGATGTCATCTAGTGAAAGACCAGATTTCTCCATGGCCTTTCTCGTAGCGGGGATCGGACCAGTCAGTATGAGGACTGGATCACTACCAGTTACCACTGCGGTATGGACTCGAGCCATTGGTTGCAGCCCGTACCGTTCAACCGCTTCTTCGGAGGCCACAAGAATTGCAGCAGAACCATCTGTCAACTGGCTAGACATCGCAGCCGTCAACGGACCAAATTCGCTGAACGGACTAAGCGACTCCATCTTTTCAATAGTGGTTTCGCGTATTCCTTCGTCTCGCTGTACTCCATTGACCACAAGAAATTGAGAATCGAAGCGCCCTGCGGACCAAGCATCAGTCGCCGCCTGGTGGCTCTTCAGGGCCAGTTGGTTCATCTGCCCCGCACTTACCCCCCACTTTTCGGCTATCAGGTTCCCTCCACGAAACTGATGAACGACCTGTTCACCAAAGCGTTCTGTCCAAAGTTCTGCATCGAAGGGATAGCCCATACCAAGATCTGGACCGACGTCAGCCTGGCTGTTCAGAGTCACAAGACTCATTACCTCAACACCGCCAGCAACGACGAGGTCCATGTCGCCGGAGCGGATCGCCTGCGAGGCAAAGTGCACAGCCTGCTGCGAGGAGCCACATTGTCGATCAAGCGTCACCGCTGGAACACTGTCATCGAACCCAGCCGCCAGCCAGCAGTTCCTGCCAACATTGAATGCCTGGGCTCCAATCTGCCCTACACACCCCCAAATAACGTCGTCGACCTCTGCCGGATCGATAGTCACCCGTTCCATTAGTCCTCGGAGAACTTCCGCTCCAAGATCAACAGGATGAAGCCCACTCAGCCCACCACGAAAGCGACCCATAGGCGAACGAACAGCATCGATGATGAACGCCTCAGACATTCAGCAACCTCCGGTACAACTGCCATCGCATTTCAGCAATGGTTCTCCAAACTGGAACTAGAGCATAGGGCCAAGAAACCACTGTTCAAACGACCGTTTGAATTAACGACGCATAAGTTCACAGGCTTCCCCCTGAATAACTAAATCGAATAGCCGCCATCAACGTCAATCACCTGGCCAGTGACGTATGAGGCGGCAGGCGAAGCCAGGAAAGCAACAACTTCTGCGATCTCACTCGCCTTACCTAATCGTCTCATCGGCAGTGCTGCCTCGGTCTCACCCATGGCCTCTGCTCCCACCGCACCCGACTCAATCAACCTTTGGGCCATCCCATCGGCCAGGAGACCAACCCCCACGGCGTTAGCCCGGAGGCCATACCTACCCTCCTCAGCGGCAACACTGCGAATCACAGCTTCAATCGCTGCCTTCGGGGATGCTGACAAAACATCACGCGGAACGTTACGGCGTACCGCAACTGAAGTAACAGCAACCACCGAACCAGCCGATTCCCTGAGGTGCGGAATTGCCTGACGAACACTGGCAAAAAAACCCACCGCCTCAGCAGTCAGATGCGATGCGTACTTTTCCGTATCAATAGTGCTGCACCACATCTGATCGGCAAGTGGGCCAGCCGCATAGACCAGAGAATCCAGCGAACCCATCTTGTCGACAGTTTCCTGAACTGCATTCTCGAGGGTCTCCGGCTGGTTCAGGTCAACTTCCACCACAACACTTCGTCTGCCTAATTGCTCAACCTCCGAAGCCACACGGTTCGCCGACTCCGCACTCGACCGCGCCGTGATGACTACATCCATCCCCTGCGATGCAATGGTTCTACAGATCGCCGCTCCTATTGCGCCACTACCTCCAACAACAAGTGCAGCACCGTTCATTCCAACTCCAGCTTTCTGTTCAGAGACTTCAAATAAAATTAGTTAAATTAGAGAACTCTAAATTAACTATTTAATAATTAGAAGTTTATAACTTAAGAATTATACTTTACGAGAGTTCTCCACGAATCTGTTTAATAAGAGACTTTCTTCCACCAGAAGAAACAATACACTCTTCACTTGCAAGTCCCAGCACCACTTGTTCTCCAAATTGACTTCCTATTTCCTCGGGAGTCCAAGACCCCCCCTCCTGATACCAGAACGACATCGAATTCATCATGCCAACGATCCCGGAAGTAGCCATTCTCGTGTTCAGGCCAGGATCAACCTGGCCTAATTCTTGACCTTCCACAAGAATGCTTCGAAGGAAGAGAGAGTACGCATGACCAGCACCTCGGATGATCTCTTTACGATCATCAGATAGCGACCGGAATTCACGAAAGAACACCGAGTGCTTAACTCGATCATCATGAAATACCTTTACATGGGTATTTACAAGGGCATAGGACTGCGCCAAAGGGCTCACATCTAGGTGAGACACTGTTGAGATCGCTCTGAGAGCACCCTCGTGTGACTCCTCTATTATTCGAAATAGTAAATCTTCTTTGCTATTTATATAGTAATAAATTGAGCCCTTTAGTAATCCCACTTCGTTAGCAATATCTTGAGTCGATGTTGCTGCATACCCTTTTGTATGAAACATCAGAGCAGCAGCATCGACAATAGATTCCAACCGGTTATTCGACGATGTCCCAGCGTGATCTGCCTTCCGTGGACTCTTTGGCATCGAATATTTCCTTAGTCGTAGACATCACTTCTTTACAGAAGCACAACTTTACGGTCATGCATCTCCGCGTACCAGTAGAAACTCAAACCGAAAAACAACTATGTGATCGCCAATAGGGTTTTTGTTGGGTGGTTGATAATTGCAGTCGCTTTTACCAACGCAAATCCTGATAGGTGAACTTAGTCGGAACTAATGAAAAACTCCTATTCTGTTCCACCAAACGAAACAGCGGTTGGTGACTCACGGATCTCGTAACGAACAACCACCAAAAAAGAAACACAGCCACAGGAAAGCAAGCTCACAGATTCCAGACAACCCGACGGAGTTGCACAACCCACACGTGCCGGCTCGTTAAACCCGCAGAACTCAACCCTGACGAATGTCACTACCAGTAAGTGCCGCTAAGAGAGAACTGCCTGATAGGAACCGTCAGTAAGGCAGAGACTCTTGATCTGTCAAAGAGAGGTGAAGAATGGACATTCAACTAGGAGCCCCTGGTCAAATAATCCCGCCAGTGGATCGAGGCATTTCTCTCGGCATCAAGATGGAGAAACTGGGCTACGACGCATTGTGGTGGCCAGACCACCTCATGGGCTGGCATCCGGACAGCATGTGGAACGAAGACTTCACCCCACTGGCTAAGCACCAACCCTCCAGCCACGTGCACGTAGACCCATTCGCGATGATGGCGGCAATTGGAGCACAGACTGAACGGATACGTGTCGGGACCTGCGTAACCGACCTGCTTCGACGACACCCAGCTTCCATCGCCCAGACAATGCTCACCCTTGACCACATGACCAAGGGCAGAGCCATCTTGGGACTTGGCTCTGGCGAACAACTCAACATACAGCCCTATGGCATCGACTGGGATAAGCCAGTTGCAAAACTCGCCGAAGGCCTAGAAGTCATCCGACTATTAATGAACGCCGGAAGTGAGACCGTTAACTTCGAAGGTAAGCATTTCCGACTCCAGGACGCAGTTATGGGCCTTGATCCATACGGCACAAGTCCCCCGGAAATCTGGCTGGCAGCCCATGGTCCCCGGATGCTTTCACTGACAGGCCAATACGCCGACGGTTGGCTCCCCACCAAGATGTCTCCTGCGGCTTACCGAGATTCTCTGGAACGAATACGCACAGCTGCCCAAGATTCGGGTCGAAACATAGACCACTTCGTTCCCGGAATGTTGGGCTATGTCTTAGTAGGGCCAGATCAGGAATCAGTTGACCGCCTACTCGCCTCAGAAATGATTCGGATGCTCTGCATTCTCATGCCCAATTGGGTCTTCGAAAGTCTTGGGGTCCCCCCTCCACTCGGCACTGACGGAGGTTTTCATGACTTCATACCAAGTCGTATTCCCCGCGCAGAGGTCGATCGGATCGTCAAAGCGATCCCACCAAAAGTCTCTGCCCACTACGCGTTTGCAGGAACTGTTGAACAACTAGTTGAGGAGATCGCCAGCTACCACGCTGCCGGCTTGCGCCACTTAGTGATGTGGAACATCACCGGGCTCGGTGATCCAGATCTAGCCCGCTTCAGTTTTGAAGCAATGAACGAACTGCAAACCGAGCTAAAAGCACTCTGAGAACTGGTTCACCAGCGGGTCGGCTATGTAGACAAGGCCTTAAAACCAAGACCACCTACATCTGGATCTCTAACCCCGGTTACTGTCCCCAGAAAATAGGCCAGTATTCTCAAGAAGGTCAACTTCCACAGCGATTGAAGTAGTTCTTTTAAGACTCCTACAAAAGTTCTCTAGTCCTTACAACTTGCATCCGAGGTGCAGCAAAGAGTTCGTAAATATTAGGACCTTGATATTTCAAGGCTCGCGGGTGTAGTTCAATGGTAGAACCTCAGCTTCCCAAGCTGATGACGCGAGTTCGATTCTCGTCACCCGCTCGCTAGAAGTCCAAGAACACAATTCGAGATAGTCGCTCCAACTGCTGTTTGGCTGGACGCAAATTCGCCAAAGAGCACCTCTGACGTAAACGATCTCAGTCTTGACGATTAGCTCAACCTGATGGTGCGTCTACAACAACAGGCAGCAACCGTACTACGGTCCGCCAGCATGGTATTGGGGCTTGGTGAGACGATCGTCGCTCACGACTACCACACCGCCGGTGAACCATTCCGCATCGTTGACTTGGGCTCCATGGAAGGGGCCACCGTCCTCGATCGACGCTCGTGGGCTATGGCTCACCTCGATGAGCATCGACGATTCCTGGTTCAAGAACCTCGAGGACACGCGGACATGTACGGAGGAATGATCGTTCCACCTAATGACTCAGAGGGCGACATCGGTGTGGTGTTCTTCCACAAGGATGGATTCTCGACAGCATGTGGTCACGGCACAATCGCCACAGCAACATGGGCCATCGAGACCGGCCTGGTCCCCGCCCCAGCGAGCGGTGAAGTTGCAGTCGTCGTGGACGTACCTTCTGGTCGTCTTCACACAGTGGCACGCATGGTTGAAGGGAGAGTCACCTCGATTCGATTCACCAACGTCAAATCATTTGTGGCCGCCCGGAACTTGTTGGTCAACACCGAACTGGGACCAGTAACCGCCCACATATCGTTTGGGGGAGCGTTCTACGCCTCAGTGGCGATAGACGATCTGCCCGTGTCGTGTCGGCCTCGTGATGTCAACCAACTGACAACCCTTGGACGAGAAATCAAAGTCGCGCTACAGAATCACCCTTCAGTTACCCACCCCTCTGATCCTCGACTATCTGACCTCTACGGCACAATCCTCCACGAAACCGTGGCCTCCATGGGTGCATTTCAGCAGCGGAACGTGACGGTATTCGCTGACGGCCAAGTCGACCGTTCGCCGTGCGGATCAGGGACGTGTGCTCGGCTGGCACTACTGCACGATGATGGGACACTTGGGATAGGTGAATCGTTCTACAGCGAAGGTGTGGCCGGCGGCATATTCGACGCCCGAATCGAAGCGAGCACATCGGAAGGGATTACACCCAGCGTGGAGGGATCGGCATACCGACACGCCATCAGCCACTTCACAATGGACCCCAACGACCCAATCGGCCTAGGATTTCTATTTCGATGAGCGCACTTCTCCACTTTGACGCCGAGGCGATCCGCTCAGTGGTTGACATGCCGACTTGCATCGAGGCCCTGCGGGTAGGGAGCCTGCAACTCGGCCCACTACATCCTCGGGCGCATGTCTCCCTCGGTCCGTCAGACGACTTCCTGATGATGCCAGCTGTATCGACAGCTGGCATTGGCGTAAAAGTTGTAAATGTCGTGTCGAGCAACCGCGACCGAGGCCTACCTCTCATCCACGGCTTCTACCTGTACTGCGATCGTGAGACTGGAGTCCCACTTGCCACCCTTGATGGCTCAGCACTCACCACACTTCGCACCCCTGCTGCCTCCGCACTAGCTGCCGACTTGCTCGCACGCCCCGAGGCAACGAGCCTTGGGATCTTCGGCACCGGAGTGCAGGCCCGAGGCCACCTAGAGGCAATGCTGGTGGTGCGCCCTAGTGTCGTAAAAATTGTGGTTTGTGGACGAACAAAAGAATCTTCACATGCTTTCCTGGAAGACCCTGAGGTGAAGGCGCTAGTTGGCGACCGTCACCTACTGGGCGGCACCCCAAAGACCACTGGGGCTTGCGACGTGGTTTGCGGATGTACAACATCAAGCGAGCCAGTAATCCCAACTTTGGCTGTGCAGCCCGGCGCCCATGTAGGACTGGTCGGGAGTTACTCAACCGCCCGGCGGGAGGTAGCGCCAGACCTTCTTACCCGATCCTCAGTTTTTGTCGACAACCGAGAAACCTCAGCGGCCGAGGCCGGTGACCTAATTCTGGCCGCCGAATCTGGCACCTGGTCTTTCGACGACGTGGCTGGTGATCTAACAGAACTATGCCTCGGTGAAGCTGGCAGATCGTCAGATAATGAGATCACATTGTTTAAGTCTGTCGGTCTAGCTGCATGGGATCTGATCGTGGCCGGAACCGTAGTCAAAGCCAAATAGGAATTGACTCCGATCGAAGTCAAACACCGGCCAATGCCCTCTCAAAGACAACCTCCTCTCTTAGTGGTCCTAATAGTCGGCAGCGCCATCACGGCTATTGCTCTAGGAGCCCGCTCCACAATGGGGATGTTTCTGGACCCTGTGAGCAACGGTCTTGGCTTGGGGACCGATTCGTTCGCCCTCATGATTGCTGTTCAAAATTTGGTCTGGGGATTTGGACAACCCATCGCTGGAGGCCTTGCCGACCGCTTCGGAACTCGACGTGTCCTAATCGTCGGTGCCTTCATGTATGCAGCTGGTCTCGTTGTTCTGGCAAACGCAACCGGCCCAACAGGACTCCACCTAGGCGGTGGGTTCCTTATGGGCCTTGGAATGTCCGCTGCCTCGTTCTCGGTAGTCCTTGCCGCCATCGGCCGCCTAGTACCAGAGTCAAGAAGGACATTCTCACTCGGAGTTGCTACTGCTTTCGGATCAGTTGGGCAGTTCCTTCTCGTACCGGTCTCCGGGGCACTCATCGATACTGCCTCTTGGCCAACAGCCCTGCTTGTCTTAGCCGGCCTCGCCTTAATGATCAGCGTGCTGTGTCTTCCACTACGCCCTCCCACGGAGGGCGATGGCAACCTTGGGCCGACCAGTCGAAGCATCGATAAGAAACCCCTACGAACTGTCCTACTCCAAGCATCCAAAAGTCGCAACTACCGACTGGTTAATGCAGGCTTCTTCGTATGTGGCTTTCAGGTGACCTTCATTGGTGTTCACCTACCAAAACATCTCGAAGACATGGGTCAGTCCGTAACTGTCGCGGCTGCAGCACTAGCGCTTATCGGACTCTTCAATATCGCTGGTTCACTAACAGCCGGATTTTTGGGTCAACGCCATTCAAAGTCTCACTTATTGAGTCTTATCTACGGCACGCGCGGCCTTGTGATTCTCGGATTCGTCACACTGCCAAGCAGCCCCGCAGCATCGCTCGTGTTCGGCTGCCTCATGGGCCTTCTCTGGCTCTCAACTATCCCACTGACCTCAGGCCTCGTGATGTCACAATTTGGGACTCAACACGCCGGAACCCTGTTCGGAGTTGTCTTTGTTAGCCACCAGCTTGGGGCATTTTTCGGCTCTTGGGGGGCGGGCCTTGTGCGCAACGGAACCGGCTCCTACGAAAGTTGGTGGTGGGTTGCAATAGGCCTTAGCCTTTTCGCAACTTTCGTCCACGTTCTTATCGATGAAAGTCCTAGCTCACCTCTATCAGCACCACCTTTGCCTTCTCGACGCGTAGTTCCTGCAGGTGCTGCCGTCCTTTGGTTGCTACTCGGCACAACAACGATCGTGCAGTTGACGCAGGACTCAGCCCGGAAAAACTCCAGTGCGCTGATCTGTTGGATCCAAAACAACGATGCCGCGTCTTCAAAGACGGCTTAGCCATAGGAACTGCCAAAAAGTGTTACCGATTGCTCAGCCCACCGACATCGGCTCCCTGGGTTAACCCGGTAACTCAGGGATCGAACTTCCCTGTAAAAACTTTTGTTTCTGATGATCTGTCAGATTTCGCGCACGAGTAGCGTTTACCATCGTGTCGGACCGCTCTGAAGACACGCCTGCACAGGCCGAGTTCCGCGCCGCAGCTCGCGCTTTTCTCACTAATCACGCCGAGCCTCGCTCCACAGTCGACTTATGGCAGGTCGCCGGCTTGCCCCACGATGACGAGGCTCGGACGTACTTCGAATCTGGGCGGTCCTGGCAACGTAAGCTCGCCAAAAATGGTTGGGCTGGCCTTACTTGGCCCACCGACTTTGGCGGGGGAGGCCATCCTCCTTGGTCCGACCGCATCTTCCGTGAGGAGTCGGACAACTACGGATCTAACCCCGGCTTTGTGGGTGCAACAATTTCCATGCTGGGGCCAACTCTGCTGGCTCACGCTAGTGAGGAGCTCAAGGTTCGCTTCCTACCTTCACTGATTAGCGGAGAAACGGCATGGTGCCAGTTGTTCAGCGAGCCGAGCGCTGGCTCAGATCTAGCCAGCTTGGCCACCAGAGCAGTACTGGATGGAGAACATTGGGTGGTTGACGGCCAGAAGGTCTGGAACTCGTGCGCTCAGTTCGCCGACTGGGGTTTTCTCCTGGCACGCACCAACCCCGACGCAACCAAGCACCAAGGAATCACCTTTTTATTGGTTGATATGACCTCACCCGGTATTGAGGTCCGACCACTTATACAGGCCAATGGATCCTCTCATTTCAACGAAGTTTTTCTCTCTAGTGTCCGGATTCCAATCAACCAGGTGGTGGGTGAGATTAATGGCGGCTGGACACCAACCCGCACAGTGCTAGCTAACGAAGCTGCGTTCATCGGACGAGGTGGTGGTGCCCCAGCTTCGGAACGACTCCTTAATCTGGCTGCTCAACACAACAGTCTCGATGACCCAACGGTCCGCCAGCGCCTAGCCCGGATCATCAGTCGAGAACGCCTGCAAAACCTGATGGGCCAACGCGTCCAATCAGCGATACGGGGAGGCCAACACCCTCCCTTTGATCCGGCGCTTACCAAGGTGTTGGCAGCCGGCACCAAGGTATTGACCGGCGAACTGGCCGCCGAACTAGCGGGTCCGGCAGCGGTGGCTGGCCCACAAACTGGTAATCGAGAAGGTATTTGGATTCAGTCGGAGTTGCTGAACCGTTTTGCTATCTCAATCGGTGGTGGCACTACTGAAGTACAAAAGAATAATCTTGCAGAACGATCACTCGGACTTCCACGCGAACCGGAGACCAATCGGGGAGTCTCGTGGAAGGATGTGCCTCGTAGTTGAACGGGGGTCGAGGGGAACGGACGCCGTGACCGAAGAACACACCGACAAACCTGTCGGCGAATCTGGAGAGTTGGGCGACGCTGCCTCCCTAGCCGCATCAGTGCTGGCTGAAGAGGCAGCACGACATGCCAAGCAGGAAAGCAGCAAAGTTCTGTTCCCAGATGACCTTCTGCCCGGAGTTCAGACCGCCGGTCTATCCCTTAAGAAGGGTTTGGCCATGGGTGGAGGCGCAGCGACATTTGTGGTCCTGATGATCCTCAACTCGCTGGACGAACTCCAAATGGCCGCCATTGCCGTACTGGCTCCAGACATCCGAGACACCTTCGGAGTAAGCGACGGCACAATTACCTTCATTGCCAGTTCTTCTGGCGCCTTCGTAGTGCTGGGTGCCATCCCCATGGGGTGGGCAGCCGACCGCTTCCGACGTATGCCCATCATTGGTTGGTCCAGCATCATCTTTGGGGTCATGGTCGCCATGTCCGGTTGGGCCGTAAATGCATTCGCATTCTTCTGGGCCCGTTTCGGTGTCGGCATCGCCAAGGCCAACACCATCCCTGTCCACTCATCAGTCATCGCCGACACATACCCCATTGGAATACGCGGACGAATCGGAGCCATCGACAAAGGGACTGGTCGACTACTTGCTGTGTGTAGCCCACTTCTAGTGGGGGCTATCGCCGCTGCAGCCAACGGACCCGGTGAGATCGACGGCTGGCGCTGGGCCTACTACCTGCTCGGCATCCCGGTGGCTGTCGCTGCCATCGCTGCCTTCTTTCTCAAGGAGCCGCAACGAGGGCGTTGGGAAAAAGAAGATGTGCTCCAAGAGTCGTTCACCGAAGACGATCCCCTACCCATCTCTATGGATGCGGCCTTTTCCCGACTTATGCAGATCAGGACCATCAAGACGGTGGTGGTCGGCTTCAGCGCCCTGGGCTTTGGGCTATTCACCGCCCCAGTGTTAGAGAACCTGTGGCTGGAGGACAGATTCGGCCTCGAGTCGCTCGAACGCGGCGCGTGGGGTACCGCAGCCGGTCTTGCCACTGTCGTATCTCTCCTCTACGTAGGGCCAAAATTTGATCGGATGTGGCGCGACAACCCCACCCGTACTCTGCACCTGGTGGGTGCCCTGATCGGCTTCTCAGTCATCTTCAAGCCCATCCAATGGGCGATGCCAACGGTGCCGCTCTTTATTGGCTTTTCCATTCCGACCTTGGTAATGCTGAACACGGCATTTGCCATGGTCAGCCCACTGATGCAAGCCATCGTTCCCTACCGGCTGCGGGGTACCGGCACGGCACTCATCACGCTCTACATTTTCTTTGTTGGCGGTACCGGCGGTGGGCTTATCTCATTCATGTTTGCCGATACCTGGGGTCCGAGAGTCACCACTCTCGTATTGACCGTACCCAGCGGCATCATCGGTGGCTGGATCATGTACCGAGGCGCACACCACATCCGTGGTGACCTATCGCTCAATGTCCAGGAACTTCTTGACGAGCAGGACGAGCAAAGGCGGTCGAGCGAGGAAACTGAAGTCCCAGCGCTGCAGGTCAATAATCTGGACTTCTCCTATGGGTCCGTTCAAGTACTTTTCGACGTGGCCTTTGAGGTGAAAAAGGGCGAGACATTGGCCCTGTTAGGCACCAACGGGGCAGGCAAATCGACCATCCTTCGCATCATCAGCGGACTAGGTGTCCCTCAGCGGGGAGTCGTGCGACTAAACGGTCGGACTATCACCTACTCCTCACCCCAACTGCGGTCCCAACTCGGCATCCAGCAACTCCCAGGCGGTAAGGGCATATTCGGTGACATGACCGTTCGCCAAAATCTGGTTATGGGTGCCTACATCCACCGAACCAACAGGGCGGATGTAGAACGACGAATTCTTGAAGCCCTTGAACTGTTCCCTAGTTTGACTAACTGTCAGGAACAGAAAGCCAGCTCACTGTCAGGTGGCCAACAGCAGATGCTGGCCTTGGCCCGCGTACTTCTCCACAAACCTGAAGTGCTTCTCATCGACGAACTCTCACTGGGTCTTGCCCCCGCCGTGGTTCAGGATCTCCTGGTACTTATCGAACGACTAAAAGAACGTGGCCAAACCATTGTGGTAGTCGAGCAGTCGCTAAACGTTGCATTGGCAATCGCCGACAGAGCCATCTTCCTCGAAAAAGGTCAAATCCGATTCGAAGGTGCAGCATCTGAACTGGCCGAACGTGATGACCTCGCAAGAGCCGTCTTTCTTGGCAAAGATGGGATTTGAGATGGGTGCCCTCCTCCCGGAGTTGGTTGCTTCCCCACTAATACTGGCCGTTTGGACGACCCGTCAACTCTGGTTCGACGGCCTCGTCAATGGCATGGTCTTTGGCCTACTGGCCCTAGGTGTTGTCCTCATCTACCGCTCTACCCGGGTCATCAATCTGGCTGTCGGAAACATGGGGCTTCCCGCCTCAGGCCTAATGGGCGTCATGGTTATCAACTACGGCTACCCCTACTGGCTAGCTCTGGCAATCGCCCTACTGGTCGGAATCCTGGTAGGAGCCATTATTGAGCGAGCCATAATCCGGCGCCTCTTCGAGGCTCCCCGGGTGATCGTGCTGGTGGCGACCATCGGCGTGGCCCAACTCATGCAAGCTGTACTTGCGTCATTTCCGGAAATAGAAAAGGTACGAGGACAGCGCTACCCGGTACCACTTGGATTCCAGTGGACCGACGTCTTGGGACTACGAATTACCGGTCCAAAGGTCACTATTCTTATTCTGGTTCCCCTTCTGGCGCTTGGCCTGTCACTGTTTCTCAACCGGACAGTTTTTGGCCAAACAGTGCAGGCCTCGGCATCCAACGCTGATCTAGCGCGTATGTCCGGTATCGACCCAAAGACAGTCCAACTCTTCGTGTGGACGGTGGCTGGACTGCTCTCAAGTGTTTCCCTGCTGCTCCTCTCGGGCAATCGAGGCTCCATCACCGGCATGGCCAATCTTGGGCCTAACACCATGTCAAGGGCTCTCGTTGCTGCAGTTATTGCAGGAATGGTCTCATTTCCTCGCGCTCTAATAGCCGGCCTCCTCATTGGCGTAGCCCAAGCCCACGTCCAATTTCTATTCCTGGAACAGGGGGGGTTAATCGACTTCATCCTCTTCCTCGTAGTAGCCGTAGCCATAGCCTTCCAAAGTCGCGGTGCATCCGATAACGAAGGATCCTTCTCTTTCTCAGCCCGCTGGAAGCCGATCCCTGAACGACTTCGCCAGATCTGGTGGGTCCGACACACGTCAACGATCACACTGGGTCTGCTGCTAGTCGTCGCCATAGTTCTCCCCTTGATAGTCAGCCGACCATCTCGCCATCTGCTCTATGCCAGCATCTTGGCCTTTGCTATCTGTGCCGTATCCATGACCATCGTCACCGGCTGGGCCGGACAGCTCTCGCTTGGACAAATGACGTTCGCCGGCGTCGGGGCGCTCATCGCTGCTGGACTCAACCGCGGCCTTGAGGTCGGCATCGGTCTCGGGGACTGGCACCTCCTCTCAATAAATCTGCCTAGCGTTCCCTACCTAATCTCCATGCTTCTGGCCTCACTAGTGGCTGCTGCAGTGGCTGCTGTCATCGGACTGGGTGCACTCCGCGTTAAGGGCCTGTTGCTCGCCGTGACAACGTTCGCGTTTGCCTTAGCGGCCCAGCAGTACGTGTTCCGACGCCCAGCTTTTAACGGTCGCTTTACCCAAAGCATTCCATTTCGACGAGGCAGCATTGGCCCGATCAGCCTGACAAGCCAACGCTCGTACTACTACCTATGTCTGGCAGCTCTAATCGTCGTGCTGATAATCGTACGGACCCTACGAGCCAGCGGTATCGGACGATCCATCATCGGGGTCCGGGAAAACGAATACACCGCAGCTGCCTACACGGTTGGCCCTTCACGCACGAAACTGATGGCGTTTGCGTTGGCTGGCGGCATCGCAGGCCTAGGCGGAGCACTGCTGGGTGGCCTCGTTCAGAATATTCCCTACACCGATCGACTCTTCCAAATCGGAGACTCGCTACGTCTGGTATCAATCGTCGTCATCGGTGGGCTGGGCACGCTCATGGGTCCCGTCATCGGCGCCATGTGGGTAGTTGGCCTACCTGCCTTCTGGCCCGACAACGACCTCATACCACTTTTTACATCCAGCATTGGCCTACTGATACTGCTTCTCTACTTCCCCGGTGGTCTCATACAAATTGCCTATGGGGCACGAGATGCCGTGCTTCGCATAGCCGAGCACCGTTTAGAGCAGTTTTCACCAGAACAAAAAGCCATGCGACCCGCAATACCACTTGGGGGTGACAGCAAGCACCATTCAACGACGGGTCCGGCAATATCTGTAACAGGGGTATCGGTGACTTTCGGCGGCCTAAGGGCTGTCGACAAGGTAACCATCGTCGCTCACCCTCGAGAGGTAGTTGGCCTTATTGGCACAAACGGTGCCGGCAAATCAACGCTAATGAACGCAATCGGCGGCTTCACGCCATCTGAGGGCACCATCAAGATCCTGGGTCGGGATGTATCAAATATGAATTCTGCCAACAGGGCCCGGCTGGGCCTTGGGCGGACGTTTCAAGCCGCCCGACTGTTTCCAGACCTCACAGTTCGCGAAACCGTGCAAGTGGCCCTTGAAGCCCGCTACCGCACCAGTCTGCTTCCAACCGTCGCGTACCTTCCATCTGCCACTAGATCCGAGCGGGCCAAGCGTTCCAACGCTGATGACCTAATTGGATTTCTCGGACTCGGGCGTTACGCAGATGCTTTCATAGCTGATCTTTCAACTGGTACCCGCCGCATTGTGGAGTTGGCTGGCTTGCTCGCCCTCGACGCCAGAGTTCTCTGTCTAGATGAGCCAACTGCAGGCATCGCTCAGCGGGAGACCGAGGCATTTGGGCCGTTACTCAAAGAGATCCAGCACGAACTAGGCGCGACGATGGTCGTAATCGAGCATGATATGCCAATGATCATGGCCCTCTCAGACAGGGTCTACTGCCTAGAAGCCGGACAAATTATTGCTGAAGGTGGCCCGGACGATGTTCGAAATGACCCGAGCGTCATAGCCAGTTACCTAGGCACTGACCAGCGGGCAATCGACCGTTCGAACTCGCACTGACTATTCGTCGCCGTCACTGCCTGAACGGTTCTCCAAAAGGTCATCTCGGATCTTCGCTGTTGGAACAGTCGGTGAGGAACGTTCAGATACCTGATTGACCCAGACGGTCCGTTGAGGAAACGGAATCTCAATACCGTTGGTATCGAAGGCCTTCTTGAGGCGACCACGAATCAGACGCCCGGTCGCCCACTGCTCACCGGGCTCGGTCTTGACAGCTAGACGGATCGAAATAGCGTCGGCGCCGAAGTTCTGCACACCCCAGATTTCCGGCTCCTCAATGATGGTCGACGATTCGAGCTGCTCACGCCAGACACCATCTGCTACCTCCTTGATGACGCTGGCTGCTAGGTCGATGTCGGTGTCGTAAGCCACGTCGACATCGAGCACAGTCCGGGCCCATAACTGCGAGGAGTTACCAACCCGGCGAATCTCACCGTTGGGCACGACCCAAAGCGCCCCATGCACGTCACGAAGCACGGTGGTCCGCAAGGTGACCTTCTCAACAGTGCCTGAGGCAGCACCAACGTCGACGAAGTCGCCAACGCCGTACTGGTCCTCGATAATGATAAAAATTCCAGCAATGAAGTCAGCCACCAACGATTGGGCACCAAATCCGATTGCCAGTCCAACGATGCCGGCCCCCGCGATCAGTGGTCCCAAGTCAAGACCAAGTTCTCCAAGAGCAACCATGAACGCTAGGGCATACACCGAGAAGCCAGCGAGACTACGCAGCACTGCTCCGAGGGTCATCGCCCGCTGTCGTGAGCGTTCAGCCTGTTCGTGGATCCTCGTCAACTTTCCCCTAGCCCGTCGGCCCAGGCGGGCAAGCGTGGCTGACGCAGAGTCCTCCGCTTTGGTCTCTTCCTGAGTCCGTGTCTCAACTAGGCGATTAACCATCTGGTCGATGGCCCGCTTAACCAAACGGTTCACTATCAATGCCCCGACCAAGATCACCACGACCTTCAATGGCCGTTCAATGAGCCAGTCGACCAGTGAAGCAAGTGCCTCATTGTCGGTGGCATTCAAGACCCACTCACAGGCGTATCCAGGATCGATGCCGCACGCGTCTACTAACTCCTGATCCAATGCCACCGTGGTACCCGTTTCAGCCATCACCATTACCTCCAACACGGACGGTAGTGGAACAAAGAGCCAACTGACTGATGCGGCTTGTCTAAGACTGCCTAATCAGCCAGCAAGAGTGGCCAAGGCCCATAGCGACGCGCCCACGCCAAGTGAGATATAAATCACACTTCGCCACAATGGTGCCCGCTCTAGATCCCCTTCTTTGCGCCCATTAGGCGGACGAATCAACGCCAGTGCATTACCGGCTGCCATCGCTCCACCAAGGGCTAGTACAAGCCAACTGAGCAGATCCTCGCCTAGAAACATCTCGTCAGCCTGTCCGAGCCATATTGGCGAACCGAGTGTGCTTGGGCAGCCAGGCCAGCCGGACGGTGCCGGTAGGCCCGTTCCGGTGCTTGGAAATGATTACCTCAGACATACCTGAGTCAGCTGTTTCAACGTTGTAAACCTCGTCGCGATAGAGAAAGATCACCACGTCAGCATCCTGTTCTATCGAGCCTGACTCTCGTAGGTCAGCCAACATCGGACGCTTGTCCTGCCGGGACTCAAGACCACGGGAGAGCTGAGACAGACCTATCACCGGGCACTGCAACTCGCGCGCCAGAATCTTGAGGCCGCGACTTATCTCAGCGACTTCGACTTGACGGCTCTCAGCTGCGGATCGTCCAGTCATGAGTTGGATGTAGTCAACAATTACCACGCCTAAAGGGCCCTCCCGACTCTTGAGACGCCGTGCCTTAGCGCGAATCTCCATAACTGAGATACTCGGGTTGTCGTCAATCCAAATCTTGGAATCCGCTAGGTGACCGGAAACCTTATTGATTTTTGCCCAGTCCGCAGCATCTAAGTGACCATTACGAATCTTGGTGGCATCAACTCGAGCCTCTGCGCAGAGAATCCGCTGAGAGACCTCTAGTTGGCTCATCTCGAGGGAAAACACCACAGCCGGCTTGTCCTCACGGATTCCGATATGGGCGGCAACACCAAGAGCGAACGACGTCTTACCCATAGCGGGTCGTGCCCCCACGATGATCAATGCGTCGTCCTGCAGGCCAGACAAATACTGGTCGAGATCGTTGTAGCCGCAGGGAGTGCCGGTCATATCGTCACCCCGCTCGTACAAATCCTCCAGCTTGTCAAGGTTCGTACTTATCAGTTGTTTCATCTTGGCCATCGAGTCGGTAACCCGTCCTTGGCCTACCTGAAACACCAGGTTCTCGGCAGCATCGACCGCCTTGATGACATCGTCTGGTCGGCCATACCCGATCTCGGAGATCTCGTTTGCAGCACCAATCAGGCCCCGGAGGGTGGCGGTTTCCTGAATAATCCGGGCGTACTTAGAAGCACTCGAAGTCGCCGGAGTTGATGCCTGGAGTTCCAGCAGCAGCCCCGGACCACCGATCTGCTCAAGCAATCCCGATCGGACAAGTGCTTCTGCCACAGTGACTGGGTCAGCTGGCTCACCCGAGGAATACAGGCCACAGATGGCCTCAAAAACATGAGCGTAAGAAGGCTTGTAGAAATGCTCTGTCGCAACTACCTCAAGGGCGTCAGAAATTGCATCGCGCGACAAGAGCATGGCGCCCAATAATGAAGCCTCAGCGTCAAGGTTGTGCGGTGGCACACGGGACGCCAACGATCCACTCAGATGCCGGACTTGGCTGCCACGCGATCTGACCCCAGTTGAAAAACCGGAAATCGACTCTCTGCGGAACTGTTCATCTTCTGCTGGTGGTTCAACAGGCAAAGGTTCGTCAAAATCTGGAGGTTCAATTGACAGCGTCTCAACCGGAACCACCTCCGGAGATTCACCTGCCATCGCGTTCACAACATCCCTGTGATCTTTACCCCATCCATAGGGGTCAGCATGCCTTCATATGCCTGTGGGGAACCAGAAGGAAAAACTTCAAACTTCTCCCCAACTACCCACAGATAACCGGGGAAAACCTTTGCTGAACTGTGGACGAACGTCGACCAGACCTAAATCCTCGTGTAGGACCAGTCGACGTTCACCAAACAAGAAAATTAGGCCTCAGGCTGAACCTCGACAGTAACTGGAACGGCTACGTCACTATGAAGCTCGATAGTGAACTCATGCGAGCCCACCTCTTTGATTACCTCACCAACAACCTGCCTGCGGTCGACCTCTAGTCCTACTTGAGCAGTCAAAGTTGCAGCCACCTCGGCCGAACCAACCGAACCAAACAATCGGCCTTCATTGGATGCCTTGGCAGTTATCTGGACAACTAAGCCAGCAATACGCGCTGCTGTTGTCTCAGCTTCGGCACGGTCGGTCGCCGCCTTCAATGCTCGCTTCCGCTGCATCGCCTCAGCCTGCGCAGTCACACCGGTTACCGCTTCAATAGCCAGACCTTTAGGAACTAGATAATTACGGGCATACCCCCGAGCCACCTCGACAATGTCGCCAGTCCGGCCTAAGCCATCTACATCAGAACGCAGCAAAAGTTTCACAACCCCGCCTCCTCATCTACTGCGTCGATGGCATCAATCGAAACGAAGTCGCTTATCTCATCAAAATTATCTTCGCTCCCGACCTCCGCATCCGTGCCTGGTGGCGGCCCTGATGGACGCGGCGGCGGTCCATCAGCCCGGGCAGGCCGATCATCGCTGCGTCGCTCGCGCCGTTGGGTAGTAACACGGTTGGTGTAGGGGATCAAAGCCATTTCACGAGCGTTTTTAATTGCGCGCGCAACTTCGCGCTGCTGTTGCTCAGAATTCCCAGTAACCCGACGGGCTTTCATCTTCGACCGCTCAGATACAAACTTCCTCAGGAGTTCGGAGTCTTTGTAGTCGACATAGTCGATCTTGCCGATCGTCAGTGCGCTGATCTTTTTCTTGCCTCGCCTACCCGTCTCACGGGGTTTTGAACGGCGGGGAGGGGTGCGACGTGCCATTAGAAGGGCTCCTCATCAGTCGGATAGTTTCCAGAAGCAGCTTGGCCACCTCCACTTGGTGGAGCGGTTGATCCCCCGCTATCTCCACCCCGGAACTCATTACGGGTGATCTCCGCTGTCGCCCACTTCAAACTTGGCGCTACGTCATCGGCAACGATCTCCACCTTGGAGCGTCGATCACCGTCTTGAGTTTCCCAAGACCTCTGGTCAAGTCGACCATAGACAACGACTCGTGAACCCTTGGTAATTGACTCAGCCACGTTCTCTGCAAGATTCCGCCAACAGGTGATGTCAAAAAAGGAGACAACCTCCTCATCATTCTGACCCTTGCGGTTCCATGCCAGTCCAAAGTTCGTGACAGGAGCACCTCCGGGGGTAAAGCGAAGTTCCGGGTCACGGGTCACGTTGCCCACGACCGTAACGGTGTTATCAAATGCCATGTTTTTCCTCCAGTCCTCAGCCAGCCTCAGCCGGCTCTACCTCACCCAAAAGCCCACGACGCGCGACCTCATTATCAGGTAGGCGCATAATTTTGTGACGAACCACTTCGCTGCGGTCTGCTAGCCGGAGCATTCGACTAGTGGAATCCAAACTGGCTGCATCAGTTACCACGTTGAGGACCACGTAAACGCCCTCCCACTTGTGGTTAATCCGATAGGCGAATCGCCGACGGCCCCACGGCGCGGAATCTTCAAGAGAAGCAATACGTCCACCCTCAGATTCAATGTTGCTAGTGACCTTCGACAGACTGGCCGACACGGCCTCTTCGTCGAGATCGCCGTCAAAGATAATCATGAGTTCGTAAGCCCGCATGACAGGCACTCACCTCCTCTGGTCTCGGACACCGCCCACGGCGTGCCCGGGGCCCCACGGTGGGGCAGGGGTAACGGGTTGTCAGAGCCATCTCAAATACCTACTGGTATCCAATGAGGCGACTGCAGGCTACCGGCCCGAGGTTTGCATCCACACAGCAACTATCGCAGGTGCCTGTGACACTGCCCGGAAAATCAAGCCTTAAAGGCTTCGTGAAAAACCAACTCAAGCAACCCCATAAAGGCCCAATGCCTCGACCTCTGCTTCAGCCATTCGATAACCCTCATCGACTGATGGGAACGTCCCAGACCGCACGTCCGAAGCAAACGCCGACATCGCATCGACACCAGCGGTGTGGAGATCGGCATACCGGCGCACAAACTTCGGAACCACTCGCTGCTCAAGGCCCAGCACATCGTGGGACACCAGCACCTGGCCGTCACAACTAGGGCCAGCACCGATACCAATAATCGGTACCTCCGCCGCCTCAGTAACCATCGCAGCCACTAGCGAAGGCACACCTTCCAACACAATGGCAAAACATCCAGCATAAACAAGTGCCTTTGCAGCTTCGACCAGGTCAAGAGCAGCCTGGAGGTTTCTTCCCTGTACTTTGAATCCACCCATGGCGTTTACCGACTGGGGTGTAAGACCTAAATGGCCCATAACGGGTATCTCAGCAGCCACCAGTGCCTCGACCATGGGGATCCGACGCTGCCCTCCCTCAAGTTTCACAGCCTGGGCACCAGCCCGTATCAGCAAGGCTGCGTTGTTCAAGGTGTCTTCAATAGATAAGTGGTAACTCATCCAAGGCATATCAGCCACGACGAGAGCCGACGGGCGAACTCGGGCCACAGCAGCCGTGTGGTGGGCAATATCACCCACCGTCACCTGAAGAGTGTCCTCATATCCCAACACGACCATGGCCACTGAGTCCCCTACAAGGATCATGTCGACACCCGCCTGATCCACCATGCGGGCACCGGGCGCGTCGTAAGCCGTGAGCATGACAAGCGGATTATCCCCACGAGCCACCTTGCGGTCCCGAATATCGGGCACCGTGCATTTATTGGCCATCACCGGCCTCCTCCCCCGTCTAGCGCGCATCGGCTGCCAGCGGTCGTTCCAAGGATACCAAGGTCCCTTTGGTCTGGGATAAGCAGGTAATCGACTTCCAACCCACACCACTTCTGATGAAGAGAGTGTTAACCCCTCCCCAGGGACGCCACACGAACCAAGTGGTTCCACCCACAAGCTGCACAGACCTCTACCACATACCCGGTAAGACCAGCCCTCCGGGCGTTAAGACGTGCTAACTCACCTGGTGTGGAGATACATCGTCCGTGAGCGGGCAGGCGGGGACCGAACACATAAGTTACGTGGGATACCTCATAATCCTCACAAACTGGACAGGTCTCCGATGTCGGAGTCCCGCACTCCACAGCATTACGCCGCAGCATTGGCTGGGCATCACACAGCACATCACGCCCAAGGGAACCACGACGCCAATCATCTAACGTGGCCTGACGGGCTAGGCGATAGTCAACATCAGCTGGACGCTGCGTGGGGAGCAGACCTTCGCGGAGTCCGCTGAGCTCGCCGACTCCCAACTTTGCCATACCAACACAATAGGCGAACTGTCTGGAATCCCTCAGCTGACCAAACCATCAACGATCTCCTGAGCCCCACCGATCCAATAGGCGCCGCTGGACCTCATCATTATCCAAGTTCCCCTCACGAAGTCGCAGTTCGCCCAACCAGTTCATGACCTCACCCACGACAGGACCCGCATTGAGGTCCAATAACCGCATCACGGTGGCCCCGTCCAAAGCTGGTCCAAGATCATCAAACTCACCTATGGCACGAAGCCGGGAGACAGCACTGCCTACCCCTCGTCCATCAGGATCGACCCCCACCACTTTTGCGAAAGCCAGCACTTCGTCAAAATACTCTCCAGAACGTACAGCAGTTCGACGTAGCCCCTCATCAAACGATGGAGCAATTACATCAACCCCTGCTTCCGCTGTCATACCAGCCAGGAGCCCGGTCCCGTCGAGAAGGGTTGCAATACGTCCAACATCTCGTCCGGACAATCTGAGAGTCGATTGCCAGTGCCGGAGCGTGTCGTCACCACCGGCGCCGTAGGCAAGAACCGCCAGACGCAGGACTGGGTCTGGGGGCGCATCAGTTACCTGTCTCTTAAGTGCTCTGCCAGCAGATGCTTGAAGGGCCGCAACCTCGGGCAGAACAAGAGTGAGCAGGTTCATGTCGTCTAACAGAGCAAATCCCGAAGTCGGATCTCTAACCTCCAAGAGGCGAAACAGTTCATCACGGATCCGCTCCCTCGAGACGATTCCTATCCGATCTGCTAACAGAAGCGCAGCCTCTACCAGCCCATCAACTGCCGTTAACCCGTAGCGTGAGAGGAAGCGCGCCGCCCGCAACATGCGCAATGGGTCATCTGAGAAGGACTCAGCTGGATCAAGTGGTGTCCTCAGGGCCCTGTTGATGAGATCGGTCTGCCCATCAAACGGGTCGTGCAGCATCCCGTCGGCTACGTCGACAGCTATGGCATTGACCGTAAAGTCTCGACGAGCCAAGTCTTCGATGAGATCTGAGGAAAACTTAACGACCGGCTTCCGGGACTCGTCTACATAAGCCTCAGAACGGTGAGTGGTCACCTCCATGGTGACATTTCCGATCCGCAAGCCGATGGTCCCAAACCTCTCACCCTGCAACCACATAGCGTCCGCAACTCCTGCCACCAAGGCACGAATGCGATCGGGCATGGCATCAGTGGTCAGATCGTAATCAGGGGTCTGATCGTCGCCGAGTAGCCGATCTCGCACCACGCCGCCTACTAGGAATAGGCGGTGGCCTTCAGCGTGCATCGGAGCAGCCAGGGGCGCTACCGCACTACGGAGATCGTCAAACATGCCACCGGACACCGACAACCGTTCCCCGTCCATCAGTCAACTCTCTAGATTGTGACAACTAATCAGCTGGGTAACTAACGCATCAACTTCGTCAGCCACTCCTCCCGGACCACAGCCGGTTGTTGCCTCCGGCCGATAGTCAACACCAAGGATGGCGGCAACGGTCGCTCCTACCGAGTTGGCTAGCGCTGTTAGGTCGTAGCCACCCTCAAGGAATAGGACCGTCCGCCCACGAGGCACCACTCCTACCAAACTGACAATTAGGTCGGCATAGTCCGATGAGGTTAAACCGAGGTTGGTCAGTGGATCAGACCGATGGGCGTCAAACCCAGCCGAGACGAGAAGCCAGTCGGGTCCGAACCGTTCAACGGCAGGTAACACAACCGAGTTGAGTACATGCCGGTAATCATCGCCCGCTGCGCCAGGAGGAAGAGGCACATTGATCGTGGTACCTGACCCTGCACCAAACCCCGTCTCGTCAATGGCGCCAGTACCCGGGTACAAAGGCCACTGATGACATGAAATGAAAAGCACTTGGTCGTCGTTGTAAAAAATTTCCTGAGTGCCGTTCCCGTGGTGAGCATCTACGTCAACGATCGCCACCCGCTTACCACTGCCAACCAGTGCCCTAGCCGTTACTGCCAGGTTGTTAAGCAAACAAAATCCCATAGAGACGTTAGAAGTGGCATGGTGACCCGGAGGACGCACGGCACAAAATGCGACGTCAGCGTCACCGGCGCAGAGCCCATCAATAGCTGCCAAGCCAGCACCAGCTGCCAGCTGAGCGGCTGCCCAGGACTGCGGACCCATGACCGTGTCACGGTCACATTTGCCTCCACCCGCAGCATCAATCAAGGACAACCGCTCTATATGTTCTGTCGGGTGGACCGTCAGTAAATCTGCTCTTTCAGCCAGCCGCGGTGCTCGGCGCACCAACGCATCCTCAATTCCGGCGGCCTCCAATCCATCCCAGACGGCAGTGAGACGAGCGGGCTGCTCAGGGTGCCGCAAACCCACCTTGTGTTCCAAGAACCGCTCATCGGTCACGAGCAAGAGAGACATCCAGCGAGCGTAACCCCCAATCCCTGACGGTTCCGGTGTGTCAGGTGAGCCGTACCCTGTCAACATCACCATCAAGATTGAGAAAGCCTTGTTTAAAGGATCACCACCAAAGGGCCGCGCCCCTAACCCATCGAACAATCCTTTAGATTCCGGGGTGCCCGAAGTCGAACGGTTCGTAACCAACTCCGGGACCGTGCTACGACTTAGTCCATGGCGGGGAGACCCCCAGACAGCTCAGGTCGTAGCGACAAGTGGCCCGGTGGCCCAGCCCGATGACGTGGCTCAGGTACTCGAACACCTCGCTAACCGTGACGTTCGAACCGTCGTTACCACAGCCCTTAGAGCGGCAGACCAGCATCCGTTCATGGCGTGTTCCTTTACTGTCCACGAACATCTGGTTCTCCTCCACCGTTTGATCAACCAGACGGATCTCAACCCCAAGAAGCATGGAGTCCGTCGATACTTCACGCAGAGGTCCAAACTTCGTGTCCATCCAGTCCAGGACAATGACCATGACGCAGTACTAGAACTCGACAGACAAGCATTTGCCCCTTTCTCCACCTTCTGGCAGTTCGACGCTCCAGCACTTGATGAAGCCCAGTGGGCTACTGACGTCTGTCATCGTCGTCTGATACGTGGTGCTAGTGGAGAACCGGCTGGATATGCACTGACTGGGAAAACAGCTTCCATCGGTTTCATCCAACGGCTTGCAGTCGATCCTCTCGTCCAAGGTCAGGGCATAGGCTCAGCACTATTGGCTGACGCCCTGCGGTGGCTGAGCCTTATGGGAACCCGTGAAGCTTGGGTAAACACACAACCCGATAACGACAGAGCACGGTCCCTGTACCTCCGGTACGGATTCATCGAACACGGAGAGGGTCTCGTTGTGCTCCGCTGGTCGAAAGACTCGTCTACACAACATCCGACCCAGTGATCAGAACTGGGGTTGTGCGCCCAGCGACGCTCGGTAGAAAGCCGCTCCTACCAAGAATTCTGCTCGGAGCAATCCTTGGAATCTTTTTCACCAGCTCAATAGCGAGCCCGGCCCTGGCCGAAGGTGGTTCGGCCAGCCTCAGCCTCGTCGCCCAGTCCCCATGGATTGCCGACAATGGCGATCTGGCACTACAACTCCGCATCACCGGTGACCCAAATGGCGCTGTACTCCGGTTGAGCCTCCACCACCCCGTGGACCGCCGGGGCCTTCTGGCACTTTCAGACGATCCAGTACTTGAGCGTCCAGAGACCACCCACAACATCGACGTTGCCGATGTCATTAATTCAGCTGGTATAGCGTCTATAACTCTTCCCGTCGGCCCCAATGGAATACTGAGATCTCAGCCAGGAGAGGTCTCGCCATTAACCATCGAGTTGGTGGCCGCTGACGGCCATCTCTTTGACCGTTTAACCACCCCAGTGGTCCACCTCCCTGTGATCCCCGCTGGTGAGGCGGCTGCACAACGTCCCCTACTGGTTGCGATATCTCTGGCCATTGACGGGCCTCCACCACTACGACCCAACGGTCAAATCGAGTTAGACAAGGCGACAGTACGTCACCTCGACGCAGTGGCAAACGCGGTTCTCGACCATCCCGGAACGCCAATAGATGTTCGCCTACCTCCAGCCACAGTGCTTGGCTTGGCCCGATCTGACGACCTTGCACACGCTCGCCTCCTAGCGAAGCTCAAAAATGCTGTGCGTTCTGGTGGTATCCATCTCCGATCATCTCCATTCGTAACTGCTGATCCTGAGGCTTGGCGACAAGCTGGCCGCTCAGACATCCACCAGGACCTACTCGAGCATGGTGATCGGGTACTGACAGAGCACCTCGGCATGGTCGCCGACCGGTCGGTAACTGTCCTAGGCCCCACGGCCGCCCCCGCCACCCTCGGCTTATTGGGTCGTCTAGGAACCGTCCACCTCGTCGTGTCGGCCGATCGGCTCGACCCACGGCCTATCACCGCTTTATATGGCGCCACTTATCCTGCCCGATTATTCGATGACGCTGGCATAGCCCATCCAACTCTGGTAGCTGACCCAAATCTGGCCCGCCATCTCATTGACCCCCGAGGATCGGTATCCGCCGCCCAACAACTAGTGGCTGACCTGGCTCTGCTGGCCTGGTCCGACCCCACGGTGACCCGGACGTCCGTCATCACCATGCCGGAGGGCCTAGCCATCGATGGGCTCACCCTCGACTTGGTTCTAGGTGCACTGGAGGACGCGCCGTTTCTTCGGCTGCAATCACTACCGGACCTTTTCGAAGCTTCACTGGCAGCTGATGCTGCCGCAGCGGTCACCTACGACCTATGGCCGAACCCGATCACCCCAGTTTCACGACGCGCCACCGACCGGAGTTTGGCTGAAACCACCGTCGCGGCCTACACGGCCATGCTCGGAGGCCCCCACCCTGATGCCGCAGCACTCAACGATCTACTAGAAGTAACTGCCGCAGCCGAACTCGATAGCGATGCCATGAGCGCTTATTTGTCGGCGGTATACACAACGGTGTCTGACGTACTCGGAGCATTCACCACCCCAACAGACCAGAGTGTGCGCCTAACGGCGCGAAGAGCGGACCTGCCCTTCACCATCCACAATGGGTTGGGCACGGATACCCGAGTGGTTCTGGTCCTGCAAAGCGACGGACGACTGGACTTCCCTGAAGGTGACGTCATTGAAACTGTCCTCGCTCCCGGGCGCAACCGAATCGCGATTCCGGTCTGGGCGCGAACTTCAGGTGATGCCCGACTACAAGTCACCGTCCGTTCTCCCGACAACGCCCGGCTGCTCCAACTTCGCTCGACACAACTGATGGTCCGAACCACAAGTCTCCCAGGAGTTGGTGTGGCGTTATTTGTGGGGGCACTAGCGGTGTTAGCGATCTGGTGGATCCGCTCCGCGCGGTTACGATCGACACATACTTAAAACCTGTGTCCGTCAACTGATTTCGGAGCTCCATCATGAACGTCCGCATCGTTACCGACAGTGCCTGTGACCTCACAGAGGCTGAGATCGAGACGCACAGCATTACTGTCGTTCCATTGAGCATCCGGTTTGGTGAAGATGTCCAACTAGATCGCGACGAAATTTCTGTCGACGACTTCTACCAACGAATGGCCGAATCAGAGGAACTTCCTGAAACCGCCGCACCGTCCCCAGGAGCATTTGCCCAGGTGTTCCAGCAACGGCTCGATGAGGGTGCTGACGCCGTAGTTTGCATCAATCTTTCAAGCGGAGTTTCGGCCACCATGGAGTCGTCTCAGCTGGCTGCAAGGGAGGTCGACGGCGACATTCGCATCGTAGATAGCCGATCGGTCACAGCAGGATTAGGGACCATGGTGATGGCTGCTGCGAAAGCTGCAGAAGCGGGATCATCTGCGGACGAAATTGTGACCCTCGTTGAGGACATCCGAAACCGAACTCGGGTGTATGGAGCCATTGACACCCTCGAAAACCTCAAAAAAGGCGGCCGAATTGGAAATGCCCAAGCGCTGCTGGGATCCATGTTGTCGATCAAACCTCTTATAGACATCAGCACCGGAGTCGTGGAAGAGGCTGGGCGTCAACGTACCCGAAAAAAATCTCTGGCATGGCTCCGCGACAAGGTAGCCGAGCACTCAGACGAGATCGAAACACTTTCAGTGATGCACGCTCAAGCCGATGACATCGATGAATTAATCACCATGCTGTCCGCTTTTGTAGACCCAACAACTATCCGGGTTGGGGTCATAGGTCCAGTAGTGGCCAGCCACGGTGGCCCAGGACTAGTCGGACTTTGCTTCACGCTTCGTTCCTGATCGTAGTTACCCCTTTCGATAATTTCTCATGGGGTAGCCAGCTCCAACCCTAGAAAGCGTTGGTACCAAGGGTGATCGGTAGGCTCGCCCATATGACGGCCTCGGTTGACCCCGATTCAGAATTTGACGTTCCTACCACCGATTGGGCTTCGTCTATCGTCGGCCGGTTTATCGACCTCGTTGATCAAGTTCGTAGTGTCACCACCCAACCGGTAATTTCTCTTTCACGAGCCCTGGTTTTCGGCCTAGTGATGGTGTGTTCCGCCCTAGCGGCAACCGTTGTAGCCGGAATAGGTATCTTTCGCCTACTTAACATTGCTATTCCCGGCGAGAGTTGGTCCGCCCACCTTGCACTTGGCGCTCTCTTCTGTGCACTCGGAACGTTGCTCTGGTTGCGACGTCGACCTTGATCCTCAATTCATCAGACTTCTAGGAGCACCCGTGTCCGAACAATCAGTCTCTGAGAAATTGCCTATCCACCGAGAGGTGGTAATTATCGGATCAGGTCCAGCCGGCCTAACGGCAGCCATCTACGCTGCCCGAGCCGACCTCGCCCCGTTGGTGATTGAAGGTGAACCATCATCGACCAGTGATCAGCCAGGGGGCCAGTTAATGCTGACGACCGATGTCGAGAATTTCCCAGGCTTCCCAGAAGGAATCATGGGACCCCAACTCATGGCTGACATGCGGGCCCAAGCCTCTCGGTTTGGTGCCGAGATAGTGTCTGCCAAAGTTTCGCGCGTCGATTTTTCTGACCAGCCCTTTCGACTCTGGATTGGCAATTCAGAGGCCAGTGAGCCCACCCATACTGCAGATGCCGTGATCGTTTCAACGGGAGCTCGTTCAGTGATGCTCGGCTTGGAGGCCGAACAGCGCCTGATCGGCCACGGCCTCTCAACATGTGCAACTTGCGATGGATTTTTCTTCCGCGACCAAGAGATTGCTGTCGTGGGTGGTGGTGATTCAGCACTGGAAGAAGCGGGATTTCTTTCCAAATTCGCTTCCAAGGTGACGGTGGTTCACCGTCGCGATGAACTCCGCGCTTCAAAGATTATGCAGAAGCGGTCTATTGACAACCCAAAGATTGAGTTCGCTTGGAACTCAATGGTCGAAGACGTGCTCGGTGAATCCAAAGTGGAGGGACTGATCCTGCGAGACACGGTCACAGACGACACCCGAATTCTGCCCGTGACAGGCGTCTTCATCGCCATTGGCCACCGACCAAACACTGACCTGTTCACCGACTGTCTTGACATGGACGAAGCCGGCTACCTAGTGACCGTTCCCGATAGATCAGCCACCAACGTTGAAGGCGTATTTGCATGCGGCGACGTACAGGACCACACCTATCGTCAAGCCATCACTGCAGCAGCCTCTGGATGCATGGCAGCGATCGACGCAGAACGGTGGCTGGAGAGCCGAACCGACTGATCCCCCGTTAACGGTCTACGCTCATCAAATATGTGTGTTCGTCTATCGATTGATGACCGGCATCCAACACAGCAATAAGCCTGTCCTCCGGGACCTGAAGGAAGTGAGAGCCCATGGCTGGTGCCATTAGCAACTTGTCCGAAACTACATTTGATGAGGAAATTGGTTCGGCTACCGAGCCTGTACTTGTCGATTTCTGGGCCGAATGGTGCGGCCCTTGCAAAATGATTGCACCGATCCTTGAGGAAATCGCTACTGAACAGAGCGACTCGATCCGAATTGCAAAAGTCAACGTTGATGAAGCACCAGAACTAGCTCGCCGCTTCGAGGTCATGAGCATTCCCACGCTAATTCTGTTTGCGGACGGCCAGCCGGCTACACGCATCGTTGGAGCAAAAGGAAAAACACAGTTACTCGAAGAACTGGCCGCCCACCTTTAGGATTCGACCCGACCGCCGACAGACCCCGACCAAGGGGACCAACCTCGACCATGACCGGATCCGACGATCCGACGATCCGAGACCTCCACCGTCGACTTAACGACGTTGGGCACCAAATAGATCAACAGGAGGTTGCTGACGGGTCATTCGGACCTGACACCACCCGCGCGCTCCTAGCGTTCCAAGCAGAAAGAGGCTTGGACGAACATGGAATTATTGACGAGACCACCCATGCCGCTCTGGTCGAAGCGGGTCACCAACTCGGTGATCGTCACCTATACCTCCATGCCCCAATGTTTCGGGGTGACGACGTAGCCGACTTACAGTTACGCCTTGGGAGCCTGGGATTCGATGCTGGCAGAATCGATGGTATTTTTGGGCCAGATACAACTGGGGCAGTAGCTGAATTTCAGCGCAACGTAGGTCTGGCACCCGACGGTATCGCTGGACAGTCAACTGTCAGCAGCCTTAGGCGCCTACTAAGCCGGTCGGCCGGCAGTCAGCCGGTGGCGCAAGTAAGGGAGTTGGACCGCCTCAGACAAAGTCGGCCAGATCTAATTGATCAGCGAATCGCTATTGGTCAATTCGGTGGTGCTGCTGCTTTGACTTCTGCTCTCACCCGCCTACTAAGGGCACGTGGGGCACATGTCCTCCAGCTGGACCAACCCAAAGAAGAGCTTCAGGCCGCTACAGC
Organism: Acidimicrobiales bacterium; assembly: GCA_029242745.1. GTDB lineage: Bacteria > Actinomycetota > Acidimicrobiia > Acidimicrobiales > MedAcidi-G1 > UBA9410. The sequence continues at coordinate 43,653 of JAQWTI010000016.1, read as the reverse complement.
CAATGGTTTCGAAGCCGGAATCTACTTAGGGTTTCGAATTGAGAATGAATCCTATTGTAGGACAGACTACTTCGCTACCTCTGGATTTCATTCTGAAGGTGGTTTACGTCTTGCTCACCACTGCGCTAATGCCATTGACCTCGCACTACGAGTCCCGCTTCTGGAACCAAAAAACGAAACTCAACCCACAGTATGCACAGGACGACGGCTCCCCATACTCCGCCAGACCCGGATGCCAGCCGTATTGTGCACGCTGGCGCCACCTTCTGCAGTTGTTCTTACTACTGCGGAACTAGCTCACGGTCTGGCTGGGGCGATTGCCGACTGGCTCGCTGATCCAGCAGGCGATCCTGTAACCAGCAAAAATTCCTAGGAAATGAGCCTATTTAAATCAGTCGGTTAGGAGATCAACGATTCGCTGCAAATCGTCTTGGTCAGCATAATCCACCACGATTCGACCTTTGCGGCCCCTGGTAACCACCCGGACTCTAGTGTCGAGACGGTCGCCTAGGATTCGCTCAACTTCAAGTGCAGCAGCATCCAGATTGGTTGCCGCTACATCAACACTATTGTTGTTTGGCTCCTCAACATCATCCAGCGTCCGTACCAATTCTTCTACCTGTCGGACTGATAAGCCCTCTTCCAACACCCGCGCGGCCAGCCGTTCAACCAACTGCCGATCCCCTAGTCCGGCCAGCGCCCGAGCATGTCCAGCCCCTAAAACACCATCCATAATCAAATCTTGAACAGCGTCTGGGAGGTGGAGTAAGCGCAACGCATTAGCTACCGATGGACGGCTCCGACCAACACGCACGGCAACTTGGTGCTGAGTCAAGCCAAACTCATCCATCAGGCGATGGAATGCTGCGGCCTCCTCCAACGGATTGAGGTCATCTCGGTGCACGTTCTCGACAATGGCCTGTTCAAGGCTTTCCCGGTCGCCAGTATCACGAACAAGAGCCGGGATAGTCGACAATCCAGCTCGCCGAGCAGCCCTCCACCGACGCTCTCCAGCCACCAGTTCATAGCCATGCTCGGTCTGACGTACCAAAACCGGCTGCAGAACACCTAGTTCTTGAATTGACTGGGACAACTCAGCCATCTTCTCATCGTCAAACATTCGTCGAGGTTGATAACGATTCGGTTCAATGTCTGAGACAGCAAGCGCTTCGAGATGCATGCCGCCAGCAACACCAATCGCCCGTTGATCTTCACTCGTCATAACTACATCACCTGACAAAGTGTCCACTACTGGTGATGCTTGTTCACGATCCAAACTTGTTGGCCCCGATTCAGGAATCAATGCAGATAGCCCTTTTCCTAATCCACCTTTTTTCATAACTAGACCTCCTCATTTCTATCTGTTGCATCCTGATCGATTTGTTCCTTGTCGATTCCAGTGACTTCAGCAAGTCCTGAATCCACTGGTCCACGTAGGACTTCTCGCGCTAACTCCCGATATGCCACTGCTCCACGACTAGTAGGATCATAAATGCTTATCGGTTGACCAAACGACGGTGCTTCAGCAAGTCGAACTGACCGAGGAATGACCTGACGGCACACCTTGGCACCAAAAAAAGAGCGAACTTCTGCAGCTACCTGTTCAGAAAGTTTGGTGCGTGCGTCATACATGACAAGTGCGATCGTCGACACCTCAAGACCAGGATTGAGATTTGCCTTGACCAAGTCCACATTGCCAATAAGCTGCCCAAGGCCCTCTAAGGCATAGTACTCACACTGAATTGGGACTAATACCTCACCTGCCACAACCAATGCGTTGATAGTCAAAAGGCCAAGAGCAGGTGGGCAATCGATTAAGACAATGTCATAGTCGTCAACGATCTCCGCTAACGCCCGTTGCAGTCGATGTTCTCGACTAAAGGCCGTCACAAGCTCAATCTCAGCACCCGCCAAAGCAAGACTGGACGGAAGCAGGTCAAGATTGGGTGTCTCTGTTCCACAACGAACTTCAGCAGCCGTCGTATGCTGAAGAAGAACATCGTAAATTGAATGGTTGAGATCTCTCGTGCTCAATCCAAGACCAGTAGTCGCGTTCGCCTGAGGATCAAGGTCAACAATCAGCACCCGGTGCCCTTCATCCGCCATTGAAGCCCCAAGATTGATGGTTGTAGTGGTTTTTCCAACCCCACCTTTCTGGTTCGCAACGGCGATAACCCGAGCTTTGCTGGTTTCTGGAGACATCTCAAGCATCATGGCTAGATCAACGTCAAAACACAAGCACCCTAAGTGGAAATACAGAAACACCATGCAGGTGCTTTCTTCTGCATTGATTCAATCAAAAATTGTTTCACGTGGAACACAGCCAACGTGAGTCAAATTATTGATGTGATTAGAAAATGGGTTCAGCCAACTGGCGCGGAAAGCGTCGTGGAAAACGTTCCCGACAAGGCTCAATTCGAGCTATGGCTTGGTACCGCTGTGCATCAACTGTGCCATCATTGACCCAGCTATCAGCAATTTGGAGCCCCAGTGTAAGCAATCCTTCATTTAACCACCGAATACCCACATCTGTGGGAGGTTCACTCACCACCAGTACCCCTTGTTCAGCCAACAAGGGGGCTGCACATTCAGCCGTAGCCGATGGAGGAGCAAACCCTCGAGCTGTCACCAACGAAGCCGACCCGCGAAGAACGCTTCGGCCAACATCAACGGCATCTGACGCCGCCACCTCCACCCGGGCCTCTAAGTCCAACTTTCTCACAGCCCACTTTAAAAAAGTGACTTTTCGCTCACTGCGTTCGACCAGAACCCAACGGCAAGGGGTCAACGTAGCCAAAACCAACCCAGGCAGACCTCCTCCGGCGCCAAGATCTACCGCAATATCCTTATCTAAAAGATTAGAACCCTTAAACCCTAAGAAGCCCGCGCTATGCGCGGGCCCCTCAGATGCAGCTGACGGAGTTAGATACCCCTCCGTTACAGCTGCGTCAAGAACTTTCTCGACTTTAGTCACACCTTTAAAAACACGTTTCCCTTGTTAAACCTTCACACAAACGAATCAGTCTTCAATCAGTGAAATAACTACCCGACGATCAGCATCACTTCCTTCTGATGCTGTCGAAAGGCCGTCTATCTCCCCAACGGTATCGTGCACTACCTTTCGGTCTGCGGCACCCATCGGCTCTAAAGCACGCGGACGACCATCACCCAGAACGGCTTCCCCCTGGGTTCGAGCAAAATCGGCTAAAAAGGTCCTCCGTCGCTCACGGTACCCACCGATGTCTACTGTCATTGAACCTTCGGCTTGGCCGTCCGAGCTACGTTGGACAAGGGTCCGCGAAAGTTCGGTGATGGCTCGTACTGTTTCGCCACGCTGACCGATAGCCAGACCTAAATTAAGGCCCTGTGCCTCAACCGTTAGTCGATCCTCCTCAATACGACTAGCTACACGAGCCTCCAATCCCATCCGGTCTAGAAGACCCTGGACAAAATCTTCAGTGATTTGTGCTTGTGTCTGCAGATCCATGGTCTCCACATCAGCCCTTTCCCGACCGCTTTCACGACCGTTTCTTTTAATCGACGCTTTTGCCGAATCTCCACTACGACTTCGACCACCACCACGCTTTTCAGCACTACCAGAGGCATTATCTTCAGAAGTGGTACCTACAGGCTGCACCTGCTTCTTAGCACCCTGCTGACGGCCACGGCCACTATTATTTGGTCGGTCGCCTTTTCGAACGTCCCCACGGCTCTGCTGACGATCTCCCCGACCCTCAGCACTACCCCGGCCCTTATCCTCGTCTGTCTTCTTCGAGTTGCCGTTCTGACGGCTGCCACCTTTACTTGAACCGTTACGGCCCCTACCACCATTGCGGTCATTCCGGCGATTTCGATCTCGTCGTTCAACTTTAGGACGGGGATTGTTCGGTCGGACCCGGGCCCGTAACCGAGCCTCCGTCTTCTTAAGCCCAAACATCGATCGAGAGGCCTCGACAAGCACTTCTACTTCCAGCTCATCTTCTGCCACACCAAGTCGATCTAAAGCTCGTTCCTTAGCTTCATCTAGTGAGATACCGGTGGTTTCAATCCACTCCATGACTCACTTCCTCCTGTTCTTCTTTTTGGCACTACGCGCACGGGCCGTTCCAGGGGGAGTCGTCCGACCCCCGCTAGACCGCCCCGCCGGCGGCCTTTTGTCGGTTGTTTTGGATTCCTTTGACGCAGCACCACGTCCACGACGACTTGTTTTCTTCGCCGAAGGAGTACTGGACTTTGACTTTCGCAAACGAGAATTGCGTGATGGCAAATCTTTCTCAGTTGGCGTTTCATTTTCTATGTTTTGCGAATCATTCCTATTACTACCTGCTGTAGTTCTGCCTTTACGGGTTGAATCACTACCTGTCGATCTATTCTTCGACTTCTCTAAAGGTTTGTTACCCACTCCACCCTCAGTCTTGGAGCCGGTTTTTCTTCCCGATTTCCCACCGTTCGCCTTTTTGGATGATTCTGAACTAGTCGGCACCACAACTTGGGGTTGTTCTTTACCGGGACCATACAAAGTGCTTGTGATATAAGCCTGTTGAGCAATCCGATAGAGGTTCGACACCACGAAATACATCACCAGTGCAGCATCTAGGCTGAACGAGATCACCGGCAAGAAGAACGGCATGACCTTCATCAGCATTTGCTGCTGAGGATTCACCGACGCATCAGGATTTCTGCCTCGAATTTGACGCTGCTGAACCCAAGAACTTGCAAAAACGATCAGAATCAGAAAAAAGTAGGGCAGTGCAGCACCTAAGCCCTGGGAAAATGCTGTTCCCGCTGACCTAGCAAGGTCGAAGCCCAGAAAAAGCATTTCAGTCTCACCTGCTAGATCAGTGAAAAGTTCTGATCCTGGGTCAACGTAAGCCGGATAGAAGGCCTGTAAGTCATCTGGTCCCCCAACCAGTACCGCATCAGATCCACTTGACAATCTCCCGGCTACCCAGCCAACACTGTCGCCGATGTCCGACTGTCGCCGAGTCAGCCCCCGCAACACGTTGTAAAGCACCATAAATACGGGCGCTTGAATCAGCAGCGGCAGACATCCACCCATCGGATTGATGTTGTTGGCTTGATAAAAAGCCATCATCTCCCGATTCATTGCTTCTCTATCACCTTTATGCCGAGTTTGAATTTTTTTCATTTCTGGCTGAAGGTGCTGCATCTTGATCATCGATCTCGTGCCCTTAAGGGTCAACGGGGTCACGATCAACATGACTACAAGTGTGAGCATCACGATGGCTAGGCCGTAACTGGGTATTAACGCGTAAAACCAGGCCAAAATGGCCGCAATCAGGTCGAACATGTGGATCCTTGTGGACTATCAAGCGGATGAGACGCTTCTACGGGCAGAGGCACGGGATCCCAACCTTGGCCCCCCCATGGATGGCATCGACACAAACGCCCACCAGTAAGCAGTAACCCTCGGATAGCCCCACGCTTTTCCAAGGCCTCTATGGCGTAACTGGAACAGGTGGGAATAAAACGGCACGGGGTAGGACGATTGGCAGTAACACGTTGGTAGCCCCGCACCATCGAGCGGAGAATTTTGTTGAGAACACTGATTTCAGGAAAGGTTTTCATCAGATCAGAGTGTTTTATTAATCAACTTTCAAAAAAGAATCAATGGCATCCGTCAAGTACTGCTGCATTTCCTCATATGACAGGTTCGCGGCACCAGGTGACACCCGAATTAGATAATCACCAAAAGGAACGCCCTGCCGCCGTCGGTACAGATCAACAATGAGAGCCCTAAGACGACGCCGAATCCGATTTCTTTCTACCGCTGACCCAACAATTCGGGGAATGGCATAAGCCACCCGCACACTTGGGTCATCTATCCGTCCCTTAACGGAACGGAAACGAACCCGTAATGGTCCACGGCGAACCGTGAGGCCTTCGCGAGCAAGCAGACGGAAATCATCTCGCTGATGCAGCCGACCTATCAAGCCGACAATCGGGCGCGACCCTTCTGACGGCGGGCCGAAATAATTGCGCGCCCAGCGCGAGTCTGCATCCGCTTGCGAAAGCCGTGCTTCCTGGCTCGACGCCGGGTATTGGGCTGATACGTACGCTTCATAAATATTCTCCTGCTGGCATCGGAGGGTGTCGTCAGGAAGGGGAGCACCCGAATGCCATCGATTGATTAGATCCGCTCGAAATCCGCTACCACACAAACCTATCTAGTAGCGATGTTCGCTGGGCCACTGTCAAAGACGGTGGGACCGGCTCTAGTGCCGATTGAAACAGAATGCTGGACCAAAACGAATCTTAGACCAACTTAAGTTTCCCGCCTACAGGCTATGGGCCTATCGGTAGACACACCAACCATGGCACGGTCTTGAAACAACGTTCTCTTTAGCGTCTGTAAGGTCCTTGATTTCCAAAAAGGTCAATTTCAGAATTGAGTTATCCACATTTTCCACAGGGTGTTTCCTTTCTCAGCAGGCCCAACTTTCCAGAGAAACAAGGTGTTGTGTATAAATGGTCTGTTGGCATTACCAGAGAGGAAACAGCATCTGAACAGGCGCGACGCGCTACAGAAATAGGACTTGCGCACCGTCATCCACAGGCTGCTACCTTTCGACGCCCACAGAGAGAGCGAAATAGGCTTCCAATAGTCTCTTTTCGTATTTGAAACCCTTTTCCACAGCAGATTCCACATCTGTGGACAACTTGATCGGAGACACCCATGGCAGATGCGACAGTTCTCTGGGAGGCCTGTGCCGCGGCTATCCAGTCGAAGGTGTCAGATGTGGTTTGGCAAATGACATTTAGCGCAGCTCATCCGGTAGCCGCTGACGATCAGACTTTGACAGTTTCAGTCCCTAGCAGCGTTACTTTGGATCGTATTGAGGGTCGGTACCACGACCTGATTCACAACACTGTTTCTGAAGTGAGTGATGACCAACTCACACTGAACATTGTCGTCCGTAAAGAAGCAATGGATGATTTGGATGACCTTGTGGTCGATCTACCCCAGTTTGATGCGACCCCACCGTCCACTGTTGGCCAAGTTTCTTCAACTTCTCCAATAACGAAAGGTCACACCCCACCGTCTTCTTCCAGTACTGGCTATACGTCGTTTACTGGCCGTCTTACTTTTGAAGATTTTGTTATTGGCTCATCCAACCGTTTTGCACACGCTGCAGCACAAGCAGTAGCTGAGATGCCGGGTCGTTCATACAATCCTTTGTTTATTTACGCTGAAGCTGGTCTTGGTAAAACCCACCTGCTTCAAGCCGTTGGAAATTATGTTCTCGCTCATTACCCAACCAAACAGGTGCGGTACGTTTCCAGCGAAACTTTTATGAACAGCTTTGTTGAGGCAATTCGGAACAAACAGCTTCCTGAATTTAAGGAACGACATCGACACAATGATGTGCTTCTAGTAGATGACATACAGTTCATGGAAGGTAAAGAAGGCCTCCAGGAAGAATTCTTTCATACTTTTAACGCTATTCAGCAAGACGGTGGACAGATTGTGCTTACCAGCGACCGACCGCCAGACGATATTTCCACTTTAGAAGATCGACTACGAAGCCGCTTCAAGATGGGTCTGGTAACACGTATTCAGCCTCCCGATGTCGAAACTCGACTTGCTATTCTCCGAAAGAAGTCTGAGCAGGGAAGAAGCGGCGTTGAAATTCCTGATGACGCTTTGTTCTTTATAGCTGAAAATATTACTGAAAATATTCGAGAGTTAGAAGGTGCTCTAACCAGAATTACTGCTTACTGCAGCCTCAATCAAGAAAAATGTACAACGGATCTAGCTATGACAGTCCTTGCAGACCTAATTAGAAGCAATGCTCCACTGATTATCACCCCAGATTTAATTCTTGATAGAACATCTAAGCTCTATGGGTTTAGTCGCGATGATTTGACTGGAGCGAGTCGACGGCGGCCCCTAGTAACAGCTAGACAGGTCTCAATGTATGTTTTCCGGGAACTTACAGACTTAAGTTATCCGGCGATCGGTCGCGAGTTTGGTGGTCGTGACCACACAACTGTTATTCACGCAGTCGACAAGATCACTCGGTTGATGGCTGAACGCAGAGAGATATACGACCAGGTTTCAACGTTGACTTCTGAAATCCGATCGGGTAACTAATGAACGGACCTGTGGACTACCCAGTGAACGAACAGTGGGTTCTTTGTGGAGGACTGGTGGATTACCCGTCACACATCCCCAGCCATTATTGCGACACACTTCAATCTGGGGACGCCCGTGGATAACGCGCTCAGCGCTATCATCGCTTTGACCTGCGATAATGCCCAATAATCCACAATCCACAGCACCTACCACTACTACCACCAGATGAGAATCTTGATATGGCGAAAGTAACTATCCTGTGAAGTTCCGATGCGAACGCGATGTTCTAGACCATGCATTTTCAATCACTCGGCGCGCCGTCGCAGGTAGAGGAGGAACTCTTCAAGTTCTGTCTGGTCTTCATCTCGAACTACGTGGCAACACATTAACAGTGGTAGGCAGCGATCTAGATCTAGTAGTTCGTGTCACGGTTCAAGTGGGTGGTCAGGAAGACGGAGCGGTAGTTCTCTCGGCTCAACTCGGAGCCGAGATAGTCCGATCCTTAGACAGTGGGCAAGTTGAGTTCTCAGTGGATGATGATGGAGCTAACTTGGTATCGGGTAGATCTGATTTCAGTTTGCGCGTTATGTCTCCTGAGGAGTACCCCCGCTTTGATGAACCTGGTGGTGAATCGGTAACCCTTGATGCTCAAATGGTGGCAGATGCTCTTGACCAGGTAATCAAAGCAGCCAGTATTGACGATTCACGCCAGATTCTCACAGGTGTACTCATGGCGGCTGAGGCTGACGGTCTTCGCTTTGTGGCAACGGACTCTTACCGGTTAGCTGTTCGTGATCTTCCAGGTACAGCAGTACTCGGGCGAGATCAAACGGTTCTGGTGCCATCACGGGCTTTGGACATGGTTGGAAAAATACTCGGGGATTGCGAAGAATTAACTATTCGCTTAGGGGAGAGGGATGCAACCTTTGAGGTGGGTGATGTCCAAATAGTTACCCGTTTGATAGAAGGTGAGTTTCCAAATTATCGCGGCTTAATTCCTGACGATCATCCAAATGTCTTGGTGGTAGACCGAGTGGCGTTGCAGGAGGCTGTTCGTCGAGTACGAATATTGGCCCAAGAATCAACACCGGTTCGTCTCTCCATGTCATCTGAAGGGCTGGAACTAGTTGCCATTACACAAGATGTAGGGCAAGCCCATGAAACGTTGGATGCTACGTATACCGGTTCTGATCTGACTGTTGCTTTTAATCCGCAGTTTTTATTAGACGGTCTCGAGGTAAGTCCAGGTGAAGAGGTTCGCTTAGAGACCAGCGAGGCAAGTAAGCCAGCAGTGATTCGTTCGACTGGAGATGAACAGTTCCTGTACTTACTCATGCCAGTCAGGGTGTCTTGATCAAGGGTAAGTACCCGTTCGACCCGCGTTCAACTCTTATTTTTTTTGGGTGTAACCAAAGATGACTGTTGCACATCTTTGGTTAAAAGACTTTCGAAATCATCCAGAGGTTGATCTTAAACTGGATCCTGGGATAACTCTCATTATTGGCGATAATGGGCGTGGTAAAACAAATTTAATTGAAGCTTTAAACTGGCTTTCCAGAGGCACTTCCTTTAGAGGGGCATCTACTGAAGCGATGGTGCGACTTGGTTCTGATCGAGCAGTGATCCGAAGTGAAATAAATACTGATGGCCGTGAAATTCTTCTTGAAGCCGAATTGCTGGCGTCTGGAAGAAACCGAATTCAAGTTAACCGTCAAAGAGTTACTCGACTTCGAGATTTACTTGGCTATATAAGAACCACTGTGTTTGGTCCTGAAGATCTCCAGTTAGTCAAAGGAAGCCCTGGTGAACGACGAGGGTGGATAGACGATCTTTTGGTTGACCTACATCCCAGAAATTATGTACTTCGTCGTGATTTAGATCGCATTCTTCGACAACGGAACACGTTATTAAAACAAGCGCGTGGCCGACTCTCAACGGAAGTGGAAGCGACTCTTGATGTTTGGGATACTCAGTTATCTGAGGTTGGTGAGGGAATAGCGAATGCCCGGCGGGAGGTGATTGAGACACTCGAGCCGCTGGTGGACAACTTATTAAATGCGCTGACTGATGGCAAAAGTTCAATGAGTATGAACGTGTTAGATCAATGGTCTACAACCAGTCTTAAACAGGCACTCGGTGCAGCACGAAATAATGACGTAAAAAGGGGAGTGACCACCGTTGGTCCTCACCGGGATGAGATCTTTTTATCGCTTGATGGTATGCCAGCTCGAACCCATGCTTCGCAAGGCGAACAGCGGTCCATAGCGCTTGCTATGCGGTTAGCCGGACATCGGTTGGTCGCTGATCAAACAGGGGAAGAACCCATTGTCTTGCTCGACGATGTGTTTTCTGAACTTGATGTTCGACGATGCGCGGCCCTGGTGGGGTTGCTGCCTTCTAGCCAGGCACTGATGACATCTGCGGGAGCGGTTCCTGCAGGGGTAGAGGCCGGAGTCATCATCCAGCTTGATGGGGAAAAAATTGTTTCAAAGGGCGGTTCGTGAAATCTCAACGAGGCCCCGTACCCTTGCGGCAGAGTTTGGAATGGCTGTTGACCGGCATGGGCGCCCCTGAAATTGATGACACGACGACACTTCTTGAACAATGGCCACAGATTGTCGGGGATCGGCTAGCGAGCAGAGTAGAGGCCGTTGCAGTGCGTGGACCTGAACTCCTAGTCGTGGTTCATGATCCCGCGTGGGCGAGCCAAGTTGCCTGGCTTGAGGCCCAGTTGCTGGAGCGAATTGACAGCCTCATTGGGCCGGGAAAAATTACGTCAGTTCAGGTTCGTGTTCAACCCCGTGAAGGCCCTTAAACAACTAAAGTTCACCTTGTTGTAAAGCCAGCTCCATCCAAGGTCTCAGGCTCTCCGGCTGGTAGTCTACCGGAACCGTGAACATGCCCTCTGACCTGCAGTTTTGTACTTTAAAGCGCAACTGACGGAAATGTTTTCTCCCGAAATCACTAACGTTGGAGAACAGCTTTTATGACGACTGCTGAGACCTCTTACAGTGAAGCAGATATTACCGTTCTAGAGGGACTTGAAGCTGTCCGGAAACGACCCGGAATGTACATCGGATCAACTGGTCCGACAGGCCTTCATCATCTGGTTTGGGAGGTTGTCGACAACTCGGTTGATGAAGCCATGGCTGGTCATTGCACCGTCATTGAAATTACTTTAAAAAACGACGGGTGTTGTGAAGTATCTGATGACGGTCGAGGTATTCCAGTAGGCGTCCACCACCAATATGAAGACCTCACGGCTGCTGAAGTGGTACTCACGGTGCTCCACGCTGGAGGCAAATTTGGAGGTGACGGCTACAAGGTTTCTGGTGGTCTCCATGGCGTGGGGATATCGGTTGTTAATGCTCTCTCGTCTCGGGTTGAAGTTGAAATTTACCGTGATGGTAAACGCCACTACATGGATTTTGTGGAGGGTGGCCAGTTAGAGACACGACTGGGAATTACTGGTGAGGCTCCTGGTGGTCGGACGGGGACCACCGTTCGATTCTGGCCAGATGGAGAGATATTTGAGGAGACTCGTTTCCGTTTTCAAACTCTGTCGGAGCGGTTTCAGATGATGGCGTTTTTGAACAAAAATCTCCAAATCAAGTTGCGAGATGAGCGGTCAGATGAAAATCACGAAGAGATTAACTATCAGTACGAAGGTGGAATTCGAGATTTTGTAGCCCATGTCAATGCTTCAAAAGAATCTTTGTTTGCTGAGGTGGGTTATATCGAGGGGATTGAGGACGAACAAGAGGTTGAAGTCGCCTTCCAGTGGAACACTGGTTTCAATTCTGACGGCCTCCACTCATTTGCCAACGGCATAAACACGCTTGAGGGGGGAATGCACGAGGAAGGTTTTCGTAGTGCGTTGACCGCTGTGATGAACCGTTATGCCAAAAAACGCAACTTACTCAAGGAAAACGACGACAATCTGCAAGGCGAGGACATTCGCGAAGGGCTGACCGCAATCATCAGTGTGCGTTTGGCGGATCCTCAGTTTGAAGGGCAGACAAAGTCGAAGTTGGGCAATGTTGAGATCCGTTCACTGGTGCAACGCACCACGAATGACCGTCTGGCAGATTGGCTTGAAGAGCATCCTTCCGAAGGGAAAGTGATTGTCCAGAAGGCCATAAATGCCCAGAGGGCGCGTGTGGCTGCTCAGGATGCCCGTAAGTCTGCTCGGAGAAAATCGGCTTTAGACGGTGCGGGAATGCCCGAGAAACTAAAGGACTGTGCGTCTAAAGATCCTCGAGAGTCCGAAATATTCATTGTGGAAGGTGATTCGGCTGGAGGTTCTGCCGTACAGGCTCGTGATCCACGCACCATGGCCATCCTGCCAATTAGAGGAAAAATTCTAAATGTTGAGCGGGCGCGGGCTGATCGGATGCTTAAGAACACAGAGATTCAGACACTAATTCAAGCTATCGGCAGCGGTTTTGGTGATGACTTTGAACTCGACCGTATTCGTTACCACAAGGTCATTCTCTTATGTGACGCGGATGTAGATGGGAGTCACATCCGGACCTTGCTTTTAACGTTCTTCTTTCGGCAAATGCGACCGCTCGTACAAGCGGGGCACGTTTACATCGCGCAGCCACCGTTGTACTCAACCGTGGTTGGAAGGGAAAAGCTTTATTTGAAGGACGACCATGCCAAGGACGCCTTCATGATTGATAATCCAGGGCATAAACGAGAGTTCCAGCGCCTTAAGGGTCTTGGTGAGATGGATTTCGATGAACTCAAAGAGACAACGATGGATCCATCACGACGGAATCTTCTTCAAGTTTCTGTCGAGATGTTGACTGTTGCCGATGAGGTATTTGCGACGCTTATGGGTGAGAACGTGGAGAGCCGAAAACGGTTTATCCAAACCAACGCCCGCGATGTGAGGTTTTTGGATATCTAATGACTGACGAAACAGACGTTCCCATTGATGTCCCCGTTGCAGATGAATCAGTGAGCGACACGATGTCTGAGGATCGGAACCTGGGGTTTATCCAACCCATAGAGATTCAAGAGGAGATGGAACAGTCCTTTCTGGATTACGCCATGTCCGTCATCGTCGCCCGTGCCCTGCCTGATGCGCGCGATGGTCTCAAGCCGGTACATCGTCGGATTCTCTGGGGTATGTACGACCTTGGGGCCCGTCCAGACCGACCAACCATGAAGTGTGCACGGGTCACCGGTGAGGTCATGGGGAAATATCACCCTCATGGAGATCAAGCAATCTATGACGCACTTGTTCGGATGGCCCAGGACTTCAGTTTGCGGCACCCGGTCGTTCATCCCAAAGGGAATTTTGGCTATTCACCAGATGATTCTGCGGCCGCAGCCCGATACACAGAATGTCGGCTGGATCCAATCGCATTAGATCTTTTGGCGGGAATCGATGAAGACACCGTTGATTTCACAGAAAATTACTCAGGTGAATTTAAAGAACCAGCAGTCTTACCCGCCCGTTTTCCCAACTTGTTGGTCAATGGTAGTCAAGGGATTGCTGTGGGAATGGCGACTAATATTCCAACGCACAATCTGGGTGAGGTCATTGACGCAACGATCCATCTCATTGATTATCCGGATGCCACACCAGACGATCTGATGGAACATTTACCTGGGCCGGATTTTCCAACGGGCGCCCTGATACTTGGACGGTCAGGCATTCGCGAGGCATATCGGACCGGGCGGGGACAGGTTCGGATGCGGGCCCGAACCGATATTGAAGAAGGCCCAAGATCCAGTCGGATTGTTGTCACTGAATTGCCTTATCAGGCAAGCCCTAACTTGATTATGTCCAAAATCCGTGACTTGGTGGACGCCCGTGAGATCGAAGGTATCGCTGACATAAACGATGAGTCTGCCCAAGGGGAGACCCGGATCGTAATTACGCTCAAGCGTGATGCTCCTGCGTTGGTCATCTTGAACAACCTTTTCAAAAGAACACCATTACAAACCACATTTTCGGTCAACACAGTGGCGTTAGTTGATGAAGTTCCTCGAACGCTTAATTTGCGGGACCTACTGGTGGCCTATGTAGATCATCAGGTCGTGGTGGTGCGAAGGCGAAGCGAGTTCCGGCTGTCAAAGGCGCGTGATGAGTCACATATCAACGCGGGTCTTCTCAAAGCGTTGGATCGGATTGACGACATCATCGCCTTGATTCGAGGCTCAGCTGATCGGGCGACGGCCCGTGACGGGCTAATGAGCAACAACTTCGAATTCAGCGAGGTACAAGCCAACCACATCCTCGATATGCAGTTAGCTCGCCTGACTCGTCTTGGTCGAACCAACCTCGAAGACCGTATGAATGAGTTGCAAGTGACGATCACTGAGTTAGAGGCCATTTTGGGCGACGAAAGTCGTTTAAGAGCGGTTATCAAAGATGACCTAAGTGATGTACGTGCTAGGCACGCCACACCACGGCAAAGCCAGATGGTCCACGATCCTGGTGAACTCGATATTGAAGATTTAATTGATGATGAAGAGCTGGTGTTCGCCATGAGCACATCGGGCTATGTCAAGACCATGTCGATTAGTGAGTTTCGGACCCAGGGGCGCGGCGGTAAGGGAGTAACTGGTACCAAACTCAAAGATGAAGACGCTGTAGCCCACCTGATCCACACCACGGCGCATGCGTACCTGCTGTTTTTCTCAACACGTGGGCGGGTTTACCGACTGAAAGCACATGAAATACCTTCGTCCAGCCGGACGGCTCGTGGAATGTCAATAGTGAATCTGTTACCCCTGCAGCCTGACGAGCGCATTCAGGCCATCATTGACACCCGTGACTATGAGTCCAACCGATTTTTATTCTTTGCTACAAAGACCGGCAGGGTAAAGAAAACATTGTTCACGGCTTATGACTCGTCACTAAAAGCTGGGTTGATTGCCGTTCGACTTAATGACGGTGATGAATTGGTGGCTGTGGTTCCGACCAATGGCGATGATGATCTGTTCCTGGTTTCGAGTTCAGGACAGACTTTGCGGATCTCTGAGGCTGATGTGCGACCGATGGGGCGGAGCGCGGCGGGCGTGCTGGGAATGAAGTTCCGGGGTGAGGACGTACTGGTGTCGTGCTGTGTTGCTCGGGCTGAAGCAACAATTCTTCATTTAACCACTGAGGGGTTTGGTAAGCGCACGAAACTCGATGAGTTTGCGGTTAAGGGAAGAGCAGGCCTTGGCGTGAGAGGTATCCGGACGACAGATGATCGGGGACGGGTGGCTGGTGCTTTGGTATTGAACGAATCTGAGGATCTTTTTGCCATCACAACGGCTGGAATGATTATCCGGATGCCAGCTTCAGAGATATCTATTCAAGGTCGTGATGCCACCGGGGTGTTAGTTATGTCGCCGGGCGATGGGCAGGAAGTTGCGGCTGTATCTCCGGTGCCAGCTGGCGAAGATGATGAAGATAATTTGACCCTCTAAGGCACTCAAGCCGTTCCTGCAGGGAGTCAGGTTTACTGGAACTTTCTGCATTCTTGGCTCAAAATATTTCTGGGTGAATTGGGCTGACCCCTTTGTGCGTCTAGACCAACTTGTTGTTTTTGCAGCCTTGCCTACCGGTTTAACAACGAGAGGTTGGAAGTTGTTGTCATGGTGGGGTAGGCAAACCCGACCTTGCCCGGACGGATTGATATCCGACCCATAGACTTTCTCTTTGTGGCCCTCGATGACAACGATGAGTTTAAGAAGCCACAGTCTGCGGCTGAGGAGGGTTCCTCGGAAGTTGATTATTCCGAGGAGTTTGAAAGTACTCCAATTCCAGTGGAGTCGTCGGCTGATCTTCTGGCACGGATCTCCGGAGGTGATTCCGATGGAGAGGACCTTGCCACGGCACCGGTTTTTCGGCGAGACCCCCTGAGAGCGTTAAAGAATCGATCTGATCGATCTAAAACAGGGAGAAAGCTGGGTCTTAGTCGTCGTTCTCAGGCCGAATTAGATTCTCAAACACCTGCCGGTGGGTATCGGGTGCGTCGGGTCCGACGGCTTATCCGTCATGTAGAACCATGGTCGGTGCTCAAAGTCAGTTTGGTCTTCTACTTATGTGTTTGGGGTCTTTTGGTTATCGCCACACGCATGCTGTGGAGCGCCGCCGAGGAAGCCGGCACCATCTCGAAAATTGAATCATTTATCGAGGAGCTCTTTGCTTTGGAGTCTTTTGTTTTTGACTCGGCGCAGATCTTCCGAATTTTCGTACTGGGTGGGTTGGTTCTAGTTGTCGGTTGGATCGGCGTCACTGTCGTTCTCGTGGTTTTGTTCAACCTCATAAGTGATTTGACTGGTGGTATCCGATTCACAATGGTTGAAGAAGAGACAGCGGTCCGACAGCGTCGACTGCGGCGTGGAGACATTCTTGTGGGAAATACCGGCGATGATGCGGGATCATTGTCCGAGACGTCCTCCGGCGAGTAGTGGTGCTTCCGCTGGCTCCGATACCGTTCTCTGGTCTGCGGGGCTATAGCTCAGTCGGTTAGAGCGCACCCCTGATAAGGGTGAGGTCGCTGGTTCGATTCCAGCTAGCCCCACGTCCATGCAGGTTATTAGACGAGCCCTCGCCGCGGTGAGTGTGGCTGCTGCTGTAGCTGCTGCTCTCCGCATCCACGGAGCTGATGGAGTCGCGCGCCGTTCTGGCGGATGGCGAACTCTGGCTGGGCCGAATCTTCGATGAGTTGGTTTTCATGACTTGTGTTGCCGTGTTGGGTGCGGGCGCTGTGGGGGCCAGGGTGGCTCGCCAACTTCTGACGTTGGATTCAGTGGATCAAATAGTCCTTCGAGACACCTCGGCTGAACGGTTAGCGCGGGCATCGCGTGCATTAGGTGAACGGTGTTGGGTTGAAGAGGCCCCGTTTTCCAAATCACTGGAGGCTGATGCCCTCGTGGTTGCTACACCACAAGGGACTCATGTCGAAGCAGTCCTTGAGGCCATCGCGGCACGGCGACCTGCTGTACTTGTCGGCGACGGTCTAGCGGAGACAATTGCGGTACTACGACATTCTGATGAGGCGGCTAGAGCGGGCGTTCCGATAGCGATTGGTGGTGGGTTTGGACCAGGGTTGTCGTGTGTTCTGGCCGCTCATGCTGCATCTTGGTTCGACGAGGTTGACGAAATACATGTGGCTAAGGCCGGTACTGGGGGCCCAGCCTGCGCGCTGGTCCACCATCGGGCGCTTAGTCGGCGTTCCTTTGACTGGCGGATGAACGACCAATCCGGTGTTGGTGACTGGGTTCGTCGGGCTGGTGGTTCTGGGCGAGAACTGGTCTGGTTTCCTGATCCTGTCGGCCCGCGCGATTGCTATCGGGCGGCCCTTCCTGATCCGGTCCTACTCCACCACGCCTTTCCTACCGTCAACCGGATCACCTCGCGTATGGCTGCCACCCGTCGAGATCGGCTTACAGCACCCATGCCCATGCTGTCACCGCCTCATGTTGAAGGGGGTATGGGAGCGGTCAGAGTTGAGGTCCGGGGTCAAAGAGGTCGTACAAGTGATGTCGTTGTTCTGGGTGCAACGGAGCGTCCGGCTGTCGCAGCAGCAGCAGTGGCTGCCACCACCGTGGAATGGTTGCTAACCGGTCGTCATCGGGTGGCTGGTATGGCCGGACTTGCTGAGATGGTTGAACCTGTAGCTTTTCTGACTGACTTGGCAAGGCGCGGATTGGAAGCGTCAGTATTTGAAGGCGAACTCACTCTTTCCTGAGCATCAAAGATTCAGTCAACGGCCGATAATTTCAAGAATTTTGGGGGCAAGGAGCGCGTTAGTTGCAAGTGCGTCTCCTCCTTCGGCGGTCACTTTGCCGGAGAGATCAGTGAACACTCCACCAGCTTCAGGAAAAATGGTGAGCATTGGGGCTACGTCCCAACGGCTGACTATTGGGTCCACCATGGCGTGGGCGCGACCAGTGGCTACAAGTACATAGCCGTAGGCGTCACCCCATGTTCGGATTAGAGCACCGGCGCTGATCAACTGGTCTAGTAGCACTGCTGATGGCCAGTAGTCGATTCCACTGGTCACGATGCACGCCGAAGAAAGATTGGTTTGTTTGGAAACTTGGGTTGGCTCGTCGTTCATGAAGCAGCCGAGACCTCGGCCGGCTGAAACACATTCGTTAAGTGCTGGAATGTTGATTACACCAACTGCTGGCCCATGTTCATCTTCAAGGGCGACGAGGTTGGCGTAGAGGGGCACTCCATGCACGAATGACTGAGTTCCGTCTATGGGGTCCAATATCCAGGTCCGACCCGAAGTTCCTTCGGTGTCAGCTTCCTCTTCACCGACTATTGCATCGTTTTTATGCGTATCTTTTATTCGTTCTCGTAGAAGTCTCTCGGCCTTCCGGTCGGCTGCGGTGACAGGTGTCCCGTCTTCTTTATCTTCTACAACCAAGTCTGTTTGACGGAACAGGCCTAGGGTGAGCAGCCCGGCCTCACGCGCAATTTCCTCAGCAAATTTTAGGTCTTCTGGATCTGCGGGAGGGGCCGCACTTTTTTCCATAGACGGAAGCCTATGGTCAGAGGCGTCAGTGGTGAGCAGATAGAAGGTTCTATGCGACGGCGATTCTTCCTCCACTTTGCAGGCGTTGTGTTGGTCACCGTTGTGTTTTCGCTGGGTCCAGGAATCAGTCGTGCATCGGCTGACGTGGTGGGAACCGGCTATGACGATGGGGAATTGGTTGATCTCCAGTGGGCTACTGAGCACCTTGGGTATGGCAACCCAGCAGAACTTCAACGTGCTGGGGTAGCAGTGGTGAACTTCATCTTGTCCATCTCCGGTGAGACTGGAAATGAATGTGGACTTGGATACGCCACTCAACTTGATCCCCTGGGCTCACATCGGTTTGCCACTGACTGGTCAGGCGTTGAATTGGCCACACTTGATCGAGTTGCCGCTCATTACTGCATAAGTCAGGAGCAAGCGCAGTTGTTCGGCGCAGCCATTCTGACTTTCTTCGCTGGGCTAGATGCTGGGGTTAATGGAACTGGTGTAGTTAGACGCCTAGTTGAAGAGATCACATCTCCGGGAACGGGGGCACCATTGATGTTGGCTGGATCCGGGTCTCGTGCCGTTGTTCTCGATGAGCCACCTCCGGTTGATTACAGAGTGGTGGCCTATGAACATGTAGGCGCAGGCCCGTTCCGGGTAGTTGGATTAGACGTGTCTGGTGAAGAAGTTGAGGTCTTGGTTGAGCGCGATGGGGTGGTAGCCGGCCGGTTGCTTGTTGGCAATCCTGCTGCTATTGCTTCGGTATCAGTGGAGGCTGATGGAGACTGGTCAGTGAATTTTGAATCGGTAATTGAAAGTCCGACTATTGATCTTGTCTTGCCGGTCACTGGATCGGGGGACACGGTGTTTCTCCTGTCTCCTGCTGCTCGTGGTTTAGCACCTCGATTTCGACATATCGGCGGCGGATCAATCAGCATTCGATCGATGGGGCCCGACCTAGTTGGGTCTGAGGTTTTGGCGGTAGCTGAGGGTCCGTTAGTGAGTCGCCTCCGGATCCCAACTGGTGGGCACGTACTTGAGATTGCGACTACGGGTGAGTGGGCCTTGGCTGACGGTGATTTGTTACCTCCTGGTCGACCCAGAGAAGGCACTCTGCTAGCTGGTGATCGTTCTATTGAAGTGGCTTGGAGAGTGCCCTCCAGTGGCGGATCATCGATCACCAGTTTTGAAGTAGCTCATCGTCCGGTACCGGCTGGAGACGATTCTGTTGATTGGATAGTGATCGAGGTTCCGGGAACCACTAGGTCGTTCACCCTTAGTGGGGTGGATAACGGTACGGCACGACAGGTCCGCGTAAGAGCTATAAACGGTGTGGGTCCGGGCCTATGGACGGCAGCACTGGTGGACGTACCGGCAACGCCTGTCAAAGTGGTTGCCTCTGATGGCTTGGTGGCAACCGTCGGGGACGGCAGGGTCGAGCTGGTTTGGGAGGCACCATCCGGTGTAGGGCCTTTTTCGTACAGTGTCGTGTACTTCGATGAGTCTCGGGTCTTATCGGATACTGCCGTTATTCGTGGTGCTACGAACAACTTGAAAAATAAGCAAATTCAGACAGTATCTCCAGAGGTCTTTATGCAGTTAGGACCAACTCATCTGGCTCAGATGAGGGTGGGCCCCCGAACTCCGATGATCGTTGGCGGCTTACCGGTACTGCTGGACTCAGCTACCCACGTAGTAGCGCTACTCGCGAGCGACCGGGCAGACCCGTTTCAGGCGCACTTCTGCGGAGGAACTCTTGTTGCCCCGCGGTGGGTGATAACGGCAGCCCACTGTCTGGAAGAAAAAACTGTAGATGAGATCCAAATCGCTGGACTGTTTGACTTGAACGAGGTCTCAACTAGTGACCGTATTCCGGTAAATGCCTTGCATATTCATGAGCAATACAACGCAGAGCGGATTCTTTACGACATCGGACTTATTGAGTTGGCCTCCGAAGCATCAGGAACTGCGATTCCATGGCAGATCAACGGAGATTTCCCCATAACTGGGACCGCACTGGATGTTTCTGGTTGGGGAGCCGTAACAGCGGACGGACAACAGTACGAGTCAAAACTTAAGACTGCAGTCGGTTTAACCTTGGGAGGACCGTTGGACAACCTTTGTGGAAGTTGGCGGGGTTTCAATGCATCTCTAGAGCTTTGTGTCGGTTCACCGGGTGGTGAAGGAGCGTGCTCGGGAGACAGTGGAGGACCAGTCACCGCTGAGTTAGGCATGACGAAGTTGGTGGGCGTTACCTCATACGGTTTGTCTGGTGGATGTGGCGATGAGACCTATCCCAACGTGGCTACGCGGGTTAGCAGTCATGCAGATTGGATTGCTTCAAGAATCGGTGATCCGTGGCAGGCTGTCGAAGGTTTGACTGCGCTGGCGCACAACATTGAAGAACTGGTAAACGGGCGCACGTACACCTTTTATGTGACAGCGGTGGATGCAACGGGGCGCAATACCAGCCCAAGGTCAGTCACGATTGTTCCAGTTGGTCCTCCTAGCGCCCCGACTGGTCTGACTGGACGTGGAGGTGATTCTTCAGCGGTCCTTTCATGGAAGCGAGGCTTTGCGCCAGTTGATGATCCAGTGATCGACCACAGAGTGCAGTATTCGATCGATGGTGAGACATGGGTGACTGTTGACGATGGAATTACGGTTGGAACCGAGTTGACGGTGACGGGCCTCGTTAACGAGACCCGGCTTCGGTTCCGGATTATGGCTATCAATAGCCGCGGAGTGAGCGCGGCATCAAACGAGGCAGTTGTGGTGGTGGGTCAACCTGATGCCCCGACGGGACTCACTGGGATCGCAGGAGACGGACGAGTCGAGTTGTCGTGGACTGCCCCAATTGATGATGGTGGTTCTCCGGTCTTGGACTATGTAATTGAGCGATTGAGTGATGTGGGTTGGGTACCGGTAGAGGATGGGACATCAGTGGTGCCGTCTTCGGTGGTTGACAAATTGGTGAACGGGGCCCGGGAGGACTTTCGGGTTTCAGCGGTGACCATTGTTGGGCGTGGACCAGTGAGCGGCATTATCACCCTTGTACCTGGGCGGCCTGCACCACCAACTGATCTTTGGATCGAGCCTGGTAATGGTTCCGCCATTCTGACTTGGACTGAATCAGGTGAGGACGGAGGCTCACCTATCGTTGGTTATCGGATCGAGTTTTCGTCAGACGATGGTGACACCTGGAACCTTTTGAGTGGAGAGGTAGGTGCAGCGGATGGAGCGACCATCGTTAATCTCCAGAATGGCGTTACCTACCGGGTGCGGGTGTCGGCGGTGACAGCGCTAGGGGTCAGCCGGTATGCGTCCACGGTTGTTGTTCCAGCGAATGTTCCTGGAGTGGCTTACGGAGTAATGGTGGTTGGCAACGATGAGAACCTTTTTGTTACTTGGAATCTGCCAGAAGATGGAGGTTCATCTATCACGGCGGTCCATGTCGGAATCCGACAAAGGGGTCTTGCTGATTGGCAATGGTTCAGTGGTGGTCCAACGACCACTACAGCTCGAGTCAGTGGGTTGATTTCAGGGGAGGAGTACGAGGTGCGGGTGACCATGGAGAATGATTTGGGCCGTGGTTCAGCGTCTTCAAGCGTGTGGGCAGTAGTTGGGTGATCCTTGTTCATCTTTGGTCGATCTAATCCGCAATTTCAGTCCTGTAAGCCACAATGATGGAAGATATTCAAGAGGTGGCGATGTACCGCGGGAATGACAGAATGACTAGTCCGATCGACGTCATGCCCGTAGGCGACGGTGGTCGTCTAACGGGCAGGTCGAATGATGCGGCCGACCAAACCTTCTTTAACTACTCACACTCGATTCGATCCACGGTTAGCTGATGGCAAAGAACAACTACCTCCATATGAAGCTCCGTGAGAGCCGTGAAGAAATCACGCGCCTCAAGGAGGAGTTGGAGTCTGCGGAAAAGGTTGCTCAGGCACGAGATCTGGAGATGACCGGCAAGGCCGCAGAACAGATTGAACGCGAGCAGGAGACCGTCCAACTTGAACGGGCCAGAGTGCTTGAGCAGTTGGAAGAAGCTGAAGCGGAGCGCTTGAAATTTGCAGAAAAGCTTCAGGGGGCGGAGGACAGGGCGCAGCGGGACAGGGATCAGCACAAAGTCCGGACCAGAGTTTTCGTGGTGGGTTCCTTACTGTTGTCAGGAGTGGTGATCGCCCTGTTGGGTGGTGCTATTGGTGGGGACACTGAGGTAATCGTGGCTCCGACCACGGTGCCGGCCACGGTGCCGACCACGGTGCCGGCCACGGTGCCGGCCACGGTGCCGGCTACGGTGCCGGCTACGGTGGCGGCCACGGTGCCGGCCACGTCTGTCGGCTCGACGGTTCCAACAACTACCACTTTGGAACCCACCCGTACCACTACTTCTTTGGTGCCACCAGTAACTACCACCACGACGCTGGAGCCGACTCTTCCGATTGATCCTGATGTGGAGGAGCCGGTTGCTGAGATCAACGAAGAAGCGGTTCTTCTCGACAACTATGACCTCTGGGAGGTTGGAGAGCGGATTCAAGTTCTGCAGATCGTTCTCGGCATGCAAGCTGATTGGACCTATGGGCCGTCAACCTTTGACAAGCACGTCCGGGCCCTTATTGATCGCGGCCTTTCACTTGACCACTTACCTCCTCCTCCTACAACGTCAACGACACTTCCCCCGGTGAACAATCAGGTGAACAACCTGTACGGGTATGAGCAGGTTCAGGATTTCAAACACCCTGGAATGTCTGACGAATGGATCTTTTTCGGTCAGGCTGGGACTTCAGTTCAAATCCAGATGACCTCAAGCCATTTCGACACTTATCTCGAAGTATTTGGTCCGTTAGGAGAGCTTATTGCTTCCAACGATGATCATGTCGGTACGGATTCGTTCGTGGCTGTTCAACTCTGTGAAACTGGCGCATACAGGGTTAACGCCCGGAGTTACGGGTTTGCAAACTCACAGAGTGGGCAGTATTCGCTGCTTTTGAGTGGTGGTGACACGGTGTTTGACGCTCTCTTGCAGAAGTGTGAGGCGCTTGCGGCTAACTGATTAGTCAGAAGTTAATTCTGTCTACGATTGTCTTGGTGGGCTTGGCACCAAAAGAATCCATGGTGCTGATCTCAGTTCCCATAGAAGATTGGCCCGAGCGTCTAGGTGTTCTTTCTTTCCATTAGGAATCGGGTCAAGAGTAATGAAGATTGAAATGAGAGATAAGCAGCCCGGTCTGGGTAGAGGTGCTGCAATCGGAGCAGTCTGCCTTCTTGCTTTTGGTCCGGTAATTGTCAAAAAAGTAGAAATTGCGATTACCGCTTTTGTCTTCTGGCGGCTTCTGTTTTCCGCTATCCCCTTGACTGTCTTCCTAGTTGCCTCTCGACGTCGACTTGTGTGGGCAGACCTTCGTCATGCCGTCTTGGGAGGGTTTGTTTTTGGCCTTAATTTGATGGTTGGCGTGTATTCGTTACGACGTACGAGTGCGCTGCACCACATGGTCATCATGTCTTTCCAGCCACTCGCTGTGTTGCTCGTAAGCATCAAGTTTTTTGGTGAACGTCCTCGGTTGTCGGTCTATCTCTATTCACTTACGGCATTCGGTGGAGTAGCTCTGACATTGACGGCTGCTGATGCCAGCGGTGTGGCGAGTCTTTCCGGGGACATGGGTTCTGTAGTCGCGATGCTTCTCTTCACCCTTTATTTCGCGTCAAGCAAGAAAGCACGGGAGAGCCTTGATTCACTTACCTACCAGTTGCTCCTCGTGCTTGTGGCTTTGGCAACGGTCTTTCCCTTTATGTTGATTAGCGAAAGGGGGATACCAATTCCTTCCGGTAACGATTGGTTCCTAGTAGTGGCCATGGCACTGATCCCAGGGACTGGTCATCTACTTACCAACTTTGCTCATGGTCACATCCCTTTGAGTTTTGTTGGTCTAATGAACCTGGGCTTTACCGCTTTCGCACCGCTTTACACCTGGTGGCTTATTGGAGAAGGCATTGGTGGAACGCAGGCAATCGGAACAGGAATTGTTATCACCTCACTAGCCATGATTGCGAGTAAGGCAAGGAATCTCAGCGTTGGGCATTCAGTCAGCTGACTGGTATAAGCGGGTTCCTAGGACAAGCCAGATGTTGTTGTGTCAGTGGGTGACGATTCTAAATTGCGGGTAATCCCAGGTGTCTCCCAGTTTCATTCCTGGGATGTTGTTTTGTGCATGTGGATGGGGGCCGCCGGTCCAGCGTGTGTCTGAGGGAATAAAAATAATTGTCCAGCCACGACGGGGTTTGTCTGAAGAATTTTCTCCAGCGCCGTGCAGTGTCAGGCCGTCATGCACAGTTGCTTCCCCTGCGGCGAGGGGTTGTGTCACCGGTGGTTTGACAATCTCTAGATCATCGGGTCTGAGGAGCTCCTCCCAGGTGTGATCTTGACCAATGAGGTCGAGGCGGCCCAAAGGCCCAAGCCGGTGTGAGCGCGGAATAAACCTCATTGCGCCCATCTGCTCAGAAACATCATTTACGGCTATCCATACTGAGAGGAAACCGCGTCGGTCAATTGGGTTATAGGGAAGATCTTGGTGCCAAACTGATTGCCGGGTTCCTTCTGTCTTTGGTGGTTTGGTAAAGGTCTTGTCCCAAAACACAAGGACTTCAGGACAACCTATGAAGGCAAGGGCGAGTTTGGAATAGATTCTGACTAGGTCCTGTAGTTCTGGCCAGCGGAGCCGTAGATCAATCCTGTTAGTCCACATCTTTGTCATATCTGGATGGGTCTGGTAGGCGAAGTCTCCTTTAAGCCCATCTTCACCGCTCTGTCCAGAAAGAGTGCTTGACCCCGTCTCCTCTTCGATGTCGTAGATTTCTTGCAGTCGTTCTAGTTGTGCATCATCAGTGATGCGCGGCAACTTCACCCAGCCCTCGCGCCGAAACTCTTCAACTAGTGACTCATTAATAATCAATTCTCATGTCCTTTATTAAAGGGCTAGACCCAAGTGCGCGGTGAGAAATCAATTTTGGGCGTCAAACAGTTAACTGCTTGTGAACCTGTGCCACTTTACAGACTGGCAGTATCGGCACTGAGTAGATGGTGAATAGATACCTATGAGAACCAGAGAGAGTGCTACAACTTATATAGATAAAAGTGCCGCTACGGTCGGCATTCTGCGTAGGAATGGAGAAACCATGAGTGAAATTGAAGATCGCCTTCAGTGGGTTGAAGATCGTTGGGCGCTCAATGACCTTATTGTCAAGTATTCGGTTGCTACCGATGATGGCGATATCGACACGCTGGCGGACTTGTATACCGAAGATGCAGTGTTTGAAGGTTCAAGTGGAGTTATACGTGGCCGTCAAGCGATAGCTGATTTCTATCGTGAGAGGCTGGCTATTCAAGGGCCTAGTTTTCATATTCCCTACTCTCAAGAGGTTCATCAAATCTCAACTACGGAGGCACGGGGGGTGACCTTGGGAGCAGTGGAAATGGCGCTGGAGGGAAAGGCGTTTTGGATTGCCATGCGTTACCTTGATCATTACATCAAGGGAGTAGACGGGAAGTGGCGGTTCCGAGAGAGAGAGATGCGCCAGTACTACGCCATGCCCTTCGAGGAACTTTCGGAAGGAATGGCTAGCGAACTCCGTAAGCGTTGGCCAGGTGCTGCTCCACAACCAGCAGATATCCCCTGAACACGAGGTATGCGAAGAGCTGAGATGAACTTTGGACTGCTTCTAACATCGGTGCACGACCGCTCGGTGCCACCGAAGCGGCAAATTACTGAACATCGAGAACTAATTTCTCTGGCTGTTGAATCTGGTATGGACTTAGTGGTCGCCGGGCAGCACTTTGTTGCTCCAGCATTGAGGTATCTGCAACCGATTCCATATCTCGCTTCTATTGCAGCCCAGTTCCCCTCTGTGAGAGTGGCGACTGGAATTATTCTCCTACCACTGACTCATCCAGTTCGAATAGCAGAAGAGGCAGCAACCCTCGACGTCATCACTGAAGGTCGAATGATTCTTGGAGTAGGCGGCGGGTACCTCCAAGATGAGTTTGATGCATTTGGAATTCAGCGTGCTTCTCGAGTGGCCCGTGTGGAAGAAGGGATTCCACTCATCCGGGCACTCTGGACAGGAAACCCAGTTACTACTGAAACTGGGTTTTTTCAGTTGGCAGACGTCAGTGTTTCCACGATTCCAGTTCAGGACCCCGGTCCACCTATCTGGCTTGGAGCGCAATCTGAACCGGCTGTTCGAAGGGCTGCGCGATTCGCCGATGCTTGGTACGTGCCACCATTTCCAACTCATCGAGAGCTGATCGACCTCTACCGTATTTACCTTGAAGAGCGAGAAACAAGTGGGGGGTTTTCTGGTACTGCTATCCCTGTACGACGGGAGGTCTATTTGGCGGATACGGCTGCTGAAGCGAGAGCTGCGGTTGATCAGGGCGCGGCCTCGCGTTACGAAACATATGCGGATTGGGGCCAAAAATTTGGAGGCCCAAGTTTGGGTGATGGCGACTGGTTAGATAGCCGTTTCGTGATGGGGAGCCCGGCGACCGTAGTGGACGGCCTAAATACGTTAATGAATGAAGTTGAGCATTCAGATTTCATTTATAAGCCGCAGTGGCCTGGACAGGACCATATGACGGCGATGCGGCAGTTAGAAAGATTTGGAAGTGAAGTTATTCCACATTTTTTGGGCTAAGTGTTTCTGGTGTTCCTGCAATCCCAGAAGAGAGCATTTCTGAAATAACTTCTTCGTTGTAGCCAGATTCCTTCAGTACTTCCACAGTGTGTTCACCCAAAAGTGGCGGTGGGCCGGCAATCTCACCGGGCGTGTCATGAAGGAAAATAACTGGCCCGAGTTGTGGGATCTCTCCAAGGGTCGGGTGCTCGACTGATTGGACTAAGCCTGCTTGCTGGATCTGTGGGTGGTTAAGGACCTGAGAGAAGGTCAGGACTGAACCAAAGAGAGCCTTGTGGGTGTTAAAAGATTCCTCCCATTCAGTAGAAGTTTTCGTAAGGAAGATTTTGCTTAGGTATTCGGTCAATTCTTGACGACCTTCGACACGCTGCTGGTTCGTTTTGTAACGGTCGTCGTTGGCTAGATCCGGTTTACCCAATGCTTTGCAGAATTTTTCCCAACCGTCGGCACCTCCCCAAACCCCTGCCACCACGTAGCCATCAGATGTCTTAAACGCCTCGTATGGCACTACGACGCTGTGTGCACTGCCGTGACGGCCGGGTTCTTGGCCGTCGACCCATTGGGTGGCCAGCCTCGTGGTTAGAGCAGAGAGAAGCCCGTAGAGCATTGACACATCAATGAACTGCCCTCTACCGGTCTTTTCTCTTGCAAAGAGTCCCAGCATGGCTGCTTGGGCGCCGATCATGGCCCCTGTGAAGTCAGCTATCGGTACACCGACAAGGTTTGGGCCACCAGTTGGTTCACCTGTTACGGACATGACTCCAGACATTGCCTGAACGACTGGGTCAGTGCCTGGGAACGGGGCTAGTGGCCCCTGGTCACCGAATGCGGAAACGGCTACATAAACCAATTTGGGGTTGATTTGATTAAGAGTCTCGTAACCGACACCGATGGTGTCTGCTACCCCCGGTCGATAACTTGTGAAGACCACGTCGGCGTCGCTAATTAACCGGTGGACCGCTTCGAGTCCTTCGGCCTCGCGGAGGTTGAGGGCGATGCTTCGTTTACCTCTGTTCCAGATCAAGAACAAGGCACTCTGATCACCCACGAAGGCGGTGCCAATATTCCTGCTGCCGTCTCCATCGGGTAGCGACTCCACCTTGATCACGTCGGCTCCGTAATCTGAAAGGAACATTGTGCCGTACGGTCCGGCCATGTGGCGGGTGAAGTCGACCACCTTGATGCCTTCAAGGGGCTTTGTCATTTCAACCCTCCTGACAAGTCAACTCCCTGGAGGCCGTTAAGGCCTAAGAGGCCAAGGATTTCTTTGTTGTGGGCCCCAAGGTCCGGTGGGGAAGACAGATCTTCAACCGCTGGAGATTCGGCATCTTCCTGGTCCTGGTAGATGCCAACAGGGGAGGACGAGATTCTTGCTCGACCCTCTGGGAGCATGGTTCCACGAAGAAGCCCGGTTGCTTCAGCATGCTCACTATTCATTGCCTCTTCGAGCGTCAGAATGGGGGCAAATGGAATTTCAGCTTTCGTCAGTTCGGTGACCCACTCATTGAGGCTTCGGGCAGCCACCGCAGCAGCTATTACAGGGGCTTCGTCGTCGTAGCCGAAGTCCATGCTGTGTTCCCAGTTGCCGCGTTCCCTGTATTCATCGGAAAGGCTTGCTAGATCGCAAAATTTTTGCCAGAAGACACGTTCGAGTGGGCAGAGGAGAAGTGCTCGCTCGTCAGAGGTTGAGTACATCGCGTAGCGCGAACCCAGGGATTGGTATTCATGCCAAGGCTCTTGGGTGTTGGCGAGACTGTTGACGTCTCGCCAGTTCCACCACATTGCTGAATCCCAGATCGACGCGTGCACGAATTGGGGTCCACCTCCGCGGTCACGTCGAGTCACTCCCGCTAGGACGCCCATTGCTCCAAACACTCCGGCTAGTGGTGCTCCGGCAGATCGCCAACCCTTTTTGGTTTTTGGTTGTCCGTCCACCCACTCGATATCGACTCTGCCGGCTAGCGCATCCATTGTCTGGCCATGGGCTTTAAAGTCGGCCCATGGTCCGGTGAGGCCAAATCCAGAAACCAGGCAGTAGACCAATTTGCTGTTCGACTTGAGAAGAGATGCGTAGTCGAGGCCTCTCCGAGCGGCATCTGAAGGTCGTGAGCCCACAATCACAGCATCAGACCAACCAGTTAGGGCTCCGGTCACTTCTGCCCAGTGCTCGGAGCGCGTACTAATTGAGATGCTGCGAGTTCCAGAGTTCAAAGCCACATGGAGGTCGCTTACACCATGGAATTTGGGCTCGTTCCCTCGGTTGCCATCGCCTTGGATCGGGTGTTCCACCTTGATTACGTCGGCGCCCAGCTCTGCCAGGAGATGGGAGGCAAGTGGGCCTGATAAATGTGTTGAAAAGTCGACTATTCGGAGAGGTTCACCAGTGCTCATATGCTCTTCTTTTGTGTTTGCTTAATCCAGATAAATTCAGAACAGACCACACTTCCAGGCAAGCCAACTGTGTGGAATCTAAGTCGTTATTTCGCGACTATTCCTCCATCAACCGGAATAGTCGTGCCGGTGACGTATGACGCATCGTCACTGGCGAGAAAGGCGACAACACCTGCGATCTCTTCGGGTTGCGCTGGGCGTCCGAGCGGGACGAAATCAGCAATGAAACTAGATTTGAGGTCTTCGATGTCTGCACCGGCTTCGCGACCAAAGAAGGTCGGCAACATCGGGGTATCGACCGAACCTGGGCAAATAACGTTGACCCGGACGCCATCAGGTGCACCGACCAGCGCAAGGGCACGTACATAGGCCGTGAGCGCACCTTTGGTGAGTGAATAGATGGGGCTGAAGGGTGACCCGACCAGAGCCGAGGTCGAGGCTGTAAGTGTTATAGAGCCCTTCTTTTCAGCCTTCTTAAGAAGTTCAAATGCAAGATTTGCAGCATAAAAAGGACTTTTCATGTTTACAGCAACCGTCGTTTCCCAATCACTCTCACTGACATCTAGACCGGCAGGACCTGGCATTCCCACCTGGTGATGCAAGGCATGGAGCACACCGTGGTCACGATCAATTTCCTGGTACAGCGACTTAAGTTCCTCGACGTTGGTTGCATCAAAGCATCTAGCTGTCGCCTTGCCTCCGGATTCTTGGATCTGGCCTCCGATCTTAGAAGCAGAAGTTTCGTCTAGATCAACTACGTATACGTGAGCGCCTTCAGAGGCAAATCTGCGACAAATCGCCGCACCCATACCAGAACCTCCGCCTATCACGGCGGCAATTCTTCCTTCAAATCGTCCCTCAATCATTTGCGACTACTCCTCTGTAGACCAGAAATTTACAAACTCCGTTAGTACCTCAGCTGGCTAGATCCTCCACTGGATGTGTTTCACTTCCTGGTACTCGCGAACACCCCACTCACCGAGCTGTCGGCCGATCCCCGAACGGCCGTAGCCACCAAAGGGTGCATCACCTCGCATCCCACCCCCGCCATTGATCCACACGGTGCCGGCACGAATTTGCTCAGCCATGTGCCGAGCCTCATTGGCATCTTCACTCCACACATTCGCGGCCAACCCGAACACGGTGTCATTAGCCATTTCGAGGGCCTCTTCTGTTGTTGAAAAGGGCAGGATTACAGCTACTGGCCCAAAGATTTCCTCTTGGACAGCGCGCGCGGTGTGTGGCAGATTTCCAAGTAAGACCGGGTTGACGAAGTATCCCTTACTGGGGAGTGGTTTGTTGACTTCGAGAAGTTTCACCCCCCCTGAATCCAGTGCCTCTGTAACGAAACCTTCGACTTGTGCACGGTGATCTGGTCGGATCATGGGGCCCACGTTGGTTGCTGGGTCCCATGGATCCCCCACCACCATCTGATCGAAGGCTCCAGCTCCAGCGTCTAGGAACTCGTCATACCGGCTCTCGTGCACCAAAAGTCTGGCAAGGGCTGCACAACCCTGCCCACCGTTTCGGGCCCACCGAAGGTGCATTTCCATTGCGATGCTCTGCACATCTGCGCTTGGCATGACGATGCTTGGCGATTTGCCACCCAACTCGAGGGTGATGCCAGCCAAGTTTCTGGCCGCCTGTTCCATTATTTTCTCACCGACAGTGTCGGACCCAGTAAATGACACCCGATCAACGCCAGGGTGTGATGAGAGGTGTTTGCCGACTTCCATCTCGCCAACTACGACGTTCAAAACGCCCTCTGGTAGGCCGGACTCTCGAATGAGTTCTCCGAGCAATAACGTGGTGATCGGGGTACGCGGCGATGGAAGGATTACCGCTGTGCAGCCAGCTGCCAGGGCTCCACCAAAGTTGAAGATCGCTAGGTTGAGTGGGTAGTTGTAACCCGTGATGATCGCCACCACGCCGGCTGGTTCATAGACCACGTCGCTCATCGTGGGATGGGGTAAGTGATACTCACCTAGGTGGACAGTGCGGTCTACCTTTGCTGCTTCAGCTGCAAAACGGAGATGTTCCTCGACCGCCATCTTGACTTGTAGATAGGAGGCCAGCGAGACCGGAGTGCCGACCTCGTTAACAATCGAAGGAAGGAGCCGGTCTTGCGCCTCCTCGAGGGTGTCGGCAAGCCGGTGGAGGTGCCGGCTCCTCTCTTCACCTGAGAGTCGGGACCAGGGGCCAAAGGCCGCTCTTGCTGCTTGAACGGCAGCATCGACCTGATGGGTTGATGCCCCACCCACTTCTGCGATTATGGCTTCAGTGGCGGGATTAACAACTTCCCAAGTAGCACCTTCAGGAGTGACCTCACGTCCCCCGATCAGAAGATTGCGAGTCTCGGGTATCCAGTTCCGTATGTGCTCATATGGGTCGTTAGTTGTCATTGCTTTGCTCCCGCAGGTTCTCTAAATCGTTTATTTTTCTGCACTAACCTAGAAGCTCGACCTCACGGGCGACTTCAGCAGCCACTGGTGCAAGGGAAGACGGGATGTCCTCTATGGGCATTGGCGCCACATCAGCTAACGCTGGTATTACCTCACGGCCCATCAGTTCCATGTTCGCCAAGACTTCATCGATTGACATACCGGGCCACTCGGGTCTGAGCACGATTGGGTCTACTGGGAGTTCCCTGGCTATGTGGGTGAAATGATCGATGACTTCTTGTGCAGTGCCAACTGCGACTGAATTTTTAACCGTCTCGTAGAAGTTCCGCATCAACTCTTCTTCGTCGTATCGGTCGAGTTCTTTTTGGGCATAGGCGAGGTAACGGTCGCGACTGACCTTGACGAATTGGGCAATCGCCTCCTCAGTTGTTGGAGCGACAAACGTGTTGCGGCGAAGGGGTTGATGCCCCATGGTCTTTCCACGTTCTTCGAATCCGACCGCCATGATCCCTAGGCGGACCCGCATCTCGTGGATGTCGTACTCCGGTGGAATGGTGAAACAATCGCCGACACGTCCTGCGCGTCGAGCCCCGGCACGCGAGTGGGCACCCATCCAAATTGGGGGATGTGGTTGCTGAACGCACTGGATGTGCGGGGTTGCTCCTTCGATCTGCCAGTGTCGGCCGTGGTAGTCGAAGTCGTCCATTGCCCAGCACAACTTCATGATTTCGAGACACTCGTCGAACCGACTTACCCGTTGCTTGAACGGCACGTTCAATAGGTCAAACTCATCTTTCCGGTAGCCAAGACCAAGGCCAACGTCAAGTTTTCCACGAGTGATGATGTCCAGAGTGGCTATTTCTTCAGCCAGAATAATTGGGTTGTATAAAGGCGCTAAGAGAATGGTCGCGCCAAGCCGTACGTGGTCGTCGATCTCTGCAGCCAGTCGTGCGAGTACCGGTATCGGTTGAAGCCAACGAAGTTCGCCGTACAGGAAATGTTGGCCAATATCGAAGTAACTAAGGCCATTTTGCTGGCCTACCTCAATCTGGCGGAGCAATCCGTCCAGCTGATCAATTGGATCAACGTCACGCGGTGTGTCACTGATGAGCATTCCAAATTTCATGGGCTGAGTCTTCCTTAAAACTAGATAGCTATGTCGTAGAGTTCTGCAGCGTTGTCTTGCAGCACCCGGCGTTGAACCGCTGGGTCAACATCTGCCAAGACTCTCTCAAAGTGCTCCCGGGTAGATGGGAAGAGGCATGTCGGGTGGGGAACATCAGTTTCAACTAGGACGTTGTTGATCCCTACTTCGGGGATCAATTTGGCTGGGGCTGACTGCTCAAACCAGAACATCACATAGAGATGATCCCGAAAATATTCTGTTGGTCTGCGCTGTGTTGACAAAAGCTCATCGGACTCAGTAATCATTTCGTCAAATTGATATTCCAGTGCTTCAAGAATGAAGGGGATCCAACCTATTCCGCTCTCTGCAGACACGATGTTGAGCTTTGGGTAACGGTCGAAAAGATTACTCATGCAGAGGTTGGTGATGATCCGAACGTTGCTCATATACATCTGGGTTGCATGAATTGCCAGACGTCTTTGGTGCCCAAACTGACTCCAGTAAGTTGGGGCTTTAGTTGGGATTGGACGGAGAGAACCGTCACTGGCTCCTGCTTCACCACCAACTTTGGCCTGCCTGTCGCGTGATCCCCGGATATCTTCCATCTCCGCACGACTCATGCCAGCTCCAATATGGAAGTTTGCTACAGCTCCAGACTCATTGAAGATGTCCCACATCGGTTCGTAATAGGGCTCCCAGAGTTCAGGAAGACCGATCATTTCTGGTTTGTCGGAAAGGGTAAAACCGCGAATTCCCTTGTCAATGAGCCGGGTCATCTCGGTGACGGTAAATTCCATATCCCAGATCGGCAGCATTGCCTGGGGGTATAGCCGGTTGTTTCCTTCTTCTTGCACATCTACGAAGAAGTCATTATAGATTTCTAGAATCATTTTTCGCTGGGAAAGATTCTCAATTGAGAAAATATGATTAGAAGCAAAGCCGATACCATTTGGATATAAAATTTGAGCGTAGATATCCATTTGATCGCAGAGATTAAGTCGATCTTTAACTGAGTAAGAACTGCTATCAACATCTTCAAAAGGTTGAACTACGTGTGTCCCCAAGATCTTGTTTTGACCGTTTTGAATAGTGTTCCCACCTGTGGTTGACCAAACCTCT
The DNA here is from genome assembly GCA_029242745.1 of Acidimicrobiales bacterium. GTDB lineage: Bacteria > Actinomycetota > Acidimicrobiia > Acidimicrobiales > MedAcidi-G1 > UBA9410. The sequence continues at coordinate 9,330 of JAQWTI010000016.1, read as the reverse complement.
TCGTTGAGATACCAAGCAGTTCTTCCATCTACGGTGCGTTGGACTGGAACCTTGTCCAACATCGTGGCTGGCGCTCGTGCCGTCCACAATTCTGGTGGTTCAGTGAAGTGTGCATCGCAGTCAATGATCTTGAATTGGTCAAGTGGGCCCGTTTTGCTGATCATTATTTAGTCCTGGTTACAGATTGACGGTAGTTGCGTTGATTGTTGCGAATAGCTGGTTTATTTCTATCTATTACCATAGATTCTAGTGGTACAGCAAACTATATTGGACGGACGTCTTTCTAGAGTTTTGTATTTCCTCGTTAACTACAGTAGGTAAGGCTAAGTTTCAGAATCGTGAGAAGATGAATGATGACTAAGCGAATTTCCATTGGATGTGGCTCAGCATGGTCTGATGATCGTCTTGACTGGGCTCAAGAACTTGCCGACAGCGGTCTAGTTAGTTACATGGGATTTGACTGCCTTGCGGAACGGACGATGGCGCTGGCGCAAATCCGACGCCGAGATGATGAAAGTTGTGGTCAGGACCAACGGATTCCTGAGCTCATGGAACGATTCGCTAGTTACCTGTCATCAGGTGGGAACATCGTGGGTAACTTTGGTGCCGCAAATCCGTCAGCAGCATTGGACGACGTCTTACGGGGCCTACGAACAACGGGTGTCTCCGGTGTTCGGATCGGAGCCATCTATGGAGATGACGTTCTCGATCACGTAAGAAATCAAAATCTTGAGTTGCCCGAAATGGGCGTCAGCGTGCTTGATCTTGGCGAGAAGTTGGTCTCGGCAAATGCCTATATTGGCGCTGAACCCATTGTGGAACTCTTGGAACAGGGCACCCAGTTTATTCTCGGGGGGAGGATCGCTGACCCCTCACTATTCGTTGGTCCCATTGCCTATGAACTTGGTTGGGCAGTTGACGACTGGGAAAAAATGGCTGCAGCCACCCTTGTAGCTCACCTACTCGAATGTGGAACTCATGGCACAGGCGGAAACTACGTTGATCCTCCTTACCGGGTTCTTGACGACATCGCCCATCTGGGGTTCCCAATAGCCCACGTCAGTGATGACGAATCTTTGATCACCAAACTTCCTGGGACTGGAGGGGCGATAGACACTGGTGTAGTCAAGACCCAACTTGCATACGAAATACACGACCCCTGCGCCTATCTCACCCCGGACAGCACATCAAATTTCAGCAATGTCTGGGTAGAAGAAGTAGGACCCAACCAGGTTCGGATTGGCGGCGCTACCGGTCAGCCACGGCCAGATGACCTGAAGGTTCTGGTCGGAGTCGATGAAGGCTGGAAGGTTGTCACCGAGATCTCTTACGGGGGCTCCGGCTGCGTCAGCAGAGCTCAGCTTGCTGCCGAGGTCGTCGCCAAGCGCCTTGAGCCCTACAACTCAGGCATCAGTGAGATCCGTTACGACCTGCACGGGGTAAGTGCACTCTTCAACCACCAGTTGTCTCGAGATGAACCCGCAGAGGTCAGGCTCCGGATCGCTGCCCTATGTCAAGACCGTGAGGTAGCCAATGCTGTGTCCTTCGAAAGCCAGTACTTATGGATGGGTCCAGCTGGAGGAGGGGGTGTTGTGACCCAGATCGTTCCTGCTGTCGGGGTAACACCAGCGTTCCTGCCAAGAGACGATGTGAAAATCTGGACAGAGGTGGTTGACACATGAAACTTCGAGAGATCGCATACAGCCGGTCAGGCGACAAGGGAGATATATCCAATATCTGTGTATTCGCCTATGAGGACATCCACTGGGAGACCATACGTAGTGAGGTCACAGTCGATCGGGTGCGAGATACCTTCGGGGATCTCGTAAAGGGCGACATAGTCCGGTATGAACTGCCTGGCACCAAGGGCCTCAACTTCGTCATGACACAGGCGCTGGCTGGTGGGGTTTCGAGGAGTCTTCGTGCCGACCCTCACGGCAAGTCCTACCAATCGCTGATCCTCGACATGGAGATTTCATCCTCAGTTTGAGCAGTTAGTCAACCAGATACCGGGGTTGACCTCGCCATTCCAGATTTATCAGGATCTGAAAACACCTTCGCTCAAGTGGTCAGAACCAGTTGATGGGTTCATCCAAGAAATCAGGGAACCTTTCTGAAAATAGGCTGATCCAGTCTTCCATATGGGCACGCATCAGAGCCTCAGCCTGGGCGCAATCCCCAGAGATAATGGCTTGAGCAACTATTTCGTGATCGTCGACAAGTTTTTTACGTTCGTCGGAGGTGTAGACAAATGAATGAAAGCGAGCCGAATAGATTTCTTTGAGAGAACCAGTTAAGAGGTCAAGGACTGAGTTGCCTGTAGTCCCAGTGATTATTTCGTGGAATCCAGCCGCTGTCTGGCGGTATTCGTCGTCAGTTTCGTGGCTTTCCAGGCCCGCTCGTGAGCGATCAATACTGTTTCGAAGTGCAGTTTGAATCTCTGGATTTCGCCGTTCAGCGGCTTGCCGGGCCATTACTGGTTCAAGTATCAGCCTCGCTTCCATGACCTCCTTGAACGTTACTTTTGAGGCTCGGAAAAAGAAGGCAAGGGTCTGGGCGATGTCTTTGCTGGTGATGTCAGCAACGACCGGACCTCCATCGGGTCCTGGCTTAATCCTGACAAGTCCGTGGATTTCAAGAATCCTGAGGGCCTCGCGGAGCGACCCCCGAGCGACGCCGTACGTTTTCACCATCTCAGATTCGACTGGGAGTTTTGTGCCCGGTTTGTAGCCCAACTCGATGACATCCTCAAGAATCTGGCGTGCAACCGACTCAGCAACCTTTACAGGTCGACCTGCTGAGTAATCGGTACCTGATGTTGCCGACTTGTTGCGGTTGTCATTCATATATTTGCCGTAGGTGCAGTTCGTGAAATCATTTTCTTTACTCTGAACCTTCTATCTGGCTTCGACGAAGCAGAGAAGCTATTTCGTCGAGGTGGTTAGCGATTGGCTCGATGAACTCTTCATTTGGTAGGAGGTAACGCTCACCCCGGTTGAGACCGTCGAAGACACGTGCTGCAAATTCGTTGGCTTCAAGTCGATTTGGGAATGAATCGATCGTGGGCACGGGGGGCGTATCGGGTCCCCCGAATACTTCAGGACGGTTGCGGGCTGCTTGCCGAATTCGACTCTTAACCGGCCCCGGCAAGAGCACGGTCACCTCGATATCCGGTGCAACTTCCTCGAGTTCTATCCGAAGGTTGTCGGCAAGCGACACGATTCCGTACTTCGTAGCAGCGTATGGGGTGTTACCACTGCTCTGGCCCGGGGCTAACCCTGCTATCGATGAAGTTGCGACTATGTGACCAGTGCCGCGTTCGATCATCGCTGGAAGAAATGCCGTCCAGGTATTCACTACCCCAAACAGGTTTACTCGCCATAACCATTCCCAGTCTTCAGGCCGCTGTTCCCACAGTGGTGCTTGAGGGCTGATTACTCCTGCGTTGCCAATTACTAGATCGGGTATGCCCAGTTCATCATGCACTGTTTCAGCGAAGTTGAAGACAGACATCGGGTCAGCGACGTCGACGACGCTCGAGGCCACGGTTCCGCCGTCTGCTACCAGATCAGCCGTTAACTCTTGGAGGGCAGGACCTTCGATGTCTGCGAGTGCGGCGCTGTAGCCGCGATGAACACATTCACGGGCGAGGCCTTCGCCGATACCACTCGCAGCCCCAGTGATGACGACCACGGAGCCTGGTGACAGTTGCATGGTTCCAACCGTAGTGGGGTGCTAGTTCGGTTTATCCAGCAAGGCGAAAAGCCCGTTCTTGGACCTGCGCCTGTGCTCTTTCGGTATCCACCGTCTGGACACCGCCGTCAACCACAACCTGTCTTCCGGCTACCCAGACATCGGTAACCAGTCGGTTTGATCCAGACCAAGCAAGATGGGCAATTAATTCATCTGGGCTAGTTACTGGGACGAATGTGCTCTGATTCAGGTCGATACGGATTATGTCGGCGACATTTCCAGCTATGAGACTGCCGGTGTTATGCAGCCCGAGGGCGCTAGCTCCTTCGCGTGTCGCCATAGCCAGTGTTTCGGCTGCGGTTACAGCAGTTGAGTCCAACGCCCGAACTCTTGCTAAGAGTGGAGCAATCTTGACTTCTTCCCAGAGGTCAAGAGAGTCGTTTGATGCTGGACCATCAGTTCCGTAGCCAACGGTCACTCCTGCAGCCCTTAGATCAAGGAGGGGGGCAATCCCGGATCCAAGTTTCATATTGCTGACTGGGCAGTGGGCGACCGCTACCCCAGTCTCTGCCATCAAATCGATATCTGCCTGGTCAACCCAAACGCTGTGGGCAGCAAGAACCTGGCCATCGAGAACACCATGGTTATAAAGAATTTGGGTAATGGACTGGCCGAACTGTCTTTCCAAGTCGGCGCTCTCTTGTTGAGTTTCTGCTAGATGAAGGTGAAAGATGGTGTCTAGTGAGCGAGCTAAGCCAGCAAGTTCTGCAACAGGATTGATGCCCAAGTTGTAGGCGGAATGGGCGGCGACTCCAATTGTCGTCCGGCCTGTCGGGTTGTGGTGATCTTCGTACAACTCGGTGAGATCTTTGATGTATTTCCTGAGGCTTCGACCACTTTCAGAAATAACAACAGGTGTCATCACCAGGCGTGCACCTGTTTGTTGAACAGCGTCAATAATTGCTTCCTCGAAGAGGTACATCTCGCAACTTGTTGTGACGCCTCGCTCAAGCATTTCGGCGGATCCGAGAGTCATACCCCACCACACGTCCTCAGATGTCATGAGACCTTCCCGTGGCCACATGGCTTCAGTAAGCCATTTTTGGAGTGGGAGGCCATCCCCGACACCTCTTACGAGGGTCATGGGCGTGTGGCAGTGCGTATTAACGAGACCGGGCATAAGTAAACCACCGACATCGTTTTCCTCAAAAACGGAATTTGCCTCTGGCGCATCGCCCTTTGGCCCGACCCACTGGATCTTTCCGTCTTCTACATCAACTATGCCAGGGGCATAGACCGTGTTGACCGCATCACATGTCACCACCACATCTGCGACAAACCGCTGTGGGTGAATTTGGGCCATGGGCGCCGGTCCTCCTGTGCATTAGTTGTTAACCCTTTTTAAATCTGTACTTAACTTGGTTGCTAACGGTCCCGGGCGTGGTAGCGGTACCGTGACTGCTGGCTCCGTCGAACGGTCTCTGTTGCACCTGATCCGTGCAGAGGCAAGGCGACGGACGATCGCCTGTTTCTTATATGACCCGATCGTTTCCCCCATCAACAGGAACTTGAGCACCAGTCGTCTTGGCAAAAGTGTCAGTGCAAAGTTCGACGGCCAAGGTGGCCACTTGAGCTGCAGTGATCTCAGTCTTGAGCAAATTGCGACTTTTGTATGCTTCGACAGTCAAGCCATATTTTGCAGCGCGCTCTTCTAGTAACTCGTCAGTCCATAGCCCAGTGTCAAATACTGAGTCTGGGTGGACGGTATTGACTCGGATCCCGTCTTCAGCCCATTCCAGTGCTGCGATCCGGCCCACTTGCGCTAGGGAGGCTTTTGAAGCCGAATATGCCACAGCTCCTTGGCCAGGCGCAGCAACGTTCTTTGACCCGATGATTGCAACACGACCACCGATAGGCGACCGAGTTAGTAACGGGTAGACGGCTTGGAGAAGATTGACAACGGAGTCGACATTTACAGCCTGAACAGACCGAAAGTTGGTCGCATCAATTTGGCTGATTGGTGCAACTACGCCAAATATCCCGGCAGCTGGAATCACAATGTCAACGCCACCAAATCGGTCAACAGCCTTTTCCAGAGCAACTATCTGAGCCAAGGCATCGGTCACGTCGACGTTCAGCCCAAGCCAAGCAGGGGTGTCGAAGGACGTTTCCACTGAACGATCAATATCGATCCCACATACAGCACAGCCTTTAGCGAGCAATCTGGCAGCACAAGCGCGACCTATCCCGGATGCAGCACCGGTTACAACAGCAACGGTTCCGGCAAGCGCAGGTGGTGGACCTGCCAAGCGCAGTTTGGCTTGTTCAAGATCCCAGTATTCAACATCGAAAATATCTGCTGGCTCAAGAGCCACATAACCGCCCAGGTGGTCCTCAGCACGCTCGAGAACTGACATTGTGTGGTTATAGATGTCAAAGGTGACGTCTGATTCAGAAATCGTCCTACCAGCAGTTAGGACACCGAGATCACTGTCGACTACCACACGGGGTGCCGGGTCAAGCATTTCGAGGTTTTTGCCACCTCGCTCCTCGAAGTGTTTGAAGTATTCGATGTACGCCCGCTCATAGGCGTCGATGTTGTTGCCGATCATCGGGACGCGTTTCGTTCGAATCACGTGATCTGGCGTAAGCGGACCTCGTGTAGCGAGACTTGCAAGGTCTGTACGTTGAACAAAGCGGGTCGAGAGAGGATCAGTGTGGCGGCACACGATCATCGGTTGCTTTGCTGAGTCTGAGATTTTCTTTCGTAGGTCCGCTAGAGCGAGTTTGTCGACCCGGGGTAGATCATTGACCGTCGTCGTTTCAATCGGGGCGCATTCGTCAAGCCAGTGTTCAGCCTTCGATATTAATTCGTGGTGACGGGCGTAGGCCTCAGCTGTTGTTCGGCCGAATGAGAACAGTCCATGATTCAGGAGCACCATCCCAACTGTGTGGTCCTGGGCCTGGGTAGGCCATATCGAGGCGACCATCTTCGCCAGTTCGAAGCCAGGCATGACGTAGGGGATGACAATGACAGAGTCCCCAAAGATGGAACGGATGAACTCTTCACCGTTAGCAGTATTGGTAATTGAGACAACTACATCGGCGTGGCTGTGGAGCACTGCTGGATGAGGGATGTAAGCGTGCAGAAGACTCTCAACCGACGGCGCCGGTGCACCAGGGTCGAAACTCGAAGCGGCAAGTTCGCGCATCATCTCAGGGTCTGACAGAGAGTCAAGGGCCAAGAGATCTTGAAGTCGTGACAAGTTCAGAGGCGCGAACCCTTGTCTTTCAATCGTTGCCAGGTCCCAACCCGACCCCTTAACGAACAGAGCGTCGACGCTTTTGCCGGTGATGTCATCGAAAGGGGCTTTGATCGATGTGTTCCCACCACCATGGAGAACTAGGGCTGGGTCTGAACCGATGAGTCGAGACCCGTAGACGCACTCATCAAGGGAGTTCTCAAGGGTCTTTGCAAACGAGTGGTTCCACCGATTTTCCATAAGGCCACATTTCTAATCGGGTATGCACCGATCGTTGGCAGCGGTTGCCTGGCCCAAGCGCCCATAGCAAGATTTGCAACTCAACTCCGTTGATACCAGGAGCCTCTACTTTGGCAGGTGTGGGCATCCTCTGTATACCCCTGATCACATATGGCTACCTCTCCATTGCAAGGTAGATCATGCCTAGCGTTCAAAGCAGATCGCTCCTTTTAGGATGACAAAGGGGTGAAAACGACTACTCGGAGCAACTAAATGCAGAGCCTTGGTGCGAGAACACTTGATTGGCTTGAAGACGCCATTGTGATGGTTGACCAAACGAGACTGCCAGGGTCATTCGAGACGATCCGGATTTCCAACGTTCCGGATCTGGTAGCGGCCATTCGCCGACTTTCGGTGCGTGGAGCACCGGCTATCGGCGTTGCTGGTGGTTTTGGAGTTGCATTGGCGGCTCGTAGATGCGGTACCGGTAACACAGCATTTGATGACGCTGTGCAGACCATTCGCATGGCACGTCCTACTGCGGTGAACTTGGCAAAGATGGTCGACCGGGTTGCAGCTGCTGCAGTTAGAGGTCCAGATGCCGCGTTGGAGGAGGCACTGGCTGTTCGCGATGAGGAAATCATCGCTTCGGAACTAATGGGAATTCGTGGCGCTGATCTGGTCAGCGAGCTTTCCTTTGGCCGCAGTGCATATCGGATTCTTACAATCTGCAATACAGGAGGCCTTGCCAGTGTCGAACGAGGAACCGCGCTTGCGGTCGTCCAAACACTGCATGAGCGTGCTGCCCTCGAAGAAACGCTTGTGCTTGAAACTCGCCCGTTGCTTCAAGGAGCGCGTCTCACCACCTGGGAACTTCAACGGATGGGGGCCCCAAACAGATTGGTCGTGGACGGTGCCGGCCCCTATCTGATTTCGATAGGCATTGTTGATGCAGTCCTTGCAGGCGCTGACCGGATTGCTGCGAACGGCGACACTGCAAACAAGATTGGAACGTTCTCACTGGCACTGGCTGCCCAGCATGCCGGGGTGCCTTTCATAGTTGTTGCTCCTGAATCGACAATTGACATGGCTACGGCAAGTGGTGACGACATAGAAATTGAGTACCGAGATGGCCAGGAGGTCATTTCGTTTGGAGGTGCCATGACTACTCCGAACAATACTGAAGCAATAAATCCAGCATTTGATCTGACCCCTAGTGGGTTGATTACTGCGATCGTCACGGACCAGCGAGTAGTTCGCTTGGACCAAGGGGAGTCGTTGAGTTCAGTCTGAACCGAATGTGCGACTCCTGTGTCCCCGGAACACTAACTTTCAGTCGTGCTTGGCTTAATTACTGGAAGCGGTTTTTACGATCTCCCGGGTATTGAGGAGGCTCGTTCACAAGAGGTTGGGACTGAATTTGGTCTAGTTCAGATCACTCAGGGGGTTTGGCACGGATGTCCCGTTGCCTTTCTTCCACGACACGGGGTAGGTCATCGTGTACCACCCCATCGAATTAACTATCGAGCCAATCTGCAGGCACTCCATGACGTTGGGGTAGAGGCGATTCTCGCGACGGCGGTGAGTGGCGGAATAAACCCCAAATACCGAGTTGGCGAGTTGGTCCTGATTGATCAGTTCATCGAGTTCACTCATGGCCGAGACCACACTTTTTTCGACGAAGAAGTTCGACATACCGATATGTCCGATCCTTATGACAGCGATCTTCGGCGGTTGCTGATGGAGACAGCTGTTTCTGAGGGCATTGGACTCTTAGATGGTGGGACCTACGTCTGTTCAAATGGGCCCAGGTTCGAAACGGCTGCCGAGATTCAGATGTACGCAAGTTTCGGAGGCGACCTTGTCGGGATGACTGGTTATCCAGAAGTGGCGCTCGCCAGAGAGCTCAACTTGCCATACGCGGCCATTGGGGTGGTTTCAAATCCTGCTGCTGGTCTCAGTGAAAAAGATTTAAGCCTTGAAGAAATTTGGGTTGTCCTAGAGGGTTTGTCGACTCCGGTACAACAACTTCTAGGAGGAGTTTCGATTCGGCTGGCTGAGCGCTGGAAATAGAGATTTGATCTGGGTCTCAACGCGGGATGCTGGCAACAGCCAAACTGGCTAGGTCATTTTTGTCATGTACCCAGCTAGGTGA
>JAQWTI010000002.1 GCA_029242745.1 Acidimicrobiales bacterium | reverse complement strand
TCGTGATCGGCCAGGCCTGTGAGTTTGACTACTCAGGTACTCAGGCCTGTCGGGTTTTGCGCGAAGAGGGTTACCGGGTCATTCTCGCTAACTCAAACCCAGCAACGATCATGACTGATCCGGATTTTGCTGACGCCACCTATGTGGAGCCTCTCCGGCTTGACGTTCTAGAAGCGATCATCGACAAAGAACGCCCCGACGCCCTGCTGCCGACCTTGGGTGGTCAGACGGCGCTGAATCTCTCAATGGAACTAGTTGAGGCCGGTGTGCTGGAGCGTTATGGCGTTGAACTGATCGGTGCTGATGCTGAGGCGATTGCTACAGCCGAAGATCGAGGGCGTTTTAAGTTGGCTATGCAGGAGATCGGTCTCGCTGTGCCGCTGTCGGGCGTGGCTCACTCAGTCGATGAGGCTCTGGTCGTGGTTGAAGAGATTGGCCTTCCAGTTGTCATCCGTCCTGCATACATACTTGGAGGTCGGGGGACCGGTATTGCCTCCACAACGGAAGAGTTCGAGACGGCGGCTACCAACGGGATTGACGCCAGCCCGATCTCAGAGATCCTGATTGAGAAGTCAATTGCCGGTTGGAAGGAGTACGAACTTGAGGTAATGCGGGACCGTGCCGACAATTGCGTAGTCATCTGTTCGATCGAGAACGTGGACCCGATGGGTGTTCATACAGGTGACTCAATCACCGTGGCGCCGGCTCAGACATTGAGTGATGTGGAGTACCAGGAGATGCGAGACGCGGCGTTCTCCTGCTTGCGGAGGGTCGGTGTGGAAACGGGGGGCTCCAACGTGCAGTTCGCTGTGGACCCGGCCACCGGCCAACAGGTCGTAATTGAGATGAACCCCCGTGTAAGTCGGTCCTCGGCGCTGGCATCTAAGGCCACAGGCTTTCCTATTGCCAAGATCGCGGCGAAGTTGGCAGTGGGTTACACGCTTGATGAGATTCCCAATGACATCACAAAGAAGACCCCGGCCGCCTTTGAACCAACCATTGATTACGTGGTTACCAAGATCCCCCGTTGGGCATTTGAAAAGTTTCCCGGCACAACAGGTGTGCTGGGTACTTCCATGCAGTCGGTGGGTGAGGTCATGGCAATTGGTCGGACCTTTCCAGAGTCGTTGCAGAAGGGAATTCGGTCGTTGGAGAGTGGTCGTCTCGGGCTGAATGGTGATCCTGCTGAGAGAGTCTTCGAAGGCCTTGCCGATAAAGAGCTGCTGGCCGCAGCGATGATTCCCACACCGAGTCGTATCACCCAGTTGGAAGCGTTGTTGCGCCGAGGGGTGTCGCCTGAGATAGTTCACGAGGCTACAAAGGTCGATCCATGGTTCTTGGATCAGATCCTACTGATCTCTGAGGAACGACTTTTTTTGCAAGGGGCCGTCCCGGATGAGGGTGGTATCCCCGACCTGGATCGCAGAGACTGGCGCCGAGCCAAGCAACTTGGGTTTGCCGATGCTCAGCTTGCCTACCTCTGGTCCTGTGACTCTCATGCTGTACGAGTAGCCCGTGAGGCCGCCGGGGTCTATCCCACCTACAAGACCGTGGATACCTGTGGTGCGGAGTTTGCGGCTGAGACGCCGTACTACTACTCCGCATGGGAGGACGAGGACGAAGTCAGAGCGTCGTCGCGTCCTAAGGTCATTATTTTGGGGTCGGGGCCAAACCGGATTGGCCAAGGGATCGAGTTTGACTACTGCTGTGTGCATGCCAGTTTTGCCCTGCGTGACGCTGGTTTTGAGACCGTCATGGTGAACTGCAACCCGGAGACTGTTTCGACTGACTACGACACCAGTGACCGCCTCTACTTCGAACCACTGACTGAAGAGGATGTGGCCAACATCGTGGATGTCGAACAACCTGTGGGGATCATCGTGTCCCTCGGGGGACAGACGCCACTAAAACTTGCATCCACCCTGCCACCTGATTTGGTGGCAGGCACCAGTCCAGCATCGATTGATCTAGCTGAGGACCGTGAGCAGTGGAACGCTCTTTGTGAACGCCTCGCTGTGCCACAACCGCCAGGTGGGACCGCAGTTGACGCGCCCGGAGCGCGAGCTATTGCGGCAACGGTCGGCTATCCGGTCCTTGTTCGTCCGTCTTATGTGCTGGGCGGTCGGGCTATGGAGATTGTCTACGATGATGAGCAGTTGGATCGAGCCATGGCCGCTCTGAGTGCCTTTGGGAGTTTAGGAATCGAGGGTGGCCTGTCAGCGGAACGACCTGTGCTCGTTGACCGTTTTCTAGAGGACGCCACAGAGGTTGACGTCGACGCCGTTCGCGACCACACGGGCGAATTGGTGATCGGTGCGGTAATGGAACATGTGGAGGAGGCAGGCGTCCACAGTGGCGATAGTGCGTGTGTGATTCCACCGCCACACCTGTCTCCTGAGGTGGTAGCCCGTATCGAGGGTTACACCAGCAACATTGCTGATGCACTAGCGGTCCAGGGTCTCATCAACGTGCAGTTTGCTGTGAAACACGGACCAGCGGGCCCCGATGTCTATGTGATCGAAGCCAATCCGCGCGCCTCGCGGACAGTGCCGTTTGTGGCTAAGGCAACCGGTGTTCCGCTGGCGAAGGTGGCTAGCCGGGTGATGATGGGAGCCACGTTGGCTGAACTACGCACCGAGGGCCTGCTGTGTGACCGCGTTGTGGGCGATCATGTGGCAGTCAAAGAAGCGGTATTGCCGTTCGATCGCTTCCCTGAAGCCGACCCGGTGCTGGGGCCGGAAATGCGGTCCACTGGCGAGGTCATGGGTATCGACCTGACGGCCGGTTTGGCCTTCACTAAATCTCAGATCGCCGCTGGTGGTGCGCTGCCTGAAGAAGGCACGGTCTTTCTGTCCCTGGCTGATCGAGATAAGGAGGTGGGCCTAGAGGCCGCCCGTGGCTTTGTCGAATTGGGCCTTGACTTGGCGGCGACAAGTGGTACAGCCAAATATTTGCGGACTAATGGCGTGCCTGTATCTACCATCGTGGCCAAGTTGGGTGAAGAAGGTATCGACGCCGTTGAGTTGGTGCGATCCGGTGTTGTGCACTTGGTTGTCAATAGCCCCCGTGGTCGTGGCCCAAGAGCAGACGGTGAGCACATCCGAGCCGCCGCGGGTGCCCAAAGTATCCCGCTGTTGACTACAGGTAACGCTGCTTTGGCGGCTGCCCGAGGATTAGCTGATTGGCGGACTCACTCCTTGTCCGTTCGGACGCTTCAGGAGTATCACCAAGGCATCACTGGGGAACCTGTGGCTGAAGGATCATGAGGCGAAAGGCTCCAGCCGTTGATTTAACGACACGTCTTGGTTCGGTGATCCTGCCGAACCCGGTACTAACGGCGTCGGGAACGGCTGGCCATGGAGCTGAGTTGGCCGACTTTCTCGACCCAGCCGTGTTGGGCGCCATCGTGGTCAAGTCGCTGCATGCGGAGCCGTGGGCTGGTAACCCGACTCCCAGGGTCCACGCCACTCCTTCGGGCATGGTTAACAGCGTGGGGCTTCAAGGCCCGGGAGTAGAGGCTTGGCTTGAACACGACCTTCCGGTGCTGGCTGGTACCGGTGCGAGGGTTGTAGCCAGTATCTGGGGTCGGACTGTCGAGGAGTTTGCTCGGGCCGCCGAGCTTCTAGCTGATGCCCCAGATGTGGTGGTGGCCGTGGAGGTCAACGCCTCATGCCCAAACTTGGAAGACCGACGGGCCCTGTTTGCCCACTCCGTAACAGCCACCACTGAGGTAGTCGAGGCTGCTGAAGGAGCACGTCGTCCACGGTGGGCCAAGCTCAGTCCAAACACTCCTGATTTGCCGGATCTGGCTGTCGCAGCAATTGCAGCGGGTGCTGAGGTTGTCACCGTTGCTAACACGGTGCTTGGCATGGTGATCGATACCGAGACTCGCCGACCGCTTCTAGGGGCTGGCAAGGGTGGGCTTTCGGGGCCGGCCATCAGACCGGTAGCCGTGCGCGCCGTCTTTGATACCCGTGAGGCTCTCGGGGCCGTGCCAATTATTGGTGTCGGCGGGATTACCAGCGCCACCGATGCCGTGGAGTTCCTGCTAGCGGGTGCCTCTGCGGTGCAGATCGGAACGGCAATGTTCGCTGATCCGCGTGCCCCGGCTCGGATTTTGACTGACCTAGAGCGATGGTGCGATCGTCGTGGGGTGTCCCAACTCGAGGAACTGATTGGAGCAGCCCATGGCTGACGAGTCCACAAGTGCTGCTTCAGAGAGTTTGATTCCGTCGCATATTCGAGATGCACTATGCCTGGTATTGGATGTGGATGACTTGGTGGCCGCTCGTCGGACGGCGACGGTCTTGGCGCCTTGGTTTGGCACCGTCAAGGTGGGGCTCGAGTTGTTCTCGGCTGCGGGTCCTGAAGCCGTGACGAGTTTCGTGGAGGCTGGCTTTCGGGTTTTTTGTGATCTGAAACTTCATGACATCCCAAATACCGTTGGGAGCGCTGCCCGGGTGCTGGGTTCGTTCGGGGCCCATTGGGTCACAGTTCACACAGCGGGGGGTGAAGCGATGCTCCGGGCAGCGGTTGAATCCTTGGCTGATGGGGCTTCGAGTGTCGGGCTTGAGACCTCCGGCATCCTTGGTGTAACTGTTCTGACGAGCGAGGAAATTCCGGGCCAAAAGGTCCTCGAACAGCGCTGTGAGTTGGCAGCTGAAACTGGTTGTGCAGGAATAGTCTGCGCAGCGCCTGACCTCACGTTTACAGATCCTTGGGCTGATCGGCTGGTGCGGGTCGTGCCGGGTATCCGAATGCCGGATGGAGACACTCACGATCAGGTTCGGGTTGCGTCGCCGCGCGACGCCCTGGCCTCCGGGGCTGATCTATTAGTGGTCGGCCGGGCCGTCACTACAGCACCCGACCTTGAGGCGGCAGCCTCTAAGCTGATGGATCACTTGGTTGGCAGCGAAACTTAGGCCGTTGAGATTCGAGGGAACCCACTCAAGCCTGTTCTCCCCACTAGGGTCCGCCGCATGGTAGGACTCCCAGAACTCACTGACGAACAACGACGCGCTGCCCTAGCCAAGGCGGCAGAGGCCCGGAGGATCCGGGCTGAGATTAAGGATCGCTTGAAGATGGGGTCGCTATCATTCTCCGAACTTTTGAGTCAGGCCGACAATGATGTCATCTTGGCCAAGATGAAGGTGTTGGCTGTCTTGGAGTCTCTGCCCAAGCTGGGGAAGGTCAAGTCTCGGCGGACAATGGAAGAAGTCGGGATTAGCGAGAGCCGTAGGTTGCGTGGGCTTGGAGCCCAACAGCGTGCCGAACTGGTATCTCGCTTCGGCTGATCCCACTCCTTCGAGCCCTCAGATTTCTCGTGCTGGTCGTCGTCTTGTCCGGTCCAGGTGGGGCAGGTAAGGGAACTATCGCTAGGGCTGTCGTTGGAGCAGATAAACGACTGGCACTGAGTCGCTCTTGGACCACGCGCGAGCGTCGAGTGGACGATTCTGCCGATGCTTATGTATTCGTTTCGTGGTCTGAGTTTGATGCCCGACGAAAAGCCGGGGGATTTCTCGAGTGGAATGAGTTTTTGGGTTGTTACTACGGCACGCCGGTGCCTGATAGGGCTGATGAGCGTGATCTCTTATTGGAGATCGACGTGGCTGGGGGTCGTCAGGTCTTAGATCAAATCCCCGGGGCCTTGTGCCTGTTCGTGGACGCTCCAGACGACGAAGAGTTGCGTCGCCGCCTGACTGGCAGGGGAGATGGTCCGGAACAGACTGATAAAAGGCTTGCCGAAGCCAAGCGTGAACGTGCAGATGCCGACAAGTTGGGCTATATCCGAGTGGTTAATGGTGAGCTTGATTTGGCAGTCGCTGAGGTCCAGAGCCTAATCGCCGCCGCTCGCATCGATACTTAGTTTTGGCTAACGGTTCGACCGTTCTGGTGGACCTCTCCGAGGGTTCGAATGGGCCTAGTGGTAGCGTGGCAGGGTCGGGTGGTCCCTTGCTGGGATCGTCCCGTTGCCCTTTCCAGACCCGGATGCGGGCTCCATTTATCTACGAAGGACTCAACGGTGCAACGCCACGACAGCATGGTAAACCCGCCGATCGAAGGTCTCCTTGAGGCTGCCGACTCCAAGTTTCGTCTGGTTACGGTAAGCGCTAAGCGTTCCCGTCAGATCAACTCCTACTTTGGTCAGTTGGGAGACGGTCTTGGAGCCTCCATTCCACCGCAGATTACTTCCACGTCTCGTAAGCCACTTTCCATAGCCTTTGAAGAGTTGTCGATTGGCAAGATTGAGGCTGTCGAGCCGCCAGAGGAAGCCGAAGAAGTCGATGCCTTGCTGGAGGCCATTGACGCTGAAATGGCTGAGCATCTGGGTGAGTTGAACGCCGATATTGGCGCCGACGAGGCTGATGGCGCCGAGGGCGCCTGACCCGAACTCCGGGCGTCCTAGCGAACGGCCGAATCCCCCCATGGGACCCCTTGCTGGATGCCGCATCGTTCTAGGCGTCACAGGTGGTGTCGCGGCCTACAAGGCTGTTGAAGTCTGCCGCAGGCTGGTTGACGCTGGGGCTCATGTAGCCCCTGTTATGACCAAAGGTGCTCTGCGTTTCGTCGGGAGAGCCACCCTCGACGCCTTGGCGTCTGAACCGGTTCAGATATCGCTCTTTGATGAACCACATCCGATTCCGCACACCCGCCTTGGCCAGAGTGCCGATCTAGTTGTGGTTTGTCCAGCAACGGCCCGCCTTTTGTCCGACTATCGCACTGGGCGGTCTGCTGATCTCCTCACCGCCACCTTGCTGGCCACGCGTGCACCCGTCATCGTCGCTCCGGCCATGCATACTGAAATGTGGGATCAGCCCTCCGTGGCTGAGAATGTGGCTGTACTTGCCGATCGCGGCGTCACAATCGTCGGGCCTGTAGAAGGGCTCCTTGCTGGTGGTGACGCTGGAGCTGGCCGCCTTTCCGATCCAGCGGACATCGTGGCTGCTGCCTTCGACGTTCTAGGTGTGACGGGTGAAAGTCCGTTCGCTGGAGATCTTGTCGGATTTACCGTGCTGGTGACAGCTGGCGGGACCCGTGAGCCCGTCTGTCCAGTGCGCTTTCTTGGCAACCGTTCGTCCGGCAAGCAGGGCCATGCCCTGGCGGCTGAGGCATCTTCTAGAGGAGCTCAGGTTGTCTGTGTAACTACCGAGCCGGCTCTGGCCCCCGACCGCCTAGGGGTGAAGGTTGTTGCGGTGGAAACGGCCGCTCAGATGGCTACCAAAGTATTGGAGCGCTCAGGCGACGTTGACATTGTTCTGATGGCTGCAGCGGTTGCTGACTTCCGCCCGGTGCAAGTGGCAGACCACAAGATTAAGAAAGACAGTGGAATCTCGGAGATTCGCCTTGAACCTACCGTTGACATCCTTGCTGAACTGGGTCGGACTCGCCTCCCCGGACAAGTATTAGTGGGGTTTGCTGCGGAGACGGGCGAATTGCGCCAGAATGCTGCTGCGAAGTTGCAGGCCAAAGGTGTTGATCTGATAGTGGCAAACGACGTGTCGCTGCCTGAAGTGGGTTTTGAGCACGACACCAATGCCGTTGTCCTGCTCGGCGCTGATGGTGGACTCACCGAGGTGCCTCTTTGTGCCAAACGGGAGGTTGCCAGAGTGGTCATTGACAAAGCGTTGAACATCCATCAAACAAATTTCGATACGAGTGCTCAGATCTCGAATGGAGACGACAAGTGAGTGACAAATGGACCTTCACTTCGGAATCGGTGAGCGAAGGGCATCCCGACAAGATGGCCGACCAGATCTCCGACTCGGTTCTCGACGCCATGCTGGCTGTAGACAGCGAGAGCCGAGTGGCATGTGAAACTCTTATTACCACCGGCTTAGTTGTGGTAGCTGGTGAGGTCACCTGCAGCGGTTACGTGGATATCCCATCGACTGTCCGAAAAACGATCTGTGAGATCGGTTATGACCGGGAAGACTTTGGTTTTGACGGTCACACTTGTGGGGTCATGGTCACTTTGGACGCTCAGTCCAGTGACATAGCCCAGGGAATAGACGCTGCAGAGGAACTGCGGTCTGGTACTGCAGGCGAGGAGGACGATCTAGATCGTCAGGGTGCAGGAGATCAGGGAATGATGTTTGGTTTTGCTTGTGACGAGACCGACGAGTTGATGCCGCTGCCTATCCACCTAGCGCATCGGATGGCAGAGCGACATGCTGAAGTACGTAAGTCAGGGACGGTGCCTTACCTCCGACCAGATGCAAAGACTCAGGTGACTTTCGAGTACGAGGGCAATACTCCGGTTCGCCTTCGGACTGTTCTGGTGTCAACCCAACACAACGATGGGGTTGACCGAGATTCGATGATCCGCCCCGACTTGATCGAACAGGTAATTCGGCCAGTGATTCCAGAGCAGTTTGCTGATGACGACTACGAGGTCCACGTCAACCCGACCGGGCGCTTTGTCATTGGTGGACCAGTGGGGGATGCCGGCTTGACTGGTCGCAAGATCATCGTAGATACCTACGGAGGCATGGCTCGGCACGGTGGCGGCGCATTCTCCGGGAAGGATCCGTCCAAAGTTGACCGCTCGGCGGCCTATGCGACTCGCTGGGTAGCCAAGAATCTTGTGGCGGCCGGTGCGGTGTCTCGCTGCGAGGTCCAAGTGGCTTACGCAATCGGTATGGCTCGCCCTGTGTCGGTACTGGTTGAAACTTTTGGCACAGCTACAGTCGATCCGGCGCAAATCTCAGACTGTGTGCAGGAGATTTTTGACCTCCGCCCTGCGGCCATAATTCGAGACTTAGCCTTGAAGCGGCCTATATACCGTCAGACTGCGACCTACGGCCATTTCGGCAGGCCAGGGCTGCCATGGGAAGCTATCGACCGGGTAGACGACGTCCGTTCCTTCCTGAGCCTGAACTGATCTTGGTAGAACCGGCTCAGTGATAATCGAATCATTGGACGGCCCCACTCCTAAGCAGGGGCGGCTGGCATTCGATTCCCCTGAGCTGGACATCGATATAGCGACCACTGATAAGCCTGCTTTGGGACGGGTGGTTCGGGTCGTGCCTGATGTCCCAGCGGTGTCGAAGGCCTTCGACTATTTGGTGCCTAAGGCTTGGTCGACTGACAGTCGGAGTACGCGATTGGGTATAGGAAGTCGTGTTCGCATTGTCCTGCATGGGCGACGAGTTGCTGGCTGGGTTGTGGAAGATGACGTTGAGCCAGTCGCAGGTGTAACCCTGCGTCCCCTGTACCGTCTCAGCGGCCTAGGCCCGACGCCTGAGTTGATCGATTTGGCTCGCTGGGCAGCCCAACGCTGGGTGGGCCCACTTGCACGGTTTCTGGCGGCAGCCTCCTCACCTACAATGCTCACAACCTTGGCGTCGCGGCCTGCAACGTGCGTCGTGCCATCGGTTGGGTCTCGGTGGTTTGATGAGGTGTGGGATGCAGATCTTGATGGACGCCCGTCGATCGTCCGTCTGCCGCCCGGAGAGGACGTGTTGCCGCTTGTTCTTGGTGCAGCTCGCCTCGGTGACGCGTTGGTGCTGGCTCCGACTGTTGAAGCTGCGCGCCGTCTGATTGGGCGGCTCCGGCGTGCTGGAGTACCAGTCGCGGCTGCACCACGTGATTGGGCCAAGGCGGCGGCGGGCGGCATGGTTGTCGGTACTCGGTCAGCCGTATGGGCACCAGTGCGAGATCTTCAGGCTGTGGTCGTGGTCGACGAGCACGACGATGCCTATCGAGAGGAGCGTGCACCGACTTGGAGTGCTCGAGATGTGGCGATTGAGCGGGCCCGACGAGCTGGTGTGCCCTGCGTCTTGGTGTCGGCCACGCCTAGCGTCGAGGCCCTTGAGGCTGTGGGTCCTAGCCGAGTGTCGCTGCCGTCGCGAACGGTTGAGCGAGATGGTTGGCCGGTAGTGGATCTGATTGACCGACGATCCGACGACGAGGTCCGCACAGGCCTGTTTAGTCCGTCGCTGGTTCCGGTGCTGCGCGGCGATGATGGAGATCCTGTGGTATGTGTTCTAAACCGTAAGGGGCGGTCACGTCTAATGGCGTGCGTTGCGTGTGGCGCACTGGCCCGCTGCGAAACGCACCAGACGGCGCTCGTGCAAGATCGGCTTACGACCCGAGAAGCTGATGCGGGGGGTCAGGCTCGGTTGCGGTGTCCAGTCGACGACGAACGACGGCCGGTGGTATGCGGCCCCTGTGGTGGGACGCGGATGCGCAACTTACGGGCTGGGGTCAACCGTGTGAGAGAGGAACTTGAGGCACTAGCTGGACGGCCGGTTGCAGAGGTTACCGCTGAGACCGAACCCTCGGTATTGGACGGCTCCCACGCTGAACTCTTCGTGGGGACCGAAGCGTTACTCCATCGAATCGGCCGTCGGGTAGCCCGGGTAATTTTTCTAGACTTCGATCAAGAGCTCCTAGCCCCCCGTATGCGTGCTGCTGATCAGGGCATGGCCCTGCTGGTGCGAGCTGCTCGACTCCTCGGACCACGCTCTGCCGGAGGACGTATCATTATCCAGACTCGGCAACCTGACCACGAAGTCCTTCAGGCTGCGCTGCATGCCGATCCGGGCCGCCTCGCTGTTGCCGAAAGCGAGCGTCGGCGTCTCCTTGGTTTACCGCCCTTTGGGGCCCTAGCGAGAGTTTCTGGTGCTGCAGCATCGAAATTCATGGCCAAACTCGAAGAGGCCGATGGAGGGACAACGCCCGGAGTAGAAGTCATGGGTCCACGAAACGATGCGTGGTTGGTTCGAGCCCCGGACCCTGACACCCTCTCGGTTCTGCTGGCAAAAGCAGGTCGTCCACCAGGAAGACTAAGAATTGAGGTTGATCCGTCTCGCGCTTGAAGAATCTGGTAGCGGCTCCTTCGAAGATACGGGGCAGTCACCAGAGGCGCCGGTTTAACTCGTAAAGGGCGATCCCAGCTGCCGTGCCGACGTTAAGGCTCCCCACCTTCCCGAGTTGTGGAATGAAAGCTACATGGTCGCACGCCTCCAGCACAGCGGATGAGAGGCCGCGGTCCTCGTGTCCGAGCGCCAGGCAGGTCCGCGTGGGAAAGGTCGCCTCGTGGATGGGGACAGCCCCATCAGCCAGTTCAATTCCGACCAATTCGTAGCCGCTCACCTTGATGGCGGCCAGAGCCTCGTCAATCTGTTCACAGATCGTCCAAGTGAGATATCGGCCGGTTCCGAGTGCAGTCTTGGACACCTTGGCGTGTGTGGGGGGGCTGGTGGCTCCGGCCAGCCAGAGGTGGTCCACTCGGTAGGCAGCCGCTGTCCGGAGGATCGCGCCTACGTTATAAGGGGTTTGAACACTGTCCAGTAGTAGAGCCACGTCAGGTTCACTGCGGTGACGCCATTCTCGATGTAGGCGCTTAAGCCCGGTATTGTCAAGATTTTTCATTCAAGGGTTCCTCCGAGTGTTTGGCCACGTCTAGCAAGCGAAAGCCCTTGCGGGATCCGCGCCTGATGGTCGTCCAGCCCTGGTCGTCCAGCCAACGGGCCAGAGAGTCGGCCCCAAGGTGTCGTTGGACCACTAAGTGCGCCGTTCCGTCGGTCGCTAGGCGACCTAGCCACCGAGAAAGGAGGTCTTGGAGAGCACTCTTGCCGATACGAATCGGTGGGTTGGACCAGATGGCGTCAAATGTCAGTTCCTTAGGGATCTCTTCGGGGGCTACTACCCGCACACCGTCTAGGCCGGCTGCTGAAGCGTTGGCTCGACAGAGGGCGCGCGCCCGTTCGTTTACATCGACAGCCCAGACAGTGGCCTCAGGATTGCGGATAGCTAATGCGCAGGCGATGGGTCCATAGCCGCATCCCAGATCCATGAGGTCAACGGGGCCCATCTCTAGAGGGGGGCCATTGAGTAGAAGGAAGCGAGTCCCTCGGTCAATTCGGTCGGCGGAGAATACTCCCCGGTCGGTGGCCATGAGGAGGTTGACGTCGGGAAGCAGTAAGGGGACTTTCCCGGGGCGCGATCTCGCTGCTGGATGACTGGTCCAGTACTGCTGGTCGTTCACTGACTGCACCTCCCCTCACCAGTCATAATGGTCCGGTGGTCGGTCCGGTCTTTTCGGGCATCCACTCTGGTGACGGTAGCCTCGGCTTGTGTCTACCCATGAGATCCGGGTTATCGGCGACCCTGTCCTGCGCACCCCGGCTGCTGAGGTGACTGAGGTCGACGGATCGTTGGTACGCCTATGCGATGACATGTTCACCACGATGTATGCAGCTCCCGGGATCGGCCTCGCTGCTCCCCAGGTCGGCGTACAGAAAAGATTTTTTGTCTATGACCATGGAGAGGGTTCCGGAGTCATCGTAAACCCGCAGATCGTGGAGTCTGATGGCGAATGGGTATATGAAGAGGGATGCCTTTCGGTCCCAGGACTGTCATGGGAGATTGTTCGCCCGAAGACCATTCACCTAGTCGGAATCGATCTAGATGGCAACAATGTTTCGATCGAGGCTGATGCACTCGAAGCCCGACTCTTTCAGCACGAGTTGGATCACCTCGACGGTGTCCTCTTGGTGGACCACCTAGATGACGAGCAGCGCCGGGATGCCCGACGTGCCCTAAGCGAATTAGCCATGGCACGCGCTGGTTTACTTGAGGGAGCCAGAGCTCAAGGCAAAACTCGTGCAAGTGGGGGATTGCAGTTGCCGTGAGGGCCCGCATGCCGGGCCGGCCCTGTCGGCTGGCCTACCTCGGGAATCCGGACGCGGCCGTGGCACCCCTCTTGGCGCTCCACAAGGCTTCTGCGGCACTCTGCCTTGAAGTTGTCGTGGTGATCACTGCCGAGGACTGTCGTCGAAGCCGGCGAGGTAAGCCATCGCCTACTCCTGTCGGCGCTGCGGCGATTGAACTCGGCCTGCCAATAGCCCATGAATTAGCGGACGCCGTTGACTCGGGAGCCGACTTGGGGGTAGTGGTGGCCTACGGACAGATCATTCCGGTCTCGATTTTAGATCGACTCCCAATGCTCAACCTGCACTTCTCGCTCCTCCCTCGATGGCGCGGTGCCGCGCCGGTTGAGCGCGCCTTGCTGGCCGGTGACTCAGAGACTGGTGTTTGTCTGATAGATGTGGCTGAGGCTCTCGACACTGGTGACGTCCGGGGCCGAGTCCGGACTTCCATCGGTGTCGACGAGACGGCTGATGGTCTCCGGGAGCGACTGAGTCAATTGGGCGCGGAGCTTCTAGTGGAGGAGTTGGCCAAAGGTCTCAGCGAGGGGGAGTCCCAGAAGGGTCAGCCCCTCTGGGCTCACAAGATCACTGCGGATGAGCTTCTGTTGGATTGGTCTCACCCAGCGCACGCCTTGGATCGAGTGGTGAGGGTAGGGGGCGCCCGTACGACATTCCGAGGACAACCGTTAAAAGTGTGGAGAGCGGTGCCGTGTCAGATGTCCGGATCAGCCACAATCCCTGGGAAACTGGTCGGCGACGTGGTGGAGACCGGCGCTGGTGGGTTGCGTATCGTCGAAGTCCAGTCGCCCAACCGGAATCGGATGAGCTTCTCCGCCTGGGCATCTGGCACCCAGCCGGTTGATGGCGAAAGGTTTGGTTCATGATGGACAGCAGTCGGATAGAAGCCCAACCTTTGGTAGTGAAGCGTTGAAGAGTAAGTCTCGAGGTGGCAGCCGGACTTCTGATACTCGGGGTTTAGCTCTCGAAGTCCTAGGTCGAATCGAACGCGACGGGGCGTATGCAAATCTGGCGCTACGGGCTGCGTTGGATCGCTCTGAGTTGGACCGACGAAACCGAGCATTTGTTACCAGCCTGGTTTACGGCACAACCCGGATGCGTCGCGCATGCGACCATCTGGTCGACCGATTCCTCCACGACGAGGTCCAGCCTGAGGTTCGTACCGTGTTGCGACTGGGGGCTTGGCAGCTGGTTTTTGGCGAAGTGCCCCCACATGCTGCCGTATCGGCCACAGTCGCTGTGGCGCCACGGCGGGTCCAGGGTTTGTGCAACGCTGTACTACGTCGGGTAGCTGATGAGCTGCAAACTGGGACACCACCGTGGCCGTCACAGGCTGTTGCCCTCAGTTGTCCCGACGAGTTGCTGGAGCGCTTGGTAGCCGATCTAGGTCGCGAGGATGCTGTGGCCGCCATGGAGGCCATGAATCGGCCGGCCATTGCTGTGGCTCGCGAAGATGGTTACTACCAAGATCAGGCCTCCCAGTTGGTCGTAGAGGCGGTGCTGGCCCCGCAGTCACGAATTGCCCAAGGCCATCCCGGTGAACGGATCCTTGATGTGTGTTCAGCGCCGGGTGGTAAGGCCACAGCGTTGGCGGCCTCGGGAGCTCGGGTCGTGGCGTGTGATCTTCGGGAGCGAAGGCTCGGCCTGGTAGCCAGCAACGCTTGTCGCCTTGCAATTCCGCTACTGCTGGTTGCAGCGGACGGTCGGGCATCCCCATTTCCACCTCAAAGCTTTGATCGGGTTTTGGTTGATGCTCCTTGTTCAGGTCTAGGTGTCCTAAGGCGTCGTGCCGACGCCAGGTGGCAAGAGGGTCGGACAAGCGAAGCGACAATTGCCGGGCTGGCTGACTTGCAGTTCACGATGCTTTCAGCGGCTGTCAGATCTGTCGCCCCCGGGGGAATTCTGGCCTACAGCGTATGCACCATGACCGTGGCAGAGACTGTGGATGTAGACAGGCGGCTGCGGGCAGCTCATCCGACACTAATTCCCGGGGTAGTAGGGAAACCATGGCGGCCCCTTGGTGATCACGCGAGTGGAGGGTTGCTGTTGCCTCAAGATCTAGACAGCGAGGGGATGGCGGTCTTTATCTATCGGGTTGTCTGATTTGATGGATGAAGGTTCGAACGAGTGAATGTTCAGAGTAGAGGTTCACCCCAGAAGCCCGTTTTTTAGATGATCAAGCACTGCATCCAGGGCAGCGCGTGTGGGGTGACCTGGTTCATCAACGAGTTCGTCAGTTAGCACCGAGTGGGCCCGCTTAGAAATTCGATGTTCATTACCGGGTGATGAGTCGATCTCGACACCTATAAAGCCGTCGCCAAACTCCTCAGCCAGTCGGCTGAAGCGTTCAGTGGGGGCCATGCCATCCTCACTGAATCGGAGACCGAGGACGCAGACGCCGTCATCTACTCGTTCTCGAACGACCTCAAGATCTCGATTCGAGATGCCTAGCGAACGTTTTCGTCGGGCGCCAATAGGCAAGGGCAGACTGGGTTGGCTAAGCACCGGGGCCAACATTCGCTCATCGACCATCATCCCGAGAGCGAACCCACCGGTGAAGCACATCCCAACCGCTCCGACACCCGGGCCACCACATTGACCGTGTTCGAAGGCCGCCAGAGCTCGGAGCCAATTGGTTACCGGCGAGGTATGACGCCTCATGAACGCTGTGAACTCTCGAGATACGCAGCCGCCGACTAGAGAACGCATCAGATACCCCGGGGTGGCTCTTCGACCCGGTGTGCCAAACAGCGAAGGTAGGACAGCGGTGCACCCAATGGCTGCTATTCGTCGTCCGAAGTCAGCCACTCGGGGAGTGATTCCGGGCATCTCAGCCATGACGATGACCGCCGGTCCGCTACCGGTCCGGAGGACGGTACGACTCGTGCCCCCATGGGCGAACATCCCGATCTCATACCCTGCCAGTGCTTCTAGTTCAATCTGTTTGCCCACAGGGCGAGAGTAGTCCGGTCAGTCCAGCCAAGACCGGGTCGCTGGTGGGGTCTCCGGTAACGTCAGAGAATGGCGATACATAAGCAAGAATCGACCGCAGGGCTCCTGGCGGTGAAGGTTCTGACTGTTTCGGATGGGGTGGTTCACGGTGTGCGCGAGGATCGTTCAGGGTCTGCACTAGTTGTGTTCTGTGGTGAACGCGGATGGGATGTGGTGGACGTAGCGGTCACGGCGGACGGTGTTGATGAGGTGGCCTTGGCTCTTGAGCGTTTGGCCGATGGATTCCACGGGCTGATAGTGACAACCGGAGGAACGGGTTTTGGACCGCGTGACCTCACTCCGGAGGGCACCCTCAGCGTGCTCGACCGTCAGGCTCCCGGCCTGTCGGAGGCCATGCGACTAGTTAACCCGCTGGGTCGCCTTTCGAGAGGGGTGGCGGGCACCCTCGGTAGGGCTTTGGTGTTGAATACTCCGGGCTCCGTGGGGGGCTGTGTGGAATGTTTAGAGGCAGTAGCAGACGTGGTGCCGCACGCTGTCCGCCTGATGGTGAACAATCTGGACACACATCCGTCTGGTGAGACACCTGCGCCGATAAGGGATCCGGGATAAGAAACTCATGGAAGAGTTGTCTTTTGAAGCGGTCGATGATGCGGTTGCCATGGATGCGGCTATCGCTGCGGCTGCCTCTGCGCGGTTTCGCACCTCGCCCAACCCCTGGGTGGGAGCGGTGGTCGTGGTTGACGGCCGAATCAACGGTACTGGAGCGACCGAACCTCCTGGTGGTTTACATGCGGAACGGATGGCCATGGAGGCCGCTGCACGTACTTGTGGCGGGTCGATCAGTGGATCCACGTTGGTTACGACACTTGAACCTTGTCACCACACGGGTCGGACTCAACCGTGTACCGAGGCCATCGTGGCAGCTGGTGTTGCACGCGTTGTAGTGGCCGTGGAGGACCCGGATTCTCAGGTTGCCGGACGAGGTGTCGATTTCCTCCGTGACGCTGGCATAGAAGTAATCGTTGGCGTGCGGTCTGTCGAGGTGACCGAACAGCTGGCCGCCTACCTCCACCATCGTCAAACAGGTAGGCCTTTGGTCATTTTGAAGATGGCTACTACATTCGATGGTCGGACCGCCGCCCCTGACGGGTCGAGTAAGTGGATCACTGGGCCGGAAGCTCGGGCTGACGTCCATCGAATGCGAGCTGAAAGTGATGCCGTCTGCGTGGGATCGGGCACCATTTTGGCGGACGATCCTCGGTTGGATGTCCGCGACTGGCCGGACGGGGTTGTGATGGGAGCGGCTAATCCCCGTCGGATCGTGCTAGGGGCTATCCCCAAGGGTGCCCGGGTGCTCCCTGCGGACGAGCACCACGGTGACCTTGGTGAGTTGCTGGACCGCCTTGGCAGTGAGGGTGTGCTGCAGCTTCTGGTGGAAGGTGGGGCGCAGGTTGCTGGGCGATTTCACCGTGAGGGGCTGGCTGATCGGGTGGTGGCCTATATTGCCCCGGCCCTGCTGGGGGGTGATGATGGGCGGCCAGTGTTGGCTGGCGCCGGTGCTGCCGTCATGGCTGATGTTTGGCGCGGTTACTTCACAAACGTACAATTCCTGGGTGAAGACCTGCGCGTCGAGTTGGTACCCAAGGCCTAATTTGCAGATATACGAGAAATCTCTCGCGGGCCAACTGGGCTTGACGGATAAGTTCGTCGTGTGCTGAAACTTGTCCTCCCTAAGGGATCCTTAGAAAAGCCCACCCTCGAGCTGTTTGAGGGTGCAGATCTTGGGGTTCGTCGTAGTTCTTCGGTTGATTACCGTGCTTCTATCAACGACCCGCGGGTCGACGACGTTCGTATCCTCCGCCCCCAAGAGATCCCCGTCTATGTGGCTGATGGCCTGTTCGATCTGGGAATCACCGGGCGTGACTGGATCGAGGAGACGGGCAGTGATGTGGTGTCGCTTGGCGAACTCCACTATTCGAAGGCCACGGCCCGTCCCGTGCGCATCGTGCTTGCTGTGGCCGATGATTCACCAGTGGAGTCAGTGGCTGATCTTCCTGACGGAGTTCGGGTCTCCAGTGAATACCCCGAGCTGACCCGTCAATTTTTTGCTGAACAGGGCGTGGAGGCCGATATCCGCCTTTCCTATGGTGCTACCGAGGCAAAAGTTCCCGACATCGTTGATGTAGTTGTCGATATCACGGAAACTGGCCGAGCACTTCGAGCCGCCGGCCTTAAGGTCATCGACACTCTTCTGACTAGTTATACCGAGTTGGTAGCTAACGCTGAGTCATACGCTGACCCTGTCAAGCGCCATGCAATGGAACAACTCCACCGGCTGCTCGAAGGCACGCTAGAGGCTCGGGGCAAAGTTTTGGTCAAGATGAACGTGGCTGGCGATCAACTCGACACCATCATCGACCTGATCCCGTCAATGAAGTCACCGACCGTTAACGAACTTTACGGAGGTTCGGGTTTTGCGGTGGAGACCGTGGTGGCTAAGTCGGAGATTAATGTGCTCATCCCGGCTCTAAGAGACGGCGGGGCCACAGACATCATTGAACTTCCGTTAGCCAAGATTGTTCACTGATAGCGATAGGTAGTCAGCTTGGTATTGGGTCAGGCGGGTTTGATTCCCCGTTATCGGCAGCAGTCCTGAGTGCCTTTTCGACTGACACATAGGCAAGTCTAATTTGTTGGAGGGCATCGCGCATGGTTGCCTCAGCCTCACCTAGACGACCGGGCAACTTCTCTACCACGGCGCCCAGTGCGTCGATGGCTACAGAGGCCTCGCTCATGTTAGGTGGTTGCTTGGAGAGGTGGATGGCTGCCAGTTCGTAGAAGCCCATCAGGTGGTTAGCTACGACTACGGCGGCCGGCGCCGAGGCGATTTGCTCACGGACGGCGGCCATTTCCTGCGCCATTTCCTCGGCCTGTTGGCGTTCCTCCGGGGTCAGGTTGGCTTCTGGCCGCACGTCAGTTGGGTTCACGTCGGGTTCGATGGGATGCTCTCCACCGGGGGTCCAGAGGCTGCTCATTATTATTTCGCTCGTTTCTCTTTCGGTGGTGACCAATGTCGTTGGGTGTCGGGCCAGCGGGAGACAGGTAGCATACGGCAGACAACTAGATGGAAAGCGGGGCAATCCCCCACCAGGCATACGTTTAGTTTGCCGAGGTCCTCATCTCGTCTGATCGACGGTTCATCCGACGCCCCCGGGGGTTGGGAAGATCGTGGCATCTGATGGGTGTCGGCTTTCCGGCATCCATCGTTTCGGATTCTCCGGAACAACTCCGATTGTTAATCGGTTTCGATGGGTGGCAATGACCCAATCCATCACGAGGAGAGAGCCTGCGTGTCACACAGGAGCGACGACCGATAGCAACGCCGACTAATCAGGAACCGCGAATCAACGATCTCATCCGGGCTCGACAGGTCAGGTTGGTGTCCGCAGAGGGAGAGCAGATGGGTATTCAATCCCTTCCTGATGCTCTGGAAGCTGCTCAAGAAGTGGGTCTCGACCTGGTGGAGGTGGCCGACAAAGCGGATCCACCGGTTTGCCGGATCATGGACTACGGGAAGTTCAAGTACGAACAGTCCCAGCGGGCCAAGGAATCGCGTAAGAAGGCGACTCACGTCTTAGTTAAGGAGATGAAGTACCGACCCAAGATCGGCCCTGGTGATTTTGAGACCAAGACTCGAAAGGTTGAAAAGTTTCTAGTTAACGGCAGCAAAGTCAAGGTCACAATCATGTTCCGTGGCCGTGAGATGCAACACCCTGAGTTGGGGCGCCGAATCCTGGACAAAGTCGCCGAGGCGGTGACCCATGTGGGCCGAGTTGAGCTTTACCCGAAACAGGACGGACGCAACATGATCATGGTTCTGGTGCCCGGTCAGGCCACCCGAAAGCAACGTGAGGCCGAAGCCGATCGACGTGTGGTCGTTGAAGAATCTGACGCGGAGGTGTCCGAGAACGAAGAACTCGCCGGCGAATTGGACGAAGCACCCGCTACCGAGACGGTCCAGCCCGAAAGTCAGCCAAACGAGCAGTTGCCCGCCTAATCAACGGTGGATTACGAAATCAGAAAACGGAGCAATATTTATGCCGAAAATGAAAACCCACCGGGGCGCCGCGAAGCGATTCAAGGTGACCGGAAGTGGTCGCCTCAAGCGTCGTAATGCCAATCTGAGTCATATTCTTGAGAAAAAGGCTCCGAAGCGTAAGCGTCGGTTAGCCCGTCAGAGTGACGTGGACCCAGCAAATGCGCCGGCCGTGCGCAAGCAACTCGGCATCTGACCGAATCCAGACGGGGCCTCGTTGTCCTGAACCAACCAAACAGTGATTGTCCTCGCCACCGCTGGCAGGGACCCGAGCACAGGAGAACGTGATGGCCAGAGTAAAGCGAGCCGTCCATAGCAAGAAGAAGCACAAGGCAGTTCTCGAACAAGCGAAGGGCTATTACGGGGACAAGAGCCGTACCTTCCGGGCTGCCAACGAGCAGGTGATGCACTCTGGCAACTACGCCTTTCGTGACCGTAGGGCCCGCAAAGGTGAGTTTCGCCGGCTTTGGATCCAACGGATCAACGCAGCCTGTCGCCAGAACGGGACTAACTACAGTGCCTTCATCGCGGGCCTCAAGAGGGCAGGTATCGAAGTCGATCGCAAGATGCTGGCCGATCTGGCTGTAAACGACGGGGTTGCCTTCGCGTCCCTGGTCGAGATGGCTGGATCTGACGCAGCCTGACTTTCTGTGTGCAGCCGACGGTTACGACTGTCGATCTGATGATTCATAGGTATTCAGCCAATAACGTCCGAGTGCGTGGACTGCGTCGCCTTGCTCGAGATCGTGGTTACCGGCACGAAAGACGAGCCTTCGTTGTTGAAGGCCCAGGGTTGGTGTCAGAGGCACTTGACGCTGGTTTGGACGTGGAAATGGTGATAGTGCCTGAGTCTGCGCTTGAGAATTCGCGGTTTGGACCAAGGCTTGACTCTCTCCTGGCGCGCGCTGGTGTGACCGGTGCTGATGTGGGCACCGTGCCTGACGGCATTTTTGATGGATTGAGCAGCACTGGTAACCCCCAGCCGGCGTTGGCTGAGGTCGGTTTTGTTGACATGGGCGTTGATGTCATACAGGCCGCAGTGAAACCGGGATGTCCTCTGCTGGTCCTTGTGGAGTTGGCCGACCCGGGCAACGTTGGCACTCTTTTGCGTTCTGCTGAAGCATTCGGTGCTGCCGGTGTCCTCATCGTAGGTGGGGTTGATCTTTACAATCCCAAGGTTGTAAGGGCAGCGGCCGGTTCGGCTTTTCGGCTGCCGTTGGCGACGGTCGGCTATGAATCAATTTTGGAGATGCTGCGACAACTATCGGTAGATGGGATTGACACCTGGGCGGCAGTGCCGGCAGGTGGAGCCAAGTTGGGTGACGTGGCACTGACCGACGGACAGGTGGCCATCGTGATGGGAAACGAACCTCATGGTCTTGACTCAAATGTCCTCGCAGCCTGCACCGGTACTGCAACCGTGGAAACGGTGGGTGGCGTGGATTCACTTAATGTGGCCGTGGCGGGGTCGGTGGCGCTCTACGAGCTTCAACGCTCTCGAAACACCGGCAACTCTTAAGAGGTACCAAAACGGTCGTCGGGGGTGAGAGGGTGGTGACGTAACCTTCGGAAGTCACCCCAAAGGCGGCCCCGCCTGAATTCGCAGAAAGTTCTACAAGCCTCACTCATGATCTCCAACTTGGACCATCACCTCGACGAGGCCGCCAGAGCGGTCGGGTCTATCGATGACCTCGATGCCCTAAGGGCGCTCGGTGTTGAACTTCTGGGGAAGACATCAGTGGTAACCGAGGCCCGTAGGGCATTGGGTGGTTTGGATCCAGACCAGCGCAAGGACGTCGGTCAGCGTCTTAATGAGGTGAGAAACGAACTCGAACGACTTGTTTCGGAGCGCCGGACAACGCTGGAGGCCGTCGCACGGTCCGTCACTCTCGAGGCCGAGCGCCTCGATCTGACCGAACTAGATGGCAACAAACGCCTAGGTCATCGTCATGTGGTAACCCAGACGTGGGAACGACTTGAGGACCTTTTCGTCGGCATGGGATACACGGTCGCCGAAGGTCCTGAGATCGAAGATGAATGGCACAACTTCGGCGCCCTCAACTTCCCACTTGGGCATCCCGCCCGCGACATGTATGACACCCTTTACGTGGATCACGGCGTTCCAGGTAGCACCTTGCTGCGTACACATACCTCACCTGTGCAAATCCGGGTCATGGAGGACGGGGAGCCGCCGTTCTATTCGATCATGCCGGGTCGGGTGTTTCGCAGTGACACAGCGGATTCCACCCACATGCCGGTATTCCACCAGATTGAAGGTTTGGTGGTGGATCGGGGGATCACCTTCGGCGACCTGGCGGGGACACTGGAGGCGTTTACTAGGGCTTATTTTGGCCACGACTTTACATCGCGGTTGCGCCCCTCTTATTTCCCGTTTACCGAGCCATCTGCTGAGTTTGATATCCAGCGACCCGACGGGACCTGGCTGGAACTCGGCGGGTGCGGCATGGTTCATCCCAGTGTGTTGTCAGCCGGTGGGGTGGATCCTGAGGAGTGGTCTGGCTTCGCGTTCGGGTTCGGACTAGACCGCTTGGCCCTGATGCGCCACGGCATTGACGATCTAAGAGAGTTGTTCCGCAACGACCTCAGATTTCTGGGACAGTTCTAATGGGTGAGTATTTTCTGAGGAGTCCTCGATGAAGGTGCTGTTGTCGTGGCTGCAGGAGTTTGCCCCGGTGTACGGCGATCCTGTCGAAATAGGGGACCAACTCAGTGGTCTCGGTTTAGCCGTTGAGGAGATGACGGCCGTTGGTGGTGGCCTAGACGGTGTCGTGGTTGCGCGCGTGGTCGATCTTCGACCCCATCCTGATGCTGATCGAATCCAGTTGGTTGACGTCGACGACGGCAGCGGGAAGCCGCTCCAGATCTGTTGTGGAGCGTTCAACATGTCGGTGGGCGATCTAGTACCACTGGCGACACTGGGTACGACAATGCTAAATGGCATGGAAATTTCTCGCCGGAAGATGCGCGGTGAGTGGTCCAACGGGATGCTTTGTGCCGCAAGTGAGATCGGTTTAGGCGAAGACGAAGACGGAATCATGCTGTTAGAAGGTGCGATAGATCCCGGCACTGCACTAGTCGAGGCCCTTGAGCTCCACCCGGACGTTTTGTACGACCTCGAGGTCAACCCCAACCGACCAGATGCCATGTCCGTGATTGGGGTAGCCCGTGACCTAGCCGCCCATCAGGGAGTTGGATTCGCCGTGCCTGCGCCGTCAGGCGCTGACAAGGGTCAGGATGTGGCAAGTCGAATGGCCGTAGAGGTTCTGGATAACGACTTATGCGGCAGGTTTGTAGGCCGTGTGGTTGACGGGATACAGGTTGGCCCATCGCCCCGCTGGTTGGTCAACCGCCTCACCGCATTGGGTATGCGCCCCATCAACAATGTGGTCGACGCCTCCAACTACGTGATGCTCGAGTTGGGCCAACCCAATCACACATATGACCTTGCCGCCGTCGAGGGCGCTGCATTGCGAGTCCGGCGGGCGTTCGACGGCGAGACTATTGAGACCCTGGATGGGGTTGTTCGGACTTTGACGACCGCCGATGGGGTAATTGCCGATGGAACCGACACGGCCATCGGAATAGCGGGGATCATGGGTGGCGCCTCCACGGAAGTTTCTAATGGCACCAAGTCAATCTTGTTGGAGATGGCTTGGTGGGACCCAATGGCCATTGCTGCGTCGTCGCGGCGACTTGGCCTGCGGAGCGAAGCCTCGGCCCGGTTCGAGCGGGGAACCGACCCCGAGATAGCCGAGCTAGCCATGTGTCGCTTTGCTGAGCTGTTGGCGGATTCTGGAGCAACTCTGGCCCCAGGAATCATTGATGTACGAGGACACCTACCTGTCCGGCCGCCAGTCAGAGTCCGGGTTGAAAGGGTGAACGCACTTCTGGGAACCAATTTGAGTCGGGATGAGGTCTCTGACTTGCTGGGTTCCATTGGATTTGTCAGCCAGCTGGCGTTTGGCGACTCACCCTCTGCAGACCTCGAGGTTACGGTGCCAAGTTTCCGACCTGATAGCGCTACTGAGATTGATTTGGTGGAGGAGGTAGCCAGGATCCATGGGTACGACCGCATAGTTCCGACGCTGCCAAGGTCGACTATCACTGGAGCTCTAAGTCCCTACCAGCAAGATCGTCGTCGCGTCCGTGACGCGATGGTCGGTCTAGGTCTTGATGAAGTTATGCCGGTGCCATTTCTGGCTCCCGGCGATTTAGAGCGCGCTGGCCTGCCGGCTGACGGAATCACAGTAACCAACCCGCTGGTGGCTGAAGAGTCGGTTATGCGAGCGTCGCTGCGACCCGGCATTCTCAAAACTCTGGCTTACAACGCCTCTCACCGCCTGCAAGGCTTGGGATTGTTTGAAATTGGCCATGTATACCGTTGCCCGGATAATGAGCAGCCACTACCCGACGAGCGCGAGTATCTTGCGGTGGCTCTCGGTGGTCGGGATGCTGGTGATGCAGTGGCTGTGTGGTCAGCACTGGCGGATGCCCTCGATGCTCGCCGCTACGAATTGGTGGCCGATGGGCCCGCTGGCCTGCATGCCACCCGGACGGCCCGCATTGAGGTGGTCGGCTCTGTAGTGGGATATGTGGGAGAGGTGGACCCGAGTGCCCTTGTTGCCTATGGGATCGCTGAGCGTGTGGGTTGGCTGGAGGTCGACCTTGAGACGTTGCTGGCGATTCCCCACGGAAGGCGGTCCTACAAACGAGTGAGTCGCTATCCGTCTTCAGACATTGACTTGGCATTCGAAGTGGATGAGGGGACGCCGGCCGGCTTGGTAGGAGCCTGCCTCCGGAAAGCGGCGGGTGACCTGTTGGCCGACCTTTCCTTGTTTGACGTATTCCGGGGGCCACCGGTGTCTGAGGGTCGGCGTAGCTTGGCGTTCACCCTTAGATTTCAAGCAGATAATCGAACGCTGACGGATGCGGAGGTGGCCGCGGTGCGAGAGATTTGCATAGACACCGTTCAATCGACACTCCCCGCAACACTGCGCGGTTAGGGGCAGGTTCCACCTCCCAGATACGGTCACTGGTATGCGCATATGGCAGGTACATGAACTGGGTGACCCAATCGACCAGTTGATTCTAGGGGAGGCTCCCGACCCCGAAATAAGACCTGGGCAGGTGCTAGTTGATGTAGAGGCAGTTGGGCTGGCGTTTCCTGACGTACTGCAGTGCCGGGGCGAGTACCAGGTAAAGCCTTCGCTGCCGTACTGCCCGGGGAGTGAGACGGCCGGCCGGGTGGCTGCGGTGGGGGACGGTGTGGACTCGGTGCTTGTTGGCCGCCGTGTGGTCGCTTTGGGTGGAGGCCTGGCTGAGCGGGTGGCACTACCCGAGAGTTCAGTGTTTGAGTTACCCGAAGCGCTTCCGTCGACCAAGGCGGTTGCTGTGCCGATGAATTACGGCACGACCTGGTTCGCCTTGCACGACAGGGCCCATCTGGCGCCTGGTGAGACTTTGTTAGTGACGGGGGCTGCAGGCGGAGTGGGGTCGGCGGCCATCCAGTTGGGGCGAGCGGCTGGGGCGCGTGTTATTGCAGTGGCCGGTGGTGCGGAGAAGGTGGCTGCATGCGCGGCCCTAGGTGCCGACGAGGTCATTGACCATCGCGAGGTTGACGATCTCGTTGAGCGGGTTCGGGAGTTGACCGGCGGTAATGGAGTAGACGTGGCCTATGACCCGGTTGGGGGTGATACCTTCCAGCAGGTCCGCCGGTGCATGGCGTGGGATGGGCGCCTTCTGGTAATTGGCTTCGTAGCCGGGATCCCTGAGTTGAAGACCAACCACGTGCTCCTCAAAAACTACTCGGTAATAGGCGTGCATTGGGGGGCCTCGCTTGCGCGCGATCCGGGGTCGCTGGGCCGTCAGATGGAATCGGTGTTTGCCCTAGCTGCCGAGGGTGCTGTGGACCCGTTGCTGTACCCGCCGTACGCCTTTGGAAATGCGCCGCGCGCCCTCCAGGACATAGCCGACCGGAAGGTGGTCGGCAAGGTGGTAACTGATCTAGTGGCCTGAGCTTGGTGGAGTTGTCCAGCAGTTGTGGTTGATATTGACAACTCTTAAAGGCGTCGTCTTCGAGGCCGAGAAGGTCTGACGTTAAATTCTAATATTATGTAAAAATCTGCATAAACATTGAGTATTAGTATGCAGCATTAGGCATAATTAGAGAATGTACAAGGTTGCCATCATTGGGGCTTCTGGGTTCACTGGCGCTGAACTTCTCCGGCTGTGTGCCGGCCACCCCAACTTTGAGGTGGCCATTGCTACCGGCGAGACTCAGGCCGGCAGCGCTGTGGCCACCCTCTACCCGAGCCTTGCAGCCCACTACCCGGACTTGACCTACTCTCCAGTGGACCTGTCGGCGGTCGACGGGTGCGACATAGTCTTCCTAGGACTGCCCCACGGGGCGTCACAGGCGCTGGTGCCAGAACTCCTGAGCCGAGTCAGCCACGTGGTGGATCTGGCCGCCGATTTCCGACTCCGAGATGCCACTCTTTATCCGACTTGGTACGGCCAGGACCACGAAGTACCTGCCCTCCTAGATGAAGCCGTATACGGATTACCCGAACTTTTTCGAGGTGGGCTGCTAGGAGCCCGACTGGTGGCTGTCGCTGGTTGCTACCCGACGGCAGCGTCGTTGGCGCTGGCACCGTTCTTGCGGGCTGGCGCTATCGAGACAGCTGGCATCGTCGTCGATGCTGCCAGTGGTGTATCCGGCGCGGGGCGTTCGCCTAAGACAAGTACCACATTCTGTGCTGTAGATGAGGACTACACGGCTTACGGGCTTGCCGGCCACCGGCACACACCAGAGATTGAACAGTCAGTGGCAACTCTGCCTGACGGATCAACAGTGTCGGGGGTGAGCATTCTGTTCACCCCTCACCTAGCTCCCATGAACCGGGGAATCTTGGCGAACTGCTACGCCCGATCGGGTGCGGGATATTTGGATACCGACAGCGCCCTAGCGATTCTGGCGGAGTGCTACGCCAACGAACCATTCGTCGTGGTGAATGAACGGTCACCGTCCACAAAGACGACTTTGGGATCCAACGCTGCCCACCTAACAGCGCGGGTTGACCCACGGACCGGCCTTCTGGTAACCATCTGCGCCATCGATAATCTGGTGAAAGGTGCCTCTGGACAGGCAGTTCAGTGCGCTAATGCCGTCCTAGGTCTCGATGAGACTACCGGTCTCAGCGCTATCGGGATTTACCCGTGAGCGTCACGAAGGTACCTGGCTTCGTCGCCGCTGGTATGGCCTGTGGGATCAAGGCCTCTGGTGCTGAAGATCTTGCCGTGGTCGCCACGGCCGACGGCTTACCCGTCACAGCGGCGGGTGTGTTCACCTCGAACCAGATGACAGCACCGCCGGTGCTCGTAAGTCGAGAACATCTGGTGACCACCGGTGGCCGGGCTGCAGCGGTGGTCCTGAACAGCGGCAACGCCAACGCCGCAACTGGCACAGCCGGGAGGGTCGATGCCGAGGCAATGTGCGCCCTCACCGCCGACGCTGTGGGTTGTAAGCCTGCCGAGGTGCTGGTCTGTTCTACGGGCCTTATCGGGTTCCAGTTACCCATGGAAAAGATTCTCCCGGCTATCCCAAAGATCGTCGCCGATCTGGGAGGCGACGGTGGTATGGCTGCCGCTCGAGCGATGATGACAACGGACACCGTGCCAAGACTGACGGTGCTAACCGGTACGGCGCTGGACGGTGGCACGTTTACCATTGGTGGTGTTGCCAAGGGTGCAGCGATGCTGGAG
The DNA here is from genome assembly GCA_029242745.1 of Acidimicrobiales bacterium. Taxonomy (GTDB): domain Bacteria; phylum Actinomycetota; class Acidimicrobiia; order Acidimicrobiales; family MedAcidi-G1; genus UBA9410. The sequence goes on along the minus strand of JAQWTI010000002.1, from coordinate 13,434 downwards.
CCAAATATGGCCACGATGCTGGCCGTGCTGACCACCGACGCTCTCCTCGATGCGACAACCGCCACCGATCTTTTGCGGTCGGCGGTTGGGGTTTCTTTCAACTGTCTCACCGTGGACGGCGCCGAGTCGACGAACGACACCGTTTTATTGCTGGCTTCCGGAAGCGCTGGACCCGTCGCTACCGACGAGATGCGTGCAGCGTTGTCGGATGCGTGTAGGGACCTCGCCATACAGATGGCCGATGACGCTGAGGGCTCCACTAAGACAGTTTTTCTGACAGTTACTGGTGCTGCTAACGATATTGAGGCAGCCAAGGGTGCCAGGGATACGGCCAATTGCCAGCTAGTTAAATGTTCTTGGTATGGCGAGGACCCCTACTGGGGACGGATCGCCTCCGAGATGGGGGCTGCTGGCATCACATTCGATCCCTCCACCATCACTATTTCGTACGGTGGTCAGGTGGTTTACGCCGCCGAACGGGCCCAGTCAGTCGATGAGGTAGCCCTAGCCGCTCACATGGCAGGTAGGAGGATCGACCTAAAGGTCGACCTAGGACAGGGTGATGGCTCAGCGTGGGTAGTCACCACCGACCTCAGTCACGCGTACATCGACGAAAATATGCGGACTTCCTAAGGCCGTGGAGGAAGATATGGACCAGCCCAATCCTGTCGACACAGGCCCCCTTTCTGGTTTTTCACCTGAACGGCGCGCCTCGGTGCTGATCGAAACTCTTCCTTACATACAGCGGTTTGCCGGCTCGGTCATCGTGGTCAAGTTCGGGGGAAGTGCCATGGGTGACGAGTTGCTGGCCACTCAGTTTGCTGAGGACATTGTCCTTATGCACTCCGTGGGTATCAGGCCAGTGGTAGTGCATGGGGGTGGACCTCAAATCGGAGCACTCATGGACCGGTTGGGCATCGTGTCGGAGTTCCGGGACGGTCTGAGGGTTACTGATGCCGAGACTCTCGAGGTGGCTCGGATGGTCCTTGTCGGCAAGGTCAACCGGGAGATTGTGTCCAGCATCAATCGACACGGGTCAATGGCGGTAGGCCTGTCCGGTGAGGACGCTGGGTTGATTCGGGCTACGGCACGGAATGTTGAACTGGGGTTCGTGGGCGATGTGGAGTCTGTCAACCCAGCAATCATCGAACGACTTCTCGTCGAGGATCTCATTCCGGTTGTGTCAACTATCGGAAGTGACCTCGATGGTCAGGCCTACAACATCAACGCGGATACCGTGGCAGCAGCGCTGGCGGGTGCATTGGGCGCTGAACGTATCCTCTACCTGACGGACGTTGAGGGCCTGATGGCCGACGTTGACGATTCTTCCTCGAGAATCTCCAGAGTTAACCTGTCGGATCTCTCTGCCCTGCTGGCCGACGGCACGATCAGCGGCGGCATGATTCCCAAGGTGCAAGCCTGCATGGATGCGTTAGCGGCCGGTGTGGGTTCGGCTCACATGGTCGACGGACGAATCCCGCATGTGCTGCTGCTTGAACTCTTCACTGACATCGGCATCGGCACCATGGTGCTACCTGATGGCCACGAGATGGTGGTCTTGTGAGCGATTCATCCATTCAGGAACCCATCCAGCAATGGACCGACCGGCTTATGGGCAATTACGGTGTTCCGCCGGTCACCTTTGTGCGGGGCTCAGGTACTGAACTCTTCGACGACGCCGGAAATCGGTACCTCGACTTCCTGTGTGGGCTTGCAGTAACCGGCCTAGGTCATGCTCATCCTCGGGTGGCTACAGCGCTGGCCGAACAGGCCTCAACCCTGCTACACGTGTCGAATCTCTTCGTCACCGAGCCTCAGTTGGAGGTGGCCGAACGGCTCGACCGTTTAATCCGGTCCGGTTTGGATCCCAATAGAAGCATCGGACCGGGGCGAATTCTTTTCCAGAACTCCGGCGCCGAGGCCAACGAGGCTGCCTTGAAATTGGCTCGCAAGTTTCATGGTCGTGGCCGCCACGGTGTGGTTGCCGCTTTCCGTTCGTTTCACGGCCGAACCATGGCGACCTTGGCGGCCACTGGCCAGCCTGAAAAACACGAGCCATTCCAGCCGCTCCCTGAGGGGTTCCGGCACGCCGCCTGGAATGACCTAGCGGCGGTAGAGGCTGCTCTGGCACCGGAGGTGGGTGCCATCTTGTTGGAGCCGTTGCAGGGTGAGGGAGGGGTCAACCCGGCTGACGCAACTTTCCTGCAAGGTGTTCGGCAGCTGTGCAACGAGCGGGGGATGGTTCTGATCATCGATGAGGTCCAGACGGGTCTAGGACGGACGGGTGCATGGTTCGGCTTCCAGCACGCCGGCATTGTCCCCGACGTGGTCACCATGGCCAAAGGCCTGGGTAACGGGGTGCCAATCGGTGCGGTATGGGCGGTTGCCGAAGTGGCAGCCGCCTTCAGTCCGGGCGATCACGGCTCCACGTTTGGTGGCCAGCCGCTAGCCGCCGCTGGTGCGCGAGAGGTTCTCCGGATCATGGAGGAGATAGACGCCCCCCGGCTGGCCCGGGAACGGGGCTCTGAACTGAAGACGTTATTGGAGGCACTTCCCGGTGTGGCTTCGGTAAGGGGTCTCGGACTATTGATAGGGGTCGAACTGAAACCTCAGACGCTCGCTGGTCGTACGGCCGGCGAGGTAGCCCGGACGTGTTTAGAGGCTGGTCTGGTTGTCAACGGGGTGACTCCGACGGCTCTTCGACTAGCCCCGCCGATGACCATCTCGACCGAAGAACTGGTCGAGGGTGTGGGGATTCTGGCCGGTGTGCTGACTAGCGACACAAAAGAGACCAGCTGATGCGACACCTACTCGAGATTGACGACCTTGGTGTGGACGAGTTGCACCAGGTTCTGGCCCTGTCTACCGACCCGGCTCCGCCTCAGGTATTGGCCAAGAGGGGCATGGCACTGGTGTTTGAGAAGCCGTCGGTTCGGACCCGTAACTCAATGGAGATGGCGGTCTTCCAGTTGGGTGGCCACCCCATTTACATTCAGGCGACTGAGGTGGGTATGGATACTCGTGAGTCGGTTGAGGATGTCACCCGGACGCTGGCTTCTTACCACGCGTGTATCGGAGCCCGAGTGTTTTCTCATGCCACGGTAGAACGGATGGCTGCACAGGACCTCGTTCCGGTGGTCAACATGTTGTCTGACGTTGCCCACCCGATGCAGGCCCTAGCTGACGTCCTCACCCTAAGTAATGAACTAGCCGACGGGATTCCTAAGGCGCTTGCGGGGCGTTCGATCGCCTATGTGGGCGACGGCAACAACGTTTTTCGATCTCTGGCGCTGGCCTGTGGGATGTTGGGCGTTGAGGTCAGATTTGCTGGTCCGCCAGGGTACTGGCTGCCTGAGATGGACCGTGACCGCCTATCCAGTGCTGGTGTCAACTTTACTGAGACTGACAGGGCTGTCGAAGCAGTTGCAGGTGTTGACGCCGTCTACACAGACGTGTGGACCTCAATGGGACAGGAGGACGAGTCGGCTCAACGCTTTATCGACTTTGAAGGTTTTCGAGTCGACGAGATGCTTATGGAGGCGGCAGGTCCGCAGGCGCTCTTCTTGCACTGCCTGCCCGCCCATCGGGGTGAGGAGGCCACTGACGGAGTAATGGACGGGCCGATGAGCCGTGTATGGCCTCAGGCCACCAACCGGATGCACGTTGCTAGAGGACTGTTGGCTTATCTGCTTGGCGACTGCAAGGAGGTCCTATGAGTAAGCATCAACGACAGCATCGCGTAATCAGGCTGCTTGCTGATCATGCGGTTGTTAGCCAAGAGCACTTGGTGGGGCTACTGGGCGAGGAGGGCGTTGTCGCGACCCAAGCCACTGTCTCACGCGATCTCGACGACCTTGGTGCCATAAAGGTTCGTGTACCTGGTGGAGACAGTGTCTACGCCATCCCCGAGCATCCGGCCGAACGAGTGGTTCCAGGTGACCAGCTCCGACGAGTGCTTGGTGAATGGGTGGTCGATGTATCGTCGTCGCTCAACCTTGTGGTGTTGCGCACCCCGCCCGGCTCAGCCCACGTGGTCGCTTCGGCACTAGACAGAGCCGGCGTCGAAGGATCCATCGGCACGGTGGCTGGTGATGACACGCTGATGGTGGTGGCCGCTGAGGGCATCGCGGGAGCCGACTTGGCTGATCGACTGCGGGGGCTTGCTGGGCTATAGGTCGGTATTCGGTCAACTGGCAGTCAAAAGAACGCATACAAACTCAAGATATGGAAGTGAGACAGGAACGTGGAAAGCAACGGGACCGGCATCAATAAGGTCGTTCTTGCCTATTCAGGGGGCTTAGACACCTCGATTATTCTTCGGTGGCTGGAAGAGGAGTACCACTGCGAGGTCGTGACCTTCACCGCTGACTTGGGGCAAGGTGAAGAGCTCGAACCGGCTCGGATCAAAGCTGAATCCATGGGAGTTTCTGAGATCTACATTGAGGATCTACGCGAAGAATTTGTCTGTGACTTCGTGTATCCGATGTTCAGGGCTAACGCGCTCTACGAGGGGGAATACTTGCTCGGAACTTCCATTGCACGGCCGCTCATTGCCAAGCGTTTAGTTGAGATCGCAGATGCAACCGGGGCTGATGCAATCAGTCACGGCGCTACTGGAAAAGGCAACGATCAGGTGCGGTTTGAGTTGGGTGCCTATGCCCTGCGACCCGACATTCGGATTATTGCCCCATGGCGAGAATGGGACCTTGGATCGCGTCAGAGCTTGCTCGACTATGCGGAAGAGCACAACATTCCGGTTGAGATGAAGAGGGGAACCAAATCACCGTTCTCCATGGATGCGAACCTGCTGCATATTTCCTATGAGGGTGGCCCACTAGAGGACCCTTGGAACGAACCAAGTAGCGAGATGTGGCGGTGGACGGTCAGCCCTGAGATGGCACCCAACGAAGCTACTTATCTTGAGCTCACCTATGAGCGGGGCGATGTCGTGGCCCTTGACGGGAAGTCGATGACCCCAGCCACGATTTTGGCCGAGTTGAACCTCGTTGGTGGCGCTAACGCTATTGGTCGGACTGACATTGTTGAGAACCGGTTTGTGGGAATGAAGTCTCGGGGTGCTTACGAGACGCCGGGTGGCACGATCTTGCTCAAGGCTCATCGGGCCATCGAGTCCATCACCCTGGACCGGGGCATGGCGCACCTCAAGGACGAACTAATGCCTCGATACGCTGAATTGGTCTACAACGGCTTCTGGTTTAGTCCTGAGCGGGAGATGTTGCAGGTGGCTATCGACCACAGTCAAGCCTTTGTGAATGGCCGTGTTCGATTACGGCTCTACAAGGGCAACGTTGACGTGGTAGGGCGTGAATCGGCCGACACGTTGTTTGACAAAGCAATCGCGACCTTTGAAGAAGACGAAGGTGCGTACGACCAAGCCGATGCCGAGGGTTTCATCAAACTGACCGCCTTGCGGTTACGGACGGCAGCCCGGCGGGCCGCTCGGTCAGGGGGTTAACGGAGATGGTGACACTTTGGCACGGACGATTTAAGGGTGGCCCCGCTGAGGCATTGCAGGCTCTAAATGACAGTTTGCCCTTCGATCGGAGAATGTTCCGGGAGGACCTGGCAGGCTCGCGTGCCCACCTGCGGATGCTTACTCGAGTGGGATTGGTATCTGACGACGACGGAGTAGCGGTACTCAACGCTCTGGATGTCGCTGAGGGCGAATTGACTGATGGAACGTTTCTATTCGTTGAAGGTGATGAGGACATCCACACGGCTATCGAACGGCGGGTGACTGAGCTGGCCGGTGATGCTGGAGCCAGATTGCACACCGGGCGGAGCCGTAATGACCAAGTGGCTACCGACTTGCGACTTTGGACTATCCGAGAGTTGACCGAGTTAGCCTCTCTGGTTTTGGAATTCCAGAACACGCTGGCAACTCGGGCCGATGAAGCCGGCGATGCATACCTCCCCGGTTACACCCACCTCCAGCAAGCCCAACCGGTGTTATTGGCTCACCACCTGTTGGCCCATGGTTGGGCCCTGTCGCGAGACGTGGACAGGCTGCTAGACGCGCGCAGCCGGGCCGATGTGTCACCTCTGGGAGCTGGGGCGTTGGCAGGGTCTTCCCTTCCGCTGGACCCAGACGGCACCGCTTCGGATCTCGGCTTCAGCAATCGGTTCGAGAACTCACTTGATGCTGTTTCTGATCGAGATTTTGTAGCTGAAACATTGTTTTCTCTAGCCCTGCTAGGGGTCCACTTGTCGCGTATCGGTGAGGAACTAATCCTGTGGTCGACAGAGGAATTCGGATTCATCAACCTAGATGACCGTTTCTCGACTGGTTCATCGATGCTGCCCCAGAAAAAAAACCCAGACATCGCTGAACTGGCCCGAGGTAAGGCTGGAAGGCTTATCGGCCACCTAACCGGACTGTTGACTACCCTGAAGGGTTTGCCGTTGGCCTACAACAAGGATCTACAAGAGGATAAAGAACCTCTCTTCGATGCATGTGACACGGTCCGACTCACTTTGGTAGCCCTCGACGGGATGGTCGATTCAATGGGAGTGAATGTCGATCGGATGGCTGAGGCTGCAGACGGCCCGTATGTCGCAGCCGTAGACCTAGCCGAGTATCTGGTGTTAGGTGGGATGCCGTTTCGTGAAGCTCACGCGGTGGTAGGCGCACTTGTGCGTGAAGCGATGACTGGCGGTGACTCTTTGGTGGATCTGGTGGCTGCCGATAAACGGTTAGGACCGGCCGCCGCCGCATTGCTCTTGCCGGGAGTGGCGGTGCATCGACGCACGACCCCAGGTGGTTCCGGACCAGAGCCGGTAGCTATTCAGAAGTCTCGATTTCGGGAGTTACTTGAAGCCCAAAGGGCTCAAGTAGGGAACTGACTAGAAGCGTCATGTCTTATACGCAGGACATCCGAATCCGTTATGGCGAGGTCGATGCCCAAGGGGTGGTCTTTAACGCCCATTATCTGGCCTATCTAGATGATGTAACTGATACATGGTTGCGAAACCTTGATGGAGAATTTGAAGAGACCGGTTGGGAGGTCATGCTGCGAAGGGCTGATTTAACCTGGCATGGGTCGGCGGGGGTTCATGACGTCCTGACAGTGGATGCCGCAGTAACGCGATGGGGGACAACATCTTTTGATGTGGCTTTCGAGGCACGAGTCGATGGCCAACTGGTGCTGACGGCCACCGTGTTCTACGTAGGAGTCTCTGCTGTCGACCACGTCCCAACTCCACCCCCTTCGGCTGTTCGGGCCCATCTCGGGGGATGATTCAGCAAATCGGGTTGAGTGAGTTGGACCTAGCTGACCGGGTGGTGGGTGATCCGCGCCCTTACGTCGCGTTCGGACCCCCGGGACCTGAGCAGAGACAGATCTTGGATCTAATAGACACCTACACGGATGGCAACCCCGGCGTTCTTGACCGAACGTGTCGTCCAGGGCATTTAACCGCTTCGGCTCTAGTGGTCGACCCATCAAACCTCCAGATTTTGCTGTTATTCCATACCAAGTTGCAGCGCTGGCTTCAGCCAGGTGGACATGCTGACGGTGATGCTGATCTAACTCGGGTCGCCCTGCGGGAAGCCACTGAGGAAACAGGAATCGATGGCTTGCGGATAGTGGAGCCTCCCATCGACCTTGACGTCCACGTTGTCGATCCGCCAGCTGAGGACCTCCACGAGCACCACGACGTTCGGTATCTGGTTGTAGCGCCGCCAGGATCAGTGCCTTTCGGGAATCACGAGTCAGAGGAACTACGTTGGGTCGATAAGACCAGCCTCTCTTCGCTGGGAGTCGATATCGGCTTAATCCGCCTTGCTGAGCGTGCTTTGACTCGTCTAGAAGAGTTGACTGGTTAAATGCCGGTCTGTTTTGGAGGTGTGGACTTACATGTCACCAGGATCGAGGCAGGCCTCGAAGTCGTTTACTCGTGCAAAGCCGTTCATGCGCTCGAGGACGCTGCCTGAGCCGCTCGGTAGAGCAGTGAGCAGCGGTTTTACATCACCATCGGAACGGAGACGTTCGGCATGGGCGAGGCGGTCTGCCAAGTAGATCTCCCAGTCTGCTATCCACAGAGCGACGAGCGATCGATCATGGTCGGTGCCACCAGGGAGCACGACCAGGTCGTTTACGAGGTTACGGATTATCACCGTGGCCTCGTCCAGGTCTTTGGCCCGCTCGTCAGGAGATCCGGCTTGCCTAGCGGTGGGAAGTAGCGCTATCTCAGCTCTAGCGGCCAAGCAACGAACCTGTGCGGCTTCGGGCCATGATCGATCTTCCATGCGGTCTGGATTGCCCGCGGGAGCAAGGAAGAAGGCGTAGACCCACAGCACACCCATAGCTACTACTAGGAGAGTCAGGAAGACTCGGAGGCCAATGGTGCCGTAGTTCAAATTGTTGCTCGCCGGATCGGACTTCATTAGGTCGGTCATGGTGTCACCCGGAGAGCGAGTACTGAACCAGGATTTACTATTTCGCCTGGTTCGGGGTTCTGGGACCAAACCAGTCCAGACTCCCACTCGGGTTGGTCTGGATCAGCCACTACGACGACAGCGAAGCCTAGACCCAATGCCTCGAGTACTGGCCGAGCCTCGAGCAGCAACTTGTATGTCACGTTCGGCACGTCTACGCCCCCGACCACCGGTGGTTCAACAGCCACCTCGACGAGCATTGCCCCACCCTCTTTAATAGTTGACCCGATTCCGGGCTCCTGGCTGATAATTGTTCCTGCTTCAGTGCCTGAGACCTCGATCTGGCGAACCTCGGCGATCCACACACCGTGGTTGGCTTCGGCCAGCATTGATCGGGCGTTGTTCAAGGTCAGTCCTGTCACCTCCGGTGTTGCTACATAGCCTGAGAGCATGGTGGTCGTCGGGATGACGTCCTCTGACGGTTCTTCAGGAACCAGGGGACTAGGGGCAACGAAAGTTGTGTTAGCCGGGGGCAGCCCAGGAAATTCCTCCGCAGACAGGCCTAGGTGGGCTGCTTCCATCACGTCTTTCCAGATCATGGCTGGATAGGTTCCGCCGTAGACCTTACGATCGGTAGTGGGCGGGATCATGGGGATCTGGGCTTCTGGAAAACCCACCCAAACGGCCGTGGTGCGCTGCGGCGTGTACCCGGCGAAGACGGCATCTGCATAGTTCTGAGTGGTACCGGTCTTACCGGCGGCCGGGCGGTCTTCCAGTTGGGCCCGCCACCCTGTCCCCTGATCGATTGTGCCCTCAAGTATCCACGTCAACTGGTCGGCCAAACGCGCATCGATTACCCGGTCTTGTGTGCGGCTCCACGACCAGAGTGTGGTGCCATCTGCTCTTGTCACTCGGGTGACGTAACTGGGGGCTATGGAGACGCCCCGATTAGCGATGGTGTGGTAGGCGGTGGCCATGTCAAGCATCGTTGCGTTGGACGTACCGAGCACGTTGGAGTTGACGTTTTGGATAGGGGACCGGATGCCGAGACGACGAGCCATGTTTACCGTCCGTTGGGAACCCATTTCCATACTTAGTTGGGCGAATACGGTATTAAGAGAACTCCGGGTGGCTCGAATAAGCGTTACCTCCTCTGCGTCAGGTGGGGGAACGAGCGGTTGGCTGTCCGGTGGAATCCAGGACCACGTAGGGATTGCCTCGAGCAGGTCGATCCGGTCAGCAAAAAGTCGCTCGCGATCAAAGTCCCAGCGACGGTTAGCCACCCATTGGGTGAGGTCAACAGCCTGGTAGGTGATCTCGGTCTCCTCGTCGCGCTCTTTTTCAACTCGGATGGTCTCGGAGTGATCGACTGGCACGTTGGTGTGGTCTTCACGCATCCAAAACTGAAGGAGCGCTTGGAGGCCGTGCTCGAAGCGGGCTTCGGTAGCGTCATGACCGCCGACACCACCAGTCACCCGCCAGACTTTGTTTTCTTCATCGGCACCGGGGATTTCAAACTCCAGCACGTTGGGCGCTAGGTAGGTGGCCGTGGCCTGCCATCCCGCCTCTAGCGCCGCTGCTAGAGCAATGGGCTTCATGGAAGAACCGACTTGACGACCAGATCCGACCGCCAGATTTACCTTGGCATCCGTATCGCTGGCGAAGAAATCACGGCCACCGACCATGGCCAGCAACTGGCCGGTTCCAGTCTCTAGGACCACCACTGCGGCATCAGGATGCCCCTGACCAGAAGGTATGTGTGACTCGACGGCGTCTTCGGCCGCCCGCTGCAGGTCAAGGTCGACAGTGGTCTCGATACGGAGGCCACCCTCGAACAGAAGGCGCTCTCGAACACCACGGCTTGCCCCAAAAGCCGGATTGTCAAGAAACCATCTCCGAACCTCCTCGACAAAATGCCCGGCTGGGTAGCGGGTCTCGAGACGAGCGGAGTATTCCTCCAAACGGGGTGGACTGGCTAAAGCTGCGCCATGTTGATCACTGTTTATGAAATCGTTGGCCAGCATTCGGTCAAGGACCAGATGACTGCGCCGCAGACTCTTGGAATAGTTGAGGTACGGGTTGTAACGCCCCGGGAGTTGGATAATTCCGGCAATCATCGCCGCTTCAGCCAAGTTCACTTGATCAATGTCCTTGTTGAAGTACGTCTGAGCTGCAGCCTTCACTCCGTAAGCCCCATGCCCGAGATAGACCGTGTTTAGGTACTGCAAGAGGATGAAGTTCTTGCTGTACTCATCTTCCAGTCGAGTGGCGTACCAGACCTCTTCTAGTTTCCTGCTGGCAGTCTTCTCGGCATTGCGGATGATGGCCAACTTCACATATTGCTGCGTGATAGTCGACCCACCTTGGCTGATGCCGCCAGACTCCAGATTAGTTCGAGCGGCTCGGATAATGGCCTTGAGGTCAATGCCGTCGTGGATGTAGAACCGTTCATCCTCGATTGCGATGACGGCATCTCGGACCATTTGGGGGATCTCAAACAGAGTACGCGCGCTGGTTCGATTCTCGGGTGCTACCAGGGTGGTGATATAGCGGCCGTCGCGAGCCACCACTACTGAAGATTCAGCCTGTTCGGGGATAGAGATCTCAAACTCACGAGTTTCGTAGCGGTAGCACGAAGTGGCGGTCGTGGAGAGTGCCAGAACGGCACCTAGCAGGCGGAGTCCGGTAGGTGTCGGCATTAGTCCAGTCTGGCCCGGCGGGCGGTCGGTGGGGCGGCAGGTCGTCAGAGGTGACATCAGCCACGCTGACTGCGGGTTCCCGGATCGAGTGAAACCAAATAGATCTGCGGCCGGTGGGTTCCAGGCTCCATACTGGTGGCTATGAGTTCAGCGATCCTTGATGACCTGGCAGCACGTGGTCTGGTGCAGGACAGCACCGACCTTGATGGTCTACGTCGTCGCATGGATGAGGGCCCGGTAGTCCTCTACTGCGGGTTTGATCCGACCGCAGACAGTCTCCACATCGGCCATCTGGTGCCGCTGTTGCTATTGAGACGGTTTCAAGATGTGGGCCACCGGGTTATCGCTCTAGCAGGCGGCGCTACCGGCATGGTGGGTGATCCCAGTGGTCGGTCTGCCGAACGAAACCTTCTCGACGGTCCCACTCTGAAGCAGAATGTCGATGCAGTGGCTTCTCAACTGCGTTCGTTTCTTCGCTTTGAGGGCGATCTGAGGCCTGGCGACCTGCCTGCCCAACTAGTTGATAACCGGGAGTGGACTGAGGGAGTGGGTGTGCTGGAGTTTCTCCGGGACGTCGGCAAGCACGTCACCGTGGGGACGATGCTGGGCAAAGAATCGGTGAGGGCCCGTCTGGCTGGCGATCAGGGTATTTCATTTACTGAGTTCAGTTACATGCTTTTGCAGGCCAATGACTTTTATGAATTGCATATTCGTCACGGGTGCGAGATGCAGGTCGGGGGTTCGGATCAGTGGGGCAATATCACCGCAGGGATTGACCTCATCCGACGTCGCGCTGAAGTTCCTGCCTATGGGTTAACCGTTCCGCTTGTGACCCGCGCTGATGGGGCCAAGTTCGGGAAGACGGCTGATGGTGCTATATGGCTAGACCCTGTCCGGACCTTGCCCTATGAGTTGCATCAATATTTTGTGAATGTGGACGACCGGGACGTGGGAAGACTGCTGTTGCAACTCACGCTGGTGCCGGTTGACGAAGTAGCCACTGTGATGGAGGGCCACGGTCTGGCACCGGAAAAGCGGTTGGCCCAGCGCCGATTGGCGGATGAGGTTTGCACTTTGGTCCATGGTCCTGATGCCACAGAACAGGCCCTCCTTGCAGCGCAGGGGCTATTTGGATCTGAACAACTGACGGGCGCAATGTTGCAGGCGCTTCGAGGGGTCGTCCCGGAGACGACACTGGCTAACGGCTTGCCTGCTGGTGATGAGTCGCTGGTGGACGTGCTCGTGGCCACCGGCCTGTGCTCCTCCAGAAGCGACGCCCGGCGCACCGTATCTGGAGGTGGAGTTCGGGTGAATGGGAAAAGGGTCGATACGGCAACCAACAGCCTTCCAGACGACTCGGTAGTCGGTGGGGGGTTCATCCTCCTTCAGAAGGGCAAGCGTCAGCGCCACTTGCTGGTCATCGCCTAACGCATCTTGCGTCTGGCCGATCTCCAGCAGGTGTGTCGCCCGTTGCCTAATTAATCCTGAAACTAAGAAGAAAGCCCAAGCTGCAAGTTGGGGCCTGCACGCAGCCTAGATAGTGTTCTTCTGCTCGCAGGTATCTGGTTCGTTCTATTACAGTGCGCACTTGGTGTCGAAGGGCGAGCGCTCGTCTAGCGGCAGGTCCAATCGGATCGAATCGCTGTGACGGGTTGAAGGCACCAACGCCTCTGTCGAGTTAATCCTCGCGGATTAGGCGTGTGCTAGGAAGCTGTATGGCTTCCAAGTGCTCCTTGAAAACGGGATAGAGGACGAAAAAGCCAGTGCGGGCTGTCCACTAGACGATCGCGAGTCGTCGCTGGACAGACCCTGAACAATTTTAATAGCACTGAACACGGACAACGGTGGCCGACTTAGGTCGACCACCATTGCCCTGTGCCAGGTCGGACGGGATTGGTGTCCCGCTCGGCCTCAAACTCGCGTCGGCAACACCTTCGGGAGTTGTCGCACCAATGATTCGACGGTCGGAACCGCTTCGGCGGCCCGGCTTGAGATTTCGACGGAGAGTTTGATCCTGGCTCAGGACGAACGCTGGCGGCGGGCCTAACACATGCAAGTCGAACGAACTCGACCTTCGGGTCATATGAGTGAGTGGCGAACGGGTGAGTAACACGTGAGAAACCTGCCCCGAAGACTGGAATAACCCGAGGAAACTCGGGCTAATACCGGATGTCCCCATTGGGTCGCATGGCCCGATGAGGAAATGCTCCGGCGCTTCGGGAGGGTCTCGCGGCCTATCAGCTAGTTGGTGAGGTAACGGCTCACCAAGGCATCGACGGGTAGCTGGTCTGAGAGGACGATCAGCCACACTGGGACTGAGACACGGCCCAGACTCCT
>JAQWTI010000053.1 GCA_029242745.1 Acidimicrobiales bacterium | reverse complement strand
CCCATTGACTCAGCCCACATCTTGTAGTCCGGAACATCTTGAGAAAGAAATACCTCTGAATACCGCTCCTCGTAGAACATCTCCTGCCACTGACGGACCATGCCGAGGTAAGAGTTGTTGAGCAACGCCACCTTGATAGGGATGTTCTCCACCGTGGCAGTAACTAACTCTTGGGCCGTCATCTGGAAACAACCATCTCCGTCGATTGCCCATACCGACCGGTCCGGAAAGGCAACCTTGGCGCCAATGGCCGCCGGAATAGAGAAACCCATCGTTCCGAGGCCACCGGAGTTGATCCACGTGTACGGATAATCAAAGGTCCAGTACTGGCTCGCCCACATCTGGTGTTGACCAACACCTGAAGTGACAATGGTGTCGTCTGGATTAGCATCGCGTAGTCGTTCGATGACGAACTGGGGCTTGAGTGGTTCACCAGGTAGCCATGGCTCATACGCCAACGGGTAGCGCTCCTGCCATCCGCTAATCCGAGATTTCCAAGCCGACCGATCCGAGTTGCCAAGACCGTTGCCCAACAATTCAGCAACCATCGCCTCAATAGCAACCCGAACATCTCCTTGAACCGCCACATCAGGCTTTCGGACCTTACCCAGTTCGGCTGGATCAATATCAACATGGATTATCTTGGCTTCAGGGGCGAAGCCATCCAGACGGCCAGTCACACGGTCGTCAAAACGGGCACCAAGCGCTATCAGTAGATCAGACTCCTGCATCGCTGTGACCGCTGTGTAGTTGCCGTGCATGCCCGGCATGCCGAGACACAACTCGTGACTGTCAGGAAAGGAACCTCGGGCCATGAGCGTGGTGACCACTCCAATCCCGGTTAGTTCAGCCAATGTCCGTAGAGCCTCGGCTGCCCGGGATTTTAAGATACCCCCACCTACATAGAGCACAGGGCGCTCAGAAGTTCGAATTAGATCAGCAGCAGCCGTGATCGCGTCGAGGTCAACCTCCGTCTGTGGGTGGTACCCAGGCAGGTCCATCTCGACGTCATCGGTCCATGTCATGGCTGACCGAGGACTGTTTGGATCCACAATGTCCTTTGGGATGTCAACCAGCACTGGGCCGGGTCGACCCGTGGTCGCTATGTAAAACGCCTCTTTGATGGTTCGCGGAATGTCCTGAGCTTCGGTTACTAAAAAATTGTGCTTGGTTACAGACTGTGTAATGCCAGTTGTGTCGCATTCTTGGAAGGCATCAGTGCCAATCGCCGCATAAGGAACCTGTCCGGTGACCACGACCATCGGCACCGAATCGAGGTAGGCATCACACAATGGAGTGACGATATTGGTAGCCGCTGGACCACTCGTAACCATGGCCACGCCCGGGCGACCAGTCGCATGTGCGTAACCCTCAGCCATGTGTCCAGCGCCCTGCTCGTGGCGAACCAGGACATGGCGAATGGAGGAATCGATAATCGGGTCGTAGACAGGCAAGATGGCGCCACCGGGCAAGCCAAACATCACCTCTACACCCTCAACTTCAAGGGCGCGGATAAGGGCTCTGCCGCCATCCATTGCTTCTGTGGCCATGTCGAACTCTGATCTTCAGGGAACTTGGGAGAAACGTGGAAACGACCTCCCACTGTGGGAGGTCGAGGCACGCAACCGTCTGTGACCCACCGCGTGTCGGCAGGACGCGTGCCTACAACAGTACGCCTACCTCCAGGGAAGAGTCCTTGGGGATAAAAGAAGTCAACACAATCTTCATGATTTGCAATTATGCGCCAGAGCTACACCAGACCACAACCTGTCAAGCAATGGTGGTCCATGAGAGAATTAAAAGATGCGCACCGGCATCCAACCCGGATCCTTTGATCCCCCGACTCTCGCCCACCTGGTTATTGCTCATACAGCACTGCGCTACCACCATCTAGACCAGATTATCTGGTCCGTGTCTCGGCGACCTCTAGGTAAAGACAGGGGTCGGACGTCAATCGAGGACCGGCTCGTAGTGCTTCAGGATGTGGCCGCCACCCATCGGTGGCTAACTGTTGAGGCCACCGACGCCCGCCTCATAGCCGACTTGGCCCAAGGTCACGATGTCGTAGTCATGGGGGCCGACAAGTGGCATCAACTCCACGATTCTCGTTTCTATGGCGAGGAAACCAAGAGCGAAGAGGCAGAAGCGTCCATGGCTAAAGCTCTCAATCGCTTACCGACGTGCGCTGTGGCGCCCCGAAACGGTTTGGAAGTTCCACCGGACATGGTCTTACCAGTCCCTAACTGGGTAGCCAAACAATCGTCAAGCCAGGCTGTCAGTGACGCAACGTGGATGTCTCTATCGGCAGCCCGGCAGTCCAACTTGTGGTCGGAGCAGAGGTAGTGAAAGATCAAGCCTGTGTAACGGCGCCCTTCTCGGCCCCTTGAGCTAGCGCTGCGTATTTGGCTAGGAAACCCGAGGTGTAACGAGGCTCAAACGGCTTCAGATTCAACTTTCGATCAGCCAGTGTGGGACCGTCAACCATCAGGTCAATGGTGTGAGCCAGCACGTCGATAACGATGCGGTCCCCTTCCTCCACGAGGGCGATTGGGCCACCATCTACTGCTTCAGGTGCCACATGCCCGACGCAGAAACCATGGGTACCTCCGGAGAACCGGCCATCAGTGATCAACGCGGCATCACCGCCACGCCCAGCTCCCTTCATAGCCCCAGTGATGGCGAGCATCTCGCGCATTCCTGGTCCACCCTTAGGGCCCTCGTAGCGAATAACCACTACGTCCCCGGCCTCAATGTGATCACCCAACACCGCAGCCATAGCGGCATCCTCGCCGTCAAATACCCGCGCCCGACCGTCAAAACGATTGAAGTCGAGACCTGCCACCTTGACCACTGCTCCCTTCGGGGCAAGCGAACCTCGTAAAATGGCTAAACCCCCTAGGGCGTGGATCGGGTCATCAAAAGTATGAATGACGTCTCCGTCTGGTTCCGGAACATCCAGCATGGCCAAATTCTCTGCAACCGTCTTCCCAGTCACCGTGATCTCATCAGCGTGCAAAAGGCCCTCTTCCTGAAGCATCTGCATTACCACCGGGACACCACCAATTCGATCAATGTCAACCATGTGGTACTTGCCGTGTGGCTTCGTGTCGGCCAGATGCGGCACCCGGGCTGCAACCCGATTGAAGTCTTCCAGTTCCAGCTCTACACCAGCCTCAAAAGCGATAGCCATCAGGTGTAGCACGGCATTGCTCGAGCCCCCGAGAGCCATGACTACGGCAATGGCATTCTCGAATGCAGCCCTAGTCATAATTTGTCTGGGCAGGATCCCCTCACGCAACAGGTTCATTACTGCATACCCACTGGCAAAAGCCACGTCTGACCGGCGCTTGTCGACTGCGGCAGCCGAGGCTGAGCCCGGCAGCGACATGCCAATAGCTTCACCTACCGAGGCCATCGTGTTAGCGGTGAACATCCCAGCACAACTACCGATAGTCGGGCACGCCGCTCGTTCGATGGCCAGCAACTCAGTGTCATCGATGTCCCCAACAGCATGCGCCCCTACAGCCTCAAACACACTGACAATGTCCAGTTTGGATCCATCGGTGTGCTCACCCGGCATGATTGAGCCGCCATACACGAAGACAGACGGCAAGTTGATACGCGCCGCCGCCATAAGCATCCCCGGAAGCGACTTGTCGCAACCAGCAAAACTGACGAAGGCATCAAGGCGCTCTGCATGCATTACCGCCTCCACCGAGTCAGCAATGATCTCACGGCTCACCAGACTGGCCCGCATCCCCTCATGTCCCATCGAAATCCCATCAGAAACTGCAATGGTGTTGAACTCAAGGGGAAAGCCCCCCGCTTCGGTAACCCCCTCCTTGCAACGCTTAGCAAGGGAATCAAGCGGAAGGTTGCAGGGCGTTACCTCGTTCCAAGATGAAGCTACGCCAATCTGCGCCTTAGTAAAGTCATTATCCGTCATCCCGATCGCCCGGAGCATGGCCCGAGCGGGTGCCCGACTGGGACCGTCAGTAACTTCATGGCTGCGGGGTTTCATCCCCCCGTGGGTCACATCTGTCATGGAATGGCAGGTTAGACCCGAACAACCCATGTCGTAGTCTTCGCCGGTGACCTCTAAAGCCCGGTCCTCCGATGGGAGAGAGTTATTTAGTTTGGCCATCCCGGCTCTTGGAGCACTAATCGCCGAACCGCTATACGTTTTGGCCGACACAGCGGTGGTTGGCCGACTCGGCACCGCTCCACTGGCTGGCCTCGGTGTGGCCTCGGGAGCCCTGTTTTTTGGATATGGGCTATGCATCTTTCTGGCATATGGAACCACAGCAGCCGTGGCTCGACTCACTGGCGCCGGTGAACACCGGAAAGCTGCAGAGCAGGCCATCCAGAGCCTTTGGCTGGCAGCAACCCTTGGAATAGTTCTCGCGGTCATTGGAAACCTGACAACTGATTCCATCGTGTCCGGACTGGGCGCAACCGGCGAGGTGGCCAACCAGGCTGCCACCTACTTACGGGTAAGTTTGTGGGGGGCGCCAGCAATGCTCTTGATGATGGCAGGAGTTGGTTACCTGTACGGACTCAAAGACACCGTTCGACCTCTACAGGTGGCGGTGGGCACTGCAGCCTTGAACCTGGTGCTGGAGTTGTTCCTTATCGTTGGCATGGGCTACGGAATCGGAGCCTCAGCGGCTGCCACCGTCACCGCCCAATGGCTGGGAGCCACTTGTTATCTGATTTGGATTGGCCATGCTGTCGGTTGGCGACAAGTACCGCTGGCCCCGCGCCTCGAATCTATAGGACGGTTGCTCACGGTCAGCGGCCACCTCTTGATCCGGAATCTGTCGCTCGCCGGAACATTCCTGACCGGCACTGCGGTGGCCACCAGAATCGGTCAGGTCGATGTAGCAGCCCACCAGGTGGGCTTCCAGGTGTGGACGGTCGCGGCACTCGCCATGGATGCGGTCGCTATCGCTGCGCAGGCAATGGTAGGAGAACGGCTTGGCTCCGGTGATGCTAAAGGCGCTATGTCTATTGGGCGCAAGGTGATCGCTTGGTCGGTGGCCGTGGGACTAGTTCTTGGTATTGCTCTATTGGCAATCCGGATGCCGATAGCTGGGATCTTTTCAGACGACCCAGCAGTAGTTGCCCTTGTTGGATTTTTGCTGATCCATGTGGCCCTTATGGCACCACTGGGAGGCGTAGCTTTCGCACTTGACGGGATCCTCATCGGCGCTGGAGACCAGCGCTTCATGGCTCGGGCAATGGCCTGTTCTGCTTTCGTAGCAGTGGTTGCCATGATTCTCGGTCGCCTTAACGATCTCGGGATCGGCTGGTTATGGGCGGCGATCTGGCTCTCGATGATTGCCCGCTCACTCCTACTCGGCACGCGCTTTTCTGGTGGCCGATGGCAGGTGGTCGGCGCTCAGCGCTGAAACTTGGCCCCGAGCATCATCTCGGAACCAAACATTATGCGTCGGCCCTGCGGGCCAACAATTCATTAACTGCCCTACCATCAGCCTGGCCGCCCGTGACTTTCATAATCTGCCCAACAAAGAAGCCTGCCTTCTTCTTCCTTTCCTTGTCATCGCCTGAGGTAAAGGCCAACCAGTCCTGAGGGTGTTCGGCGATCAAACTGTCAACAATGACTTCCAGTTCTTCGGCCTCCATAGCCTCGAACCCCAACTCGGTCGCCACCTCTGCCGGGTTACCACCATCCGCCACCAAAACGGCTAACACGGTCTTGGTCTGGGTAGACGTCAAGTTGCCGTCAACCTCCATGGCAATGAGTGCGGCAAACGGTCCTGCGGAGAGAGACCCGATTCCGTCGGCAAGGTTGTTTTCTAAATGGACCAGCACCCGGACAGGGTCGGCACCTAATCCAATGGCCTCAACCGCCAAATCATCCATACCCCGTTCAACTGTCAAAGCTGCAGCAGCCGTCTCAATCTTGGCTTCATCAGCCAGCCGTCGGCGGCGTTCACGGGGAAGCATCGGGAGTGCTGCCCGTATCGACTCAATCCACTCATCAGATGGCTCTACGGGTACCAAGTCAGGTTCAGGGAAGTACCGATAGTCGTACGCCTCCTCTTTAGAGCGGAGTTTGTGGGTACTACCCTCAGCTTCGTCCCAATGTCGGGTCTGCTGTTCGACTCGTCCTCCCGAGGTCACCAAGTCGACCTGCCGACGAGCTTCGTAGACAATGGCCCGTCCGAGGGAGCGAAGTGAGTTGATGTTCTTAATCTCGCAACGAGTTCCCAACTCGGTTTCACCCAAGGCTCGAACGGACACGTTGCAATCGACTCTCATCGATCCCTCCTCCATCTTCCCATCTGATGCTCCGATCGCGACGAGTATCGACCGAAGTTCGCTGACGTAAGCCCGGGCGTCCTCTGGTGATCGTAGGTCTGGAGCGCCAACAATCTCGATGAGTGGTACACCAGCCCGGTTGTAGTCAACTAACGAATAATCGGCCTCGTGAATTCGGCCACCACCACCTACGTGCGTGCTCTTTCCAGTGTCCTCCTCAAGGTGCGCCCTTTCAATGCCCACCCGGCGGCCATCAGCCAATTCCAGCCAACCTTCCCCATTGATCGGTAAGTCATACTGTGAGATCTGGAAATCCTTAGGCATGTCTGGATAAAAGTAGTTTTTTCGAGAGAACACCGATCGCTGTACCCGGCAGTGCAGCGCCAGACCAACTCGGATCGCCAGTTCCACGGCCTTCTCGTTGAGTACCGGCAGCGAGCCGGGCAGACCAAGCGAAACTGGGTCAATGTTGGTGTTTGGCTCACCACCAAAGCGGTTTGGGGCACCACTAAACAACTTCGTTGCCGTAGCCAACTCAGCATGGACCTCAAGTCCGATTACAGTCTCCCAGCCGGGCACAATCTCGGTAGTGGCATTAGTACTCATGCCACGCCCCCAATCGCCGGGTGCCCCGCTGGTGCCGTCGATTCCAGCACTGCGGCAACTCGAAACATCGTGACCTCATCGGTGGCTGGCGCCAATACCTGAATACCAATCGGCATGCCGTCATTACCCAGTCCGAACGGTACCGACATGGAGGGGTGCCCAGCCAGATTCGATGAGATAGTGCACACGTCGTTGAGGTACATGGCCATGGGATCGGAGGTCTTTTCGCCTATCGGGAAGGCTGTAGTAGGTGCCGTCGGGCTAAGCAGGATGTCAAACTCCTCATAGGCCCGAGCGAAGTCGTTCATAATGAGTGTCCGAACCTTCTGGGACTTGCCGTAGTAAGCGTCGTAGTAACCAGCCGACAGGGCATAGGTCCCGAGCATGATGCGACGCTTCACCTCATCACCGAATCCCGCTGTCCGCGTCGCGATATTCATGTCGCCTGCGTTGGGTGCATCAATCCGGAGGCCGAACCGCACACCGTCATAGCGAGCAAGATTCGACGAGGCCTCGGCGGGAGCGACCACATAGTAAGCCGACAGGCCATACACCGTAGATGGCACCGAAGTGGCAGCCACCGTAGCGCCAGCCGCCTCTAGCGCTGCGGCTGCCTCACCCAGGCGGGCTTTGACGTCTACCGCTATTCCCTCTAGTCCGTCGCCGGAGAGTTCTTCAATAATGCCGATACGCAAGCCCTCAACGCCGCGGTCTAGCACGGAGGTCAAATCAGGAGCTGGCACTGGGATTGAGGTGGAGTCGCGGCGATCATGCCCTCCAATTACCTCGAGCATGAGTGCCGAATCAGCCACAGTCCGGGAGATAGGGCCAATCTGGTCCAGGCTGGAAGCGAAGGCCACCAGTCCATACCGAGACACCACTCCGTAAGTGGGCTTGACGCCAACTACGCCACACAACGCTGCCGGCTGTCGAATCGAACCACCAGTGTCACTACCCAAAGCTAATGGTGTGAACCCGGCGGCTACCGCCGCGGCCGATCCACCCGATGATCCACCGGGAACTTTTCTGAGGTCTAGCGGATTGCGCGTTACCCCAAACGCGGAGTTCTCCGTGGAACTACCCATGCCGAACTCGTCAAGATTGGTCTTACCCACAACCACGGCTCCCGCTGCAACCAAACGATCTACCACTGTGGCGTTGTAAGGCGGTCGCCACCCCTCAAGAATCCGCGACGAGCAGGTGGTGGGTACCCCTCGAGTGCAAATATTGTCCTTTAGTGCTACCGGCACACCAGCTAGTGGACCGGGATCATCACCAGCTGCCACTTGGGCATCCACGACGTCAGCAGCAGCACGCGCATCTTCAATCAGCACCAAGTTGAAGGCGTGGATCTCTTTTTCACTGGCGTCGATAACGCTGAGATGCTCTTCTAGCACTGAGCGGGCTGATCTAACTCCAGAACGGACCTCAGCGGCGAGGCCCCGGGCCGTAATCTCTTTTGAAGGGCTCACGGGGACTCCCCTAACACCGGCGGGACACGGAACTGTTCATTCTCAATCGAAGGAGCACAGGACAGGACCTCGTTCCGGTCGCTAGTTTCACCCACCACGTCGGGGCGCAGCACGTTGTGCACTGGCAATGGGTGGATCATGGGCTCAACGTCAGTGAGATCAAGGGCCTCGAGGTCAGCAGCATGGTCCAACACAGCGGCCAGCTGGTTGGTAAAGGCATCTAGCTCTTGATCGGTCAAAGACAACCGGGCCAGATCAGCCACATGGGCGACCTCGCTTCTGCTTATTCGCTGCCTAGCGGTGTATTCGGTCATAAAAAGATCCTCGTCAAGGTGGGACTCAGTCGGGGTCGGGCTCAACCGGGACGGACCACGAGCGTAAGCGTCGTGCTCGGCATTTCTCTCCGCCCAGCCGTTGGCGTCTGAGAGGTCACGATGAACGCCATGCGGTCAATGTCTTCCACATCACCAAGACCCTCGACGACCACGCTACGAAATCCTGAAGCGGCCAGACGGCCTTCTGCGGCGAGAAGCGACAAACCTTCGATGGACGGAACTTCTCGCGGTTCGGCACCTAGAGACACAACTACCCGAACGTCGTCGCCAACCTCGATTCGAGTCCCCCCACCCGGTTCCACCCTCGACACCCGGCCGGATGCCACCCATTCGTCGTACTCCTCACCCATGGTCGGAGCCAGTCGGAGAGCGATCAACTCGGCGACCACGTCAGCCGGCATCTGCCCAACTAGACCCTCAGGCACTACACGTGGAAGCGGACCTCCAGAAACCACTAAGTCAACTGCTGTTCCTTGAGGCAGGGTCGCATCGACAGTGGCCACTGAGATCACCAAACCAACCAAAATGTCCTCATTTTTGTCGGAGGTCACCGTTCCTAATGTCAAACCAGCGTTATCAAGCCGGCGAATCGCCTCCTCGAGACTCATCCCAATTAGGTCGACAGGCACCGGAAGTCGTGCTGGACCTAGCGACACCACAAGAGCCACTGCCTCACCAGCCTCTAAGCGAGTACCCGCAGCCGGCTCCATGGAGAGCACCTGGCCCTCGACCGATCCATCACGTCGGTCGTAACGCTCTTCAACCAACCAGCCCAATTCAATCAGGAGCGAGCGCGCACTATCCCCTGACGTATTAACCAGCGACGGAATGGCCCGAGTAGTTGTGCGACCAGCGGATAGAAGCAAGCTGCCTCCTACCACGACCCCGACGACAAGCCCAACGGCTAGCAGCACCCCTCGCCAGCGACGTCGCCTAGGACGGAGCAAGTTTTGAGCACTTGAACTCGCCGCAGCTGGTGTCTGCGAGCGGATAGGAGAATGGGCTACTGTCTTTTGGCTCGAATCAGCAAATACTGACTGGGCACCGTGTTCGGCCTCACCGGGCATCGGATCGGCGCCGACCTCACCCGGCCCAACAAGAGGCAGCGGCTCAGGCCTAGACATCCGCCCAGCCACATCTAGCAACAATCGACCCAACTCACGGGCCGTAGGGCGATTCTCAACATCAGCTGTACCAGCGCTGGCCACCACCGGCACTAATGGTCCCAGCGTGTCAGGAATCGGAACGTCTTTCCCTATACGAGCAGCCAAAGTGTCGGCGATGGTATCTGACACAAATGGGAGATGGCCAGTAACACCTTCAACCATGCAAAGGGCAAGGGCATAGATATCGGAGCGTCCATCCAGGGGGTGGCCTTGCGCTTGTTCGGGCGATGAGTAACGAGCTGTGCCGATCACCCCTCCACCCCCAAAGATCTTCTGACTAGCAGCACCAGTCAGAGCATCGGCGAGCCCAAAGTCGGCGATGCGTAAACGGGCATCTTGCCCAAAGAGCAAATTGGCAGGCTTCACATCCCGGTGGACAATGCCTTGGCGATGAGCGTGATCAAGCGCCCGACAAGCCTCGAGAGCCACCATCAGCATCTGTGACGGAGCCAATGTGCGGCCTGATGAAAGGATGCTGCGAAGGCTGCCCCCGCCTAGATACTCGGTGACCAGGAAGGCCTGCCCATCAACCCCCCAGTCGTAGATAGCCACCACATGCGGATCGGCCATCGAAGCCACGAGTCTGGCCTCAGTCCGGAAACGTTCAACGAATGCTTCGTCGCCGACAAGCGATGAATGCAGCACCTTGACGGCTACCTGCCGGCCTAATGAAAGGTCATCTGCCAGGTACACAGTGCCCGAGCCGCCAGTGCCGATCACGCCATTAAGGCGATATCGGCCACCCAGCATCCTTCCTGGCACGGGCATATGACCTTCTGGGCCAGCAGAGGTCCGGTCGGAGAATCCGTCGGTCACCCCACGAGGCTACCCGTCCTGACCCAGTGGATAGCCTGCACTGGTGACTCGACGTCCCGCCCTCATCATTAGCGTGCTCTTGGGCCTCGGTCTAGGTGTACTTTTGCTAGCCGCACTTCTACCCAGCGAGAACCTGGGCGATGTTTCGGTCTCCACGAACCCAGCAGTATCTGAGTTGCTACCCCCACGCGGCAACACCGTGCTTCCACAAGCCAACGTAGGAGCCGTCCTTAGTCCAGGATGGTCTGGCGAGATTCTCCATATTGGTGGAACAGTTATCCCGATAGACCAGCAGCGTGTCCAGCAAGCGCTGAACTCAGTGATCTTCCGGCCGGATGCCGGCCTTGCCCTCGAACGTCTGCCCTCTCAAGAAGTGTGTGCCACGGTCCGCTACTGGCCAGTGCAAAACCCTGAACGCACCGCCACCATCGACTGGTGCTTCCGAGTCGACGGCTAGCCCAGTAGGTAGTTCAGTTCAAGAATTCACCCTGCTCCAATAGCCGACCAAAGCCCACCTCATCAAGTATGGGTATGCCTAGTTCTTCAGCCTTCAGCCGTTTCGATCCACCACCCTCGCCAGCCACTAGGGCGGTGGTCTTAGATGAAACACTCGCTGGTGACTTTCCGCCCCGAGCCACTATGGCTGCCTTCGCTTCATCGCGACTCATACCAACCAGCGTGCCGGTTACAACGACGGCCATACCCGCCAGCAACGAAGCGAGCTCTTCACCAGAGTTGAGGGTCGGACCTTCCAGATTCACACCTGCGGACCGCAGCCGGCCCAACAAGTCGATATTACGAGGCTGACGTAGCCAGTCGTGCACGCTGGCTGCTATGACCGGACCTAAACCTTCGACAGCTTCGAGTTCTTCAATGGTTGCAAGTTCCAGCAGATCCAAGTGTCCGAAAGCCGTTGCTAGGAGGTCGGCCACTGTTGTCCCCACATGCGGAATCCGCAGGCCGAACAACAGACGTCCCAGCGGTCGCCCCCGAGAGGCCTCCACCGCCCTACGGAGTTTGTCAACCGATGTGTCACCAAAGCCTTCCCAACTAATGATGCGCCCGTAATCAAGGTCGAACACACCAGCGACGTCTTCTAGGAGGCCCTCACATACGAATAGGTCAACCCGTTGCTCACCAAAGCCCTCAATATCCATCGCTCCTCTCGACACAAAATGCTCGATGCGACCACGAACCTGACGAGGGCAGGCATGGTTGCCACAGAATGTGGCCGCCTCACCCTCTGATCGAATCAAGGGCTCATTACACGCAGGGCAGGTCGTGGGGAATGCCCACGGCGCCAAGTTCTCAGGGCGCTCCGACAAGACAGGCCCCAACACCTCTGGGATGACATCGCCGGCCTTACGTACCACCACCACATCACCTGGCCGGACATCCTTAATGGCCACCTGGTCAGCATTGTGGAGGGTGGCTGCGGTCACCGTGGAGCCACCCACGAACACGGGTTCCAGCCTCGCAAATGGCGTGGCCTGACCACCAGGTCCAATAGATACCTCAATATCCAACAAGAGAGTGGACCGCTCCTCGGGAGGCAATTTGTAAGCGATGGCCCATCGAGGAGCACGAGCTGTGAAGCCCAAGATCTCCTGTGTGGCTAGGTCATCAACTTTTACCACCACCCCATCAATCTCAAAGTCAAGGTCATGACGAGATGCCTCGACTGCGTCTATATGGGTCACCACATCATCAAAGCTTTCGAATGACGCCACATGATTGTCAACTGGAAGACCAAGATCTGCCAACCACCCCAGCGTCTGAAGATGGGAGGTTGGCTTTAGCCCACCAACCACCTCACCCAACTGATAGGCCCAAAACGAGAGATCACGGGTCGCAGTGACTGCGGCATCCTTCTGACGCAAGGAGCCAGCAGCCGTATTGCGCGGATTCACATAAACCTTGGCTCCAACCGCTTCTTGAGCGGCATTCAGTGTGGTGAACGCAGAGAGGCCCAGATAGACCTCACCTCGTACCTCCACGACGGACGGCGCACCGTCTCCGAGGCGCTCTGGAACACTGTCAATGGTGCGAACATTGGCCGTGACGTCCTCACCAAACCGACCATCGCCGCGTGTTGCTGCCTGAACTAGAACACCGGCCTCGTAACGAACCGAAACGGCCAAACCATCGAACTTCAACTCACAAACCCAAGTGACTTTCGGCGCTCCACCAGCATCATCCTTGCGCTCTGAGGTCAAGCGCCTTAGGACTCGGTCAGACCACGCACGTAGTTCGTCAACATTGAAGGCGTTGTCAAGTGAACGCATTGGTACCCGGTGAGCCACCTCGTCAAACGTGGACTGCCCAGCTCTGTACATTCGCTGTGTAGGCGAATCAGGGGTGACCAGTTGAGGGTGGTCGCGCTCCAGTCCCCGGAGCTCAATCATTAAGGCGTCGTAGTCGACATCAGGGATTTCTGGAGAATCAGCACCGTGGTACCGCTCATCGTGGTACTCGATCAGGGCCCGCAACTCGCCTACACGCTCAGCAACCTGTTCAGGCAATCTGGAATAATCTGGACTATCCACAGACCAATCCTACCGAGAGCCCGTCACAGCCTCTGGGGCGCGCTCTAACGTGTAGCGATGGTCCAACGCCCCCTTGCCCTGTTTTCCTCGTCGGGCCATCCGGGAAGACGTGCCGAAAAGGTCGATCTAGTTGGCCTAAGGATTATCTGGCTGCTCCTTCCTGTCACTCTTGGACCAGCGGTCGCCGATGCCTTCCACGGCTTAGAGGCCGGCACCCGGTCGACAGTCTCTACGCTGCTGTGGGCTCTCTGGGCAGCCACACTTACAGCTACGCTCGTTCCGCTCCCATCCACCTTGACCGTCATACGCCTCAGCGGTCCGGCCACCGCTGGCCTTGCTTTGTGGAGTGTTGCAAAAACCCAAGATGCGTTACACGCTGGCTTAGGACTCTTGGCAGGAACCACGGTCGTTCTGGCAACACTCGCAGCGCCATTGGCAGACCGGTTCGTGGACGGCGCCTCATATGGCGACGAACGGCGTTTCTTACTGCGGGCACCCGGACCAGTCGCCCTCATCCTTGGACCGATAACCACTGTTGCGGCCATTGCCGGCATCATTACCGGACCCCTCCTTTTATTGGAGACCCAGTGGTTCTCGGGAGCAGTGGTCACCGCCGCAGGTTGGCCGATGGCCGTTCTCGCCGTTAGATCGCTGCACCAACTTGCCCTTCGGTGGATTGTCCTCGTCCCCGCCGGATTTGTCCTGCACGACCACCTTTCCCTAGCCGAACCCACACTTTTGCAACGCTCTGGGCTAGCGCAATTGGGTGCAGCCCCGGCTGACACAAAGGCCGATGACTTCACGCAACGAGCTAGAGGCCTAGCGCTTGAGGTGCGATGCAGAAAGTCCCACAAAGTGCTCTCCGTTGGGTCTCGCTTGGGAGCTGAGGTCCAGTCCATCGACGCCTTTCTGTGTGCACCAGCCCGACCCCACGTGGTACTTGCCGAAGCCGCCCGCCGTCGCCTCCCAGTGAACTAGCACCAGACCTCAGCAGGCTGTTGCTCCTCCGACCACCTCATCACCCGCGTAGAAAACCACGCTTTGGCCCGGAGCCACCCGTCGGTGGGGTTGTGCCCACTCAACGATGACCTTGTTCCCCGCCCCAATCAAATTCGCAGGTTCGGCTATTCCATGGGCGCTGGTCTGTACTGATAGGTCAATCGGCGGAAAGGAAGTATTGGTCCAGGTGCAGCCATCTACCAAAGTCTCATTGGTTAGCAGGTCACCGGCCGAACCCACGGTGACGGTGGCCGTTGACATATCGACATCCACTGCATAGCGGGGTGCTGCTCCACCACCGAGGGCAAGGCCCCTGCGCTGACCGATAGTCACGAGTTCCACCGCATCGACTGTGCCAACTTCAGTCCCCGAGACGTCCACGACCCGACCCGGGGTCAGGGCCATGCGTTGGCCTAAAAAGTCTTCACGCCCACGGGCTCGGGTAATGAAGCACACGTCCTGGCTATCAGGCTTATTAGCAGTCCGCAGCCCAATAGCTGTTGCATGTCGACGTACCTCGTCCTTCGTCATGTCTCCAATGGGCAACAACAGGCCGGCCATCTGCTCCTGGTCAAGCATATGCAAGACGTAGGACTGGTCCTTGGCCCGATCCACTGCACGCGCTATCCGTCGGGTTCCGTCAGGTTGCTCCACGATCCGAGCGTGGTGGCCGGTAGCGATACGTTCGTAACCTAGGGCGGCAGCACGGTTCCTCAGTCGGTGAAACTTGAGGTGCCGGTTGCACTCCACGCATGGATTGGGAGTGCGGCCCACTACATGGTCAGCGACATAGGGCGCCACCACATCGCGCTCGAAGTCGTCGCCCAAATTGAACACGTGATGTTCGATACCGAGAGCATCTGCCACACGACGAGCATCGTCTACGTCCGAAACCGCACAGCACCCAGAATCAGACTCACCACCCCAGAGGCGCAGAGTAACTCCCACGACCTCGTGTCCAGCGTCCCGTAGCAGAGCAGCGGCTACCGAGGAATCGACACCACCAGACATGGCCACCATCACCGGTGACCCCAAAGTGCTGGTCATCCGGACTACAACGAGCGGGCGCAGGCCCGCAGGTGCTCAACGGCTGGTGGGATAGCAGCTAATGCATGATCCACATCGGCATCACTGCTGGCGTGACCTAACGAAAGACGCAAGGAGCCACTTGCAGTTACCCGGTCGATTCCCATGGCTGCCAGAACGTGAGAAGGTTCTTGGGCACCGCTGGCGCAAGACGAAGCAGAACTGGCTGCGATCCCTGCTCGTTCCAGCAAGAAGAGTAGTTCCTCGCTTTCGATGCCTTTAAAGCAGACATTGGATACACCGGGCGCGCGGACAAAGCCTTTGGGAACGGTCCGGTTGACACCAAGGGTCTTCGCTATGAGACCCTCTTCGAGCCGATCCCTTAAAGCACTCACACGTTGAATCATTGCTTCGCGCTCCATAACCACCAGTCGGGCTGCCTCACCGAGACCCACGATGGCCGGCACGTTTTGGGTTCCGCTGCGTCGCTCTCGTTCTTGGCCGCCTCCTCGTATCACTGGATCAAGTGATACCCCAGTTCTGACGATGAGTGCACCGGCGCCCTTTGGTCCACCAAACTTATGGCCGGTCAAACTAACCAACTCAGCCCTATGGGCCGACGAGGGTAGGTCCATCCAAGCGGCCGCCTGGACGGCGTCGCTATGCAGTAGGGCTTGGGGGGCACACTGAGCCATCAAGTCAGCCACAGCTTCTAGGTCAGTAACCACGCCAGTCTCATTGTTAGCTGCCATGGTCGAGACAATGCTGACGTCGTCCACCGAAGTAAGCACCTCAGCCAGCGCTTCAAGGTCGATGCACCCACCAGCGTCGGTAGGCACCACCATCCCTCCGGCGTCCTCTACTGGAGCTAGAACCGCAGGGTGTTCAGCTGCGCTGCAAACTGGCACACCGCCGGTAGCCCTTACCACCCCGTCCACCGCCAGATTGTCGGCTTCAGTCCCGCCGGAGGTGAAAACCACCTCGCCAGGCCCGCACCCCACGAGAGCCGCAACATGGTCACGGGCATCGTCGATCGCTCGTCGCGCTGCTCGTGCCGCTGCGTGAGCACCTGAAGGATTGCCTGGGTGGTCAGTCAGCCACGGAAGCATCTCAGCGACCACTTCGGGTCGGGTCGGCGTGCTGGCCGCATGGTCTAGGTAGACGCTGATAGTCAACTCTTTGATCACAACGCTAAGGCTATGTCAGAACTTGTTTGGGAGCCGCCTGACAATCCGTAAGACTTCTCGAATGGATGGCTACGACAGCACTACATACGGTGAGCGGATTGCAGGGGTATACGACGAGTGGTACGGCGATGAGGGCGACTTGGCCCTTACGCGAATCGGGAGCCCCAACGAGGTAGCCGACCACATTGCCGTGTTGGCCGGCTCTGCTGGCAAGGTTCTCGAATTAGGCGTGGGTACCGGTCGACTCGCCCTTCCCTTGGCTGATCGGGGGCTGGCCGTCACTGGTTTGGACGCCTCACCGTCAATGCTGGGGCGTCTGCGCTCAAAGCAGGGTGCTGAGCGTCTTACTCTGATTGACGGCGACATGGCCGATCCCAGCACCTGTGGCTCAGATTTCGACGTGGTGTTGATTGGGTTCAACACCTTGTTTAACCTCACCTCAGAGAAAGCCCAGCAAGCTTGCTTTCGTGGTGTTGCAAACCTGTTGACACCCGATGGTCATTTCGTCCTTGAGGGATTCGTGCCGGCGCCCGAAGCCCATGATGGCGTCACCGTCCGCCACATCTCAATTGACCGAGTGATGCTGGACGTAGTTGCTATCGACCCGGACTCCCAAACCATCACCGGGCAGAGAATCGAAATGACAAGTGAGGGCAACCGATTTTTTCCATATCAATTGCGCTATGCCACGCCGGACCAGCTTGATGACATGGCTATAAGCGCTGGTCTGGAACTCATTAACCGCTCCGAGGATTGGCGCAGTACCCCATTCACCGGAGACTCGCCGACCCACGTGAGCACATGGCGGCGCCGCGACAACCTTCAGGAACAGCACTGAGTTAACTAACTACCCCTGCTTCAGATCCCTAGTAAAGAGTGGCAGATCCAGACGAGGACGGTCACTCCGCTTCAACTCGGAGAACGTATCAAACCTGCACAACGTGAGCGTGGCGTCGTAAAGGCTCAGGCATTCTTCATCAGTTTCAGGCACTGCCGAGATGACCGGACCAAAAATCGATGGCCCGTCCGGAGGCCCAAATGTAATTATCGGCGTACCTACGTCGGAACCGGTACGAGCGACGGCCTCAGCAGTCTCAGCACGCAGAACCGCATCAAACTGCCGATCAGTAGCGGAGTCAGCGTACAAATGGTCAAATCCGGCTATTTCAAGAACGTTCGTCAGATGCTCCGGCGTGGCCATCGCAGCCCGATGGTCTGCACTGGCTCCATCCGACGGATGCCAAATGGTCTCACCAAATGCCTGGTAGAGAGCGTCCATAGCCGTAGAACCCTCAACGGCCCGCACTGCTGCTGCCACCCGGAGCATCCGCCGACCCATGTCATGGGATTCTTGGTAGCCCTCAGGAAACTCGCTGTCGTAATCGCGCTTTTCGTTGAGAATCGAGAGGTTAATAAATCGCCAATCAACGACCAGCTCTCTCAGATCTGCGACTCGACGCAACCAGCGCGACGTCTGCCAAGCAAACGGACAGACTGGATCCCAGAAAAACTCGATATCAGCAGAGCGGTTCACTAAGTCCGTATCCATAGCTCCATCATTTCCTGTAGCAGACATCAACCCAGTACTGGATCCCACCATCGGCTGGCTGCCCAGACCGCGCCAACGGTAAAAGCCACTGCCGCCAACCACGGCACAGCGGTTGCCACGGCACGCGATGCACCCCGGCGATCAATCCCGTCTACCAGCCATCCCACCAGTGCTCCACCAACCAGACCGCCTAGGTGACCTCCGATGCTGATGCCAGGACGGCCAAACGTAAAAATAACATTCACCAACAACAAACCGCCCAAGCCGGTTCCCCAGGGGCTGACTCCTTGCCGAAGTTGGTGGACTATCGCCGCAGCCATTAGGCCGAACACTGCGCCTGATGCGCCCACAGTCAAGGCTTGGGGATCATGCAGCATCACGCCAAACGATCCGGCTAGGAGCGAGGCCATGTACAAGCCGGCGTATCTGACCGGTCCGTGGACCATCTCCAGTTGCCGCCCCAGCATCCAAAGCAAGAACATGTTAATCAAGACGTGAAGTAGTCCTGCATGAAGGAAACCGCCGGTCAGTAAGCGGCCCCACTCTCCTTCAGCTACTCCAATGAGCCGTGGGCCTGAACGACCAATTCCCAGCAGTCCGTAATCCACGGTGAATGTGCCGCCGCCAGAGGCAAACCGGTCGTAAACCCCTCCACCTCGGGCACCACCCCCTAGGAAGACCATGACTAGAAACGCCAAAAGATTTAGAGCAACTAGCGCCAAAGTCGCAGGTGGCCCTTCAATTGGCCCCACCACCACGCTCTTGACCTGACGACGGTTCGAGCGCTTAGAGGCACGCTGGACACCACTTCGCTGCGCCGGTCTGGCCACACATTCAGAACAATGAAACCCCACTGACGCTGTGTGCATACACAGCGCACAAATCAACCGTTCGCACCTCTGACAACGGACACCAGCCCGGTTATCAGGATGCCGGTGGCAACTATCGGGTAGTGATCCTTCAAGATCTGGAGCGTTGGACACGTCGGTCAGTGTCGGACAACGACTGGTGTGCAGTGTGGGTCGGTAACCCAGGCGAACAACATGAGTAGCGGCTCGTGGCGAGTCACTGTGGCGTGTCGCACCCCAGACGCATGGTGGATTACCCCACCGGGCTCCTCAACACGCCAATCATCGCCTCGCTGCCAATCTGCTGTCCCAGAGGCCACCCAAAAGACCTCCTCGGACTTGTGAACATGGGAGGGATAGTCACAATTCGGCCCCTGGAGGACTAGACCCACAAATACCTCATCACTCAAGTAGGGACCTGAGACTGCGCTAACTGCGTCATCTTTGAACGAGTCCTTCCCAGCGGCGATCAGCGGCGCGAAGGCGTAGCTGGCCCGCATAGCGTCCATGTCAGGCTCTCCGGCATACTCCGGATAAGGAACAATCCAACTAACTGATCCAACTACCGATCTGATGAGGTCAACCGGCGTGCCCACTCCGGCGGATAAGGCGTCATTTAGATGTCGATCAACCACCGGCTGGGAGATCCGGGCACTCTCTTCATCTGCAGGGGTCAACCGGGTAAGGGCGCCAGACAACAACCCCATAGCTTGCGTTAGTTTCCGGTCGCGAATCCCTTCGGTGCCAACAAAAGCGGACAACGCTTTCAGAAAAGATTCAGCCATTAAGCGGCAATTTACACTCAGGCGCGGGCAGGTAATGGTGACCGCAAACCAACGAACTCAGGCTCCCGTGAAATGGGCTTTTCCGGGTCCATGTTCAAAGAACGATTCAACACCCCTCTTGGCGTCATCACTATCAAACACCTTCAAGAAGAGGTCTAACTCGAGATCGATACCTTCGCCCAGTGGCATGTCAACACCCTCGTCAATAGCCTGTTTTGCTGCCCTTATAGCCAATCTGGGGCCCGTTGCATAGGTCGCAGCCAACTCGCACGCCCGATTCAAAATCTCAGTGTCACCCACAACTTCATCTGCGATGCCCAGCGCCAATGCCTCGACCGCCTCTACCTGAGCACCGCCCCAGATCAGCCGCTTAGCCGTCGGGCGGCCCACCAGACGAGTCAAGCGTTGGGTGGCGCCACCCCCCGGAATGATGCCCAGAAGCACCTCGGGTTGGCCGAAGATTGATCCTTCGCCAAGGATTCGAAGGTCGCAGCACCAAGCCAACTCAGCTCCGCCTCCTAGAGCCATACCATTAACTGCGGCAATAGTTGGACAAACAATCCGCTCTACAGCCCCGAAAGCATCTCGGAAAGCGTCAGCCTGACCAGGCCGTAGTACCGGGTCGGCAAACACAGCCAACTCTGCTCCAGCGGCAAACATCCGACCAGCCCCAGTAAATACCACAGCGCCTGGTGGATCATCGTTGCATGAGTAGGCGAAAGCCTCCAACTCACGCAGCAACTTAGTGTCCAAGGCATTGACTTTCGGACGGTTGAGAGTAGCGATCACCACGCCGTCATCTCGGTGCTCGACGTTTAAATACTCCTGAGTAGATGTTTCGTTCATCGAAGGAGGGTACCCACCTAGTTCGAATCTCCGGAAAGCGGGACCTTAAAGACTGACGGCGGTTCCTGGATCCGATTCGGCCGCGTCCGGATCAGGGGCGCCAATAGGCCCATCACCCGTCGTCGTTACACCTACGTTCTGAACCGATATCACCCCAACTACTCGATCCTTCAAAATCCGCTCGATACCTGCCTTGAGTGTTTGATCCGAAGCGGGACAGGACACACAAGCTCCCACTAGTTCGACAGATACCACGCCAGTGACCTCATCGACATCATGAAGAATGATGTCTCCCTCGTCAGCCTGGATCGCCGGTCGAATCACCTCAATTACCTTCTCCACTCGAGCCCGCAAGCCATCAGTGCCCGTATCTGGGGCCACATCAATCGACATGGCCAGAAGTCTCGCAGCAACTGGGCTCAGAGCCACCCCTTGCTAGAAGTAGGGACAAAGCGGCAACCAAACCATAGGATTAGATAATGCCTGTAGGACTACTCGTTATGGGCCACCAAGGCGGCTGGGACGAGATTGCGTTAGTCGCTGGGCCGTTGACGGTGATTGCTGGTCTTCTCTGGCTTGCTGACCACCGCGCCGGCAAAAGTGGTTCGCCCCGAGATCCCGGTACTGACTGACTTTGGGGCTAGGACATGTCTCACGTCCCTATTGAGACATTCGCACCCAGTCGCGCCAAATTCCCCACTAAGTCTTCGTAGCCCCGGGCCACGTGGTGAGCATCGGCCACTACTGTCTCACCCTCAGCAGCAAGTCCAGCCACTACAAGTGCCGCTCCAGCCCGGATATCAGGTGCCCGCACCGGCGCTCCGGACAACACCCGGACACCTCGTACCACTGCATGATGGCCTTCTACTCTAATGTCAGCACCCATTCGTACTAACTCGGGGATATATCGGAACCGCCCAGCAAACACATTCTCAGTCAGGATCCCCACCCCATCGGCCACCGACAAGAGCGCTACTAGCAGCGGTTTGTAGTCAGTAGCCACACCTGGATACGGGAGTGTCGACACGTCTACCGAGGCAAGGCGACCCGGACGCTCAGGTGCCACAACATGCAATCGGTCACCACCATCATCGAACTGAAGACCCATGGCTGCAAGTTTGTCGAGCAGCATCTCCATATGGTCAGCCCGAGCCCCTTCAATGGTGATCTCTCCGCCGGCCAAACCCACTGCGGCTAGGTAGGTGGCAGCTTCTATCCGATCAGGCACCACGGTGTATTCGACCGGATGGAGATGCTCCACCCCTTCTACCGTGATAGTCGATCCACCGGCGCCCGATACCCCGGCACCCATTCCATTAAGGAAGGCCGCCAGATCGGCAATTTCAGGTTCGCGCGCTGCGTTATCGATAACCGTTGTGCCCTTTGCTGTCACTGCTGCCATAAGCAGGTTTTCTGTCGCCCCCACACTCGGGTACTCCAGTAAGATTCGAGCTCCCAATAACTGCTCAACTCGACCTTGGATGACCCCGTGGCTAGTGGTAAAAGTGGCGCCCAGCTCCTCCAGAGCCTTGAGATGCATATCGATGGGCCGATGTCCAAAGTCGTCGCCGCCAGGGACCGATACCCGGGCTTCGCCAAACCGTGCGAGCAAGGGTCCCAGCACCACAATTGAGGCCCTCATCTTCTCTACAAGGTCGTACGGCGCCTCAGGAATGAGCATGTCTGGCACTTCAATTGTCAGGGAGTTGGCGGTCACACCATCAACAGACAGCCAATCAACAGCGGCACCCATGTGCTCCAGTAGTTCGACCATGATCGCAACGTCAGCGATCCTCGGCACATTCCGCAAAGTGTGACGACCAGGTGCCATAACCGTGGCGGCCATCAACTTCAGTGCTGAGTTCTTGGCACCAGTCACTTGAACCAACCCACCCAGCGGCCCTGACTGGCGAACACGTATCACATCTTGGACAGATTCAACCTCGCTTCCCACCCCATCAGTATGGTGGGCTCTTACTGCAACCGGAGGGCAACCATAAATATCAGCGAACTGAACTCTGAACGCTTTACGTCGACCGTCCAGGTGCACAACCTAGAGACCAAAGGGCTTGCCGAACTACGGATACCCCGCAACGATCTTGTCCGTGAACGAGTCGACGAGGCCAACCCGGACTACTTTGTTGGCGAACATGGCCCGTTCATCCGATGGGAACGTTGGCTCGAGGTTAGAGATGCCAGAGACGGTCGGTACCGGGCCGTCGAGACCATCCGGTACCGGGCAGCCGTGGGACCTTGGCGCCTCCTATTTGCCTGGCCCCTTCGACGAGCAGTCCGTCACCGACGAAACCCCTGGTGGGCGCCGCCGGACCGTCTCGACACCCGGGCAGCCAATGTTTTGTCACTGCTGGCTTGCATCCAAGTGGTGGACGG
Source organism: Acidimicrobiales bacterium (assembly GCA_029242745.1). Lineage (GTDB taxonomy): Bacteria > Actinomycetota > Acidimicrobiia > Acidimicrobiales > MedAcidi-G1 > UBA9410. Next base: position 51,336 of record JAQWTI010000053.1, on the reverse strand, counting down.
CTATCTCGGGACAGTTATTTCTCAGACCATTACCTTCGCTAGTGACGAGTTCGGTCGGAGCGATACTGCCCAGGGAGTAACCCTCGCTGCTGTGCGGCTAGGCATAGTGGTAACCCTGGCTGTGGTAGCCCTGGCTGATCGACGAGGACGTCGGAGGCTACTGATAGCCACTGCGATTCTGGCCGTAACCACCACGGCCCTAGGCGCGCTATCGCCTGACCTCTGGTTTCTAGGTGGCACTCAGTTGATAGGTCGAGGTCTGACCACCGGCATGGGGATTCTCATCGGTGTGTACGCAGCTGAAGAACTCCCGCGCGGTGCTCGAGCCTATGGAGTGAGCGTATTAGCCCTGAGTGCAGCCCTCGGTGCTGGAATGGCCGTCTGGGTTCTACCGGTGGCGGACCTTGACCCACGAGCATGGCGGACCATCTACCTAGTCCCGCTGCTAGCCCTCCCAGGGTTGCTAGCCGTGGGGCGACGACTGCCCGAATCCCGTCGTTTTACTGCCAACACGCCTGATAAGGAGCCTTCTAACCAGTTCACCCATACAACAGAACATGAAGGCCAGCGACGAGAGGAGAAACGACGCCTACTGCTGCTGGCCGGGGCCGCCTTTCTGCTCCTGGTTTTTGCGGCACCCGCTAGCCAGTTCCAGAACGATTTCCTGAAGGACCAGCGCGGCTTCAGCGCCGCAGGGATCACACTTTTCACACTGCTAACAACCACCCCTGCGGGCATCGGCCTGTTTCTAGCCGGTCGCGTGGCAGATACGCGGGGTCGACGTGGAGTTGCCGCTATAGGACTCCTGGGAGGCACAACCTTCATAGTGATTGGATACAACGCCACCGGGGCACTCATGTGGGGATCCACACTTGCCGGTTCGCTGATTAGCTCGTTGACCGTGGCACTCGGTGTATACGGACCAGAGTTATTTTCAACCAAGAACCGGGCCAGAGCTAACGGCCTGGTAGTAACACTCGGAGTGACCGGTAGCGCCACAGGACTGCTAGTTGTTGGAATACTGAGTGATCAGTTTGGGTCATACGGGCCAGCCTTCACTATCGTCGCTATTGGCCCAGTTCTTGCAGCCGTGCTGGTGCTTAGGTGGTTTCCCGAGACAGCGCGTGTTGAACTTGAGTCGCTCAATCCTGGTGACGCTCCTCTCTAGAGTCGGTCCAACCATTCCTGAACAGCATCGCATATCACCTCATCTGCATCCTTCAAATCATGTCGTTTGCCCGGCACTCGCACCACAGTGACTGGTCCAGGAACAGCAGTTAGTTGAACATCGAACTCTTCGGGGGAGCCAAACTCGTCACGGTCACCAGAGATGAACAAACACGGAACGTTTATGGATGCAAAATGGTCAACTCGCAACTTTTCAGGCTTCTTCGGTGGGTGCAGCGGATAGGAAACCATTACTAGACCAGCCGCTGGGAGGCCCGCAGCAATGGCGAGTGAAGACATGCGTCCACCCATGCTCCGCCCCCCTAACACCAGTTGAGTGGCGTCTAGGTTGTGCTTTCCAGCCATCGCCTCAACACCATCACGAATAGCTTGGACGAGTACTGGTGTCCGATCCGGGAAGGGTTTCCCAGCTTTTCTATAGGGAAAGTCTGCACGCTCAACTGGAAGCGGCGCCAAGTGGTCCTCTAAGGCGACTAAACCAGGATGGTCACGGTCGCTACCCGCCCCAGGAGTGAGGAAAAGTCCGGACACTGGTTGAGAGCGAGACACTCGCCGATGATAGCCGTGGCTCGATTCTGACCTCGGCGGACCTCTATCGGTACGCTGACCTCATGGAGGATCACCACCGACCGACGGTGACAACGGATGCCGAAACGCGGCATGCATCTTCTGTGGCGTCAATGACCGGACGCATGGCGCCTACACCATCAGTCTTTGCGGGTAGCGCTCGCCTACACCCAGATGGGAGGCCGAAAGGTGAATTTCGTGATGAATTGCGCTCTGTTCCCAACACACGAAACGTCCTGACAGTGGTTGTGGCAACCCTTCTCCCAGTAGCCGTGGTCGCCGCCTCAGTGACCGCTGCCCATCCACTCTGCTGGTTGTCAGCGTTCTTGATTATGCCTATTGCGCAGAACCGGCTGTTCATCCTCCACCACGAAGCCGCCCACCGGGTGCTGTTCTCCCGTCGTCGGATTAATGACCTGATTGGGATCCACCTCATCGGTTGGCTGACCTTCGGAACCGGTGGACACGGCTATCGGGTCGGCCACATCCACCACCATCGAGACGAATTCGGTCCTAAGGAGCCCGACTTCCTCCTCTACTCGCAATACCCAATCACAGCGTCGTCAATGAGACGTAAACACTGCCGGGACCTAGCCGGCATCTCGGCCTTCCGGATCGTGTGGCCCCGGTTCCAGCGACTCGGACAGAAAAGCCACCGACGAACCACCTACCGTTTCATAGGCGGACAAGCATTGGTATTTGCAGCCTTTTGGGTGTTTGGCCATCCGTGGCTATACCTCCTTATCTGGGTACTCCCTTGGGCCACGATCTATCAATTTATGAACAGGCTCCGGGCTATTGCCGAACACGGCGGCATGACGCGCTCAGTCGACCGTCGGCGCACCACTCGACACGTGCATCAATCGCCCCTGTCCCAGCTCCTGATGGTGCCGTTCAGCGTCGGGTACCACCTGGCACACCACGTTGACATGAGGGTGCCGTATCGCAACCTGCCACATCTGCACGCCGCATTGGTCGACGACGGCTACGTGGGTGAACTGGAGTGGCCGTCCTACCGATCGCTATGGCGAGCCATGCGGAGCGACTAAACCTCCCAACCAATCGCTGACCCGGCTGCTTACAACTCCACTACGCCATAAACGTCCAAGTTCCGGTACGACGTGCTTTCCGAAGCGTTCTCGGCCCCCTCTTGAGTGATCTCCGCCTCATCGTTCTGTTTGGCCGCTTCAGCGGAAGCAAACTCAGCAATCATGACAGTGACCCCAGGGCGATCCCGATCACCACAAACGGTCACGCGCTCGACGGTGACGTCGCTACCCGCCTGCTCGGCGTAGCCACGCACACCAGCCATCTCCTCTGCCGGATCTGTCTCGGACTCAATAATCTGAATGAAACGCACGACCCCACCTCCTGTCTCTGACGCTCGGGGCTGTCCCAAACGGAACCAGATACTCCCCCCAACACAGAAACTACGCAATTCCTTATCGAACAAATGCCGTCCAACGAACGGCAGTATCAGGTCAACTGGCGGAGAGTTTCTGACAGTTGACGGGCCTCATCTAACACTGCCGTGGGATCAGGATCGCCTGCCCCCAATAATCCAACTAATCCAGTGGTTCGGTCACCAAGTGCATTCCAGAGCCGGCTATCGATCCCAAAAGGAGGACGGTGCCCAACTAAGATCGGGGCCAGTTCAATCAGCCGGTCAATGCCAGTTAGATCTCGAGCGTCACGACGTAAGCGGTCACAAGCAACAAACACCTCACTCAACAGACCATTCGCTTCTAATCCTTCGAGTTCAGGTCGTTCGTCTCCACCAGCCTGAAACGCGTCCAGTGCCGACTCCACAGCCTCCTCGTCAGCTGCTCGCACTACCAAATCACCCTCAGTGTCAAACTCGTGCGGGACGCCGAGCCGAACCAATAGATCACTGAACGCCGATTGCTCGTCAGCCGCCCAGCCGTCTACCCCATAAGCCACCGTTTCCACACCCCGTTCCAAAGCCAGGCCTCCAGCATCCTCAGCACTCGCCACTAGTCGGTCCACCGCCTCCTCATCAGCGGCGCGGACCACCAAGGTGGCCCCCTGCCAGGCGTGGGCGATGTCTGCTGCAACCAAGTCTTGGTCCAGGATCCGACGACTCTCACCAGCCCACTCATGCAACTCGTAAGCCAACTGGTCTTCATCTGATAGACCTACCCCGGTTGTGTCGGCTGGCATCTCAGCCACTAGGGCCACACCGCATTCGACACAGTCTTCGACACCGAGGATGTATTCGGTTCCACACTGGAAACACCAAGCCATACGAACATCCTGCCACCGCCGCCGGTCTCCCACATCCCCGGCCATCCGGGTAAGTTTCCAAACTATGACTGATGACGCTCAGGTACCTGACCGCAACCTTGCTCTCGAACTCTGCCGGGTGACCGAAGCCGCCGCTCTAGCGGCAGCGCGCTGGATGGGGCGAGGTGATAAGGAGGGGGCCGATGGTGCGGCGGTAGACGCCATGCGCCACGTGCTTGACACCGTGACCATGGATGGAATTGTTGTCATAGGTGAGGGTGAAAAAGATGAGGCTCCGATGCTCTTCAACGGCGAGCACATCGGCACGGGCCTACCACCAGCCGCCGATATTGCCGTTGACCCGATCGATGGCACCACGCTTACCTCGCTGGGCCGGGCCAACGCCATTGCAGTAATAGCCGTTAGCGATCGCGGAACCATGTTTGACCCTGGGCCATGCGTCTACATGGAGAAGATCGCAGTTGGACCTCAGTGTGCCGCTGTGATTGATATCAATGCCTCTCCGACTGAGAATCTGCAGCGGATCGCTCAGGCCAAGAACGAAGACGTCCGCGATCTGACCGCAGTCATTTTGGACAGGGACCGGCACAACAACCTGATCGCAGAGGTCCGGGCAGCCGGTGCACGTATTCGGCTCATTCCCGACGGGGATGTGGCTGGAGCCATTTCGACGGCATGGGACGACTCAGGTGCGGACGTGTTATTCGGTATCGGTGGAACACCCGAGGGTGTGATCTCGGCTGCTGCACTCAAGTGCATGGGTGGGTCTATCCAGGGTCGCCTGTGGCCTCGCAACGAGGCCGAGCGGGATGCGGCGATCAAAGCCGGTTACGACCTCGACCGCGTACTTGGAACTGACGATCTGGTGGCTGGGGACAATTGTTTTTTTTCAGCAACTGGAATTACAGACGGCGACTTAGTCAAGGGCGTCCACTACACCTCAGGAGCGGCACACACCCAGTCACTTGTCATGCGTTCCAAGTCAGGGACAGTTCGCATGATCGATGCCCATCACGCCTTGGACAAACTAGAGGAATTTTCCTCAGCTTATTGAATTTCTGTCGATGAGCCAAGAATGAATTGGTGACGGTCCCCTACCCGCTAACGACGGATGCGGACTAGCCTCCAGCCACCCGGAGGCGGAGTTCGGCACGAGACAATGCCTCGGCAGCGTCAACGTCGTCCTTGTTCGCTATCAGGGCCTCTTCAGCAACCGACTTCGCCGACTCAGCCCGGCCTACATCGATATCCCCAGCTGATTCAGATACATCGGACAGGATGCTGACCTTCGTACCAGCCACTTGGACAAAGCCCTGATGCACTGCAATGGTGTCTCGTTGACCATCTGGCCGAATCACATCAACCGACCACACAGCCAGCACCCCGATGAAAGGCACGTGTCCCGGCTGGAAGGCGATGTCACCACCCTCAACAGTTCGGGCGATGATCATCTCAGCTTCGCCGCTGTAGGCGATGGCCTCCGGAGAGACCAACTCAACCTGGAACGTCATGGGTGCCTCAGGCCTCCAACTCGCGGGCCTTGCGTTGTGCATCTTCGGCACCGCCAACATTCAGAAAAGCCTGCTCCGGCAGTTCGTCTAACTCCCCATCGACCAGTGCAGCAAACGAATCCACGGTCTCGCCAACTGGGGTGGTCACACCAGGCAGGCCAGTAAAGATCTCAGCCACGTTCATGGGCTGGGAGAGAAATCGCTGGACCTTACGGGCCCTTGACACAGTGATCCGATCTTCTTCAGAGAGTTCATCAAGACCGAGGATGGCAATGATGTCCTGAAGCTCCTTGTAGCGCTGCAGGATTTCTTGAACACGACGTGCCGTGTCGTAGTGCTTATGCCCGACGACTTCCGGAGTGAGGATCGTTGACGTCGAAGCCAGTGGGTCCACAGCTGGGTAGATACCAAGAGCAGCAATCTCGCGGCTCAACTCGGTCGTACCGTCAAAGTGCGTGAACGACGTAAACGGTGCTGGATCCGTGTAGTCGTCTGCGGGCACATAAACGGCCTGCATTGAGGTAATTGACCGACCACGTGTCGTCGTAATCCGCTCCTGCAAGTCGCCCATTTCGTCAGCCAACGTGGGCTGGTAGCCCACGGCTGATGGCATTCGACCTAAAAGTGTCGATACTTCCGACCCGGCCTGCACGAACCGAAAGATATTGTCCACAAACAGCAGCACATCCTGGCCCTGCTCGTCACGGAAGTACTCCGCCATGGTCAGTGCAGACAGGGCGACACGCAGACGGACCCCTGGCGGCTCGTCCATCTGGCCGAATACAAGGGCGGCTTTTTCCAGCACACCTGACTCCGCCATCTCTAGAAGGAGATCCGTACCCTCACGGGTTCGCTCACCTACCCCAGCAAATACAGAAACACCGCCGTGATTGGTTGCCACTCGGTTGATCATCTCGGTGATGAGCACCGTCTTACCCACACCCGCACCACCGAACAGACCGATCTTGCCACCCTGCATATATGGGGTAAGAAGGTCAATTACCTTCACACCGGTCTCGAACATCTGGGCTTTGGGCTCCAGCGAATCGAAAGACGGAGCAGATCGGTGGATTTCCCAGCGCTCCGCACCTTGACCAGCAGCCGGGTCGTCGAGCCCCTGACCGGTCACATTGAAAACGTGGCCGAGAGTGCTATCTCCCACCGGCACGCTGATGCCGGCGCCGGTGTTGCGCACGATAGTTCCGCGCGTCAGTCCGTCGGTCGGCTTCATGGCAATGGCCCGCACCCGGCCATCTCCAATCTGCTGGGCTACTTCGGCAACGATGGTGATGGTTTGGCCGTCGACCTCGACGTCGAACTCGATGGCCGTGTTGATCTCCGGGAGTTCACCCTGAGGGAACTCCGCGTCGATCACTGGTCCAGCGATGCCAACGATGCGGCCGTCCTTGAGCGCGGTGTCGGTCATAATTGCTCCTGGCTGTCCTTCGATCGTGTACGGGTTCAGGCCTCGGCGCCGGCGGCGACGGGCTCTTGAATTTTGGTTTTATCATCAGATCCGAGGGCCTCGGCTCCACTGACGATCTCCATGATCTCAGTAGTGATTGAATCTTGCCGGGCCCGATTCATTTCGCGGGAGAGCTTAGTAATCAACTCCTCCGCGTTGTCCGTAGCTGCCTTCATGGCCCGCTGGCGGTTTGCGTGCTCAGAAGCAGCAGATTCCAATAGTGCACCAAACAGGCGGGCCTCGACGTAGCGGGGCAAAAGAGCAGAGAGTACGGATTCGGGAGAAGGTTCAAACTCAAATGACCCCGTAGCCGCAGCATCGCCACCGCCCTCAGCAGCGATGGTCTCGGTACTCTCCAGAGGCAAGAACCGGCGGGTAGCCACCTTCTGGCTACCGATACTTACGAACTCGGTATAAACAAGTTCTACACGATCAACTCGACCATCGATAAACATCGATGCCACGATCTCGGCTACCTGGCGGGCGTTTTCATAGGTGGGATTGTCGCTGATCCCATCGGTGTAAGAGTCAATGGTGTAGTTCCGGAAAGCGAAGTAGTCGCGGGCTTTCTTCCCGATCACTATCAGGGAGTAATCTGCTCCCTCAGCCCGAGCATTTTGCACTTGGCGCTCAGCGGCGCGAATAACTGACGTGTTGTATGGGCCGGCAAGGCCACGGTCTGACGAAATCACGACGACGCCTACCCGTTCAATCTTGTCGGCTCGACGGAGTAGTGGATGGTCGATCTCGGCGCCACCTGCAGCAAGATTCTCGATTACCGCAGTGATCTGCTCGGCATAAGGTTTGGCCTCTCGCGCTCGTTGCTGGGCTTTCACCACGCGCGTCGCCGCAATGAGTTCCATGGCTCGAGTAATTTTTTTTGTGTTCTGGACACTGCCGATTCGGCGCCGCAGGACCCGCTCCTTACCACCAGCCACAGCACACTGCCTTCCTAAAGGGGCGCGTACCACCCAAGTCGCGGCGGGAAGAACAGATGTCCGACAAGCAGGTCACAACGTTCACTCGGTCTCCGAGATGTCCTCTTCAGGGAGTGTGGTACCTGCATCGACGATATTCGAATCGGTGCCGGTTGATTCCGCATCGGGCGCTGAACCTACGTCCACCGAACCTTCAAACTGCTCAGCAAACGTTCCAATGGCGGCTTCAAAAGCGCTCTCGTCGGCTACCTTGCCTGATTCTCTAATATCAGCCAGCACATCGGCATGACGAGTCCGAAACCACTCCAGGAGCTCAGACTCAAAGCGACTTACGTCAGAAACGTGCACACTGTCGAGATGCCCACGGGTTCCGGCCCAGATAGATACAACTTGTTCTTCGACCAGCAGTGGCGAGTTGAGACCCTGCTTGAGAAGTTCGGTCAGGCGGTATCCCCGGTCCAATTGCGCCTGAGACACAGCGTCTAGATCTGAGCCGAAGGCTGCGAACGACTCCAACTCACGGAACTGCTGTAAGTCAGACTTGAGTGTGCCCACGGCCGTCTTCATAGCCTTGATCTGCGCGGCTGAACCAACGCGCGACACGGAGATTCCAACATCCACCGCTGGTCGCACGCCCGACTTAAACAGGTCGTCTTGGAGAAAGATCTGACCATCGGTGATCGAGATGACGTTGGTCGGGATGAACGCTGACACATCACCTGCTTTGGTTTCGATGACCGGCAGAGCCGTCATGGAACCGGCACCCAGATCATCGCTGAGTTTGGCGGCACGCTCCAGCAGGCGACTGTGCAGATAGAAGACATCTCCCGGATAGGCCTCGCGCCCGGGTGGGCGACGCAGGAGCAGTGACATCTGGCGGTATGCCTCGGCTTGCTTAGATAGGTCGTCATAGACGGCCAAAGCGTGCTGTCCATTGTCCATCCAGTGCTGTCCGATCGCGCATCCAGCGTAAGGAGCAAGGTATTTGAACGGTGCCGGATCAGAGGCCGGAGCCACCACTACGACGGTGTAGTCCATGGCACCGTACGACTCGAGGACAGCCACATTTTGGGCCACTGTCGACGCCTTTTGACCTATAGCCACGTAGACGCACTTCATGCCCTGGCCGGCCTGGTTGATAATCGTGTCCATAGCGATCGTCGTCTTGCCTGTCTTACGGTCACCAATGATGAGTTCGCGCTGACCGCGACCAATCGGGATTAGCGAGTCGATGGCCTTAATACCAGTCTGCATGGGCTCATGCACCGGTTTGCGTCCCATGATTCCCGGCGCCTGAATCTCCATCCGGCGAGGTTGGGTGTTAGTCAGCGGACCCTTCCCATCGATGGGCTCTCCGAGAGCATTGACCACACGACCTAGCAAGCCATCACCAACAGGCAATGACAGAAGATCACCGGTGGCACGAACCGTCTGGCCCTCCTCGATGTTGTCGACCTCTCCAAGGACCACCGCACCGATGGATTCCTCATCGAGGTTTAGGGCGAGGCCGAAGGTGCCACCTTCGAACTGAAGCAGTTCGTTCACCGCCACATCGGGCAGTCCCGATACGCGGGCAATGCCGTCGCCAACCTCAAGCACCCGACCGACCTGACTCTGTTCCAGGCTAGGGGCGAAACCCTCAAGATTCTTGTGGATCGCTGCTGCGATATCTGCGGTATTGATGGTGAGTTCGGACATGATTGGTCTCTCTCGTCTCTGGCCGGCCGAGGCCTAGCGGAAGCTCTCGCGGAGCTGGTTCAGACGGCGCCGAACGCTGCCGTCGATGATCTCGTCACCAATTTGGGTCACTGCGCCACCGAGCACTGTGGGGTCAATCACAACCTTGATCTCGACGGCCTTTCCAGTGCGGATATTAATGGCAGTTGCCAGACGGTCTTTTTGATCGGCAGTCAAATCCACCACCGAACGCACTGTTGCCACATCTTTGTTACGCGAAGCGGCACTGCGCTCAACTAGCGCTTCGACAATGGCGGGCAGTTCGGCAGCCCGACCAGCGCCTACCAGCATCGAAACAAGTGCCGTCGTGGTAGCCGACGCCTTTCCGTTCAGCAGGTCTTCTACAACCTGTTGGCGTCCAGAAACCGGCACAGTCTGATCCGCCAAGGTCGAACTCAGTTCATTGTTGGACCGAAATGCCTGAGCAAACTGGAACAACTCCTCTTCGACTGCATTGAGGTCACCCTCTGCGGCAGCGATAGCGAACAACGCCTCGGCATAACTGGTCACAGTCGAATTAGCCATTACTGCCGGTCACCTCGTCGATGTAAGCGTCTATCAGACGACCCTGCACCTCAGCGTCAAGACTGGACTGGACGACCCGCTCAGCAGCTCCAAGTGCTATCTCGGCCACCTCGGCCCGCAGGTCAGCAATGGCCTGGGCTCTTGCTGATTCAATCTCAACGGCCGCTCGCTCACGCTGATCCGCCATCTCCGCCTCGTGGCGCATCATCAGATCTGCCTTTACCTGATCAGCCGCACCTCTGGCCTCATCAATAAGGCGCGAAGCTTCAGACTTAGCATCGGCCAGACGGGCCTCATAGTCAGCCTGCACCGCCAGGGCATCCGCTTTAGCTTGGTCAGCCGCATCGAGGTCACTACGAATCTTCTCAGCTCGAGCATCCATCGCACCCTTCACCGCTGGAAAACCCTTTTTAACCATCACCACGAACAAAATTAGGAAGGCGGCACCGCCCCAAATGATTTCAGTTGTCTCCGGCAATATTGGGTTGGGTGCCTCAAAGCACTTCTCGAGCTCGTCTTGCACGTGCTCATCATGCAGGACGTGATGAAGATCACCATCGTGCTGATCCACTAACTCTTCTAGATGTTCGGCCATGCAAGCGCCCACACTCTCGCCGGAAGCTTGTGCCGGGCCAGCGAAGGCCAATACACACAGCATGGTGAGCAGCGGGGCCGCCAGCAGACGGGTCCGTCGATTACGCATTGGGTTCTGTCTCTCTACTCGAAGGGTCTCTCTGAAGCGTGATAGGGGAATATCCCGATCAGGGCAGCAGGAGGATGAAGACGACGAAACCGATCAGGGCAAGCGCTTCAGTAAAAGCGATGCCGAGAAACATTGTGGTCCGGACCATGCCGGCCGACTCAGGCTGGCGGGCCATCGCTGAGATGGCGTTACCGACCACAGTGCCGATACCGACACCCGGCCCTATGGCCGCCAGGCCGTAACCGAGACCTGCACCGATGGCCTTAAGGCCCTCGAGCATCTCACCAGCTGCCGTCTGCGCCAGAACGTTCAGCACTTGGATTCTCCTGTTTTCTCATGCACCCGGCCGGTCTTTCCGGTCCGGAGACTTGTGTTGTTAATAGGGGTTTTCGAGCCCGCCAGATGACGGACAACGATCTTGTTTATCCGGTCCTAATGGGCCGGGTGAAGTGAGCCGCCGATGTACACAGCAGTCAGAATCGTAAAGATAAAAGCCTGTAGAACTGAGACCAAGATTTCGAAGCCAGTCATCATGACGAGCATCGAGAAGGGCGCAACAGCACCCACGTAGCCGTTTGACCAAAGCGTTTGGGTCAGCACGGCAAAGGTGACCAGCAGCAAGTGGCCAGCAACCATGTTGGCCCAAAGACGAATGGCCAGCGAGAAAGGCCGAACCACGAAGGTTGACACAAGTTCGATGGGGGTCACTATTAGGTAAAGCGCCACAGGTACACCAGGAGGAAATAACGAATTCTTCAGGTAGCCACCCAAGCCTTGGGAGCGGACCCCTACAAAGTTGTAGATCACCCAGACAACCAACGCCAGGGTGATTGGGATGGCCATACGGCTATTGGCCGGGAACTGGATACCCGGGATCACTTCAAAAATATTCGAAAAGAGAATGAAGAAAAACATCGTCGTCAAGAAGGGCACAAACTTCTTACCCTCTTCGCCAATGGTCTCCATAACCACTGACTCTTCGATGAAAGTCACCCCGGACTCAGCGACGTGTTGGATGCCAGCCGGCACCAACGAGCCGGTGTTGCGGCCTGCGAGTAGGAATATGGTCGCGGTGATCACGACGGCAGCCAGATAGATCAAAGATGTCTTGTTGATGGCGTAAGCCGTATCACTAAAGAAAATATCAGGCCACGAGAAGAGGTGGCTTACCGGTGGGAACTCAAGTGCAAGCACATTCACGTGGAGCGCTTCTCCTGTAGAGATCTATTCGTGGGCTTTAGGCCGGGAGCGGCGAGCGTCATAGCGACGTGCTTGGACTCCCAGGCCAGAAGGCCAAGGTGGGTAACGAGCAAAGTGATAGCAAACGGCACGGTAGCCAGCAAACCAACGGCCTTGACACCTAGCACAACCACCGTCATCAAGGCGAGACGGGCGACATAGCCGCCGAGGACAGCGCCGTAAAGAGCATTAATAGAAATCTGCGCAGCCCGAGTAATGATTGCTGCCCCCAGCCGGAAGTTCAAGGCCACCAGCACTAAGGCCAAAGCCGCCGAAAGCAGGCCATCGAGTCCCCAACCGATTATCCCCACAAGCAGAAAGGCAGGAGCAACCCAAACTGCCCGCTTGGTTAAGTCGCGGGCAATGGCGGTCTCGGTAGTAAGACCACTGGTCATACCGTCGTTCATAGGAGAGGTCCCTCCGTCTGCCAAGCACGTCGGCGCTCAGCACGGGCTTGATCGAGACTCTCTCCATAGTTATGAGCCAGCCGATAGGAGGCATAGGTGAGTGTGACCAAGGTCAGGACAATGGTGAAGACCGGAGCGGTACCGACACGGCTGTCCAGAAGCCAGCCCAAGAGGCCGAATATGGTCGGTGTAGCCACCAACTCGAAGGCCGCAGCAAACGCGTCACCGAAACCCTGCCGCATCTCGCGCGCTTTAGGAGTGGCCATTTGGGTGAATCCTTCACTGGTGGGTCCCATAAGACACCCGGGCGTACCGATTCCGGTACAAGTCGTCGTACGAGTTGGCCCGGAAACCGCAGTCACCGGACACGCTTGTGAATCTAATCACCAAGTTCCTTCCGGACAACCCACAAGGGCACGATGAATCCGTCACACCTGTTGTTCGCGGTCTATCGACTGTTCCGTTGTCAGATCAACAGAAAACGAGTCTCCCGATGAACGAAGTCGGGGATGCAAAACAGTGAAAAGCAGCAGGCCAATGGCACCAATCCCCATCGGAACGACCGCATCACCGTTTCCTGAATAGGTTGGCCACAGCACGAAACCCGAGAGCAGCGCACTCCACCCCCAGAGGATTACCACAGCCCGCCGGTGCCCATGGCCGAGCCGGAGTAGGCGGTGGTGCAAATGATCCTTGTCGGCGGCCGTGACCCGGAGTCCGGGTGTAGCGGCTCGACGCACTACGGCAAAGACAAGGTCAAACAGCGGAACCCCGAGGATCACTACTGGGATCAAAACCGGGGCAAAGAAAAAGAAAGACTGGCCACTGAACGCTGCCTCAGTTCGTCCACCCACCGACACGGTGGACGCCGCCATTAGCAAACCCAAGAGCAAAGCTCCACCGTCACCCATAAATATGCGGGCTGGATACACGTTGTAGGGCAGAAACCCAATACAGATTCCCACCACGATGATGGCGAGCACTGAACCCGGGTTTCCCTCAAAGACCAGACCTTCGTCTCCGAGACGAAGGGCGTACAAGAAGAAAGTGGCAGCAGCGATGGCCACTATGCCCGCTGCTAGCCCGTCCAGCCCATCAATCAGGTTCAGGGCGTTTGCCAGCAGCACCACCCACACAACGGTCAACAGGGCTGACAGGTCCGGCGACAGTAGGACCATGTCTAGGAACGGGATACGCAAAACCACCAGCGCCACACCGGTCAGCGAAAGAACGCTGCCGGCAAGCACCATCCCCGCCACCTTGGCTGGAGCCGACACGGGGTGAATGTCGTCGATCACACCCACTGCACAGATGACCACCGCAGCTGAGACCACACCGAGTATTTCAGTCGGGGCGGCGAACACCTCAGAGAAATCGCCAATCATCCAGGCCGCTGAAACGCCAGCCAAAAGGCCCACAAGCATGGCCGTGCCTCCAAGCGAGGGGGTAGGCGCCGTGTGAACATTGCGTTCATCAGGGGCCACCACCAAGCCGGATCCAACGGCGAACCGGCGGACAATCGGTGTAATCAGCGCGGTGGCTAAAGCAGCCACAACACCGACAATCAGGTGAGGAAATATGCCCGGCACGAACTCAGAGTCTCTGTCCGGTGGTTCTCAAGTGGCTCCGTAGGTGTCCCGACCGGCTCAGGTATAAACGGGGAAACGGGCACACAGGGCATTGACCTCAGCCCGCACAGCGATGAGTTCTTCGTCATCGTCTCGACCTCGAAGAGCTCTCACAATCAGTGCCGCTATCTGAGTCATCTCCTGTTTACCCATTCCCTGGGTGGTGGTCGACGGGGTTCCAATACGTACTCCACTTGTTACAAATGGCGACCGGTGATCGTCGGGCACAGTGTTCTTATTCAGGACGATGCCGGCCCGGTCCAAGGTGTTCTGAGCCACAGCACCAGTGACCTCGGCATCGAATGTGCGTAGGTCAACGATCATTAGATGGTTATCGGTCCCGCCGGTGACCAGCCGGAAGCCATGACCAACGAGGGCGGTAGCAAGAGCCGAAGCATTAGCCACGATCTGACGGGCGTAGTCGGCGAATGACGGCTCAGCAGCCTCACGGAATGCCACCGCCTTAGCGGCGATGTGGTGCTCCAGTGGGCCGCCCTGCGAACCTGGAAAAACTGATTTATCAATGGCCGCCGCATGCTCCGCACTGGTCAGAATGCAGCCACCTCGTGGTCCACGCAAGGTCTTATGGGTGGTGAAAGTGACAATGTCGCAGTAGGGCACCGGGTTGGGATGTACGCCACCGGCAATAAGCCCGGCGATGTGAGCTGCATCAAACATCAATAGCGCGCCCGCCTCATCAGCGATTTCACGCAAGGGAGCTGGCTCAATAATCCGTGGATAAGCAGTCGCCCCAGCCACAATCAACTTGGGGCGCTCTGAAAGGGCTTGATCCCGGAGTTGCTCCATATCGATGCGCTCTTCGCTGCCCCTCAAGCCATATGACAAGAAATTGTAAAGTTTTCCACTTGCGTTGACTGGAGAGCCATGAGTGAGGTGGCCTCCGTGATCAAGGCTTAGGCCGAGGACTGTGTCGCCAGGCTCGAGGAGGGCCTGATAGACCGACATGTTGGCATTAGCGCCCGAGTGTGGCTGGACATTCGCGTGATCAGCACCGAAAAGAGCCTTGACCCGCTCGCGCGCAAGTTCCTCAACCTCGTCTACGTAGACGTTTCCACCGTAGTACCGCTTACCTGGATAGCCCTCAGAATACTTATTGGTAAGGACCGAACCACTGGCCTCCAGTACGGCTGGGGAAGCGAAGTTCTCAGAGGCGATCAGTTGCAATGTGGTGTTTTGCCGCTCCACCTCTTGATCGATATAGCCGAAGAGTTCGTTGTCACGGGACATTGGCCAAGGCATAGACACCACCTGTGGATCGAAGGGAGAAACCCTCTCGCGAATATACGTGTTATCAACACCGGTCAGCCACAACCCCTACCGCCATGGGTCCGGTGGCGGCGAAGGGTAGTCGGTTGCGATAGCGATCTGCCCATTTGTTCCAGACAATCGTCTCACCCCCTCAGGAGCACCGAAGCCAGATTGTCCACTGCCACATCGGTGACCACATCAGCCCTGCGAGCCACCACCAGACGGCGGACACCGACCGGTCGGCTGCGCGCCCGGGTCAGCGGTTCAGCCCCTGCCTCAGCACCTGCAGCAGGAAGCACTGCCCAGCCCATACCAAGCCGAACCATCTCCCGCAGAACCTCTGGCTGATTGGATTCCGCTATCACCGCAAACGGCGCCCCAAGAACCGAAAGACCTGCAGCGATCACCTTTCTGGTGTGGGACCCCTCTGGGTAGGTGACCCACGGACCCCACTCCGTAGGGGCCCCAACGTGCACATCGCTGGGGGCATAGGCGTACAGCAACTCCTCCAAGCAGGGCGAGATCACCAAACCGTCAACTAGCCCAGTCGGTTCAACGCACACCACAAGGTCCAAGTCGCCAACCAACAAGGAGTCCAGCAACGCCCCCGAAGGGGCCACAGTAAGCCGCAGATCTAGGCCCGGAGTGGCTCGCCGGTGTCGGCGAATGGCCTCCGCCCGGTGATTAACGGCCACAGCGTCGATGGTCCCCAAGCGGACCATGCCAGCCTGACCGGTGCGCTGCATCCCAGCCCATCTTGCCAAATCACGAGTCTCGGCTACCACGCGACGAGCATGGGTCAGGACTTCGTTGGCTTGGGGCCGTAGCCGGGTTTGGCGACCCTGGCGCTCAAAAATGCGGACGCCGACGCGACGCTCCAGTTCGGCTAAACCCTGACTCAGCGCCGAAGCTGTAACGCCGAGCGAGGCAGCAGCCACAGCACGAGTGGGGCCCTCGGCAGCCGCCACCAAGTACTCCAATTGTTGCACAGTCAGATTTGGCAGATTTGGTTGGGCCATTTGGGTTGGACTTCCTATCTAATACTTTAGTTAATCTTAAGTATAGTGGATATTAATATATAGGTTCTTATGCTTATCTGTATGAGTAAACCTCTTGAAATTGCCCCTGCTACCGGCCGCCTCGGGGTATTGACTCCCGGAATGGGGGCCGTGGCCTCCACCTTTATCGCTGGCGTAATTGCCGCCCGCAAGGGTCTGGCCGCCCCCATTGGTTCAGTCAGCCAGATGGCTCACATCCGGCTAGGTAGCCGCTCTGCAGAACGCAATCCCCTTATCCGCGAGTTCGTTCCTCTAGCAGAGCTCAACGATCTGGTCTTCGGTGGCTGGGATCCCATTTCGTCCAATGTCCTTGAGGCTGCTCGTACTTGTGGTGTTCTTGAGGATAAAGATCTAGCCCCCATGTCTGCCGAACTAGAGGGCATCGCGGCCATGGACGCCGTCTTCGACCAGCGCTGGGTGAAGAAGCTCGACGGCGCCCGAGTCAAGCCCATGACCTCGAAAACGGACCAAGCCCAAGCTCTCATCGATGACATCGAGCGATTCCGAATTGAGAACGAGTGCGACCGACTTGTCATGGTCTGGTGTGGTTCAACAGAGGCCTACCAAGAACCCAGTGACGTTCATGACACCGTAGAGGCTTTCGAAGCTGGCCTCCGTGCCAACGACGAGAATATTTCTCCAAGCCAGATCTACGTGTATGCAGCACTGATGAGCGATGTGCCATTTGCCAACGGGGCGCCCAACTTGAGCGTCGACCTGCCCTGCATGATCGAATTGGCTTCCCGTCGTGGAGTGCCAATCGCTGGCAAGGACTTCAAAACTGGCCAGACTCTAATGAAGACACTTTTGGCCCCGGGCCTTAAGGCCCGAATGCTTGGCCTGCGCGGCTGGTACTCGACGAACATTCTGGGCAACCGAGACGGCGAGGTCCTCGATGATCCGGAAAACTTCAAGACCAAAGAAGTCTCGAAACTTGGAGTACTCGACACCATCTTGCAACCCGAGTCATACCCCGATTTGTACGGCAACATCGACCATGTTGTGCGCATTAACTACTACCCACCACGGGGGGACAACAAAGAGGGTTGGGACGCCATTGACATTTTTGGGTGGCTTGGCTATCCAATGCAAATCAAAGTTGACTTTCTCTGTCGCGATTCGATCCTGGCCGCACCTATCGTGCTGGATCTGGCACTCTTCTTGGATCTCGCCCATCGTGCCGGGCAATCAGGCGTCCAAGAGTGGCTGTCCTTCTACCTGAAAGCCCCGCAGGCCGCCACCGAGGCTGGTCCCGAACACGACCTATTTATCCAGCAAACCAAGTTGAAAAACACCCTTCGAGAATGGATGGGCGAAGAACCTGTCACCCACTCAGAAGCTGGATAGATCCCGACACCACAACTACGAGTAACGGCTGCCACTGAACAGACCTCCCTTAGCAAGGCCAGCCTCCGTCCCCAGCGAATCTCTGGACCTGGTAGTCAGTGGCCACCTAGTCTGCCCACTGTCGTCTGGCTCTAAATGCGAGCCTGACGACCTTTCCAGTACTCATCCTTGAGAAGACGCTTATACAACTTTCCTGTGGGGTGGCGAGGTAAGTCATCACGGAAGTCGACACTACGTGGACACTTCACGTCGGCTAGTTGTGAGCGGCAAAATGCCACTAATTCAGCCGCAAGTTCTGGGCCTGCGGCCGACGGATCAACCGGCTGGACTATCGCCTTAACCTCTTCACCGAAGTCGTCGTTGGGTACCCCAATGACAGCTACGTCGAACACCGCCGGATGCATGGTCAGGACGTTCTCAGCCTCCTGCGGATAAACATTCACCCCACCCGAGATAATCATGTACGCCTTGCGGTCAGTCAGGTAAAGGAAGCCGTCCTCGTCGATTCGGCCCACATCCCCAAGCGTGCTGGTATCCGGCCGGACTTTTGCGTCAGCCGTCTTTTCCGGGTCGTTGTGGTACTCGAAGTCGGAGTTGCCGCGAAAGTAGACACCACCCTCTACACCCACCGCCACCTCATTGCCATTGTCGTCCAGAATCAGGACCTCCCCTAGCAATGCTTTTCCAACTGTGCCGGGGTGAGCCAACCAATCCAACGAGTCCGTGTAGGTAAGGCCGTTGCCCTCAGTACCGGCGTAGTACTCATGCAGCACAGGTCCCCACCACTCAATCATCCGGTGTTTGACGTCCACCGGACATGGTGCTGCAGCATGAATTGCAGAAACCAGCGTCGACACGTCATATGAAGTCCGAATTTCTCTAGGCAACTTGAGCATGCGGACAAACATGGTTGGCACCCACTGGCTCCAAGTGACACCGTGCTTAGAGATAGCGGCCAGTGCACCCTCTGCGTCAAACCGCTCCATAATCACGACCGTGCAACCCAATCGATGGGCACCAAGGCAGAAGCGCAAGGGGGCGGCGTGATACAGCGGTGCTGGCGAGAGGTACACCGACCCCGGCGTCGCACCAAACAGAGCCTCAGCCATCATCGAGATTGAGTTGGCCCGGCCAAGCGGTGCTTGACTAAGTGGCGACTTGACACCCTTGGGTCGGCCGGTTGTACCCGATGAGTAGAGCATGTCTTGACCCTCGGTCCGGTCGAGCAACGGCTCAGCCGGCTGGGCGGCCACGGCATCCTCGAAGGAAGTGTGGTCCTTTATTGCAGTATCGAGAGAGAAGCGGGCCTCGACCTTTGGCGTAGCCGCAACAATCTTGGCGGCATCTTCGGCCTTGTGCGGCGACATTACGAACGCCCGGGCGCCGCAATCGTCGACGATGTAGGCAATCTCGTCAGCGGTTAGTCGAGACGAAATAGCCGTGTAGTAGCAGCCGGCGTAGAGGGCACCCCAAGCCAGAGCCAAGAACTCAATGCGGTTCTCAAGGCAGAAAGCCACGTGGTCCCCTGACCCAATACCAAGACCGTGAAAGACCCGGGAAATGCGGTTGGCTTCAGCATCCAGTTCGGCAAACGTCATGGACTTGCCGGATTCGGCCATAATTATGGCTGCGCGATCGGCAGCCTCGGCCGCCCAACGGCCCGGGTACTGCAGGGCGGTCTCGTCAGCCATGACGGCAGAACCTACTGGCCCAACTCGGTTACACCGAAAGCGGGCGGACGCTCACTATCGGACTTAACACCTAATTTCAGCGCACTGTCACCGACTCCGCCTAACTTTCAGTCCAGATGACCAACGCTAAGATTATCCGGACCAATTACGGAAGGGCAGCGACAGTCGCGCTCGCGGAGGCAGTCGCCACATTCAAAGACGGTGACCCGTTAGCACCTGTCACGATCGTCGTGACCGACCACGCTCAGGGAATTCGCCTCAGACGGCTATTGGCCAGACAGTCAATCATCGAATCAACTCTCGCCGGCATAACTGCGATCAAGGTGGGAACACTCTTGGACCTCTCCCGCGACCTCACCACCGGTACCGTCGAACTTGAGGGCCGCCGGCCGGTGACCGATGCCGTAGTTCTCGCTTCCGTCAGACGCATCCTTGCAGGCGATCCAGGAGTCTTCGGCCCCGTCTCCGACCACCCATCTCTTGAGCGTGCACTGGTCGCCGCACATCGGGAGTTGCGCGAGGTCAACGCCGAAGGTGTCGACCGTCTTACCCGCCTCGGTGGCCTCTCCGCCGGACTTGCACTCGTCCACCAAACTCTCGTCAACCAGTTAGCCCCAGACTTCCACGACGAACGCGAGCGCTCAGACCTCGCCACCCAACGGATTCATGCGGGCTCAGTCTCTCTCCCCCCACTCGTGGTTCACCTTCCCGGTGGCCTCACAGCATCAGAGTCTCGCCTCCTTACGGCTATCGGTGAAGCCGGTCCCACGACCATCATCAGCGGCCACGTCACCGGCCACCCTGACCCTGAGGCCGAAAAACTAGCAGCCATGCTCGGGCTAAGCGTCCCTGAATCACCAGCCACTCTGCCACCGGTCGACAAATTGGTCATCTCGGTACCGGATCAGGAAGAAGAGGCTCGAGTAGCGGTACGACAGATCCTCGCAGCTGCACGAACCGGTACTCCACTCGCCCAGATTGCCGTAGTCCACCCACCCAGTAGCGACTACGTACGTTTACTCCACGAGCGACTTCGCGCCTCGGGAATCGAGTTCAACGGCTCCTCGGTTCGGCGCCTCGACGAGACCACAGTCGGTCGGTTCCTAATCGGCGCCTTGGCCCTATCTTCCAACGAACTGCGAAGGATCGATCTCGAAGCACTTTTTGCGACTGCGCCGCTTTGGGACCCCAATAATCACCGGGTCCCTGAGAGCGCTTGGACGCGCCTAGCCAGACGCTCTGGGGTAGTCGGTGGTCTCGATGACTGGACAATGCGACTCAAGCGACTGGCGACCGAATTTTCAACCCAACGAACTGAGGAAGAATCTGCAGACGCACGAACGTGGCTTATGGACCGTCTGGTTCGAGATGCCGACCTATGTCGCCAGCTACTGACTTTCGTCTCCTGCATTGATCAAGACCTCCGGCGTATCTCCGACGCACGATCTTGGGCTGCACGCTGTGGGTATACAGCGCGACTCCTCGGCCGATATCTCGGAAGCGACTCTGTCCGAGAGGACTGGCCCGTTGACGAGTTGCTAGCCGTAGAGGCAGCCCGATCGCTGCTGGACCGGCTCGCTTTGCTCGACGAAGTGGAACCCGCCGCCACCTTCTCTGGGTTCTGTCGGGCCGTTGTCGCTGAATGTCAGCGACCTCTCGGCCGTGAAGGTCGGACGGGCCAGGGGGTGCAGGTCGTCGGCATCGACCAGTCACCCGGCCTAGACGTGGAAGTAGTCATCCTGCTCGGCCTCTCCGAGGGTGTAATGCCCACCCGACCTGCCCATAACGCCCTCCTGCCGGATATCACTCGACTTACTGCTCAAACTGGCCTACCGGTTCGCCGTGACCACACCACTCGGCAGCACCGGAGCTTCATCGCGGCAATCAGTGCCGCCTCACAACAGGTCGTTCTGGTCCAGCCCCGGGGTGATCTTCGACGCTCCGGCACACGTCCACCATCGAGGTGGCTCCTAGCCGAGATCGAAGCGTTCACCGGTTGGCGGCCCAACCCCGGTCAACTAGCGCAGACCACTGCTCCGTGGTACCAGCACGTAGCATCGTTCGCACACGCCCTGACGGTCGACGAACCCGCCACTGATCAAGAGTACGAACTCGGCCTCCTGCTTGACGGACGAGTCACAGAGGCAACCCTGAGCCAAACTGATCCCGCCTTCCGTCGAGGAATCGAGTGCATACAAGCCCGCCTCAGTACAAATCTGACCAGATTCGACGGCAACCTTGTTGGCGTCACAATTCCCAAACTGGATGCTGACGAGATCTCTGCCACCCGCTTGGAGCGCTGGGTGGAGTGCCCATTTGCCTACTTCTCCGAGTACGTCCTTGGGATCCAGGGCAAAGAGGAACCAGTCGCCGACCTCCACCTGTCAGCGCTCGTTCGAGGTTCGATCATTCATCGGTGCCTGGAGCGCCTAGTCGTTGAGGGCCTTGAGCAGGGCACGCTGCCCAAGCCAGGCGAACCCTGGTCTGCAGACGATCACCGTCACCTGTCAGAACTTCTCCTTCAAGAATGTGCTCGTGCTGAGGCACGAGGTGAGGCCGCCCACCCCCTGTACTGGCCTGTGATCCGCTCCCGTTTGGATGCCGACCTGCAGACCTTCCTCGTAACGGACTCTGTGATCCGGGCAAGCCAGAACTCCACACCGGTAGCAGCCGAGTATCAATTCGGTGGCTCGACTGCTCTTCCAGTTGTCCTTGCAGATGGAAGAGTTCTTCGGTTTCGAGGAGCTATCGACCGGGTCGACCGGGTCGATAACGGTCAGGTAAACGTGATCGACGTGAAGAGTGGCAAGCCAGACCATTACCGCGCCATCCGTGACGACTCGCCGTTTCCCGCCGGCACCAGATTGCAGTTGCCGATCTACGGCCTAGCAGCGGCAAACCTGGGTCACGGACCAACCGGTGAAGCAGCCTTCGCCTTCATCGGCACAGAACGTAGCGCGGACCATCGAATCGGCTACCACCTCACGCCTGAGGTGCTCAACGAATTCGCCACCGTGCTCGAGCGCATAGTTGCAGGCATCGATGCAGGGGCGTTCCCAAACCACCCACCGACTCCTACCCGAGTCGGTGGGTTTACCTGTCCGCACTGTTCGCCTGACGGACTCGATACCAGACGACTGCATGCCGCATGCGTACGGAAAGCGTCTGATCCAGCGGTAGCGCTCCATCTGCAGCACCTTGCCGCACATACCTCCGACGAGTCGGAAGAGTCCCCATGACCCGGACCGGACGCCCCGCTGATCAACCCGCCCGCGAGCAGATTGCAACGGACCTCACCGAGAACCTCTTCGTCGAGGCCGGAGCCGGGACAGGCAAGACCACTGCCCTCGTCGGACGAATGGTCGCGCTTGTGCTGGATCGCGAGATGCCCGTTGAGGCCATCGTTGCAATCACCTTCACCGAACGTGCAGCAACGGAACTCCGCGACCGATTCAGACTGTCCCTCGAGGCTGTCGCTCGCTCCGAGACTGATGGGAATAACCGACTCCTTGCCGAACAAGCGCTCGCTGATGTCGATCTTGCCGCGATCTCCACTCTCCACGGCTTCGCCCGTCGCATTCTTGCCGAGCACCCACTCGAAGCCGGCCTGCCGCCAACCTTCGAACTCCTCGATGAGGTCACCAGTCGTCTCACCTTTGACGACCGCTGGAACAACCTTGAACACCGCCTCCTCGACGACCCGGCACTATCACACACCCTGCTGCTCGCTGCCGATCTTGATATCACCCTTGACCACCTCCGCGACCTTGCCAAAAAACTTGACGAGAACTGGGACTTACTCTCAGTGGCAAAGCACCCACCTCCAGAACCTGCCGTCAAAATTGGCTCACTCCTTGAAGCCCTTGCCGCCATCACCATCTTCCAACGAGGTGACCTTCCCGCCGACGACAAACTCCAAATTCGTCTGGATGCCGTGGAAGCACTCCAGGCTGAGTTGACTTCGATAACAGACGACTTCGCCATGTTGGCGCTACTACAGAGTAAACGGGGCCGCTCAACGCTGACGTTCGGTAATCCGGGTGCCGTCGCCGTTTGGGGCGAAACAAAAGATGAGATCATTGCCGCTAAGAAAGTGGCCATCGAGACCTGGGACACCACCCTCATCGACGTCTCGGATCAGGTCCTCCAGCGCCTGCTCCACGAACTGATCGTAGGAACGCGAACTGCTGCGGAAGAACGCAGACACGCCGGAGTTCTAACCTTCCACGACCTCCTCGTTGACGCACGGGATCTCCTCGCTGATCCAGACGCAGGGCCAGAGGTCCGGGCTTCACTGAACGAGCGGTATCAGGCCATCCTGCTTGATGAGTTCCAGGACACCGATCCGGTCCAACTCGAACTTGCTCTAATGATCGCCGATCCCGTCTCACGGCCTGCTGCGCCACTCGACGAGGTATCACCTGCAGGTGGTTCCGTATTCATGGTCGGTGATCCAAAGCAGTCGATCTACCGATTCCGCCGAGCCGACATTGCCCTGTACCTCAAGGCACGACGCTCACTACCCACCACAGCAGTCGCCCTCACCGAGAACTTCCGGACCACCACCGAGGTAATCAACTGGATCAACGCCGTTTTCAGCACCCTCATTGAAGCCAACGACGGCCAACCAGAATATGTCCCACTGGTCGGCCGACGGTCTACTCCTTCCATCGGATCACCCGTGACCCTGCTCGGAGCATCTGCTCACAATGACCTCAAAGCGGCCGATCTACGCGCCCTTGAAGCCACTGACGTCGCCACTGCTATCAAAACAGCCGTAGCCGAAGGTTGGACAGTTGAGGCCAGTGACGGCGGTGAGCGGGCCTGTACCTTCGCTGACATTGCGGTCCTCATTCCCTCGCGTACCTCACTCCTCGATCTTGAAAACGCTCTCGATGAGGTCGGTATCCCCTACCGGGCCGAATCCAGCTCTCTGTTGTTTGGCACTCCCGAGATCCGTGATCTCCTGTTGATCCTGCGTGCCATCGATGACCCTCTCGATGATCTAGCAATCGTGCATGCCCTTCGGACCCCATACCTCGGCTGCGGCGACGACGATCTCGCCCGCTGGCGTCTTAAGTTTGGTGGTTCCTGGAACCATCAGGATCCGCCACTCTCAAACATCCCAAGCGACAACCCAGTGGCCACCGGCCTTGCGTGGCTCGGTGAACTCCACCGAACTCGTCATCACCAAGGTCCCAGCGCAATCCTGGAACGCCTGATAACAGAACGACGAGTCCTGGAGTTGGCGACTGCCACCACGCGCCCACGAGAGGTCTGGCGGCGGGTCCGACTCCTCACCGATCAGGCTCGGGCATTCGCTGAGGCCAGTGGAGGCTCAATCCGGGCTTTCGTCGACTGGTCTCTCCAACAGGCCCAAGATGGCAGTCAAGTCACCGAGACAGTGCTCCCAGAATTAGATGACGACGCTGTCCGTATTCTCACCATCCACGGTGCAAAGGGGCTTGAATTTCCGATCACGGTCGTCTCCGGACTCTCAGGTGCCGGGAAGTCGGCCAGCACCGACGTCGATCTCCTATTTGGACCAGAGGGCAACCCTGAGGCAAAGATCCGAAAGACACAAGCGACACACGGCTACGCCGCCGCTGAGAAAGCCGGCCGTGCCTTCGATCTAGCGGAACGTCTCCGCCTGCTCTACGTTGCCACCACCCGGGCCCGCGACCACCTCATCGTCTCCCTCTACCGCTCGGACGATGAGCATGGGAAGCCAGCAGATGGTGCCACTCCAGCCCGACAGATTGCCGCTGCGATTGCCGCTCTTGGCACCAACGCACCCGCCAACAATCACCTCACCGCCACCTCTAAACCCCTCCCTGCGCCAGTCGTCCTAGATCCACCGGTTCGGCCTGAGAGAAACGAGTGGAAGTCCAACCGTCGGGCCACCATCACTGCCGCTTCAGGGCGCGAGACCTTGGCGGCCACGATGATTGCCGCACACGTTGCACCAGAATTACCAGTCGACCGCGCACGCCCTGGCGAAGCCGGGCGACACGGCACCGCAGTCGGTCGGGCAGTCCATGGAGCGCTCGAACATGCATCTTTCGACACTGACGACATCGATTTTTTGGCAAAGGAACATGCTGTCAATGAGGGAGTGGCTGATACTGCCCCGCTCATCGCATCGCTGATCCGTTCTGCTCTGAAATCTGACGTCGTCCAGAGAGCAGCAAACTCACGTCACTGGCGAGAGCTATACGTGGCCGCCCCACTCTTTGACGACCCCGCTGCTCCGGTAGTTGAGGGCTTTATCGACCTCGCCTTCCTTGACGAGCGATCACCAGAACCCGGCCTTGTCATCGTTGACTACAAAACTGATGCTGTTATCGACACAACAGACCGCCTTTCAAAAGTCGAGCGCTACCGCCTTCAGGGGGCGACCTACGCGCTCGCCGCACAAACATGCACCGGCCTTCCAGTTCATCAGGTCGTCTTCTGCTTTCTCGCCGAAGAAGGCGCCGTAGAGCTCGAGATAGAGGACCTTGCGGCAGCCATGGCTGAGGTGGCCTTAGTGGCTCACGAAATCACTGGCCGCTAACCAATCGGCCCGAAACCGGCCAGTCGGAAGCCGGCGACCAAGGCCCGGTAGCGTCACAGCCATGACGTCCACCGACGCCCTAATAATCCGTAGCCTGCTGTTCGCCCCCGGCAACCACGCAGAAGTTATAGCCAAGATGCCGCGATCTGGCCCAAGTGCAGTGGTGATCGACCTCGAAGACGCCGTACCAACTGACCACAAGGTCGCTGCCCGTCAAATCGCCTCAGCCGCAATAGCCAATCTTGTCGGAATAGTTCCAGTGTTTGTTCGGACAAACGCTCCTAGAACAGTCCACTTCCGTGGGGATATTCAAGATGGACTACCTTCAGGTCTCTCCGGCGTGGTTGTTCCGAAGTTGGCCTCAGCCGCTGATGTTGACATTGTTGTAGCCGCCTTGGATGAAAACGGTCATACCACCCTCCAGATCATCGCCGGCCTTGAAACTGTGGCCGGCGTCGTCGATGCCCGAGCAGTCACTGCACACCCACGAGTCCGATGGTGCTACTTCGGAGCCGAGGACTATGTGGCCGACTTGGGTGGTGTAAGGACATCGAGCAACTACGAGGTAGCGATAGCCCGGACAATGGTCGCCCAAGCGGCTCGACTTGGTGGAGTTCGAGCCATAGACATGGTGGTAACCGACTTTGGCGACAACAGCCGGTTCACAAGGGAAGCGACCGAAGCCCGCTCTCTCGGTTTCTCAGGGAAGCTCTGCATACACCCCGCCCAGGTCCCAATAGCCAATGAGGCGTTCCGCCCTACGAGTGCCGAGCTGGCATGGGCCACCGAAGTAGTCACCAGTTATGCCGATGCGCTGGCCCGGGGCAACGCGTCTATTGCCGTGAACGGCGAGATGGTTGACGAACCTGTGGCCCGTCGGGCTCAGGCCCTACTAGACGAGGCTTTAGCGGACTAAACCAGTAGTCAAAACTAATTGACGCAGGAGACCACAAATCCATGGCGAGCATCACACCTGAAGGAGGGGCCCTATACGGCATCCAACTCCCAATTCAGACTCTCACGAAAACATTGGCCGATCCGTGGGAAGACGACGCCACTCCGGGAGACCTGCTGCGTGTCGCCCAAGCCGCCGAGGCGGCTGGCCTCGACTTCATCGGGGTGTGTGATCACGTTGCGATCCCGGACGACGAATACGCGAAGGGCATGCGGACAACCTGGTACGACCCAGTAGCTACCCTGGCTTGGCTGGGTGCCCGGACTACGTCTATCCGACTTCTCTCAGTGGTACTTGTCGCCGCCTATCGCCACCCTCTGCTAACTGCAAAATCGTTTGGCACACTCGCCCACCTCACCGGCGACCGAGTAATTCTTGGAGTAGGTGCCGGCCATGTGAAGGGCGAGTTCACTGCCCTTGACGTTGACTACAGCCGACGCGGCAAGATCCTTGACGAGTGCATCGACGCCGTTCGCGGGGCATTCGTCGACACCTACGTCAGCCACGAAGGCATTAATTACTCCTACCAAGATGTAGGGATCTCCCCTGGACCAGCAAGTGGCCACCTACCTATCTGGATTGGCGGCTCAGGAGTAGCCGCCTGGAAGCGGACGGGTCGACGCGGCGACGGTTACATCCCCATGGGCGCATCACGCGACCTATACCCACAAATCATCGACACCATCCGACGTTCGGCGGACGAGGCCCACCGCCCAAACGACCGTTTCGATGTCGGAATCATGCCGGGATGGACGTATATCGGTGATCCCCCTGAGCACTTGCCTCCCGCTTGGTTGACCGGTAGCCCAGATCACATCGCCGCTGAGCTTCGAGCCGACCGGGAGACTGGCGCGAACGTGTTTCACCTCAAGTTCCGAGGACGCACCATCGAGGAGTACCTCGACCAGTTGGCCGCCTTTGGTGAGGATGTCCGGCCATTGCTATAAAAAACCCGCAGAAGAGGTCGAACCAAGAATCCCTCCGAGGGTGGGACTGGCCCACTAATCGGCGATCATGGGGTCCCAGATGCTGGAGGCAAAATGAAAGTTGACGAGGACACCCAGAAAGCGCTGCTTTTATTCAACCGGCGCACTGAAGCTGCCGAGGCAGATAAGGCTGCAACGCGACGACTAGCCAAGGCCACTAAGGCTAAAGACGAAGCTGCCGACGAGCTCAAACGTGTCCAAAAACGCGGAGATAGCGAAGCAGTTAAAGAGGCCGATTCAAACTGGCGCTCAGCAGTCGACCTTTGGCAGCGTCTGCGCGATGGTGAGGAGATTTTCGAAGAAACAACCCCCGAACCAGATCAAGAAACAACCCCCGAACCAGACGAAGAAACAACCCCCGAACCAGATCAAGAAACAACCCCCGAACCAGATCAAGAAACAACCCCCGAACCAGACGAAGAAACAACCCCCGAACCAGACGAAGAAACAACCCCCGAACCAGACGAAGAGTCGAGTGCTACTCCTGAAAAAGAGGAGTAGCAGCCAGCCTTATGTCAGGCCTCACGGCTGAGCCACTCCGAGCGGTTACTGAAGAGGAGGTTGCCGCTTTCTGGCGTGATGGCGTTGTCCACCTAACGGCAATCATTCCGACTACCTGGATAGAGAGCCTCGTTGAGCCAGTAGACACCACAATTGCTAACCCGGCTGCTACTACCGACATGACAGATTTACACAGAATTGTGACGGCACAAGAGCCTGCACAAGTTAGTAAAGGCCGCTTCCTATCGGGAGTCGATCACTGGCTGCACGAGCCAGCGTTTAGGGCATTCGCCGCCACCTCACCGCTCCCGGTGATTGCTGCCACTCTGATGAATGCCGAACGTATACATCTCTACGAAGACTCGGTACTGGTCAAGGAACCTGAAACAATTGAAGTCACCGCTTTTCACCAGGACCTCAGTTACTTCCACCTCGAAGGTGAACGGATATGCACAGTTTGGGTGCCGCTAGATCCAGTGACTAATGAAACTGGAGCCGTGGCCTACCTCCGAGGTTCCCATAAGTCAGGCCTAGTTCACCAGCCCAACTGGTTCGTGGTCGACGACCCTCTCCCCGGAACCACTGGTACACCAATTCCCCACGTAGCCGACAATGACCCGCAATTAGTCCGATTCGCCATGGAACCAGGCGACGTCGTTGTCCACCACGCCGCCACACTCCATGGCGCAGGACCAAATAAGTCAACGACGAGCCGACGACGAGCGGTTTCAGTCCGATACTGCGGAGATGGAGTTCGACACCTGATCCGGCCGGGCACGCCCACCAAAGCACACCACCACTCAGACCACGACGGAATCCGGTCCGGTGACCCTGTAATTGATCATCCCGGTTGCCCTCTGGTCTGGAAGCGGACCATGAGGTCGGAACAGTGAGAACCCCCTGGTCCACTATTCCTGAACTAATTGATGACGCCGCTATCCGCTTCGGTGACCGGGAGGCCTTCGTCGAAGATAGCCAGAGATGGACTTACGTCGAGTATCGCGACCGGATTCACGCAGCAGCCCGAGCCTTCATTGCTCGCGACATCGTCCCTGGAGACCGAATAGCAGTCTGGGCGCCAAACTTGGCAAGTTGGGCGGTGGCGGCTCTCGGTGCCCACTGCGTCGGTGCTGTCCTCGTGCCTATCAACACCCGGTTCAAGGGAAGAGAAGCAATTGACTTGTTAGCGAGATCATCCGCTCGGATCTTGTTTACAGTCACCGACTTTCTCGACACCGACTATGTAGCTCTCCTCAACCAAGCCGCCGGCGGGTCCAAGCAGCAAACCCAATTACTTCCAAACCTTGATGAGGTGGTCGTCATTAAGGGAACGGTGCCCGACGGAAGCACCCCATGGGAAGACTTCATAGCTGCCGGTGACACCGTCGAAGACTCTGTCCGCGCTGCGCGATCAGCCGCAATCTCCGGCACCGACTTGTGCCACATCATGTTCACTTCGGGAACCACCGGTGCACCCAAGGGCGCGATGCTCCAACACGAAGCGATTTGTCGGGCATTTCTGTCATGGAGCGACGTAATCGGTCTAGAGGAAGGTGACCGCTATCTGGTTGTCAACCCGTTCTTCCATGCTTTCGGCCTCAACTCAGGGATTCTGGCCTGCTTGATGAAAGGCGTAACCCTCGTCCCTCATCTGGTATTTGATGTTCCATCAGTCATGCACAGGATTGCTGAAGAACGCATCACCATGCTCCCCGGCCCGCCAACTATTTACCAAACAATTCTGAGCCACCCAGACGCTCAATCCATAGACCTCTCATCACTGCGCTTGGCTGTAACCGGCGCTGCGGCGATCCCTGTCCAGATGATCCACGACATGCACAACCATCTGGGCTTTGAAAAGGTTGTCACTGGCTACGGCCTTACCGAGGCATCAGGCATCGCCACCATGTGTCGCCATGACGATGATCCACAAATCATCGCCAACACCTCCGGTCGAGCGATAGACGACGTCGAGGTTCGGGTGGTCGCCGTCGACGGTGCCGAATGTCCTCCCGGAACACCCGGTGAGGTCACCGTAAGGGGCTACAACGTGATGGTCGGATACCTCGACGCCCCAGAGCAAACCGCTGAAGCGATTGACGCCGACGGCTGGCTCCATACCGGTGATATCGGCGTAATGGATGCCAATGGCTACCTCGATATCACGGACCGTTTGAAAGATATGTTCATCAACGGCGGTTTTAACGTATACCCCGCCGAAGTGGAGCAACTGATGCTCACCCATCCGGCCATCGCTCAGGTTGCTGTTGTCGGCATACCTGACGAACGCCTCGGTGAGGTCGGTGCTGCCTTCCTGGTCGCTGCACCCGATGCCACTCCTAATTCTGAGGAGATTGCGGCATGGTGCCGCAATACCATGGCGAACTACAAAGTTCCCCGCCACGTCGTGATAGTCGACGATCTACCCATGAACGCCAGTGGCAAAGTACTCAAGTTCCAGTTGCGCGAAAGGGCTAGCGCTCAATGACCCACTTGAGTTAAGCGCCCGATGCGGTAGGACCGCGCCGGTAGCATTCCCTCGATCATGAGTAAATCCCCCTATCCAGAAACCGGCCGGCCCGACTTCCCGGCTATTGAAGAGCGTGTACTAGCACGCTGGGCAGCCGATGGAACCTTTCAGACCTCGGTTGACAGCCGACCAGTCAACTCGGAGTACGTGTTCTACGACGGTCCCCCCTTTGCTAACGGCCTACCCCACCACGGACATCTACTAACCGGTTACGTCAAAGATGTAATCCCTCGCTACCAGACGATGCGAGGTCATCGTGTCGACAGACGCTTTGGCTGGGACTGCCACGGCCTACCTGCTGAGATGGAAGCCGAGAAGGAACTCCCCGTCTCTGGGCGGGCTGACATTATCGAGTACGGCATTGATCGGTTCAATGCCCAGTGCCGCCAATCGGTTCTGCGTTTCACCTCTGAATGGGAGAAGACCGTCACCCGCCAAGCCCGATGGGTCGACTTTGAGGATGACTACAAGACCATGGACCCGGCGTACATGGAATCAGTGATGTGGGCTTTCAAACAACTTTGGGAAAAAGGCCTCGTCTACGAAGCGTTCCGAGTCATGCCGTACTCGTGGGGCGCCGAGACCCCGCTGTCTAATTTCGAGATTCGCCTGGACGACGCCACCCGACCCCGACAAGACCCGGCTATTACCGTGGCCTTTGACCTAGTGCCAGTAGACAGTGATCCGGGACCCATACGGATCCTTGCCTGGACCACCACACCATGGACCCTTCCATCCAATCTGGCCCTTGCCGTAGGTCCTGATGTCACTTATTCGATGAGGGCCGATACCGACGGCACGGTGCTAATCGTGGGAGCTGAAGCTGTCAAACGTTATGCCAGCCAATTAGCAGACACCATCGAAATTGGCACGTGCACCGGCAGCGACTTAGTAGAGCGCACCTACACACCCCTGTTCGACTTCTTCATCGATCGCGCAGATGCCTTCCGCATACTGGCTGCTGACTTCGTTGACGCTAACGATGGCACCGGCGTGGTTCATATGGCACCTGGGTTCGGTGAGGACGACCAACTTTCGTGCGAGGCCGCTGGCATCCCCATCGGACGTGTCGTCCCTGTCGATGATCAGGGCTGCTTCACCGACGACGTCACACCGTGGGCCGGCCTTAATGTCTTCGAGGCCAACCCCGACATCATCCGCTACCTCAAAGAGGCCGGCCGGGTTGTTCGGCACGACACCTACGAACACAACTACCCACACTGCTGGCGCACTGACACGCCGATTATTTATAAAGCCATCTCATCTTGGTACGTAAAAGTCACCGACCTAAGAGAACGACTACTCGCAACCAACGCACAGATCAACTGGGTGCCAGACCACATTCGCGATGGTCGCTTTGGGATGTGGCTGGATGGCGCCCGAGACTGGTCGATAAGCCGCAACCGTTTCTGGGGCTCGCCTATTCCAATTTGGAGGAGCGACGACCCGGCTTACCCGCGTATCGACGTGTACGGCAGCCTTGATGAAATTGAACAGGACTTTGGAGTACGGCCTACTGACCTGCATCGACCGTTCATCGATGAACTGACCCGACCCAATCCCGATGACCCAAGTGGCCGATCAACTATGCGTCGGGTACCCGAGGTGCTTGATTGCTGGTTCGAGTCAGGTTCCATGCCCTTTGCGCAACTCCATTACCCATTCGAGAATCAAAAGCGGTTCGAGGAGCACTTCCCAGCCGACTTCATCGTGGAGTACATCAACCAGACGCGTGGATGGTTCTACACACTCCATGTGCTGGCCACAGCACTGTTTGACCGGCCTGCTTTCCAAAATGTTATCTGCCACGGAATCTTGCTGGCTGAAGACGGTTCCAAACTGTCCAAAAAACTTCGGAACTACACCGAACCGTCGACCATCTTCGATAGCCAAGGCGCAGATGCCCTGCGCTGGTATCTAATGTCTTCAAACATCGTTCGAGGTGGCGATCTACGCATCCTCGATAGCGGCGTCGACGATGTCGTCCGCCAAGTCCTGCTGCCAGTCTGGAACGCCTACACATTCTTCACCCTTTACGCGAACGTTGATGGCTATCAAGCGACCATGCGCACCAACTCCTCCCACGTGCTGGACCGCTACCTACTGGCCAGGACCCGCCGACTTGTTGAGTCGGTGCAAGAACGCATGGATGCCTACGATCTCCCCGGCGCCACTAGCGAGATCCAGGGGTTTCTAGATGCTCTCAATAATTGGTATATCCGTCGCAGCCGCGACCGCTTCTGGGCGCCAACGGCCGATGCAACGGCCGATGGTCAGACAGTTGGCTCCGACAAGAGCGACGCCCATGACACCCTCTACACGGTGCTTGTAACACTGAGTCGGGTTGCGGCACCGTTTCTGCCAATGGTGACTGAAGAGATCCACGCGGGCCTAGTTGACGGTGTCAGCGTGCATCTCCAAGACTGGCCCAACGCCGAAGATCTACCGTCGGACCCGGACCTCGTAGACCGCATGGATCGACTGCGGGACGTCGCCTCCACGGCCCTACGCCTACGAGAGGACTACGGTCTACGAGTCCGCCTGCCACTCCCCTCGATGACCGTCGCCGGCACGGACAGTGAAACGCTTGCAGACCTACTCGACCTGCTGATCGACGAAGTCAACGTCAAGGCTGTATCACTTACCAATGATCTGGAATCTCACGCTCGGCTCGTCCTGCGACCTGACGGGCGGGCCCTTGGGCCGAGGCTCGGTGGCGATGTGCAGGCCGTATTTGCTGGAGCCCGATCAGGTGAATACACCCGCAACGACGACGGCACCGTGACCGTGGCCGGCCATGTACTACAACCCACCGAGTTCGATTTCAGTGTCGAGTCACCCGACGGCATCACGGCGGGGGCTCTTGGCAGCGGTGATGCCGTAGTCGTCCTCGACACGGAAGTCACCGATGAGTTGGCCCGTGAGGGTCTGGCTCGCGACGTGGTCCGCCATGTGCAACAAGCCCGACGCGACGCCGAGTTGGTGGTGACTGACCGCATCCATCTGGCAATCGATGGCGACAAGGCTGTTGTGGATGCGGTACGGGCCCATGAGAATCATGTGGCCGGCCAGGTTCTGGCCCTCGAGGTGACCTACGACAGCCTGAGCAATCTGGCAACCCAAGTAACCGTTGAGGGCTCTGAGCTGCGGTTCTCAATCACCGTCGGCTAAAGCCAGTCAACTCAGACGGCCCGACTCCGTCATGTTGATCTCCCAGATCACCTGCTCGAGACGATCCGAGGCGCTGATTATTGGATAACGCAGTGGATTTTCTGCAGTCACACACGTTGGAATAGGCGCCAGCATCGTCCACGGTGTCGGATGGCAGAACTGGACCACTGAGTGGCGTTCTCCAGGCCCGTTAGCCACCACTCGATGAATACCCGGAGGGATCACTCCGTTGGTGATGTGGTCCAGCATGATCCCGGTGTTGACGATGACGCAGCCATCCGGTGGGGTGGCGTCCAACCATTCACCGTCTACCTTTACTTGAAGCCCCGGGGCGGTAGCCCTCGGAAGAGCGGTGACAAGGTTGATGTCGCCATGCTCAGCCGCCCAAACATGCTCATTGCCGGGGGCAGCGTCCATAGATGGGTAATGCAACGCTCGAGTTAGAGCCGCACCGTCACGAAGCATCACGTCGAAATAGTTCTCGTGAACTCCAAGTCCCACTGCCAGAATCCGCAACACTCTGCGTTGGAGCTCAAGAGTGACCTCGTGGAGCGCCATAAGAACATCAGTGGTCCCCGGGAGGTCTTCGTCGGGGAGCACTGGATTGCCGTACCGATGGGGGAAACGCCGCCTTAGTGGATGGCCCTCTGGAACTGGGGCACTCCAGTTGAGCATCTCCTTCCAGTCAGGCACGTCTGAAATCGCCGCTGTCTCCACCAAAAGCCCCGTGTAACCGGTCTGTCCATTTGCATCTGGTACCGAATAGGAGTTCTTACGTTCAAGCGGCAGTGCGAAGAAATTGACTAGGCGACCGTAGGCATCGTCTAGTAGGTCTTCGGAGAGATCGTGACGCACATAGACAAAGCCGGTTGCCAGGCTCCGCATCGTCCCCTCAACCACTGCCCGCCTTTTCGCCTCGTCGCCCTGCTCAAAAGCTGGCAGATCAACGTCAAGAATGGGAGGAGATTCGCTCACAAACGACACGCTAGGCCGCGCTACGCCTTATCAACGAGGTCCTTGGCGTCGTTATTGGTCGCCACTTGGAGCGCGAATCGATCTTTCTCACAGGGCCTGACGACCACCTTTGGCGCAAGTTTCAAGAAATCCTGCCAATGTGGTACGAATCGCTTGACATCATTGTAATTACATGCGTGCAATTCATAACCTAGAAGACAGCGTCCGACCCACCTATTTCATCGGCAATTAAACACCGCTGGTGCGCACAACGGTAGGCCGTTCACTCCCCTCGGGGCGGCCAAGCAGAGAGCGACAACAAGAGATCGAACCGGCGGAAACCGGGGGAAGGATATGAAATGGCACTCACCCAAGATGCAGCCAACGACAACCAAATCGGTGACAGCGACCTAGATATGAACACAACTGGCACCACAATGCGGGTTCGTAAGCGCAACGGAGATCTGGAGACTGTCGATGTCAATAAGATCGTGCGGGCTGTAGAACGCTGTGCCGACGGCCTTCCTGGCGTGGACCCAATGCGGGTTGCCACCCGGACCATCTCTGGTTTGTGTGACGGGGCCACCACTGAGGAGCTCGACGAATTGTCCATCCGGACCTCGGCGGCCTTTATCGTCGAAGAGCCGAACTACTCCCGGCTTGCCGCCCGGCTACTGGCAACAGTTATCGACAAGGAGGTTCGCAACCAGGACATCCACTCATTCTCACAATCGGTTGCTGTGGGTGTCGCCCAAGGTCTGATTGGCCCTGAGGTAGCGGATTTTGTCGTCACCAACGCCCGGAAATTTAACGACACCATTGAGGGTGACCGAGACCACCTGTTTGAGTTCTTCGGCTTGCGCACCGTCTACGACCGTTACCTCCTGCGCCACCCAGAGAACAGAACAGTCCTAGAGACCCCGCAGTACTTCTTCCTCCGGGTTGCCTGCGGCCTCTCCACCGGCCCAGACGAAGCGATCCGCTTTTACCGACTTATCTCCTCACTCCAGTATCTGCCATCCAGCCCGACGCTATTCAACTCAGGTACCAGCCACCCACAGATGTCTAGTTGCTACCTATTGGACTCGCCCGAGGACAGCCTCGACGGCATATATAAGCGTTACACCGATATAGCCAAACTGTCCAAGTTCGCTGGTGGTATCGGTGTGGCTTGGCACCGGATACGTTCGAAGGGTTCCCTAATTCGCGGCACCAACGGCTTGTCTAACGGCATCGTCCCTTGGCTTAAGACCCTTGACAGTTCAGTCGCTGCAGTCAACCAAGGCGGCCGCCGTAAAGGCGCTGCGTGTGTCTACCTCGAATCGTGGCACGCGGACATCGAAGATTTCCTTGACCTCAAGGAGAATACTGGCGACCCTCAGCGCCGCACCCACAACCTGAACTTGGCCAACTGGATTCCAGACCTTTTCATGGAACGGGTTGAAAAAGACTGGCAGTGGTCACTCTTCGACCCAGCCAAGGTCCCTCACCTCACCGACCTGTATGGACCCGAGTTCGAATCTGCCTATCTCAGGGCGGAGGAGGAAGGCATCTATGAGCGTCAGATCTCGGCGCGCGTGCTCTACAGCCGAATGATGCGCTCGCTAGCCCAAACTGGTAACGGATGGATGACCTTCAAGGACGCCTCGAATATGAAGTGCAACCAGACCGGCACAGATGGCCGTGTAGTGCACCTTTCGAACCTGTGCACTGAAATCCTTGAGGTGACCGACCAAAATGAGACCGCTGTTTGCAACCTCGGCTCAGTCAACCTTGGCGCATTGGTCACGGACGGAGTTTTCGACTTTGACCGCCTCGCTGAGGTGGTGCGTCTGGCCGTACCGTTCCTCGACCGAGTGATCGACATTAACTACTACCCAACTTCTGAGTCGTCGGTATCGAACTCGGCCTGGCGCCCAGTCGGAATGGGCCTCATGGGCTTGCAAGATGTTTTCTTTAAGCTGGGGCTGACGTTTGATTCCCCCGCCGCCCGTACGTTGTCAACCCGTATCTCCGAAGAGATTTACTTCAACGCCTTGTGGGCTTCAACTGAACTAGCTGAAATCCACGGACCGCACAATAATTACAAGTTGACCCGTGCCGCCTCTGGAGACCTGCAATTCGATTTATGGGGTGTAGCACCTACTGACACAGCCCGCTGGGACAGCCTGCGGGACCGCATTACCGAACATGGTCTGCGCAACTCGCTTCTCATTGCAATCGCTCCGACAGCCACCATCGCCTCTATTGCTGGCTGCTGCGAGTGCATCGAACCTCAGGTCTCAAATTTGTTCAAGAGGGAGACACTCTCGGGCGAGTTCATGCAAATCAACCGTTACCTCGTGCAAGAACTCCAGCAGCGGGGTTTGTGGGACGAGGCAATGGCAAACCAGGTCAAGTTGGCTGAAGGTTCCATTCAGGAGATTGAGAGCATTCCCAGTGACCTCAAGGACGTGTACCGCACTGCTTGGGAAGTCCCCATGCGGTCGCTAATCGACATGGCTGCCGATCGGGGTGCCTATATAGACCAGAGTCAGTCGTTGAACCTATTTATGGAGTCACCAACAATAAACAAGCTCAGTTCCATGTATCTCCATGCTTGGAAATCTGGGATTAAGACCACCTACTATCTGCGGTCTAGACCAGCAACTCGGATCAACAAAACCACTACTGGTGGACCCAACGATCCTAAAAGCGAGAGCCAACCGGCCGCCAAGCCCACTTTCTCAGACGCAGAGACTGTGGCCTGCTCGTTGGAGAACCCCGAGTCATGTGAGGCGTGCGACTGATGTCTCTTGCTGAGGTTCCCTTCAACGACACACCTGACTTTGTTGAGTTGCCGGCACCAGCACCGGCAACTCAACGGATCAACATTTTGGATCCAGGCTTCGACCTCACTCTGCGGCCCATGCGCTACCCCGTCTTTTACGAGATGTACCGGGATGCCATCAAAAACACTTGGACAGTCGACGAAATCGACTTTTCTGACGACCTCCCCGATCTCGACCGCAAACTGGTCCCAGCCGAAAAGCACCTCATTAACCGGCTGGTTGCCTTCTTCGCTACCGGCGACTCTATTGTCTCCAATAATCTGGTATTAAACCTTTATAAACACATCAATGCCCCCGAGGCCCGGATGTACTTATCGCGCCAACTTTACGAGGAAGCGCTGCATGTCCAGTTCTACCTAACACTGCTGGATAACTACATACCCGACATGGATGAGCGGGAAGCCGCATTCGCTGCAATCCACAAAATCCCGTCAATTGCCAAGAAGGGTGAGTTCTGCTTCAAGTGGATGAACGCTGCTGAGAACCTTGATGAACTAGACACCGATGAGAAGCGCAAGACATTTCTCCTGAACCTCATCTGCTTTGCCACCTGCATAGAGGGGTTGTTCTTCTTCGCAGCGTTCGCCTACGTCTACTTCCTCCGTTCCAAGGGCCTGCTCAACGGCCTGGCCGCAGGAACCAACTGGGTGTTCCGCGATGAGAGTTGCCACATGAACTTCGCGTTTGAAGTCATCAATACTGTTCGTAACGAGCAACCTGAACTATTCGACGAGGACTTAGGCAATCGAATCTACGAGATGCTGGACGAGGCAATTGACTGTGAGTACCAGTTCGCTGAGGACCTACTGGGACAGGGTGTTCCTGGCATGTCAACTGCAGACACGAAGCAATATCTGCAGTTTGTAGCCGACCAAAGACTTACCCAACTGGGCCTAGAACGTCGTTACCACACCACCAATCCATTCGGGTTTATGGAACTCCAAGATGTGCAGGAACTCACAAACTTCTTCGAACGCACCGTCGTTGCCTATCAGGTTGGCGTCGAAGGCAACGTAGCGTTCGACGAAGAGTTCTAGGCACTAAACCGAGGTCTACTCCCGTCCATCTCGACGTCTTCGGATGGCCATAGCGGCCCCACCGATAGCCAGCGATACCGCTGCTCCCAGCCCGAGCCCCCGTGGTACAAACGAATTG
This sequence comes from Acidimicrobiales bacterium, assembly GCA_029242745.1. GTDB lineage: Bacteria > Actinomycetota > Acidimicrobiia > Acidimicrobiales > MedAcidi-G1 > UBA9410. The sequence goes on along the minus strand of JAQWTI010000053.1, from coordinate 12,159 downwards.
CCGTTTCCTGACACTGGTCCGGTTGCTCTGTCGATTCCTATAGTCGAACTTGGATTAGAACCAACAGCCAACACGGTTGTCGGCGCCGCTGGTGGATCTGTCTTGTCGAACGATAAGGCAGGTGTCGTCATCGACGGAACGACGCTAGTTGCCGCCAGAGCCTGTTCGATCTGCGGGGCCTCCACTGGTTCAACAAGGGGTGTCGTCTTACGAAAGGGGCCACTGATCTCATAGGTCACACCTACGTGACGTCCTTCGACCCCAGTACCCCAGTCCAGATCAGGCACCACATCGTGCACTAATCCATCGCCTCGGCCTCGGAGGGAACTGACGTATAACCGGGTGCCCGAAGGGTCGAAGCAAGGGCCAGTTACCGATGAAAGCTGATGAGCATCACCGACCATCCGGCAAAATGGGGCCACCTCTCCAAGTGGGGTGATAACTACGACCTCCATGTCTCCTCGGTCCTCTGAGACGAAGAGGTCGCCCGACTCGGCGACGGCGAGATCGCCGATGCCGTGCAGCGGGCTTCGCCGACCAGAACCGTCCCAGATCACGGAGTGGTAGCCGGCTGCAAGGTCAACGGCGTGGACCCGATCGTCAAGGCCCGTAGTGAAAACCAGAACTTCATCATGCACGGCTACACCTCCACCCATTGGCGTGACAAGCCCTTCACCTGCCTGAAACCGGGTTGGGATAAACGACCCTGAAGGATCCGAAATCGGTAGCCAACCGATACCACCCTCCGGATCCACAGTTAAGGCTTCCATCCGGTCAGTGTTGGCGCTTCCGCCGCTGAGAGGGTCTCCAACAGTCGCCAGGGCTACCCGGTATAAGCGTCCATCACGATGAGCCTCAGTCAGATAGGCATGACCGTTGGCGACATCAACCGATACTGAACCATGGGTGCGCACGCCGAGTACGTCACGAGGAACCGCTGGCCGATCACCCACCGGATCACACTCCCAAATCCGGCCATCACCTTGGAATGCCTCCTGACACGACAGCCAGGTGCCCCACGGAGTGACCGCACCGCGGCTATTGGAATGACTCTCAGCCAGAACGGGCCACGATCCGGTAATCCTGCCATCGGCATCGAAACCAATAGACGAAGCGCCACCCAGTGGTCCGCTCGGTGTTTGGAAGTCAAATACCTCATGGTTGCAGACCAGCAGCCAACCTCCGTCGCCGGTAGGTAACGTTCCCTTCCCGTCAGGAAAAAGCGGCCACGCAAAGTCCGCGACCGCAGCACCGTCCGACACGAACGCGCCGCCCTCAGCCACAACCCGAGCGGTGAAGCCTTTTGGTAGGACCAAGCCGTTGATGTCGGGTACCTGACCATTGAGCGATCCGTAAGGGCCAGCGCCTGAAGAAGAGGTGGCGACAGGTAGCCCCATGGCTGACCTAGGAAACCCGGGTACCGATCCGGAAGCCAGTAGACCCAACGCCGCCCCTGAACGAAGACCACCCCGCAGGAACGCTCTCCGGTCCATCTCTACTAACTTTCCTGGCGCTCGTTAATTCCCGAAGGCGTCGAGTAGCCGTCCTGCCGCAGCCGACGGCGTGGTCCGCCCCTCGAGGACATCCGACTCCTCGACAGCCAGCAGGCCCAAAACGGACGGATCGGCCCGTAACGTGGCCAACAGACGGTTCTCGACCATCGACCACATCCAAGCCAGTCTTTGGGAACGGCGTCGCTCTTCCCACTCCCCCGAATCGGTCAGTGCGATGCGGTGATCTTCAATACGCGCCCACACTTCGTCTAATCCCTCGCCGGACACGCCAGCGCAAGTCAGAACTGGTGGGTTCCAATTGCTGCTAGCTGCCTGAGTCAGACGAAGAGCAGCGGAGTAGTCCCGGGCTGCGGTACGCGCCGCCGGAGCATTGTCGCCATCAGCTTTATTTACCGCAATCATGTCGGCTAGTTCCAGCACACCCTTCTTGATTCCCTGTAGTTCATCACCAGCACCCGGCAGCATTAACACCAGAAAGAAGTCGACCATTCCAGCCACCACCGTCTCGGACTGCCCCACGCCCACCGTCTCAACAAGAATCACGTCATAACCGGCAGCCTCTAGCACCAGCATCGATTCTCGAGTTGTGCGAGTCACGCCCCCAAGCGTTCCAGCACTGGGCGACGGCCGTACAAACGCTGCTGGGTCATTCGCTAGTTGGAGCATGCGGGTCTTATCACCCAGGATGCTCCCCCCGGTCACAGTGCTCGTCGGGTCGACAGCCAGTACGGCCACCCGGCGGCCGGCGGCCGTGAGTTGGCCACCAAGAGACTCGATGAACGTCGACTTACCCACCCCAGGAATTCCCGTGATACCGATGCGGTGAGCATCAGCGCAGTGGGGCACCAGGGCATCCAGCAAGGCCGTGGCACTGGTCCGGTGGCCGGGATGATTCGACTCGACGAGGGTCAGAGCTCGACCGATGGAAGCCCGATCACCATTCAATACACCACCGACAAGTTCCAGGGTGGCCATCGGACTCCTAATCCGTTTCCAGGGCATCCAGAAGGTCAACAGCTGCAGCAGCCACCACCGTTCCTGGAGGAAACACAGCAGAGGCGCCGGCAGCGAGCAGAGCGTTGTGGTCATTGGGGGGGATAACTCCACCAACCACAATTGCGATGTCGGGACGACCGTGAGCAGCCAAGGCATCACGTAACTCGGGAACCAGTGTCAAATGGCCGGCAGCCAGCGAACTCACACCTACCACATGAACATCATTTTCAACGGCCTGACGGGCCACCTCCTCAGGAGTGGAAAACAGCGGGCCGATATCAACGTCAAAGCCCAAGTCGGCGAACGCCGTGGCGATGACCTTCTGACCGCGATCATGACCATCCTGACCCACCTTGGCCACCAAGATTCGAGGGCGCCGCCCGGCACTATCCTCGAAGGCCGTCACGCGGGAACGAGCAGAAGCCACAGCCTCACCGTTTCCCACCTCACTACTGAAAACTCCGGAGATAGTGCGGACCTCCGCCACGTGGCGCCCGTAAACCTGTTCGAGCGCGTTGCTAATCTCCCCGACCGTAGCCCTTGCTCGCGCTGCATCAATGGCTAGCGCCAGCAAATTTCCATCACCTGACGCAGCACTGCGGGTTAGGGCGTGCAATGCGTCAACACATAACTCAGAATCCCGCTCTGCCCGTAAACGGTCCAGCTTGGCTAGTTGGTCGGTCCGAACTTGAGCGTTGTTGACCCTGCGAACATCAATCGGATCCTCGTAGTCCAGCCGGTAACGATTCACCCCTACAACCGACTGACGACCTGAATCAATACGAGCCTGGGTGCGGGCTGCCGCCTCTTCTATCCGCAACTTTGGTATCCCGGCTTCAATGGCTTTAGCCATGCCACCAGATTCCTCCACCTCGTCGAGATGGGCCAGTGCCCGCTCTGCCAAGTCTCTGGTAAGACGCTCCACGTGGTAGCTGCCACCCCACGGATCAGCTACCCGGCAAGTCCCGCTCTCTTGCTGAAGAAATAGCTGGGTGTTGCGGGCAATACGAGCCGAGAAGTCCGTAGGCAGAGCCAACGCTTCATCAAGGCTGTTGGTATGCAGTGACTGGGTGTGGCCTTGGGTCGCCGCCATTGCTTCCAGACAGGTCCGGGCCACGTTGTTGTAGACGTCCTGTGCAGTAAGGCTCCAACCCGAGGTCTGAGAGTGAGTACGCAGCGAGGAAGACCGGGGATCGATCGGATCAAACTGACGCATAAGGCCTGACCAAAGCAGTCGGGCGGCCCGCAACTTGGCCACCTCCATAAAGAAGTCCATGCCAATACCCCAGAAAAAACTGAGGCGCGGGGCGAAGGCGTCGACATCCAGCCCGGCGGCAAGGCCAGCCCGTACGTACTCAACCCCATCGGCCAGTGTGTACGCCAGTTCCAGATCAGCCGTCGCTCCTGCCTCTTGCATGTGGTACCCGGAGATGGAGATGGAGTTAAAGCGGGGCATCTCTGCACTGGTGAAGGCAAAGATGTCGGACACAATCCGCATTGACGGAGCCGGCGGGTAGATGTAGGTGTTCCGGACCATGAACTCCTTGAGGATGTCGTTCTGGATAGTTCCAGCTAACTGGCTTGGCGCCACCCCCTGTTCTTCCCCCGCCACTACATAGAGAGCCAGAATGGGCAGCACAGCCCCGTTCATTGTCATCGATACGCTCATTTGATCGAGCGGGATCCCATCGAACAAAGTTCGCATGTCATAGATCGAGTCGATAGCGACACCGGCCATACCTACGTCACCCAAAACACGCGGGTGGTCGCTGTCATAGCCCCGGTGGGTAGCAAGGTCAAAGGCCACGCTGAGACCTTTCTGCCCGGCAGATAGGTTCCGCCGGTAGAACTGATTGCTTTCTTCAGCTGTTGAGTAACCGGCGTATTGGCGGACTGTCCAAGGTTGGCTGGCGTACATGGTTGGATACGGGCCCCTGAGGTAAGGAGGAGCTCCCGGCCAAGTATCAAGGAAGCCCAAATCGCGATGGTCTAACGCTGTCGAAAGAATTGGTACCCGAATCTGCTCAGGAGTGTCACGGGCTAAATCTTCGGGCAACTGCCCAGTCTCAACTAGGACTTGGTTAGCCCAAGTATCCAAGTTGGCATCAGGTAACCCAGATTCAGAGGCAAGAGGAATCGTGGTGAAGTCGGGAATCATCTTGTTCTCCCAGAGAATGTTTTGACATCATCGAGGCCTAAATCAACCAAAGTGCGCCCCAGGAGGTCGACTAGATCAGTATGAGCGTGAACAAAATCGTCGACACCGGCGTCTTTCAAAGCATGCACCAGATCGACACTGAGTGACTCGACATTGGCCACCAGATGAATTCGGGTGACACCCTCGGCCCGCAATGAGGTCACCGTGGCAACGCCTTCGACCAGATAATCACTGTCTGATCCACATACCACAGCCACTGGTGAGGAAACTCTGTTTTTAAAGTCGCTCACCGCAAGAATGCCGGCCACTGCGTAGAGGTTGACAGCAAAGGTGCTGCGCGCATTGTGGTCGGCGAATGCCCCGACCAACACGAGTCGAACCACCGGCGCATCAATACCTGTAGCCGCGTCTGCGGTATCGCGGAGCGTCTCGAAAATGGCAGAGCGCCGCCTCAGAGGCAGCGGGCCGGCAGCAGGCGCAGGCGCTGCTGAGCGTTCAAGTGGCTCCTCATCGAGATTGGGAAACTCTGACACTCCAGTGATTGCCTCGGTTCGGGAAGCCAAAGAGACTTGGCGGGCTTTCCAGCAGATCTCAGCCTCTCCAGCAAGCAGACCAGAGGCCAATGCGGCTGCGACTCCGCCTGCTACCTCGATCTCACGAAAGCGCTCCCAGGCGGTCTCGGCCATACGGGACGTCAGGTCTTCTACAAACCACGAGCCACCAGCCGGATCAACAACCGTGGCCAAGGAACTCTCCTCGAGCAGGAGCAACTGGGTATTACGGGCAGTGCGACGACTAAATGCATCGGAACGACCGATTGCTGAATCAAATGGTCGGACAGTTACCGCATTAGCCCCCCCGACACCTCCACCAAAAGCTGCCACCGTGCCTCTAAGGAGATTGCCCCAAGGGTCTCGCTGAGTAAGGTCAACTGCTGACCCCATTGCGTGCTGAACTTGTCCCCAGCACTTGGGAGTCGCCCCACTTGCCTCAGCAACCCGGGCCCATAAACGTCGAGCGGCTCGCAGGCGGCAGATAGTACCGAACTGATCGATATCAGCCGACCATGTGAAGGCTATTTGATTAAGAGCATCATCGATCGAGAGGCCATGGTCGACCAACGCCCGCAGAACGGACACCCCGTTCGCCGTAGTCCATCCCAGCTCACGGGCGTCGCTAGCCCCAGCGTCAGCAAAAACTGTGCCATCCAAGCTAAACGCGCGAACCCCGGGCAGGCCCCGACTTCGGTCCAGCACTGACAACAACTCATTGGAGAAATGTTCGCTTGTAGAGCTAGTTCCACTGCCGTAGCGGGCTGTCACGCCAACCGGATCCAAACCCAATAAGCCACTCCGACTGCCGACTGGGGTTTCTCGACGCTCCCATAGGTCAAGTAGCCATCCAGCGGCCTCTACGCCAGTAGGGCTACCTAAAAGGGCGACAGTGACCATCTCGAGGTGCACCTCAGCCAGTACGGCATCAAGGTGATCTACAGAAGCGACCCCAATTGCTTCGACGTCAAGCAGTAGAGACGTCGAACCACAGGCAAGCTCATCGAGCACCGTGGCGTTCGCGTCTTCTACACCTTTGTCGTTGACGAGCGCCCTCACATCCCAACCGGTGGACGAACCTCCTGCGGCAAGTGATCCACGAGTTCTGTCTCCCAAACCGGGTAAACCTGAAGGGTCACCAGAAACATCGACCTGATCGCCCGCGTAGACCGGAGCAATTTCGATGCCGTCAGCGGTGAAGCTAACCAGTGATGCCAGTGTTCGCCCACGCAGCCCGTCTTCAGCCAACATCTCCCATTCAGCGCGATCGGGTACTGCGAATCGCTCGCTCGAGAACTCACCTACATCCATCATCCTGATGGTAGGTGACGGCTCGTTGAGGCCCTGAAGCCTTGTGACCCATGACCTGTCTCCCATCAAGCGCGTCGGCACCAACTAAACGGAGGATGGGGGCCATTCAATGAGCCGAGAACCCCTGGAATAGTCGGTGAGGAAGGAACCAGAAACAATGCCCGATGAGGCCAGCATGGATCTAGGACATCCACGCCGATGGCTTATTCTCAGCGTCCTCACTCTGTCGCTTGTCCAGGTAGTGGCAAGTGTCAGTTCCATGAACTTGGCTCTGCCGGCTATTCAAAGAGCCTTGGACGCTTCAGCAGCTGAGTTGGTTTGGATCAACGCCGCATATGCCCTGGTTCTAGCCGCCATCCTTCTGCCGGCTGGTGCTCTGGGCGACCGATTCGGGCGCAAGGGAGCCCTACTTGTCGGCCTTGGAATAATCATCGTCAGCGCCCTACTCGGCGCCTCAGCCGACTCTGCTGGTCAGGTCATTGCGTGGCGCTGCATTATGGGTATTGGGGCTGGCCTAGTCATGCCAGCGACCCTCTCAATCCTCACTTCCGTGTTCCCGGCTCACGAACGGAGCCGAGCCATCGCTATCTGGGCGGGTTTCGCCGGTGCTGGTGGCGCACTAGGAATTCTGGCAGCCGGAGTATTGCTCGAGTTCTTCTGGTGGGGCTCAATGTTCTTTGTAAACGTGCCGGTTGCAGTCTTGTTATTCGTCCTCGTGATGAGTCTCGTGCCAACATCGCGCGACACTTTGGGTCATCCACTTGATCTGACAGGCAGCCTCCTGTCGGCAGTTGCTCTCGGATTGCTGGTCTTTGCTCTCATCCAGGGCCCAGAGTATGGATGGGCCCATGGCGGCATCCTTGGCGCTTTCGCTGCAGCTTTCGGCTTGGGCATCGTGTGGGTCTTTGTGGAAAATCGACAAGATCATCCAATGCTGGACCCCAGCCTTTTCCGTATTCCCCGCTTTGGTCTAGGCAGTCTCGGTATTGGTGTGGCCTTTGCGGTGATGTACGGCATGTTCTTCGGCCTAGCTCAGTACATGCAATTTGTCCTCGGTTACTCAGCGTTGGATACTGCCTTGCGCGTACTTCCATTCGCCCTGTCGATGCTTTTTATTTCTCCCACGGGTCCAAAACTCGCTGTCCGATTCGGCGTAAAAATCATTATCGGGGGTGGACTGTTATTGACTGCCGTTGGCCTAATCGGCCTGGCAACTCTGGATGCTTCCAGTGGCTACCTTCAGGTAGTAGCCAGCCTCTGTGTCGCATCAGCCGGCATGGCTCTGGCTTTCCCTGCTGCCACTGAAGCCATCGTGACCTCACTACCCCAAGATAAGGCTGGCGTGGCTTCAGCGGTAAATGACACTACAAGAGAGGTCGGAGCAGCAGTAGGTATCGCCCTATTGGGCAGCCTTCTAACCTCGGGGTACCGAAACAGCATTGGCAATTCTTTCGACGGCCTATCTCCCGAGGCCGCTGATGCCGCCAGAGACTCCATGGGCGCTGCTCTCCAAGTGGCTAACACGGCCCCTCCCGAACTCCAGCTCAAACTTGTGGAGACGGCCCGGAGAGCGTTCACCGATGGCTACTCGCTTGCCATGCTCGTTGGTGCCGGCATGGTTGTTGCGGCCTCGATTGTGGTTCTCCGCTGGTTCCCTCGCAACTAACTCCATCTGAGATGATTGAGGTATGCGCATCTCCACGAGTCTCAATTATGCAACTGACCCTCAAACGGCTGCCGCCCAAGCCCGAGAGTTGGAAGCAGCTGGGGTTGACCGCATCTGGATCCCTGAGGCCTACGGCTTTGATGCTGTAAGTCTGCTTGGCTATCTGGCAGCCAGCACCTCGACCGTGGAACTAGCGAGTGGCATCCTCAATACCTATAGCCGAACGCCAGCCTTACTGGCCCAAACAGCAGCCGGCCTAGACGCCCTCTCCGGGGGACGATTTGTTCTTGGCCTGGGGGCTTCAGGGCCTCAGGTAATTGAGGGGTTCCACGGCCTGGCGTACGACAAGCCACTCACTCGTACAAAGGAAATCATCCAGATCTGCCGATCAGCGTGGCGGCGGGAGCGCCTGGTCCATGATGGAGATGTATTCACTCTTCCCCTGCCGTCGGACCAGGGCACTGGACTTGGCAAACCACTAAAAATTATTAACCACCTCAAGCGGTCTGATATTCCAATTTATATCGCTGCACTCGGTCCCAAGAGCGTGGAAGAAACAGCAGCCACTTGCGAAGGGTGGCTTCCGTTCCTTGTGTACCCGGAACGGATGGAACAAGTCTGGGGAAATTCGGTAGTGGCTGGTCTGGCTCGTCGCGACCCTGCCCTAGGCCAGTTCGACGTCGTAGCTGGCGGCCTCGTAGCAATTGGCGACGATGCCGCCCAGTACCGAGACTTCGGTCGACCTGTGGCTGCCTTGTACATAGGCGGAATGGGCGCTCGGGGGAAAAACTTCTATAACGACGTGTGCCGTCAATACGGCTTCGCCGACGAGGCCTCTGCTGTCCAAGAGGCTTACCTTGAAGGGCGTAAGGAGGAAGCCGCCGGGCTACTTCCCGACGAACTAATCGAGAACACATCACTATGTGGCGACGACGCCTACGTGATAGATCGACTGGCGGCTTACAAAGAGGCAGGCGTGACGTCGCTGAACGTGATGCCAATCGGCGGCGAACCAGCCAACGTGCTCGGGCGCCTTCGTGAACTTGCTGAACACGTCTAATTCCTGCAGCAGAATCCATCGTTCCGGCTTCGGATCCCGACGGCAGCCACAGGTACGGTCGGTGGGTGCCAACCGATAATGATCATGTCTCCACGTTCACCGTCACAGTCGACGATCACCTGATCGATGACCTTAAGCGACGCCTACTGGAAACGCGTTGGTCCGACCAGATACCAGAAACAGGCTGGGAGTACGGATGTGACCAGCAGTGGCTAAAAAAGTTGGTTACCTACTGGACCGAAGAATTCGACTGGAGAACCACCGAAGCTCGGATAAACACTTTCGACCAAGTCCTAACCACGGTTGATGGACAGAGACTCCACGCTATTCATCAGCGCTCACCTGAAGCTGGCGCCCTCCCCCTACTGATATCCCATGGATGGCCAGGCTCGATTATCGAGTTCCTCCAGATACTGGGACCACTAACCAATCCACGTGCTCACGGCGGTGATCCGGCTGATGCCTTCCATGTGATTGCTCCCTCACTGCCTGGATACGGCTGGTCTGGGCCAACCACTGAGCGGGGGTGGGGACCAGATCGAACGGGGCGTGCCTTCGCTGAGTTAGCTGCGCGTCTTGGTTACACCCGCTATGGCGTCCACGGGGGCGATTGGGGCTCGATTATTTCCCAGCACATCGCCGGACACGACCCTGACCACGTACTCGGATGCCATGTCAACATGATTCCCGCCTTCCCCCCGGGGCACGATGATGATCATACGGGGGTCACTCCCAGCGAGCAGCAACACATAGACCGGGCCGCTTGGTACCAAGCCGAGGACCGTGGATATTTTGAGATTCAGCGCACTCGTCCTCAAACCGTTGGAGCAGGGCTAAATGACTCACCTAGCGGTCTGCTGGCGTATATCGGTGAGAAGTTCCATGGTTGGACCGATCACCAAGGAGACCCACTGGATGTTGTCGACCGCGACGACCTCCTGGCGAACGTCAGCACATACTGGTTCACCAACACCATCACCTCGTCGACCCGCTTCTACTTCGAATTTGGACGAGATCTAGCCGCTGGCAAGATGCCGCCACCCAACCATGGCGTGCCCTTCGGTGTTTCTGCCTTCCCCATGGAGTTAATGGTTGGGCGCCGTCGCTGGGTCGAGCCAGATCGAAACGTGACCTTCTGGCGTGAGCACGACCAGGGCGGCCACTTCGCAGCCATGGAAAGACCAGATGAACTTGTAGCAGACATACGCGAATTTTTCAGAAACCTCCGATGAACACGACATCCGATGCCCGTTACATCACCAGTCCTGACGGGACCACCTTGGCGCTGACTCAAACTGGATTCCGTGCTGACAAGTTACCTGTCGTGGCAACCCATGGTTGGGCAAACGATCGCTCGGTCTGGGCGCCGTTGATCAGAGAACTGGCTAACGATCATTGCATAGTCAGTTGGGATCTCCGGGGCCATGGCGAGAGTGATACCCCACCCCCCGGCTCATACACCCGGATGCACGCCCTAGCCGACTTGGAGGCCGTAAGGAAAGAGGCTGTGGGTCACGAATGTGGGCCAGTGGTACTCATGGGCCACAGTCTTGGTGGCTTCCTATCGCTGGCCTACGCCATCGACTACCCAGAGAAGGTAGCCGGGCTAGTGCTGGTGGCCACTGGGCCAGGCTTCCGTAAAGCCGAAGCGCGAGAACAATGGAACGAGTCGGTACGTGACTCCGCCAGAGAACTCGGAACCCCAGCGGGTTCTGAGGAGATCTCAATGCACTACGACTCCCACGTCATAGACCGTCTAGCCCAGATCCAGGTGCCTGTCTTAGTAATACGCGGCGAACGTGACGAACGGTTCGCTGCGTCGGCCAGCCTGTTTGAGCGCGACCTACAAGTTCGCGAGTCGGTAATTGTCTCTGGCCAAGGACACATGGTCCATGTCAAAGCGCCGATTGAGTGTTCGGGAGCAATCCACCAGTTCATCGCCAGTCTCACTTAAGTCTCCATGGCCACCACTGACCATTGGGTTGACTTGCCTGAAACCACATTTCTGATGGGCAACGAAACAGACGCCTACCCTTCTGATGGAGAGGGCCCAGTCCGTCTCATCCAACTCTCGCCATTTTCGATTTCAGCCACTGCAGTTACCACGGCCGAGTTCGCAAGCTTCGTGCACGCCACTGGCTATCAAACCACTGCAGAGTGCGAAGGATGGTCGTTCGTCTTTGCAGGCCACCTACCCGACAACTTCGGAGAGACGCGCGGGGTAGTGGGTGCAGAGTGGTGGCGCCAGGTTTTGGGCGCCACTTGGAGCCACCCTGAGGGTCCTCAGAGCAATCTTGTCGACAGAGATCATCACCCGGTAGTTCATGTGTCTTGGTTCGACGCCACCGCCTACGCCGAGTGGGCAGGTGGACGCATCCCGACTGAGGCCGAGTGGGAATGTGCGGCCCGAGGTGGGCTGGAAGGTAGGCGCCTCCCATGGGGTGATGACAACCAGCCCGATGGCCCTGATACCTACCGATTCAACATTTTTACAGGCATGTTCTGGAGTGAAGATGACGCTGCGGACGGATGGGCTGGTACATGTCCTGTCGATGCGTTCGAGCCCAATGCCTACGGGCTCTACAACTGTTCGGGCAACGTCTGGGAATGGACAGCCGACTGGTTCACGACCCACCATCAACCAGATGGGGTGACCATCGACCCAGTTGGACCACAAATCGGTGTCAACCGGGTGCTTAAGGGAGGGTCATTTCTCTGTCATGACAGTTACTGCCACCGCTACCGACTGGCCGCTCGGTCATCGAGCACCCCAGACAGCACCACCAGCCACCAGGGCTTTCGCATCGCTTACTCGACCCCACAAGTGGGTTGAGAATTCTGCTACGAGGTCGTGACGACAGCGACCAGTCCTAGCCTTTCAACATGGGCCTGCGATCCGAGGT
>JAQWTI010000045.1 GCA_029242745.1 Acidimicrobiales bacterium | reverse complement strand
AAAGAGGTTCACCCCTTCGAGATTCGCCCCCCCGAGGTTCGCCCCCCACAACTGCGCCCCTTCAAGATTCGCCCCTTGGAGGTTTGCCCCTTCGAGGTTTGCCCCTTCGAGATTCGCCCGTTGGAGGTTCGCCCATCTGAGGTCCGCCCCACCGAGGTTCGCCCCGCCGAGGTCCGCATAGGTGAGGTCCGCCCCTTTGAGGTTCGCCCCTTCAAGGTTCGCCCCTTCGAGGTACGCCCCCCCAAGGTCCCAGTAGGAGCAATTGAACACCCCATCCTTAGAACACCCACTCAGTTGCTGGTCGATAGTCGGTACCACAGTCGTCGTGGAAGCCACAGTCGTCGTGGAAGCCACAGTCGTCGTGGAAGCCACAGTCGTCGTAGAAGCCACAGTCGTCGTAGAAGCCACAGTCGTCGCCTGCGCCTTAAGTGTTGCTACCTCTTCCCGCAGTGCTTCCAACTCCGCAGAATCCGAACCTCCTCCACAAGCAGAGGCCAACAGCGCAGATCCAAGGACTAGCGCGTTCAATCTGATCCGTCTCATGGCCTCCACGCTACGGGCCGACAACCAGCTCTGCCCTTCTCCTCATATCTCCCCCGAGCGTCTCAGGAGCAGGCGTCGATCCAGTCAATCTCGAACTGGAACTCACCATCTAGGCCATCAGCAAGGATCACTCCGACCTGAGTCGCAAGCCCAGGAACGAAGGGAGCGGCCGTCACCGGATTGCCGAACACTCGGGCTTCCATCTCAGTGAGGGGCACCGAGATTTCTTGCCACACGCCGCCGATCGTCTCGATCGGGTTGTAGTGGGTGACCCTGGCACGTTCGTCGAAGGCGTCATCGACGAGCAGCTCGTAACGTCGTCCGTCGTTACGAATCCGCAGTGTCAACGACGTTGCCCCAGCAAACTCGCCATCGACCGGGCCTCGGATCGACGAGAAGCCTCCGCCGGTGGTCACAATCGTGCCAGTCCAGGTGAGAACTCCGTCTTCGATCACGCCCTGAGCTTGGGAACGGCCGCCCATCACCCCGTCGTTGACAATGATCCACGTGGGGTCTTGAAAATCAGTCAACCGCACACAGTTTGTCGACGTAGTTGTCGTCGGGGTGGCAGTCGTCGTCGGTGCGGCAGTCGTCGTCTGGGCGGCAGTCGTGGTGGCCAGTGCCGTAGTCGTGGTCGGTGCGGCAGTCGTCGTCGGGACGGCAGTCGTGGTGGCCAGTGCCGCAGTCGTGGTCGGTGCGGCAGTCGTCGCCTCGAGGGACGCGACCTCTTCCCGCAACGCCTCCAACTCAGCGGAGTCCAAACCCCCGCCACAAGCCGACGCGACTAGAACCAGCGACATGACCACTACGAGCGTCCTCATCTCGTGAGTTTGCTACCCATGAGGGGCTGGGGCGACATCCGAGCCCCAAGGTTTCTCTCGATGCTGGTTGTGGATTCGGTCCGAGAACCAACCGAAGAGACTTTCTGATTTCTGTGACCTACTCCAGAGGGCGTACCACCATCGGCAACCTCTTGAGGCAGAACGCGCTCCTGTCCGAGTCACCGGCATTCCGTTCGTCGGAAGCTCAGCAGGTTTCGGCCCGACAACCTGACCAACCCCGAACAGAGTTCACTCTTTTTCGAACCAGGAACACGACTGAACTGTCAACTACGCCGTTTGCCTTGTTCAGTTGCTCCCTCATAATTGGTTTCTTCGTGCATCGCCATGGCTTGTCGGGCCTTTTCTACATCAGCGTCCGCCATCACCTCTGTGGGCAAATCCAGCAACTGAAAGTGCCCATACCGGTCGCTTCCAGCAACAAGATGGGCAAACGGTCGCTGGCCTGAAACCTGAGACATCGACGGACTCACGTAGCGAAGTGCCAAACCGATACGACGATCTCGAGAGGTATTGGGCTTCGACGAATGAAACATGTGACCATGGTGTAGCGACATTTCGCCAGGCTGAAGCGTGATGGCAACGGCGTCGGCCTCATCCACGTGGGCCGTGATGTTCTGCCCTCGAGACAGAATGTTCGCTTCTTCGAATGTGTCTTGATGGTCGACGAGCTCTTGTGCGTGGCTTCCCGGCACAAACCACATACAACCATTTTCCTTACTGGCCTCAGTCAGAGCCACCCAGGCTGTCACCTCAGCTGCATCTTCATACCCCCAGTAAGTCAAATCCTGATGCCAACTGATGAATGCTGGCGAATTGGGTTCCTTAATGAAAAAACTGGCGGCCATCAGCAGCACGTCGTCGCCCAGAATCGCTTTAACCGGATCGACCAGCGACGGTGAACGCATAATCTCGCCAACAAAAGGAAGTACAATCCCCGCTGTCCAAGTCAAGATTCCGGTGGCGTCGGCATCATAGCTGTACATCGACTGAATGGATTCGAGCTTCATTCTGTACTCGGCGGCGAGATCGACACTCATGACCCGGAGCGGAGACACATACCCGTCGCGTCGATAACACTCCGGTGTCTGCTCAAGAGCACTTTCGCTCATGTCATCCTTTAGCACCGAAAAAGACCTTACCCAACCCACAGGACGCTTCTAGAGATCAGGCGAGGCCTAGGCCTCCTACACCTAGGGGCATTTTGGAGCCCCAACTATCTCAAATTGCACCTACAACTACTGCAACAGGTGCTGGACACACGCCTGCTTCTTGGACAGATCCAACCCGTTCACCAAGCAACATCCGAGCCAAAAGAACCGTAGAGGCCGGCTAAAGCGATCCGGAACACAGCGCTCTCACCTTCGTAGTTAGTATCGGGGTCGTGGAAGCAACGGCACACCCGAATGTGGTCGCTACAAAGGATCCAGCGACACATCTCGCCGGGAAGCGATACCGATTTAGCGACTATGACGGAGTCGAGGTAGGGCCGGCCCGCCATCTTGCCGAAGAACGGGCCCGACTTAATGCGCTGGAGTGGCGACATTTCGATGCCTCGATGATCGGAGCAACAATTGGCGCGGAGCTCAGCGGTGTCGATCTGGGGGGCATCCTGCCCAAGGTTGTCCTCGCTGAGATCTACCAGGCTCTCGTCGATTACAAGGTGATCTTTTTCAGGAACCAGCGAATCTCTTCGGCCCAACAAGTCTCTTTCGCGAAGCAGTTCGGAGACTTGGAAATTCACCCGTTTATCCCGTCGAACACCGGTCATCCCGAATTGGTGAGATTCGAAAAGGGGGCTGATACCGGTGGTTACGAGAATGCATGGCATCACGATGTGACGTGGCGCGAAGCACCATCGAAGATTGCGATCCTGCGGGCCATCAGCGTTCCTCCGACCGGTGGAGACACGATGTTCGCCGACATGTACGCCAGCTACGAGGCTCTTGATGACTCCACACGAGCTGAACTCGAGGGGATGGTCGCCGTACACGACTTTGTCCGTTCCTTCGGCAGACAAGTCCCTGAGGACCAACGGGCAGAGATGCGCGATGAGTACCCGACGGTCGAGCATCCGGTCGTGGGCACTCACCCCATCACGAACCGTCCATACCTGTTCGTAAATCGGATCTTCATCGACCACATCAAGGGACTCTCCAGAGAAGAAAGCGTGCCGATCATCGACAAACTGGCGCGCCAAGCGGAGTGGGCCGAACACCAATGCCGGTTCCAATGGGCTCCCAACTCGATCGCTGTCTGGGACAATCGGGCGGCCCAGCACTACGCCTTGAGCGACTACTGGCCGGACGTACGCGTCATGGAACGGGCAAGCGTCGCCGGCGAACGACCCACAGCGTTTTGTTCCGAGTAGCGCTCTAGGGCGCCTTCTCTCATGAACACAGATGTACTGGATATGCGTCAGCCGGGGCGACTTTTGAGTATGTAGTCCCTTGCGCTAGACCACAGACACCCTTCCTCGCGAGGTTGCGTTTTGCACAATGAGGCCTGCCTGGGGGCGCACGACAGCAACTCGGAAGCCGAAACGGGCTCGTGGTGAGAAGTCCCTCATGATTAAAATCTTTCACGGCTCGTACTCAACGAGAACCAACCTTTGGCGGAGGGTTCAAGTGGTCGTGGTAAGACTTAGCGAAGATTCGAGGGTCTCGCCGGAAACGCTTCAGGCAGTTGCTCTTTCAATATCAGCCAGACTGAGTTCAATTCCAAATCCCGGGGCATCGTTTGGTTGCAGTATTCCATTTACCGGAATGACCATGCCTGGGGTCGCCCGGAAGGAGTTCATCAACGACGAGCCACGAGGGCAACCGACGTACATCTCCGCCCAGAGGTTTCCAGTCAGGGCAACTGATAGGTGTTGCCCATAACTGTCGTTGGCTCCGCAGTGGATTGCCAACTGGTACCCCCCTGCGGCGGCGGCATCGGCTATGCGTCGGCATGGGGTTACTCCCCCAACCCAGAGTGGGTCCGGCTGAAGCACGTCAACCCAACCGTCGTCGATTGCTCGGAGAAACGGACGATCGGTATACCAGCGCTCGCCGGCTGCTAGTCCTTGGTCGGGAAGAGCCGCACGGACTTTCGGGTAACCATTCCAATTTTCCGGATAGATCATGTCCTCGATCCAACCGAGGTTGAAGTCGCTAACCGCCTCCCCGATCTGTATCGCGTGTTCAACAGATTGGACCGCCCAGCAATCGAGCATGAGGTCGGCTGAGGGACCCACAAATTCCCGACTCATGCCAACCAAGTCAGTCACCTGACTGAGCGCAAAGGAGGTATTGGCTCCCCACGGACAGGCAAGTTTGAAGGCATCGAAACCAAGTTCGGAGAACCATTCAAGGTCAAACCCAGTTGCATAGCATCGAACCGGTTTGGGATCGGTTCTTCCAAGAAGTTCGTAGACAGGCTTTTGGGCTATTTTTCCTGCTACGTCCCAAAGTGCCAGGTCAACTGCACTAATCGCGTAGCTCGCAATTCCCGACGCGCCGAAGTGTGAACCGCAGGCAACCGTCATCACTTCCCAAAGTCGTTCACGGTCTTCAATCGATTCTCCATGGAGCATTGGTCCGAGGTAGTCATTTATCAGAGGAGCTGTGATGCCTGCCAAAGGGCCCATGCCCAGTCCCCAAACTCCTGAGTTTGTCGTAACTACACAAATGATCTCGCTCCACGGCGGTTGGAACCTAGACGCTTGTCCTTCATACCGCTGATCTGCACCCATTGGATTCATGTGGTCGTAAAGGGTTTGCCAATCGGCGAGGCCGTCAATAGATCTTCCTAAAACCACCGGGTTGGTTAAAGCCGCTGCTTTTACCGACTTGATCTTCATGCGAAGATTCTTCCATCTGGATACCTGCACTGGTTTGCCGGAGCGCCTCGAAAAAGCAGAAACTCCAAAACCAGCTGAAACCCAGAGTATTTGTAAATTAGGGCTGCTATCCGGTGATGAAAATCGTTGATCACTACCTTGAGTCTTGGCGTCGTTTCCGAGATTTACAGAGCCGGACCACAAGATCAGCTTTGTGGTGGCCATTCCTCATTCACCCCATTGTGTTCTTCGTTCTAGGGGGAATCTTCGCCGCCATTTTAAGTCTCAGTACCGATCAGACCGGACCGGAGGTCGTGTACGCCATTTCCTATGTCTGGGTGTTGATCACATTGGGTGTGCGTCGCCGACATGACATGGGTCGAAAAGGAGCATGGCTACTACCTGGGCTCGTGCCCTTAGGAAACTTCGTGCTCCTGTATTGGCTTGTCCAGCCGAGCACTTCCGAGACCAGTGAATAACTTTTTCTGGAAATACGGGGTCCCACCTCTCCTATTGCTCTCAATACCGTGGCTCCTCCTGACCGAAGACTCGCCAGCACCACCCCCCGACCGGTCCGCCGACTAGCAAAACTGGCCTAGCGCCCCGACTGGCCTACCACGGGCGTTACCGAGAGGCACTGGTTCCCTCGGTTTGGTTTTTGGGTTCCCATCTAGGAAGCCTTGTTTCCCGTATCTCAGTTGCCTACAGGAGATGCACGACAATTTCTGTCTTCCTGACCTCAGGCTGCCACACCTCTATGAGATACTCGGTGTGAATCATCCAGAGGATCTGAGGGGTCTGGCCCTGTGACGGTCCGCCAACCATCCGCTATGCGGTATCGGTGGCAACGCCAGAAACGATGAGGAGACAATGATGAACAGGAAATGCCCACAATGTGATTCAGTCGAAACTGGACCCTCGCTCACCTTCGACTACAACACCGAAAGGTCCGGTCAGGTTGTTGTCCGGAACCCGTTCTTTACCTGTGCTGGGTGTGAGCACTCCTGGCAGGTTGAGATGGTTCTAATGGTTGCCCAAACGGCGCCTTCTGCCGATAACGAGTCTGTGGCCAACTTTGTGAACGCAATCAACGGGGAGGTGTCTGATGTCGATTGATGAACGGTTCACCGATCTCCTGGCAGATATCGGGCCTGACGTCAAAGAGCAGTATCTGCGGCAGCACTACAGATCAGAGATCCTTGAATCGAGGCTTCCTGAATCGCAAGTTGCCTCAACTGTGGAGCAGAGGAACTCTGATCTGTTCTTCGAGATTGCAGACGTCCTTGACTTTTACCCAGACCTCTACGCCCAACACACCCTGGGCGCATTCGACACGTCCGATGGCGTCCGCGATGAATGTTCAGATTTGGGACCGGTCTTCGACATCTCGTTACTTGAGGCGAGAGGTTGCTCAACCGTGACCTGTGTGGCTGGTTGGGCGACCGCCCTGTCGGGGTGGCACCCGACGATTCACACCCACAGTCACAACGAAGGAACTTTTCTGACGTGGGAGATAGTGGCACCAGCACCTCTAACTCCGTCAAACCATCACTCAACGGAGGACGCTGAAGAGGTGGCCTGTGCGCTTCTCGGTATCACCGATACAGAAGCCGAGGAACTTTTCTCAGGCTCACCCACCGGCTGTTCGGACTACGGTAAATGGACCGCCGACAATCTCCGGGCTATCGGCAAGGGCAGATCAGTGTTTGCAGACGAGTGGCCTGAAGATGAGCATTTGGGGTCCCTGTCGTCGCCGCAGTAGCCCCCAACAGACATGGGGGCGGCCTTTCATAAGGTGGCGAGATTAATACGCCTCAACGGTGGATCAGTATCCGCCCCGCCCAACGAGAGGACCGGCTTTCTATTTTCTTTCTCCTTCCCCGGGGCGTGCGACTGCCGAAACCCAGCAGGTGAGACAAGTGGTTTGACTTACCTCAGCCTAGGTATGGTGACGCCTAAGTTTGTTCCTGCAGGCGAGTCCCAAGCGGCCAGTTGGCCCACCTAGGGAACCGTCCTTCGTGGGTACAGAAGTTGTTCGTCTCCAACAGCCAAGGAGTAGCCGAATGGGCATAGGCAAGACTGCGAATCTTCTGTTCAGTTTGAAGTCAGTGCTGCCGTTTTATGGGTCCGTTCTCCAGCTTGGCCGACAGAGTATTTACGTGGAAGCCGCTGAGCTTCCCGAAATAGCTTCCAGATACGGACATGCAGTGAACGTCGACAACGTCCGCATTCTCGCTGATGGGGAGTACGACCCCGAGACCTATAACGACGAGATCTTTTTCAAGATGTTGGGTTTCGACCATGTCAGCAGTGTCGACCTCAGCCTCGACGAAGGCGCCGAGTTTGCGCATGACCTAAACAAGGCAATACCGGCCGAGTTGCAAGGCCGTTTTGATTTCATATACGACGGCGGCACTCTTGAGCACATTTTTGATGCACCCCAGGCACTGCGCAATATCCATTCAATGCTCAAACCCAACGGTGTGATCATGCACTGCAATCCAACGCATAACCATGTTGACCACGGCTTCTACATGTTTTCGCCGACCTTCTTCTGGGACTACTACGCAAGCAACGGTTACGAGATCATCCGCTCACAGATATTCGAGTACGAGCGCCAGCATTCCCAGCATTACCCGAAGCCTTTCACGGTCTATGACTACCAGCCAGGTTCCATTCAACACATGGAGCATGGTGGTTGGGGTCGACGCCAACTGGGCATCTGGTTCGTCGCACGAAAGTCCAACCTTGCGACCTCTGACGTTGTCCCACAACAGGGCATGTATCAACGGATCTGGGACGATCAGGTAATCCATGATCCGTATGCGATAACGAGTTCCCCGACTTCTCTGGCGGCACGTCTGAGGAAGTTCTTAGTAGCCCATCCCAAGACCTACGCCTGGCTCCGGCCAATCGTTGGCAGCTTCCGCCACTTCCAGACCCGTTATACCGCTCAAGGACGGCCCCCAGTAGTAGACGAGTTTTGATCGGTAGCAAATCAGGGTTTCGTTCCACAGGCCTCGCTGAAAACTTTTGAGAAACTGTGACTTTCCCAAGCGGGCACACAAGATTGCAAGGAACAAGCCGACAAAGACAAGGTGTGGACCTTCGCTCGCCACCACTCTGATACAACAAGGCCCTCCCCCACCTGGTCCGGCTGCGGTTATCCGCGTTGTCACCGTTGTGCTCGTCGGCAACGGTGACAATACCGAGGCAGACGCCTTCTCCAGGAGCCTCAGCACTGAGGTGAGAGGGTTTCTGGCCTGGCCTGAACATCAGGGCGTTGGTAAATTGGGGCTACTATCCGGCAATGAAAGTTATTGATTACTACCTAGAGTCCTGGCGTCGTTTCCGCGATTTACAGGGCCGGACCACACGACCCGCTTTTTGGTGGCCATTCCTTATTCACCCTTTTGTTTTCCTGGTTCTAGGAGGAATCTTTGCCGCAATTTTCGGTCTCAGTACCGATGAGACCGGACCGGAGGTCGTGTACGCCATTGCCTATGTCTGGGTGTTGATCACATTGGGTGTGCGTCGCCTACATGACATGGGTCGAAAAGGAGCATGGCTACTACTTGGGCTCGTGCCCCTGGGAAATTTTGTGCTTCTGTATTGGCTTGTTCAGCCGAGCACTCCCGAGACCAGCGAATAAGTTTCCCTGTAAATATCGGGTCATACCTCCTAACGCTCTAGTGGATGCCGGAGTGAACTGCGTCGTCCGCTACCCGCTAACGAACGAAGCAGTTCCGACATTCGACGCTTTCGCCAGCTTGGCTCCCTGATGCCTGACCCCGGGGAATCAAACCCACCTAGTTCCACACTCCTAACGGGTGGGGCAGTGGTCACCGTCGACGACCAGAACACTGTCCATGACCCTGGATGGGTCTTAGTAAGTGGATCAGTTATTACCGACGTTGGTGCTGGCGAACCGCCGCACCTAGTTCGTCGCAATGCCCAGACGGTGATTGATACCGCAGGCTCCGTGGTCATGCCAGGCATGGTGAACGGACACACCCACTTATTCCAAACCCTCTTCAGGGGACTAGCCGACGACAAGTCTCTCCTGGACTGGCTTCGGGACTGCATCTGGCCGGCTGCTGGTGAAATCGATGCCGAAACGGCGCGTGCTGCAGCGACTCTCGGTCTGATCGAGAACCTTCGGTCAGGTGCCACAACCGTGATCGACCACCAGTACGTGCACGCAGACCCCGACATTGATGACGCCATCTGTCAAGTGGCTGCCGACCTAGGTATTCGGTTTGAGTTGGCTCGGGGTTGGGCCGACCGTAACTACCACCCGCCACTCACAGAATCGGTTGACACGGTCTTGGAAAGAGTCGAACCACTGCGCCAGACATGGCACGGTTCTCATGATGGACGCATCACCATCGGCCTGGCTCCCCTTATCCCCTGGGGATGTTCGGACGAGGCCATGGTGGCCACCACAACTGCAGCCCGGTCGTGGGGCGGCCACATCCACACCCACTGTGCAGAGACAGAAATCGAAGTGGAAATGAACCTGAAGGAACGAGGGTTGCGCCATGTTCCGTGGTTGGACTCTCTCGGCGTATTGGGACCTGATGTCCAGTTGGCGCACTCGGTGTGGATAGACGAGATAGAAATCCAACTGATAGCCGAGCGGGGTTCGTCGGTAGTGCACTGCCCGGTTTCCAACATGTACTTGGCATCCGGAATTGCCCCGATCCGGGCCCTCTTGGACCACGGGGTAAACGTGGCACTGGCTACGGACGGGGCGGGGAGCAACAACCGACAGGACATGTTCGAGACATGCAAGACCACTGCACTGCTTCAAAAGGTAGGACAACATGACGCTATGGCCCTCCAGCCCGAGGAGGTTCTGGCAATGGCTTGTCGGGGCGGAGCCAAACTCCTAACCCGAGCCGATGATCTCGGCGCCGTTCAGCCCACCTGGAAAGCCGATCTGGTGGTCGTTGACCTCGCCAGCCCTTTCGTGGCCCCAGTCCACCGACTGCCATCAGCGCTTGTCTACTGCGCCACGCCCCGCGATGTCGTCCATGTAATGGTAGATGGTCGCTTCATTATCCGAGATCGGAAGTTAACCACAGCCAACGAGAAGGCTGCTCTGGTTGCTGCAACAGCCGCCGCCAAGAAGGTCCTTGGCCGTGCAGGCATGCCGACCCGTTAGGTCGGCGGAACGCTGCGCATTCAATTGCATCAGGTCTGTTCACCTTTGCTCTCGAATCAACGGGCTCTTTCATGGAGCGCTCGCTAACACCCTCCGCCCCCCAGCCTCCTCAAGCATTAAGGCATACAGAGTGAGTCTGCTGCTTCACTGTGCGCAACGAGCAGTGGCACCACGTCTGCAGGATCCATCCTGCCGAATCCGCATTCCGCAGCTACACCAAAATGTGAGAGGTGCCGCTGCGCCACTTCGATTCGCCGCTTGGCGCCTTCTCCGCCATCCTCGTGGTGCACGAGCCCGAGGTATACACGACAACCGCCGATACGAAGCCCTCGGAGTGGGGCGTAATACTCGTCATCATCGCGCCCAATAGGGACGGGCATATGCACGAAGTCGATGCGTCGGCCCGAGTTGTTGACCACAAAGTTGGAGAGTTCGACGCACTTGCCGAGGTTGGCGGGCTCGACGAAGTGCTCGTCGTGCATGCTTCCATAGCAGAAGTGATACCCGACCATGACCTTGTCCGGAATCCCCATGCTGATGACGGGCGTCTGCATCGCTATACGTTCCATCGGGTCGCCCGCACTGTGCTGGCGCTGTGGGGA
>JAQWTI010000044.1 GCA_029242745.1 Acidimicrobiales bacterium | reverse complement strand
TACCAAAGATGCCTCGCTGTAACGGGCAGGTGGCGTAGTTGAGTGGCCCTCGGCGGTGGCTGATGTCATGTCTACCGACTCGTCCACTGTGACTGCGGGGAGCGTCAACTCGGCAGCATCATCTTCCTCAGAGCCCTTTGTGTCAGGGCCTCGACGAGGTGAGTCGTCGCGCATGTCCGCGTAGACCCGTCGGAATCCCTGATGGTGGATGACGGTGCCACTAGCCACGAGCGTGGCCTGAGCCGCCACTGTCGACGAGGCCAACGGGGCCCCCATGCGGAGCCGGACTGTCTCACCGACAGCGTCAGTCATCTGAGATGCCACGGTTCTACACCACACCATCTCGTAGACGTCAGCTTCGGACTTTGGGAGCTCACCTCGCACTTTGTCGGGGTGGCGGAAGCGATCACCAGCTGGGCGGATGGCCTCATGAGCTTCCTGAGCGTTGCGGACCTTGTTGGTGTAAGCACGTGGGGCGTCGGGAACGTGGTCAATGCCGAAGCGTTCGGTGGCTGCCTGTCGGGCAGCCTGTACAGCGGTGTCTGACAGCGTGGTGCTGTCGGTACGCATGTATGTGATGTAGCCCTTCTGGTATAGGCCCTGAGCGGCGTGCATGGCCCGTGAGGCTGAGAGCTTCAGGCGGCTGCCGGCTGCCTGCTGAAAGGTCGACGTGGTAAACGGAGCCGGCGGTCGCCGACGAAATGGCTTGGGCTCAACAGACTCCACGATTGCCGGTCGTCCCTTGAGATTGTCTCGGACTGCACTCGCCGATACCTCGTCCAGCACCAAGACATCAGCCCGTGTTAGCCGCCCGTCATCACCAAAGTCACGCCCCAGTGCCACACGACGACCATCCAACTCAAGAAGCCGGGCTGTAAAATCGGCTCCTGATCCGGTAGCCATCACACACGTCAGATTCCAGTAGTCGGCTGACGTGAAGGCCATTCGCTCACGTTCTCGTTCCACGATCATCCGAGTAGCCACACTCTGCACCCGACCAGCTGAAAGGCCACGGCCTATCATTTTCCAAAGCACGGGCGAGATATCGAAACCGTAAAGCTTGTCGAGTTTCCGGCGAGCCCTCTGCGCCGACACCAAGTCATGGTCTATGTCTCGGGTATTTTCCAACGCCTCGGTTATCGCCCCCTTGGTGATCTCGTGAAATACCATTCGGTGAACTGGGACCTTGGGTTTAAGAACCTCCAGCAGATGCCAGGCAATGGCCTCGCCCTCGCGATCCTCATCTGTGGCTAGATAAAGAGCATCAGCGTCTTTCATGAGGCGCTTGAGATGTGCCACCTGCTTCTTCTTGTCAGAAGGAACAACGTAGAAACCTTCAAAATTGTCATTGACGTTTACCCCCATGGATGCCCAGGACTCTTTCCTGAATACCTCAGGCAGTTCAGAGGCTTTAGCCAGATCGCGGATGTGACCGATTGACGACTCCACAACGAAGCCTTCACCTAAGTACCCGGCAATGGTCTTGGCCTTTGCCGGGGACTCAACAATGACCAATGCGTCACCCATATTGTTCTCCATTGTCAGCTGGGCGGGTCCCTCGCAGAATCAACACACCCAGTAACGCAGCGGCGATCGAGGCTAAAAGGACACCTACTTTTGCCTCGTCTTGCAGCCCAACGTTGTCAAAGGCCAGCCCGGTCACAAACAGAGACACCGTAAAGCCAATACCGGAAATAGCGGCGACCCCAACGATATGCCGGGTAGTGGCGCCTGAAGGGAGTGCTGAAATACCCAGGCGAACGGCTCCGAGGGTGAAAAGACTTACACCTACAAACTTGCCAACCACCAAGCCGAAGGCCACACCGAGGGTCACCGGAGAACCAAGCGCATCACGCAACGAATCTCCACTGAGCGAGAGGCCTGCATTGGCCAATGCGAACATTGGGATAATTACGAAACTCGTAATCGGGTGTAGTTGGTTCTCAAGACGAGCCGCCACCGACACTGACTCGTTCATCCGGAACCTTGCCGACCGAAGGCCGTCTGCATCGAGAGACCTGACGTCA
The DNA here is from genome assembly GCA_029242745.1 of Acidimicrobiales bacterium. Classification (GTDB taxonomy): domain Bacteria; phylum Actinomycetota; class Acidimicrobiia; order Acidimicrobiales; family MedAcidi-G1; genus UBA9410. The sequence continues at coordinate 28,913 of JAQWTI010000044.1, read as the reverse complement.
ATGGGTGCCACCTCACCGGGTTTCAGGAGAGCACCCGCTGGGGCCAACAAACCCATAATTACTCCAGCGATAGTGGCGTGTACGCCGGAACGGAACATGGCGTACCAGAGAACCGCACCAAGAAGTGTGTACAACGGTAGGTACCAGACCTTGAAATGACTTAAAACAACCACCACCAGGGTGGCAACCCCAGCCAGCACCAGCCACTCACTAGCCAAGTCGTTGGTGTAAAAGACGGCAATCACAATGATTGCGCCGATGTCATCAACGATGGCCAGCGACAGGAGAAAGACCTTGAGAGGCGTCGATATCCGGTTGCCCAGTAAGGACAGGACGCCCACGGCGAAAGCAATATCGGTAGCCATAGGTATACCCCATCCAGCTGATGCATCACCCGTCGGATTAAATGCGAAGAAGACGAGCGCCGGGACCCCCATGCCACCGAGTGCAGCGGCGGCTGGAAGGAGGGCAGCTCGCCGATTACGGAGGTGACCAGCAACCAGTTCGCGTTTAATTTCTAGGCCCACTACGAAAAAGAAGACCGCCATCAGGGCGTCATTCACTAACTGGACCAATGTCAGCGGATGCCCGTGATGCTCCAGTCGAAACTCACCAATACCCAGATGAAACTCGGTTCGCCAGAAGCCTTCATAGCCGCCCGCCCAAGGCGAGTTTGCCCAGACAAGAGCTACCACCGTGGCCACCATGAGCAGGATTCCACCAGCTGCTTCGATACCCAGAAAGCGCATGACAGGTCGCCCGATAGCGCGCGCCAGTGGTCGATCGCTGCCTAGCCACGTGCGTTGCGATGCAGGTTCCTGCCCGGCCATCGTCGCTCTCAGTACTCCCTCGGGGTCGTCGTCCGCAGCGCCATGATGGCCGCTACCGGATGTTTTGCCGACCGAACGGTAACCGTCGCCATAGGGGATCCCTATGGATGGTGAGCAACAACCCTCAGTATCGGGTGTCGAAAAAGATCAGGAGGACCGGATCGTCAAGCGGACTGTCGTACCTCTGGGACCACTCTCCACCACTGCTTCATCAGACAGGCGCCGCATCAGCGCAACACCAAGGCCAGACTCATAATGCAGACGTTCTGGTGTCTCCACATCGGGGAGCTCAGGCAGAGAATCTGGATCAAACCCCGGGCCATGGTCGACCACTTCTACCACCACGTGGTCATCCGCGACACGGCAGCAAATAAAGATTCGGTCAGATGCACCGATCAACCCTTGAGCCTCAATGGCATTGGTAACGGCTTCAGACACCACCAGACGGAGATCGGCCACCCGTCCAGGGTCAAGCGGCGATGACGCTCCTCCACTCAACCCGGCAGCAGCACCTACAACGGCACGCACCAGTTGCAGAAATTCGGGAGTTGGAGGAATAACCAACTCGATGCCCTGTCCAGAAAGCTCTGTCATGCTGCCAGTCGCTTCGATAAGGCAGTTTCTACATCGATGTGAAGGTCGAATACTCGGTCCAGATCACACAATTCAAAGACACCCCGGATACGGGGCTCGGCACAAACCACCAACAAATCGCCGCCGTGTGACCTCAGCCTCCGGAGAGCCCCAACCACCACCCCGAGACCAACCGAATCAATGAAGTCAACACCTGTGAGTTCGAGGACTACCAGTCGAAATCCATTGGCTACCTCAGCCACAACTGCCTGGCGCAGACTGGGAGCACCGGCCATATCCAGGTCACCCAATACGGTCAGGACCACACCGGCTGGATCGACGTCGGAGGTGGTCCAAGACAGGTCACGGCGGTGGACGTGGATCTGCACCTGAGACTCTTTCCTCCGTTTGGTCGACCCGGACCATCCGGCTCCCTACTGACGCTAGACCACCGCCCGACCATCCACTCCTCGATGTTTAGGCCAGCACTATGCAAGAGCCATACCCAATGAGGTTGAAATGAATCGCTTGGATACCAAACGGACCACCGTGTCAGGTGTCCGCGACATCTCGACAAGGGAGTTGGGCGTAAGATCCAGTCTGTGGAGGCGGCCTTCTTCGACCTCGATAAGACGGTCATAGCCCGAGCATCGATGGCTGCGTACGGACCAGCGCTCCATCGTGCTGGGTACTTAAGTGCACCGATGGCATTGCGGGCTGCCTGGGGACAACTGCTATTTAGATTTTTTGGTGCGAACGAAGGGAAAATGGCGCGCGCTCGAGAAACGGCCCTACGACTAGCCGCCGGGTGGGAACAAGAAGGGCTCCAACGATTTGCCCGTGATCACCTCGCCGAGGTAATTGAACCCATTGTCTATGACGAAGCCATTGACCTGTTCGCCCACCACCGTGCCGAAGGTCGCTTACTGATCTTGGTCTCGGCATCACCGATCGAGATAGTGGCCCCGCTTGCTGACTACCTCGGTGTTGACGAGTTCATCGCCACCACCCCGGAAATTGACGATGACGGAAAGTACACCGGCGCAGTCGAATTTTACGCCCAAGGGCCAGATAAGGCAGAGGCCATAAACCGACTAACAAAGAGTCTGAGCATCGACCTTGCTGGCTCGTGGGCCTACTCTGACTCGGCTACCGACCTGCCGATGCTTGAAGCCGTCGGTCATCCGGTGGTCGTGAATCCTGACCGGGAACTCCGCCGGATTGCCGAGGTTCGGGGATGGTTAATACGCGAGTTCGACAACCCAGTACCGCTAGGTGACCGGGTTCCTATCGACAGAAACTGGCTAGCCGCCAGCCTGCTGACCGCCGTCCTAGTGGCGGGCACCGTGACGTTGACACGTCGCCTTGGGCGCCGAAACTTCAGTTGAACCTGTCGCTCCTACCAGAAGAGAACCAAGCAAGCGCTCGACTCCTATTAGCAGATCTTCTAGATCGAACGAACTTTCTTGACCGCTACGGCGACCAGGGTGCCGAGTGCAACCAACATCACAAATTTCTTCATAGTCCCCATGTTACGGGAGGACCCGTTCACGTCCACAGGGTGGCAAGAACCCCCTACAGCCCGTACCGTCAGCGACGGAGGTGTCTGAGTACCTGGTGGGCTCCCCCGCCTTCAAAGCGGGTGGGACGGGCGATCCCCGTCCGGCGGGTTCGATTCCCGTCCACCTCCGCCAAACTCGCCCTTTTCCCAATCCCACCTGTAGGGATTTGATCGCTGATCAATCTTTAGATTGGCCCCAGACGGAAAATCAGACGGCCAGCAGGTCGCGTGCACCAGTGTCGCTGCTCGGGTGGCGCAACTTAGACATGGCCCGAGCTTCTATCTGGCGAATACGCTCACGAGTGAGGTTGAAATGCTCACCAACCTCCTCAAGCGTGCGAGGTTCTCCTCGGTCCAAGCCAAAGCGCAACTTCAATATCTCGCGCTCCCGGGTATCCAGAGGAGCTAGCAGACGGCTGATCTCCTCAGGTAGCAGTGAGGTAGCTGCCACTTCGAATGGCGACTCGGCTGCCCGGTCCTCAACCACATCTCCCAACTCAGCATCGCCGTCGTCGCGGAGTGGTTCACTCAACGAAAGGGGTTCAGCGGCAAAACGCAGGGCCTCGGTGACCTTCTCTTCAGGCATCTCAACCTCAGCAGAGAGTTCTGCAAGTGTTGCCTGTCGACCAAACTTCAACTCGAGGCGCGACCGGGCCTTCTGCAACCGGGCCAAGGTGTCTCCAGCATGTACAGGAAGGCGAATGGTGCGCCCTGTGTTAGCAATGCCGCGAGTGATTGCCTGGCGGATCCACCACGTGGCGTATGTGGAAAACTTAAATCCTTTTCGCCAGTCAAACTTCTCGACGGCGTGCATCAAGCCAAGATTCCCCTCTTGAATAAGGTCAAGCAGTGGCAACCCTGAGGCCTGGTACTTCTTCGCAATTGAGACGACCAGACGGAGATTGGATTGAACGAACGTGCGCTCGGCCTCTTCGCCTCGCTTCAGATTGCGCTTGAGTTCACGCCTACGAGCTGGGGCAAGTCCATCACCCTTGTCGGCGAGCTCGGCTTGGGCCTCGGTTCCCGCTTCGATCTGCTGGGCGAGTCGGACCTCGCCCTCCTTGGTCAGTAGTGGATACTGACCAATGTCGGTGAGGTATAGCCGGACAAGATCTTCCTCGTCCCGTTCGACCCGCTCTTTGGCCACCCTCATCTCCTCCAGCCGGGGAAACATTTGGCCCGTTTCCTGAGCCGCCGTTCACCGAATCGTTTACCTGTCTAACGCACCTAATCGACCCGCCTCGCAGGGTGGGAGTTCGGCTGTTCGGGAAACTCTCCTACAACCTCGATCGACGGTCACCATATCCACGGCCCCCTGAATGACAACAAGAAAAAGTGACCATCGTCACGATGTATGACCACACGGCCATTTGACACCTCTGCTGGCCTAACCAAAAAGCAGGTCAGACGACCTGAAGCGATAGAACGCTCAGCCCTGTTGGTCTTCCAAATCCGCCAATACCAACCGGACAACTCGTTGGGTCGGAGCATCACAGACCGGTACCGAATGCTCAAGCAGGCCTACGAGGTGGGCCACCAACCCCGCTAGAACTGGAGCGAGTGCCGCCTTTCGGGCCGTTGGGACCACTTCCAGCATCGATAGCACCGCATCAAGGCGGGCTGGGTCCGAAGCTTCGTCACGTGCCTGGAGCAGCAGCACCGACTCGGGGATCAGGTTCCGCCACCACTCAGCATGCTCAGTTAATCGTCCAGCCAAAGAGGACATCGTGCCGGCAGAGGAGGGATCAGCTCCATCAGTCGACCAGCCTCCTAATCGTCCGGCCAGCAACTCACAGAGTTCAGCCAACTGTGTGAACTCGTGGACACCCCGCTCAGTAGTCAGACGGTCTGTGTTGAAATCAATAGGTTCGGACACGGCGGTCAGCCCCGAAAGTGGTTAACAATTGGCATTCGACGTTCACGTCCGAAGCTACGAGTAGTGACCTTCGGACCCAGCGGAGTCTGGCGCCGCTTGAATTCAGCAGCGTCGACCAGACGGACCACCTGGTCGACTATGTCAGAGGTATGGCCGTCAGCTATCAATTCAGCCCGGGTCAGGTTGCCTTCCACATAGGCCTCGAGCAGTGGGTCCAACACGTCATAGGACGGGAGGCTCTGATCATCTGTCTGGCCGGGCCGGAGCTCAGCAGACGGCGGCTTACTAAGGATGTGGCTTGGTATGACCGGTTGGCCGTTAAGCCCAGATGCTTGAAGGTTGCGCCACTCACAGAGTTCATATACCCGAGTTTTATAGAGGTCTCGGATCACTGCATAGGCCCCCGCTGTATCTCCATAAAGCGTCGAATAGCCAACCGCTGATTCACTCTTATTTCCGGTCGTTAGCACCATCCATCCGTGGGCATTCGACAGGCCCATCAATAGAACGCCACGGATCCGAGACTGCAGATTCTCATCAACGAGCCCGGCCGGCCCACCAGTGATGCCCTCCGCTAGCAAGTTTGTTAGAGCTGTGTGGGCTTCCTCAATCGGCAGGAGGTGGGTATCGATTCCCTGGCTGACGGCTAGTGCCTGGGCGTCCACCAGCGAGTGGTCGCTGGAATACCGCGAGGGCATAAGCACTGCGTGAACATGATCCGAACCCAGCGCGTCAGCGGCGATGGTGGCCACCAACGCAGAGTCAACTCCTCCAGACAGGCCAAGACACACATCGGTGAAACCACTCTTCATCACATAGCCACGCGTCGCTGAAACTAAGGCGGCGTACAACTCGGTGGTCTCGTCCAACAGATCCATGGGAGGCACCACCAGATAGTCCGTCCGGTCGATCTCCTTGGAAACCTCAATCACCCGAATGGCCTCATCTCCTACCGGGTCGTCGTGAACCTCCACGTCTACGTCCACTTTCACCACGGCCTCATCAAAACGCGGAGCACGCGCCACGATGTGACCAGAAGAATTAGCCACCATCGATCCACCGTCAAACACCAACTGGTCTTGGCTGCCAACCAGGTTCAGATAGGCCACCGGCCGGCCTGAAGATGCGGCCGTAGCGGCGACCACTGCCTCGCGTGCTGCCTGCTTACCTAAGTGGTACGGCGATGCACTGACCGTGGCTATGAAGTCGGCACCACCGACCACCATGCGTCCCACAGGACCATCAGGTACCCACAGGTCCTCACATATCGCTAGCCCAACTCGGACCCCGCCGATGCGGTAAAGGACCAGTGGGCCAGTACCTGGAGCAAAATCCCGAGCCTCATCGAAAACGTCATAAGTGGGGAGACACTCTTTGAAGTACGTACCTACGATCCGACCACCATGACAGACCGCCACCGCGTTATGAGCCGGACCGTCGGGACCGTCGGGACCGACATCAGCAAAACCCACAATGAGGGCGCAGCTACCACTTGCTGCGGCAACCCGTTCCAGCGCCGCACAACTACGGGCCACAAAGCCAGGCTTATGGACGAGGTCCTCTAAGGGATAGCCGGTGATCGCCATCTCTGGGTAGAGCGCCAGATCGCAGTCTGCTACCTCCTCGAGACTGGCTAATACCCGATCAACGTTGCCGTCCAAGTCGCCAACAACCATGTCGGTCTGGACCAGTGCCAGCCGGACCCTGCTCATGTTCCTAGCGTACCGAGGTGGTTTGGCCACCCCGATGGTCACAGAGATCCTGTCCTGACAAATGCTCAGGAGCAGTTCTGGTCAATAAAATTCCCAAAGATCTGCCGTAAGGAAAACTTGGAACGCCAGTGTACCTACCCCTAGAGGTGCCAAACAGAGATCCAGAAGGTCAACTAGCTAACGCTGAGCAGCAAGTGTTGGTGATCAGGCGAGTAACCACGTAAGGATCCATGTTGGCATTTGGACGGCGATCCTCGATATAGCCTTTTTGGTCAAGGTGAACCTGCCAAGGAATCCGGACCGACGCGCCACGATCTGACACGCCATAACTGAACTGGTCGTAGCGTTGCGTCTCATGGGCACCAGTAAGGCGTTCCTCAGACCCCAAGCCGTAGCCAGCAATATGTTCAGCTGGCTTTCCCTCAGCGCCGAGCGACTCGCACGCCGTAATAATGGCGTCATAGCCCTCACGCATCGCACTAGTTGAGAAGTTCGTGTGCGCGCCAGCGCCGTTCCAGTCGCCCTTAATGGGCTTAGCCGCCACCGAGGCATCGACGCCAAAGTTCTCCGCAACCCGGTACAGCAGGTAGCGAGCCATCCAAATCTGGTCAGCCACAGACACCGTGTCGATTGGGCCGATCTGAAACTCCCACTGACCAAGCATTACCTCAGCATTAGTGCCTGAAATGGCTAGCCCCGCATCCATACACGCTTTGGTGTGAGCTTCAACGATGTCCCGACCTGCAATCTCAATGGCTCCTACTCCGCAGTAATAGGGGCCTTGTGGCGCCGGGTAACCCTCGATCGGCCACCCCAACGGGCGCCCGTCCTGAAAAAATGTGTACTCCTGCTCGATCCCAAATATTGGCTCCTGGTTGGAGTACTTCTCTAAAGCCTCAACACAAGCAGCTCGCGTATTGGTTGGATGTGGGGTCATGAGCCCATCAGGTAGACAAACATCACATAGGACCAGGATGTCGTCACCGCCACGAATCGGGTCCGGGCACGAAAACACTGGGCGCAGGACGCAGTCCGAATTATCTCCCGGTGCCTGGTTGGTACTTGAACCATCAAAACCCCAAATGGGGAGATCTTGTGAGTCATCGATGATCTTGGTCTTCGAACGCACGTATGGCAGCGGTTCGGTGCCGTCAATCCAGATGTACTCAGCCCTAATAGCCATAGTGAACTCCCTAATCGGTGGGTCTCAAGTACGGACCCGGCTGGCCGGACGTGTTGCCGGATACAGAAAATCTACGTTGCCAGTGGTCTCATAACTGTTCTCTAACTGTGAACACCATGTGAACGATGTACCTCACCACTGGTAATCGTTCCCCAACTACCTCCATGCTGATGTCATGGAGACCAACGAAACGGGAGAGGCCGACCGCGGACCAGCTCACGAACACCGAAGCCGTGACCAACGGGACTACGTGCTACGCACCGTCGAGGAGCGGGGTGTACGCCTTGTGCGTCTTTGGTTCACCGATGTGCTGGGCCGCCACAAGTCGGTGGCAATCTCGCCGGCTGAGTTAGAGACAGTTCTCGACGAGGGGCTGCAGTTCGACGGTTCAGCTATCGATGGGTTCAGCCGCGTCCAGGAAAGCGACGTACTAGCTCGACCCGACCCATCTACCTTCGAACTCCTGCCGTGGGCTGACCCAGCGGAGCCCTCGGGGACAATATTTTGCAACATAACCAACCTTGACGGCACCTCATTCGAAGGCGACCCACGTCAGGTGCTGCGCCGAAACGTGGATCGAGCCCGACGCGCTGGCTTTGAAATGTTTTGTGCACCAGAGGTTGAATTTTTCTACTTCGCCGATGCCGGTCTACAACCGACCCCTTTAGATCGCGCCTCGTACTTCGACCTAACTACTTCTGACGTGGCGTCAGACCTTCGCAAGCAAACACTGCACATGCTCGAAGCGCTATCTATTCCAGTGGAGTACTCATTCCATGAAGACGGCCCCAGTCAACACGAGATTGATCTGCAGTACACCGACGCTCTGACCATGGCTGACTCCGTGATGACCCTCCGCCTAGCAGTGAAAAAGATCGCCATGGACCGGGGTGTTTACGCCACATTCATGCCCAAACCACTAAACGGGGTTCAAGGATCGGGTATGCACACTCACCTCTCACTGTTTCGTGATGGAAAAAACGCCTTCCATGACCCTGAGGCAGCTGACGGCCTATCCAGCACGGCTCGATCGTTCATCGCTGGGTTACTAAGGCACGCACGCGAAATCACTGCGGTCACTAACCAACTGGTCAACTCCTATAAACGGATCAATGAGGGCTACGAGGCTCCTCGTTACGTGTCGTGGGCCCGCAACAACCGATCGGCTCTCGTACGGGTGCCCATACCCAAGTTCGGCAAGATCGAATCGACCCGTATCGAGTACCGGGCGTTGGATCCAGCGTGCAACCCCTACTTAGCGTTCTCCGTGCTACTGGCCGCTGGCCTAAGGGGTATCGAGGAGGAGTTGCCACTGCCGGCAGAGGCGGCTGTAAACCTCTACGACCTGAGCCGGGAAGAGCAGCGAGACCTCGGCGTAGCCAGCTTGCCGCACAATCTAAATGAGGCACTCGATGAGATGGAAGCGTCTGAGCTCGTGCGCCATGCCCTTGGTGACCACATCTTCGAATGGTTCCTTCGCAATAAGAGGGCTGAGTGGAACGAGTACCAGCGCCAGGTCACCACGTTCGAACTCGAGACCTACCTACCGAACTGGTGACCCTCCCCGAGGTGCTTGGCCTTCAAACCCGGCAGACTAAAAGCCCTGGACCTCACTCAGAACCAGCAGAACCAGCAGAACCAGCATGGAACCCCTCCTCGTCTTTCCAAATCCCCCGCCTCCAGAACTCGCCCAGTGTTTGGATCTGAATGGCTGGTCATGGAAGGCCGTCGCTGATGCCGAAGCCGCCATGGCCGAAGAGCCTGACGGAGGCTGGGCGGGAGCCATCGTTGTGGCCGACACCGATACAGAGGGAGCCTTTGCTCTATGTCGTCGCCTGAGAAAGGTGGAAATGCCGTTACAACCTCTGCTCTTGCTCGTAGGCGGTGGCCAACTCGACTCCTTGGATCTACGCGACGACTTATTCGACGACTTCTGCTTAGGCCCATTACGGCCAGCCGAACTTCAGGCCCGCATCAAGCATTTATTTTCACGCAGTGGTCGTGAGGTCCGACCCGAAATGGTTGGATACGGGCCTCTCGCCCTAAACCTCGAGACCTACCAGGCGGCTATTGACGGTCAACCTCTCGACCTCACGTACATGGAGTACGAACTGCTTAAATTTCTAGCCGCTCACCCTGGAAAGGTTTTTACGCGTGAAACCCTCTTAAGTAGAGTGTGGGGCTACGACTACTACGGTGGCGCCCGGACAGTAGATGTGCACATTCGGCGGCTCCGGGCCAAACTTGGCGAAGAGCACGCCGGTCTCATTCACACTGTCCGGTCGGTGGGCTACCGGTTTGGTCAATCCCGATGGGGTGGCTAATTCAACAACCCGCTAATCAATCAACCACTTGCGCGTAGGGGTCCGTTTCACTCAAGTCAAGCAACTCGGACCCCGCGTATGTGTTGTCAACGTCTTTCTTGAGGAGCCCTCCGAGCAATGCAGCGGCCAAAGCCCCACTCATCAAGATACCCACAGGCATCACCACCACTAAGAGCAGAATCATCAAGACAGCACCGAGCATTGTCGCAGTCTGCCACCCTCATGGCTCACAGCGCACACTGATACCCAATTCACCAAGAAACACGCTGACAAGAGGTCAGCGCCCCTACCTCAGATTCACAATGGCCTCTACCTCGACGAGGGCACCAAGTGGCAATGCAGCCACCGCTACTGCCGAACGGGCGGGGCGGTGATCGCCGAAAGCATCGCAATAACCCTCGTTCATAACCATGTAGTGATCCATGTCAGTTAAGAACACGGTGGTCTTAACCACCTGATCCAACGTCGCTCCGTTAGCTTCGACTTGCGTTCGAAGATTAGTTAACGCCTGAGCCAGCTCAGCCCCGACACCTCCTTCGACAATGGCTCCTTCTGCAATACCGACCTGACCGCTGACGAACAGCAAATCACCGGCACGCACGGCTGGGGTGTAGGGACCGACAGGCTTAGTCATAAGTGTGCTCCATTACTAGCAGACATAATTTCCACAGAACCGGTCACAGCCTGCCACGCCGTGATCTCACGGGCTATCCGGTGGGAAGTTCATTAGGACATCCTCGATAGCACCAAGTGGCAGCAGCAACTGCGGCAAACACGGCATCTGATCCGTTGACTGGTCTGCCACCGTCGGCGAGCACATCGACGTTTATCGCCGGCGTATCCTTCGCCCGAACAATGCCGAAGGACCGCACAGTCAGGTCATGGACAGTACCGCTGCCATCAACTGCCAGACCCTCTGAGGTGATCCAACTCCACGCCATATGAGCGGCGCCAATGCAGTAGGACCTCAGAATCACCTCATCAAGTGGCTCGCCGCACCTGACGGTGACCCAGATGCCCTCGTCTTCGACTATGGCCGTTGCCTCGGCCCCGTCAGGGGATATCACCGGCTGACCGGGCACCATGGCCCCCGCCCCAGTCAACAGCACAATGGCCTCAGCCCAACCAGCAGCACGCGCAGTGGCCGCTGTAGGAGGGCCATCCACGTCAACCTCTAAAACGTTCAAACCAGGAGCGACGGAAGCCACTGCCTCAGCAATCCCTGGGGTCCGGACCACCCGTAGGACGCCAGTTCCGTCAGCCAATGCGCCACCGGCAACCGGTGGTCGCTTGGGACCAAACTGCACAGTTTCCTCACGCGAAGGAGCCACTAGCACCGGCTTGTCATGCATATCGGCTAAGGCCCGAGCAACATCAGGAAGAGGCGAGTCAACCTTTGCTCCAAAGGCGCCGCCATTGGCCAGTGGTCCAAACGTTTCGCCACCAGGAACACACCAAACAGCATCGGTCTCCAATGGAGCAGGTTCAACCCACACAGTTCGGAGCACCGCATCCCACTCGACAGGGCCAGCATCACCAGAAACCACCGGCGGCGCCTGCAGCGGCGGTACCACGTCAGCAGTGGTCCGACGACCCTGCACTTTTCCAGCAGCCTGCCGAGCCAAAGCCAACGTGTCAGCTACAACCCAACTATCTGGATTCTCCACTGGCCCACTACCTGGCACGGCGATCATGGCACCAACCGGTGCGGTATCAGCAGCAAAACCGCCGCGACCTAGGGCTACCTGGGGCCCAACCATCTGGGGACTACGGCCCTCAAGGGATGCACGCTGCTCTGATGCGTTTCGATCTACCGGCCCAGAGGGAGCCGGCCGGATACCGACGGCTACCTCCCATGCGTCTAGGACGGTTAGCCAACCGGTGCAACGACAAAGGTGGGCTTGCAACGCCCGCGCTGCCCGATCTCGATCTGGAGTCGTGCCAGCAGGCGTTGCGGCCTCCAGCCCAGCGAAACGTAGGACGATGCCGGGTGTACAGAAACCACATTGGCTGCCACCGGTAGCGCAGAACGCTTTGGCCCATCGGTCGGCTTCACCGGCCGGTAGCCCGTCCAAGGTCACGACCGACCGACCAGCCACACGACGCAAGGGCGTCACACACGACACCCGAGGCTGACCATCAATCAGCACCGTGCAACAGCCACACTGGCCCTGGGGACTGCAACCGTCCTTTACCGATAGGCAGCCCAGCGGCCCTCGGAGAGCATCAAGCAAAGTCCCGTTCTCATCAGCCACCACTACCGGTCGACCATCGACGGTCAGATTTACAGATTTTCCCATGACCTGATCATCTAGCGAAAATTCTCCCACCCAATGAGTGTGCCCGGTCACCGGTATGGTCACCGACCATGCAGCAAATCGAACCGTGTATCGGTCGGCGGCATGTATTGGTTGGGTTGGCGGCCGGAGCCTTAGTGGCGGCATGTGGAAGAGGCAGCCAATCAAGTACGGCCCCGACCATAATCCTTGGAGAAGCGGACCCAGTTGGATGGCGACTGGGGGCCAGATTTGCCGATGGCTACACAGCACCTAGCTCAATAGTTGCCGGTTCGCTTCAACGTGCGCCTTACGTACTCCTTGGAGTTGACGGTTTACCCATAGACACTGAGGGTCCTCAGCGGCTGGACTTCACCATTCGGGAAGCTGGCCCCGGGGGCACTGTGGTGGCCACACATACGGTCGAACGACACGGTGGTGAACCCGCCACTCCGTACTTCCCTCTGGTTTTTCAAATCAATGATCCCGGTGACTACGTGGTGCAAATCGATAACAAGTCTGAGCCGCATAATCTCCGAGTGATCGATGTCGATCAAACTGAACTCCTGCAGGTTGGTGACCCCCTCCCGGCGATAGTTACCCCAACGATCGCTGATCCGCAGGACGTTGATCCAATCTGCACAGAGACCAATGGACCATGTCCGTTCCATGAGCACTCGGTAGTAGATGCACTAGCTCGTCCCGGTCCTACTGCACTACTGGTGTCAACGCCTCGGTTCTGTCAGTCAGATGTGTGCGGCCCGACTGTTGGTCTACTGCGCTCATCACTACGGGTCCGGCCGGAACCATGGTCCGTGGTACACGCCGAGGTCTACCAGGGGCCCGAGGCCGGAAACTTCAATACCACCCCAGTGGTGACAGCCCTCGGTTTGAACTTTGAACCCACCTTGATCGTGGCTAACTCCGCAGGCATCGTCACCGCAGCGTTGCACTTCACTATGGACGCCAACGAAGTGGCTGCAGCCATGAAAACTGCAGTCTGAAAACCACAAAAGCCGTCGCCATAAGCGACGGCTAGTGGTTTATCCAGTAGGAAATCAGCGGCTCATTAAGTACTCGTTGATCAACTAAACGACTGCCCACAGCCACAGGTTTTCTGGGCATTCGGATTGTCGATGGAAAAGCCTGCCTCGTTCAGGCCATCCTTGTAATCAAGTGTGGCTCCTTCGAGAAGCTGAGCGCTTGACGGATCGACTACTACCCGAACGTCTCCAAAGGCTTTTTCGAGATCGTCTGCAGCACGATCAGTATCAAAATACATCTCGTAACTAAAGCCGGAGCAGCCACCGGGACGCACAGCCACCCGCAGAGCCAGGCCATCCTCAGATTCGCTGTCGATGAGTTGGCCTACCTTGGTAGTGGCCTCGTCGGTGAGCGTGATCATCGATTCCTCCTAGAACTTGGATTCGTGTCGTTGCTTTAGTGTAACAACGACCTGCTAAGTCAACCCCATTCAGTTCACGCCCGTAGCATGGACTCATGGACGAGACGCTCCCTACCAGCGCCGGCCCTTCAGAAGCGGACGTACTTGGAGTTTTGAGAGGTGTCATCGACCCAGAGCTGGGTACCGACATCGTCGAGCTTGGTATGGCCCGGGCTGTGACGATTAATGCAGACGGCCGGGTAGACGTAACTATCGCGTTGACCACCTCTGGCTGCCCACTGAGAGCCCAGATCCAGCGGGATGTGCGAGCACGGGTCAGCGATCTTCCCGGTGTTTCATCAGTCCACCTTTCTTGGGAAGAACTCTCTCCAGAAGAAAAAGCAACGGCTATGGCTCGCGCCCGCTTCAACGTGAGTCGCAACGCCCCGGATACTGAAATCCCTGCAACCACCAAGGTGCTGATGGTGGCATCAGGTAAGGGGGGCGTCGGTAAATCGTCAGTGACTATCAATCTTGCTGCTGCAATGGCAGCGCGTGGTATGACCATCGGGGTTATGGATGCTGATATCTGGGGCTTTTCAGTACCGCGGATGCTAGGTGTCGAAGGTCGCCTTGGAGGATCCCCCGAGGTCGGCAAGATCGCGCCCATTGAAGTACCGATTGGCAGCGGCGTGGTGAAAGTAGTTTCAATGGGTTTCCTCGTCGACAATGAGGAATCTGCCCTCATGTGGCGTGGCTTAATACTGAATCGGGCTGTCCAACATTTCTGCGAGGACGTGGCCTGGGGGCAAATGGACTATCTACTCATCGATATGCCACCGGGGACTGGCGACGTACAGATGGGCCTCGCCAAGATGCTCCCCCAAGCCGAGATGGTGGTAGTGACTACTCCAACTCTGGCCGCCCAGAAGGTGGCCGTGCGGGTTGCAAACATGGGCCGAGCCAACTATCTGCGTATTGTCGGGGTTGTCGAGAACATGAGTGCGTATGTGGCGCCTGACGGCAGCCGCCACGAGTTATTTGGGACCGGGGGCGGTGACGCACTGGCCGCACAGGTAGGCGCCCCACTACTGGGAAGCATCCCACTGGATGGGGCGGTAGCTGCAGCCGGTGATGCCGGCCGCCCGGTTGCTCTCGGTGAAGGCCCAGCAGCTGACGCTTACCGAGACATTGTTGAGCGCATTGTCACTGAAGCGGCGCCGCCGGTAGATATGGCAGGTTGCAGCGCCCGACTCCTCACGGCAGCCGAGAACGCACTGGACGCAGCTAGTGCCTAACTGCTAGGCCGGTCTTGATCTCCCAGACCCACGTCCCAAGAGTCGGTGTCGAGAATCCCTCCTCCATCAGTGACATCTTGGCTGCGCCAACCAAATCTGAAATTCTTATGACCACCAGTCAGTAAACGGGTGATTCTGCGGGTGGCTGCGATCCGCACAAGTTTTCGGCTCGGTGGAAAAAGCAGAGAGAGACCAACTGCATCAGTCACAAATCCTGGAGTGAGCATGAGCGCTCCAGCCCCCAGGACCAGTAGCCCTTCGACAATCTCGCGCTCCGGGATCCGGCCCTCGGCTGCTTCCTTCTGGGCCCGGCGAATAATCCCCAAACCCTCCCGTCGAACCAGCCAGGCTCCCACAGCACTGACTAGCACTAACAGCCCAATCGTATTGAGCACGCCGGCAGCACCTGCCACCCGAACGATGACAACCAACTCCACAATCGGGGTCACCACAAAAACCAGAAATAGGATTAGCAACATTGCCGCATGTTACGACGGGACCCAAAGGTCGACCCTCCGCCTATCATCGCGACTGCATGGAGCATCCCAACGAGAGTTCCCAAGACAGGCCACCTAGCGTCGATCGACTAGCCCGGGCGATGGTTGATACCGGCCTACCTCACCCTCTCTTGGTGGACGCCGCACGGGCCGCAGTGGCTGAGGGCCACTCTGATGGTGCAGCCCAGCGAGCCCGTGAGTTAGCCGAAGCCACAGCCCGAGCTCTCCTTACCGACGTAGTCAACGCCACAGGTGTTCTACTTCATACCAACTTGGGCAGGGCACCTTGGAGGCCTCCCGCAGTTGGTCAACAGCGCTATACCACTCTGGAGTTTGATCTAGCCACCGGTAACCGGGGGTCTCGGCAGGACCGAGCTCCTGCACTCCTGGCTCGCGCATGTGGGGCCGAAGCGGCAATAGTTGTCAACAACTGCGCCTCAGCAGTTCTGCTCGTGCTCGCTGCCTTGGCTGCTGGAAGGAGTGTGGCAGTGTCGCGTGGTGAGTTGGTCGAGATCGGTGGGGGGTTCCGCATCCCCAACGTGATGCACCAGTCGGGAGCCAAACTGTTGGAGGTTGGGACAACCAACAAAACTCGCCTCAATGACTTTTCGGAGGCTGTTACGTCAAACCCTGAGATGGCTCTAACCCTCTCTGTCCATCAGTCCAACTACCGGATTGAAGGCTTCACCGAATCCGTCTCGATAGCAGAACTAGCCAGTCTTGACGTACCAGTGGTGGCTGATATCGGTTCAGGTCTGCTTGATTCCTCATGTCCATGGCTGGACGCTGGACCACCAAAATGGCTATCTGACGAACCCGCAGCTCGGCAGACCCTCGAAGCAGGAGCGGCTCTGGTGACGTTCTCAGGCGACAAGTTGCTAGGAGGACCCCAGGCAGGAATCATCGCCGGTCGCGCTGACCTGGTGGCAGCATGTTCCGCCCATCCACTTGCCCGGGCCCTGCGCCCAGGGAGCCTCGTACTCCAGTCACTCCAGGAGCTGGCACTGGCTTACCTAGCCCGTGATGGTGAAGCGATCCCGTTCTGGCGAATGGCTACAATTCCAGTGGATGAACTGCGGAGACGAGCAGATCAAATCGCTCCCCACCTCAGAGCTGACACCGTGTCTGTCCCCGGTGGCGGGACGCTACCGGGAGTAGCAATTCCATCAGCCGGCCTCGTGTTGGCTGGTGACCGAGTAGCTGAGTTGCGAGCTGGATCACCACCGGTAATTGCGCGTGTAGCTAACGACGCAACGGTCATCGACCTGCGCACCGTCCATCCTGATGACGACGGTGTGATCACTGCAACCATCGCAGCTTTGACACCTCCTGCGGACCCAGGCTTTAACGGCTGATCCTGTGCATGTCGTCGCCACAGCCGGGCATGTCGACCACGGCAAGTCGACCCTTGTTCAAGCCTTAACCGGAACTGACCCGGACAGGTTCGCAGAGGAAAAAGCTCGTGGATTAACTATCGATCTGGGGTTCGCCGCCACCACCCTCCCGTCAGGAGCGACCTTGTCGCTAGTCGACGTTCCAGGCCATGTGCGGTTTCTTAAGAACATGCTGGCTGGGGTAGGAGCTGTCGATGCCTGCCTCTTCGTCGTGGCAGCCACCGAAGGGTGGAAACCCCAGTCCGAGGAACACCTCCAAATACTTGAACTACTAGGAATATCCCACGGAGTAATCGCTCTAACTAAAGTTGGACTAGCCGATGACGACCTAGTCGAACTTGCCTCCTTGGAAATAGCTGAACGAGTTGAGGGTTCGTTTCTAGATGGAGCCCCAGTTGTGTCCACTGATGCGCCGACGGGGGTTGGTCTTGAGGACTTGCGGGTCGCACTTGAAGATCTAGTGGCCGCTGCTCCCACTGCGATTGACCGCGGGCGGCCCCGCCTTTGGATCGACCGTGCGTTTTCAGCCCGAGGAGCTGGCACGGTGGTAACCGGAACCCTTTCCGGAGGGCCCCTGCGAGTCAATGACGAGTTGGGCATCTACCCAGCAGGGACTGGAGCGCGTGTCCGATCACTAGAAAATCACTATGCCAGCCATCAGGAACTGCCGCCTGGAACCCGATGTGCAGTGAACCTAGTGGGCGTCTCCCACGACGAGGTAGAGCGCGGTGACGTGCTGGTGCGACCCAACCAGTGGCACCAAACGATGGTGTTCGATGCCTCACTAAAAGTGCTGAACCACCTAGACCACCCAGTTTCACGTCGCGGTGCCCACGTCGTATACCTCGGCTCGGGTGAGCATCCGGTCCGAATGCGCATCCTTGGACCCGGAGCTCTGGAACCGGGCAGTGAAGGGTCGGTACGTATACACCTACCCTGCCCGCTACCCCTGCTACCCGGAGACCGGTTCGTACTACGAGAATCAGGGCGGTCAGAGACGGTTGGAGGAGGTGAGGTACTAGACGTTGACCCCGTCCAACGAGCCTCGATAGCCCAACCGGATCGCTCTGTAGACCGAGTGATCGCCGAACGCCGTTGGATAGATGTAGCCGAGTTGGAGCGCCTAACTGGTCAATATCGGAGTCCTGATGTTGGCCAGTGGGTAGTGGATCCAAAGGTTCTGCACGAAACAGTAGAACAACTTCGGACCGCTATGCATGTGGCTGGCCCCATGGGTCTGGAACTCGCCGGACTGGAGCAATTTGAACGGGCCGTAGCCCACTTGCTCGGCGATGCTGAGATTCAGGCAGGTCGGCTAGTGCCGACCGACGCCATCGATCCGCTCTCTAACCACCCCTTCGTGACCGCCTTAACCGCTTCACCATTTATTCCCCCACAGCCTGATGGTGTTGACCGAGGTGAGCTACGCGAACTAGTTCGGCGAGGCGACGTGATCGAGGTGGAGGGAATCTTTTACGCAGCCTCAGCGATTACAGCTGCCGCCGAGCTGGCCGCCCAACTACTGGTCTCACATCCCGACGGTTTCACCGTTTCAGCATTTCGGGAGGCAGCGGGGAATACTCGCAAGCACACCATGCCACTACTCGCTCATCTGGACGGAACAGGCGTGACCCGCCGGCGCGGCGATATCCGGATTGCTGGGCCGCGTCTCCCACGCGTTTGAACTGATCCACTCGATTCCCCACATGCAAAGTGGAAATAGGGAGTCAGACACTTACTTAAACACACGATCAAACGGTAATAAGTACCCGACGTTCAAACGCGTTAGTCCCGCCCCAAATCCCCTGAGTTTCGCCACGATCAAGTGCAAACTCAAGGCACCTAGCAACCACCGAGCAACCATCGCAGATTGATTTGGCTTGTAACTCGCGATGCTTACGATCGCCACGGCTTTCTCCACTGTCTGGTGGATAAAATACGATGGCCTGAGGCCCCCGGCACGCCGCCCTGTCGCGCCACTCCCGGAAGTCGCCGTTGCTCGTCGACACCCGACACCCCCCTATTCCACCAGCCTCGCCATCAGGCTGTCAGAGGTGAAACTACGGCGCGCGCCTAGGTCAAGACAAGAGTGATCTGAAAGCTTCAGCGACGACGGTAATCGCGCGCCCCGCCCTCGGTCGGCTCAACTTCCAACCACAGACCGTCTACACCGGTCACCCGGATGTCGCCACCCGGCTCCACTGGAGTAGCTCGGTTGGTAGTAGCCCTCCATACGGCATCGCGTACTCGCACAGTCCCGTTAGGCGAAAGTCTTTCTTCGGCTTTCCCCTCCTCACCAATAATCCATTCCCGCCCGATAGTCGGTGTCGAGAAACGAGTCCGGACCATGGTCGGCATCCCTCCAACCATCCCGGCAACTGTGCCCAGCAGGCCCACGACCAGCGTGATCCATGAGAACGACTGACCCTGGAATAAGAAAACTGACCCAAAAACCAAAGAGATCGTCCCTATGACCGACCAGAGTCGCGGCACCCCTGCTTGGACGTCGATCGCGAAGCCTACGAACGCAAAGACCAATACGCCGATCGCCCACCCCCGGGCCGGCAGCACGCCCAGCCCATAAGTCGATAGAAGAAAGCATCCCGCACCGAGGAAACCGGCAACACCCACACCGGCCGTGTACAACTCGAACACGAGCAGGCCCATGCCGATTAGTAGAAGCAGATAGGCCACCGCAGGGCTAGCCACCGTATGGAAAAACTGTGACACCACATCAAGTTTGCGAAAGCGGGTCGGGGTTACCGGCTCGATGACTGGGCCATCCTCGTCAACTGTCCGCACCTCAAAGCCAGGAACGCCCACCAACTGCTCCAAAAGAACCGGAGCTGAACGGGCTAAACCGCGTTCGATGGCCTCCTCGTATCCCACTGCTCGATCCACGAGGTCAGTATCAAGGGGTAGGCCAAATGCCGGGCCAAAGCGGTTACCTAAGACAGGATCACCTAGATCACCCAAATAGGCACCAGGAGCAATGCCGACGTCATCGCCAAGAGCGACGAGTTGAGCCATTGGACCGGTAGCCCTAGCACCCGATGGCCCAACCCAGAAGGAGATGGTGACTGGTGCAGCGACGATGAGGTCAGCAAGTCGGACCAGTTCGGCTTCCTCTACTACAGAAGTCGTGCTGTCAACCTGAAATACGACGGCGACAGTCTCGGTGGCATCAAGTGACTGGAGAATGTCGGCGAGCATGTCGACCAGAACCGGATCTAAAAACCCATGGACTTCAACGACATCGACGACAGCCGGAGGGTGGTCAGCTTCACCTTCGTGCTCGGCATGGGCGTCAGAAGCTGGCATACCCAGAGCCAAAACAGCAGCAACAGCCAGCAGCACAACTACGCCACGACGGACATAGATGGAGAAAGGAGAGGTAGGAAGGAGGCGCATCACTAATCAGTAAGAAAGATGGTCATTAGAACAACAACAGTCACATGGGCTGGCAGAAACAAGCCAGGTTTTAAGTCTAAGGGTCCCAGTCCGGGCCGGATTGTTTGAGTTTCTCGATCGGTTTAGTTATCAGACTGGCTGAGGGCTAAAATCGCCTCCTCCAGAGTTTCACGTACCGGCACGATCCGATCGAAGCCGGTGGTGTGTAGCAGTCGGGTCAACGCAGGCCGGTTACAGGCCACCGCCACATCACCATTGTTCTCCCGGGCCCGGCGGATACCCCCTATAAGCGCACCCAGGCCAGCGGAATCCATGAACGGCACGTCCGACAGGTCGACTAAGACGAAAGACTCCACCGCCAGATCGGTTAACGCCTCTCGAAACTGAGCCACGGTGTATGCATCGAGTTCGCCGGCGGGCCGGCATAGGACATAGCCATCATGTCGCTCAACTGTGATCTCGAGCATGGGATGCCTCCTAACAAATCGAAATCCTTAGTGGGCAATGTAGACGCGCTAGGGCGGCAACGGTCGCCGGCTCACCTATACGATTGAACAAATGACTGAGAGCCCTACCCCGTCAACCATTCTGGTGGCCACCGACGCGGACCACGTCTACGACGAGGTCGAGGCAGCACTTAGTGGTGACCACGCTGTGATTCGAGTGCACGCAGGCGCTGCGGTGCTGACCGCTGTAACTGACTACGACCCGATATTGGTGGTCCTTGACCTCCAGATCGGGAATATGGGGGGGATGGCTACCTGCATGGACCTGCGTCTCGAGGAGCAAGCCAAGCGAATCCCAGCACAGGTGATCATGATGTTGTTGGATCGCGACGCTGATGTCTTCTTGGCCCAACAAGCAGAGGCTGACGCTTGGATGGTTAAGCCGCTCGACGCCCTTCTGTTACGCCGCACCGCACGCGCGACGCTCGCTGTTCAAGAAAAGCTCTCCGAGCGGTCCCCACAGCCCGACGCTACCCTTGCCGGCTAACGCGGGTAGTGGCGCAGGTTGGTAGCGCGCCTCGTTCGGGACGAGGAGGTCGTGGGTTCAAATCCCGCCTACCCGACGAAGGGGTCTCGGCAGGTTATTGAAACCGGCTCGGCAGGTTTTGACCACTGTCCCAGAGTTGGTTGACCGACCGACCGATAACGATCGAAGCAACCCAAAGGAACCACCCATGACCCGGCTTGGCTACCAGATCCCGAACTTCACCTACCCAGATATCCCGGAGGCGGGTATTTTCGACTCGGTTGTAGCTCAGGCCAGGGCGGCTGAAGCTGCCGGTTTCGATCGGGTTTTCGTTATGGACCACTTCTACCAGCTCCCGGGAATTGGAGCCCCAGAAGAGCCAATGTTCGAGTGCTATTCGGTCCTGTCGGCACTTGCTCAGCACACCGAGACAGTCCGTCTCGCGGCATTGGTGACCGGTAACACATACCGGCATCCCACCCTCCTGGCCAAGACGGTGACCGCTCTCGATCACGTATCGTCGGGTAGGGCGACGTTGGGGATTGGTGCCGGTTGGTTCCAACTCGAACATGACTCCCTTGGCTTTGAGTTCGGTACGTTCACCGACCGGTTCGAGAAGCTCGAAGAGGCACTAAAGATTGTGATTCCGATGCTTCGCGGGGAAAAGGTGAGTCTCGCGGGGAAGCACTACCAGGTCTCCGAAGCGGTCAACTCCCCTCTGCCTGTTTCCCGTATTCCAATCATGATCGGAGGCAGTGGTGAGAAAAAGACGCTGCGGATGGTCGCCGAGTACGCCGATGAGTCCAATCTCTCGAGCGGTCCGATCACCGAGATTCCACACAAGCTCGAGGTTCTTGAGGAGCATTGTGAACGTCTAGGTCGCGACCGATCAGAGATCGTGGTTACAAAGCTGCAGATGGTCTGTGTTGCTCCAACCATGGAAGAGGCGGAATCGGACTTGCACGAGGTTGCAGCGGCAAAGGGATGGTCCGATGAGGTCATCGAGATGGCCAAGATGATCCTGATCTACGGTGATCCCGACACCGTCGGAGAGAAACTCCAGGCCTGTATGGACACGGGTATCGACGGGATGACCATCAACCTTGCCGCCAACGGTCACAAGACTGAGCGGATCGGCCTTCTTGGCGAAATCGGATTGGCGGCAACGGCGACTTGAACTGACGGCTGGTCGTCATTGCCAAGCGATGTAAGTGGATCACTGCTGCAGTTTCCATGCCTCCCCCCCCATGGGTGCCGATGCCTTCTAGGTGCACACATGGGGAACGTGTGTTTTCGTAGGTAGTCCCGCGCTAGAGGGCGTGGCACTAGAAGTAAATCCTCAAAGTCCCAGACGGCGTGCAACAACCGTCGACACAGGGACATGACAGAGAAATGGGAACTTCACCAAACACCGCAGCGATCTACGTCAGGCGCTCCGCCCGCCCAAAGCGGACGACGGCCTAGTCCTCGAAGATCACTCCAGCAGCTACCGGGTCAAACCCCTCCGGCCAGCAGGTTGCCACCATCCTCGGCGTCGTCGCTGTGCTAACCGGTGAGCGTGCCGTTAGGAAGGTTCTGGCCTCCTAAGCGAAACTGGAGGGCGTGGGGCCGTCGGCACGGGATCCAGCGCCACTGCCAGCGTCGCCCCCCTGTCCTCCTCCCCTGGGACGGGCCCAAAAGGCACCGGCCAGGGCCAGGGTGCCGTAAAGGAGGTAGCCGACAGCCATCGGGGTGATCGTGGTCGAGATGCGGGTGTCGACCATGGCGGCTAGGACAGCCGAACCGGCCATAGAACAGGCACCAATAACCCCAGCGGCGGTGCCCGCGATGGAACCCAACGGTCGCAGCGCCAGGGCCAGCCCAGTGGGAACAACCATGCTGAGGAACGCGTTGGACGCTGTCAGCAGAATGAACCACCCCCAGAAGGAGGGTTGGCCGCCGTCCCTCGCGACCAAGGCGACCAGAGCGATGTTAAGCACTAGCACCATCCCGATCGAGGTCACGGCCACCCGATGGGCCCCGTACCGGTTAATGAACCAACCCACCGAGAAAAAGCCGACGGCCGCCACCACACCACTGGCGCTGAACATCACCGCGAACTGGTCTGCTCGCCCGTACACGAGGTCGAAAACGGGCTGGGAACTACCCAACCAGATGAAGAAAGCGGCACCGGTGAACGTCAGAGCAACCAAATAGCCGACGGTCGTCCGATTTTTAAATATTTGGTTAAACGCCTCACCCGTAGCCGCCCACCCCAGGGGCCGACTATCGACCGGATCCAGGGTCTCCCCGAAGCGGAGGCTCCACACCGTCCCGACCCCGGCCAGTGCCAGCCCCAATGTGAACATCGTCCGCCATGACCCGAGAGCCAGGATTCCCTCGGCGATTAGTGGCACGAAGATTGGCCCGAGTAGAAAAAATCCCATTACCCGAGACACCACCCGAGCCATATGG
This sequence comes from Acidimicrobiales bacterium, assembly GCA_029242745.1. GTDB lineage: Bacteria > Actinomycetota > Acidimicrobiia > Acidimicrobiales > MedAcidi-G1 > UBA9410. The sequence continues at coordinate 5,168 of JAQWTI010000044.1, read as the reverse complement.
TCACCCAGATAGAGGTCGCGGGCCACGGTGGCCCGCATGTTCGTCGGCGCCCCGTTACCTAGCCCCCATAGCAGTCGGCTGGCCAGCAGCGTGGGGAGTCCCTGGGACGAGATGGTCCCCACGATGCCTAAGGAGGCGATGACCAGACCGACTCTCAGCACCGGGGCCCGGCCGAATCGGTCGGCGAACGGTCCGCAGAGCACCTGGCCCAGAGCGTTCCCGATCAGGTACACGGTGATCACGAGGGTGATCCGGTTCGACCCCGGGTCCAGCCCGACGTCGGGCCGGATCTCGTCGAAGGCGGGTAATGAAGCGTCCACCCCGAAGGCCGCCGTCACGCCCAAGAAAGCCAGGAAGGCGACCACGGAGGCCTCGGAGCGTTGGGGTGGCATCGGCAGAGTTTGCCCGCTGGCATCCACTCGCCGGACCACCGGGCCTCAGCTATGTTGCTGGGCACGGCGCCCGGGGTGCCCTACTACGGGCGGTGCGCCAGTCGGTGACTCTGCCCAGTTTGCATCTAGTACCACGCTCTAGGGGGCGTACGAGATAGAGCAAACACGGTTCCCGACCGTCTGGCGGAACGGTGTCTGGTTGTCTCCACCAGTCTGGCATGGAAAGGGCTCTGACCAGGCACTTCGCCTCGGAAGCGTGCGTTGATGGCCTCGACTTCTGCTTCTAGGGCTTCCGGGCGCTGATCGGGGCCACGGGAGTAGTTAACGTTTTTGAAGTCACTACTTATCTTCGAGGCGAGGCGGGTGACCGACAGATCGCCGGAGCCAAGGTTGGTCTAGCCCATGTAATTGGCCTGGGTTCAGCCTGCGGCATACACATTCTAGAAAAGGCCGCGTAGCAGTTCGCTGTGGCCCTCGGTTCTGAACTAGTTCATCTTTCCGGTTTGCGACACCTTTAGGTTCTCAACTAGATGAGTCCAGAAAATGCTACGGCAGTCTTCTGCGGGTCGTAGAACTCTCGGAACAAAGAGATCAATCCGTCAGTAAAAGAAATCTGGGTGATGTATTGGTTGGAATACCTGTCGCCCGTAGCAACCATTTGGCCCTCGCTGAAGTACTCAACGAAGAAATCTTCTGGATCGGTCGTTTCGTGAATTGAGGTTATGTGAAAAGCCATTGAGACAAGACCGTACGAATGGCTCAAACGCTCGAACACCGCCGCCTTTCCCTCGGTACGTGAGGAGCCGCCGGTGAAGGAGAAGACCGCTTCAAACACGATGTTGTCATGCCAGAACCTAGACAACTGTTCAACATCTCCCAATACAACTTTGTCGAAGTATGAGTGAATAGTTTGGATTCTTGGGTTCATGGATAGCTCCAAGGCAGGAAGTGTCAGGGGTGAGGACGCTGCCACCTCCGCCTCCCAGACCACCACCGCCGTCCCGATCAGAGCAGTCGTCTTAATAATTCGGAGGAGATCCCTCTAGCGAAACCTTTACTCGCTCCTGTCCAAGTCGTCAACATCTCGCTCGTCAGCTGCGCTGCGCCGAACGTAGATGGCTGCGGTATTTCGATAGGTGCCCATGGGTACCCCTTCAGTGCTAGTCGTGGATTTGTTCTACGGCTTTACTCTGAGGGGGTTAGGGGAACTGTGACTTGCCCTAGGGGGCGCACCACTATCCGCAGTATTCCCGCGTGTGTTGTCTCCAAGAGGGTCGCTCCGGGGCGGGGGGCATGGCAAGTGTTACGGGCTCTGGCCACCGCCTAGACAACGTCCCGAACCCGACAGAGTGGTCTTCCCTCGGGTTCAGACCAGCCAGTGCACCGAGGCAGGCGAACGAGTTGCGGCCACCTTGGTCAGCCCGTCTTGCGGACGATCCACGCTTCCTCGACCGGCCATTGCCTTGCCCAGTTGAGGTTCACGAACGGGTAGCGGGTCTCGGTCATGTCGGCCGGTGGCCGGAGTTCGATGAGGTCCTCGACCTCGAACCCGCACGTACGCAACAACCGGATGTGCTCACCGTGAGAGATGTGGAACTCGATCTCCGGTGCGGGGGTCCACTCGAAGCGGTGAATCCCGAACTGGGGCCGCAACAACTGATTTCCGGCCGGGATCTCATCGTCGTCGAAGACGCAGAGCATCAGCAGGACGGAGTTACCCAGGTAGACCAGGCGACCGCCGGGGCGCAGCACCCTCGCCGCCTCGGGAAGCCACCGGTACGGATCACACCAGATGGCCGCGCCGTACTCGGAGATCGCGAAGTCGAAGCTCTCGTCGTCGAAGGGCAACCGCTCGGCGTCACCGTGGACAAGTGGGAAGCGGAGGTCGAACTCGTTCTGGAAGGCCGATGCGGTCGCCAGTTGCACCGCCGAGTTGTCGATCCCGACCGGTCGCCCTCCGCGTCGGGCCAGCCATGCAGACACGTAGGCCGTTCCACAACCCAACTCGACGACGTCACCACCTTCGAAGGATTCGAACAACCCGACGTCGGCTTCCGGCACCCCGTAGATCCCCCACCGCGGCTTGTCGTCGGCCCAACCCTTCCGGCCGGGCTCCATATACTCAGCTGCCCAACCATCCCAGACGGCCCGGTTGGACCGGACATGGTCCGGAGCCAGCCCACTATTCATCACCCAATTGAACCACACATCCCATGAACGTGTCCCGGGCGGGTGTAGATCGCTGCCCGGGTGATGTTCCCCTTCGTTGCCATGTTCCCCCCTATCGGAGGGGCTGCCCCTCGCTCAGTCTGGGGGAATACTGCGAATAGTCGCCTGCCCTAGGGGGCGCACCACCAAACATCGCTCTTCTCGCTCACTCCGAGCGGTCAGACCAACTGGGATAGAAACAGCATCTTGCTGGGATAGACACCGGCCCCGCAGCCCAGAAACCCTCTACACGCTGGGCGAACACAAATCTGCCGAGACCCTACGAAGGGGACTCAGCAGATTTTGAGACCAAACTTGCTGCTTGACATTTTCTGGCCTTAGCCAAAATACTGATCTCAAACTGCAGCAAGAACCGCTGCTGCTAGTGCTAAACACACACCTAACTTTTGGATAGATCGAAGCCGTTCACCGAGCAAGATCCAAGCTAAAAGAACCGTAGACGTGGGATAAAGAGATCCGAACACACCGGCAATAGCCACTGGGCCGCGTCGTAACGCCCAGAGGAGCAGTATCGAGGCCAGCATTTCCATAATCCCAGCAAGAACTGTTCCTGCCAAGTCTTCTCGGTTAAATCGGATGCTGCGATTTACAACAAGATTCACCACTACTAGAAGTGGTACTGACGTAGCTCGACTCGCCACCAAAGGCCACATCCCGGCATTCGTTGAGGTAAAAGCCAGACTGACGAACAAGATTCCGAAGAAGCCACCACTTAACACAGCTAACCAGATGGCCTTAGATGGGGTATTCCCTTCTATAGGCCCCTCTGAACAAACAAGTACGATTGACACTATGGCGGCCACGATCCCAACGACCGCCACCAGACCAAGACCTTCCTCGAACACTGAGCCGTAGAGAGCAGCGACGGCAGCTCCGGTTGCAGCAGCTATAGGCGCAACTACGGACATCTTTCCTTTTGACATAGAGGAAAGAAAAAGAATGTAGGCAACTGCTGCAGCTATGCCAGATATGCCGCCCCAGGCGAGATCGGCAAAACGAACCTCAGGGGCATCGAAGGCAACTAAAGAAAGGCTCAGAATTGACAGGCCACAGAGTTGCCCGACGAGTGGAGTAGATAGCGGACCCGACCGGCGGGCCGCCACACCAAAGAGGAAATCGGCTGATCCCACGATCATTGACCCCAGTAGGGCAACCAATGCAGTCACTCAGATCTGCTGTCCATCAGTTAACCGTTACAAGCGTTGGAACTGCAGCCAAGAAATTGCTTGCATCGGCAGAGCCTGTGGTCCCATCGTATTGGACGGTTTCCACGACCCCGATCACGGTATTTGGTAGACCAACTCCGTTCCAGACTGCATAGACGGCTTTGCCGTCTGGCATATCGAACCGAACCAGACTTTCTCCTGCCCATGATGCGGAGGCGAAATCACCAACCATCTCTGCCAGCAGGAGAAACGCAGCATCAGACTCTGGCCCAGGTCCACCTGTCGGGTCGTGCGGGCCAACGTTGAAGATCCGAGCGGCACCGTCAGCGAATGCGGTGGCGAATCCTATGAGAGTTTTTTGTCCAAGTTCGTCTCCCGTTGGGGTCTTCTGACCCGGCTCTGGATGAGTCGAAACAAGAGCCTCTGTGATCCAGTACTCATTACCTGCGTGGCCTGTCTCGTCAAGAAACTTTCTGTATTCACCAGAGAAGAACGACTGATGTGAACCGATTGAGTGGATATTGCCTACGTGGAAGAAGCCAGCAGCGGACTTGAGGACAGGGGTCCAGAAATTAGTGAATGAGCCTTGCATGCCAGCCTGTCCACCGGTCAGCACCGTTGCCTCAGGATCAGCAGCAGTGATGGATTCGAATGCTAGACGCAGCATCGAGAGGTAGTCGGCTGGGGTCCCTTGGAAGAAGTAGCCATGGCCTCCCTCCTGCATCGCTGGTTCGTTAGCCACTTCCCAATGGCGGATGGGGTATGTAAGGCCCGGCATGTCGTTCACACCATCCCCGTCGTAGCGCTCGACTACGGCGGTTAACCAATCGACAAACTGCGTTTCATCGCATGGAGCGAAAAGTTTGTTCGGTAATCTGCGCAGTACCGGCTGGACCGCGGGGTCGTCTGCGTGGCAGATCTCCTGATCCCATGCGGCGAAGGGCCAGAGTGTGCCAAGAATTGCTAACCGCCGACTCTGCCATGCCTTGACATGCCAATCCGCTCGACCCCAGTCCCATCGGCCAGACTTGCTTTGGATCTCCGACCAGAGAAACTCGCCGGGATGTGGGCGGATCCAACCACCAGCAACACTGAACTCTTGACCCAAGACACCGAAGCGGCTCGATCCAACGTCAGCTGGCCAGAGAAGTGGCACAACCGTTGTTGGCGGGGCCGCAGTCGTCGTTGCTGGGGCCGGGGCCGCAGTCGTCGTTGCTGGGGCCGGGGCCGCAGTCGTCGTCGGAGCCGCAGTCGTCGTCGGAGCCGAAGTCGTCGTCGGAGCCGAAGTCGTCGTCGGAGCCGAAGTCGTCGTCGGAGCCGAAGTCGTTGCTGGGGCCGAAGTCGTTGCTGGGGCCGCAGTCGTCGTTGCCAGGGGCGCTAC
>JAQWTI010000040.1 GCA_029242745.1 Acidimicrobiales bacterium | reverse complement strand
GTTCGTCGCAGACAATAAAACTAGGACGGAGGGCCAGTGCACGGGCTACACCGATTCTCTGTCGCTGTCCACCTGAGAACTCGTGCGGGTAGCGACGGGAATGCCCACCCTCGAGTCCCACGAGTTCGAGAAGCTCTTGAGTCCGTTCTTCGCGTTCATCCCGGGTAATGCCACTGTTGACGACCAGAGGCTCGCTGATTGAGGCCCCCACTGTCATGCGGGGATTGAAAGAGGCGATCGGGTCCTGAAAGACTATCTGGAGGTCAGATCGAAGCTTTCGAAGCTCCGATTCAGAAGCCTGACCAAGGTTGATTTCTTCGACCGTGTTATCTAGCGGAGATAACTTTCGATAGATGATTTCTCCTGAGGTCGGTTCCAGAAGGCGCAGTACACATCTGGCGGTAGTCGACTTTCCACAGCCAGACTCACCGACTATTCCAAGGGTCTGACCCCGTTCAACATCAAAAGAGACGTTGGCAACTGCAGAAACTATGCGCGCCTGCTTCTTGGAAAAAAGGCTTCCTTCTAAGTGGAAGGCTTTGGCCAGATGGCGAACAGAGATGGCGGGGTCGCTCTCGCTGCGACTAGAGGATTGTGAGGTGACAGCCACGCTTCACACTATATAAGATTCTAGTAATGGGGGAATTGAGGAATCTTGAAGCCCTCGGATCCGAGCGTTGAACTTAGAGAGGTAGGAAAGATGAGTGAAGATCAGGATTGGCGGGGCAATGTTGGTGGGATGGAATGGGAGAGGGCAGAACGTTTTTTAAGTGGTAACGCTTTCGCAAGGGTGGCCTGCATAGACGACGACGGAAATCCGTATGTGGTTCCACTCTGGTACACGTGGGATGGGGAGGGTTTTCTCCTAGTAATACGCGAGAGGGCCCGAATCGCTCGCTACATGAAGAACAATCCGAGGGTGAGTTTGGTCGTCGATGAGGCTGCAGTCGATGACGAGAGAGGCGAGTTCACGTTGCCTAAGGTGTTTTGTCAAGGACGAGCAGAGATTGTCGAAGAAGCAAATATTGGTGGCGAATGGGTACAGGTGGCCGATGAGATGGCAGTCCGGTACCTAGGTCCAGATGGTCCCAGCTATTTGATCCCGACGCTGACGCAACCGCGATGGTTGATCAAGATTGTCCCTGAGAAGATGAAGACTTGGGAAGGTGTTGGTTGGGGCAAGCAGTATTGGGTCGAATCTGAAGGCAACCCGAGTTATGAAGTGGTCCACGGCCTGAAAGAAGAGAGTTCCTAGGGCGCCTAAGAGTTTTTCTGCAACCACTCCAGAGTGAATTGATTCCACTCAGCGGTCATTTCGTAGAAAGCTATGTGGCTTGAGGATGGACCTCTGAACGTGTGAAACTCGGCTCCACTAATTCTCTGAGAAACTTCCAGGCCGTACCTGGAGGGAACCTGCCAGTCCATTTCGCCTGTGGTGACAATCGTCGGAACATCGATGTCCTCGAGCCGCTCGATGGCGTTGTGTGTTCGATCTGCGTGAAAGTGGCCTAGCAGGCCTTCCTTGGAGGGGGGGTGGGGGTTTTCGACAATGAAGTTTCTTTCAAAGTCCGATACTTCATCTGGCCTGTTTTCCAAAAAATCAGGACTAGAGACCCAGAGGAGTGCGCACCGTATATAGGCATCTAGGTCATCGTGCTCCACCATGAAAGACATGGAGTCGATCATCCTTACAAACCACTCATCTGACAGACCCCACGTATTGTGAAGTTGAAGGCTCCGCACGCGGTTGGGGTGGTTGATGGCGAGTTCTTGGGCGGTTGCGCTACCAAGCGATAGGCCCGAGACATGGGCAGTCTCGATTCCTACGGCATCGAGCAGGGCGGCGGCGTCATCAGCCAGGATCCGCATGCTGTAGTCCGATGGTGCCGCTGGATGGGTTGCCTGCCCCGTTCCTCTGTTGTCATAAGTGATCACGGTGTAGTGATTTCGGTAGCATTCGACCTGAGCGTTCCAAGTCGAATGGTCGGCGCCGGTGCCCATGATCAGCAGGAGCGCATCGCCTGATCCCTCGATCTGGTAGTAGGTCTGGATCCCAGTACTTAGTTCAATAGTCGGCATGGTGCGTCTCCTAGGTGCTGTTGGGGGTTACGAGGGCTCTACGTGACTCAGGCAACTGAATAATGTTATATAACAGCGCTTTTTCTGGAATAATGCAAAGTTATGAACAGTAACGATCGATTAGACCGACGGGTGGCCATCAACCCACCAGGCTTGTGCCCGCCACCTGACCCCTATTCGTACGGGATCAAGGTAGGAAAAACTCTTCACCTTGCTGGTCAGGTAGCCCTTGATTCTTCCGGTGTGATTGTCGGCAGCACAGTAGGGGAGCAGGCGGAACAAGTCTGGACGAACATCCTTGTAGTGCTTGAGGAGGCTGGAGGTAGTGCGGCGGACATCGTAAAGGTTCTCTATTATCTTGCCGATATCAGGGATTTTGAACAAGAAATGGTTGTAAGGCGTCGGGTGTTCGAGGGCTTGGTTCTGCCCGCTGTGACAGGAATCCAGGTGGCGGCACTAGGTTTACCAGGGCTTCTGCTGGAGGTGGACGTGACGGCAGAGTTCGCCGAATGACGACCATCTGGGATCCAGAATCCGTTGCAGGTCTCTTGCGCTCGCTAGGGCTCGATGCAGTGGAGGCGATGAGCGATGACCTGCTGGCTGACTTCGAGCAACGAGCACTTGCTTCAGCAGTGTTCGACAGCGCTCTCGCTCGTGAAGTTTCTCCATGCAACGTCTTTGACGCATCATGGGAGTAGCACCGGCTTCAGCTGGTTCCATTCTGGCATCAGTGGGCCGTGTTGACCAGGAACTAGGTGCCATGGTGGTCCTTGATCCTAAAGGGCTGGAACAACAGTGTGAGGGCTACAACCGAGACCTTCCTCTGGCTGGAATGAGGGTCGCAGTTAAGGACATCATTGAGGTAGAGGGTCTACCGACTCGATGCGGTTCCGCCCTCTATGGTGACCCGCCTGCTCCTTCGGAGACCGATGCGGTAGTTGTATCGAGAATCCGACAATCGGGTGGACTGATAATTGGCAAGACAGCAGCTCATGAGTTGGCCTGTGGCGTTTACACGCCCGGGACTAGCAACCCCTGGGACCCCTATCGGTCTCCGGGGGGATCAAGCGGCGGTTCGGGTGCAGCGGTCGCCGCTGGCCTGTGTGACGCTGCTCTAGGTAGTGATACGGGTGGTTCGATAAGGATTCCAGCCTCCCTGTGCGGAATAGCAGGCCTCAAACCGACTTATGGCCTTGTTCCCAAATCTGGTGTTGAGCCACTTAGTTGGTCGCTTGATCACGTAGGACCTTTGGGTAAAACCGTTCGAGACTGTGCGCGCCTCCTGAAAGCGATAGCCGGGTTTCACCCGTCAGACCCGACATCGGTAACGACTCCCAGTGTCGACTATCTTGCGCACCTCGATTCTGGGGTTAATGGACTTCGGGTAGCGGTCCCAAGCGGCTTCTTCATGGATCCCATCGACCCACAAACTCAGGCAGCGTTCTTGGCCGCTGTCGAGGTTATACGAGAGTTGGGCGCTGAAATAGTGGTAGTTGATGTCTCGTATCTTTCTGGCAGCCTCGAGGCCGAGTTCGCGATTGTCTCCCCGGAGGCCGCCACATATCACCAGTCCAGCCTCCGCGGGTCTCCCGGTTTAATCGACCCTCAGATAAGAGGGATGTTGCTAGCGGGAGCGGCTTTGCCGTCGAGCTACTATTTGACAGCCCTTCGGTGGCGCCAGCAGATAGCGAATCTGATGCGCGCCACCTTCAACGACAATCGGCTTGATGCGCTCGCTACTCCCACGGTTCCTGCATTCGCGCAACTGCATGATCAGCAGGAGTTTGTGTATCCGGGTGGGGAGGAACCGGTCATCTCAAGTTTTGTCCGCACGACAGCACCGTTCAATCTCACTGGCCAACCAGCGTTGTCGGTTCCGTGCGGCTTTACGGCCGACGGCCTTCCTTTGGGGTTGCAAATTGCGGGTCGACCGTTTGCAGAGGACATGGTCCTGCGTATCGGTGCGGCATATGAAAGTGCCACGGATTGGGTAGCGCACCTTCCACCTCTGCATGTTGCAAACCAGTAGTGGTGGAATCTAAAGAAACGCCATGAACGACCGCAACATTAATAATACAGTATCTGGGTATACGCCACCAGATATTATAGGTTTGCCTCCCATGTTTGTGTGGCCAATTAGGCCAATTAAAGCCATCAAATGGATCTTTGTAGAGTTTCTCTTTCCATGGGGTTTTCTTTTCATAGGATTGGCAATTTTTTCATGGAACGTGTTAACTCCTGAAATAGATAGTTCAGGGCCGCCTTCTCTTGGTTTTATGGGAAAAATTTGGTTAAAAAATGTGCTTCTGCTTGGAGTATTGGCCGGATCATTGCACTGGTGGCTCTACAGTCGTAAAAGACAAGGTGACACATTCAAATTTTCGCATCGGTGGTTATCAAAGAAATCAACTAGGTTTCTTTGGAGTAATCAAACGTATGATAATGTCTTTTGGAGTATTGTTAGCGGTGTTACCGTGTGGTCTTTATTTGAAGGAATTACACTCTGGGCTTGGATATCAGGTGTCAGTCCACAAGCGACATGGCCTGCACATAGGGAATATATTGTCGCTCTAACCTTTGTATTTTTTTTCGTATCTTCGTCACACTTTTATCTCATTCACAGATTGCTGCATTGGAAACCTTTGTATCGGTCTGTGCACGAACTGCATCACCGGAATGTCAATACGGGGCCATGGAGCGGCATCTCGATGCATCCCGTTGAACATTTGTTGTTTTTCTCAATGTTCTTCGTCTGGTGGTTGGTCCCCGTACATCCGGTGGTGATCATCCTCACCGGGTTCTTCAAGGGGCTGGGGCCTGCTGTGACACATTCAGGGTTCGACCGTGTGCTCGTTGGTGGACGACAGATCCCCACTGGTGATTGGTTCCACGACCTTCACCACCGTCATTTCGAAACCAACTACGGCAATATCGAAGCGCCGTTCGATTGGGCGATGAACACTTGGCATAACGGGAGCAACGAGGCTCAACGAGCGATGGTGGCCAGGCGAAAGCTTCAATCTGGTGCTTCTGAGGGTAAGCCCTCTTAGGCCGGGAGCTCGCATGCTGAGCGACAACGGACTGGGAATCGTGGTGGGGTTTGCTGAGGCGGCCAGAAATGGTTTTCCTCTGAGTGGGAGATCCACGGGCTGATCAGCCAGTTGTTTCTCGCTTCTCAGCCCCAACAGAGGTCGATGGCCAGAGTTGCAGGCTGGCGGTCATTGCGACAGGAGAATTGCGGAACTAATCGGCTGCATCTTGGCGGCGACTGATGAGGGGGAGTAGTGCAATGATGATCAGTATTGCTAAACCACCGATGGCCCACCGGAGGCTCTGACTCCGGGGCTGGGAGTCCCCAGCCGCAGCAGACTCCGGGTCGGGCTGAGGGGTGATGGTAGTTGCTTCTTGGGCTGGGGTGCTGGTGGTTGTCTCTTGAGTTGAAGGTGGTGGTGTGCCATACCATGCCGCGAGCTCACCCATACCTTTGTTCCGGTTGGCAAGGTTTTCGACAGGGGTGCCAAATCTTTCGATATAGCCAATTGAGACAGTGAAACGCGCTGGTTCCATACCAGTGACTCGAACCTGATAGATGCCGTTGGTTCCAAGTTCCACGTGGTCCGTTAGCCGCAGGTAGTTGGTACCGCTGAAAGGTTCTGCAAACGGCTGCTGAAAACTCGGAATGAGCGAAACTTCTGTCAAATCGGGACGTATAAGGCGGAGTGACGGAAGGGAGCCTAGTGGTAGGAGGTTTTCCGGTGCCAGGTCCGGTACAAGCAAGGAAAGGGAGATTCTTTCACCTGAAGGAATCTCAAACCGGAAGCCCCGTTCTTGTTCTGGAGCCAGCAGTGTCCCGTAGAGAGCGAAAGAAATCCGGCCGTCAGGTAGAAAAGGGCCCCGGCTGGGCTCGTGGTGTTGCTCTTCAAGGAAGAGCGGGTCGTGTGCCTGAGCCGCCGGGGCCAGAGTCGACATGCCCAGCAAGGTGAGGACTGCAATAGAAGCCAGTCGAAACAGCATCTTTCGTGTCGGAACTTTCATATCAACGATCCCGAACGTAGTAACTGGAGAAGGATCCCAAACCTAGAAACTGCAGAAGCAGTGCAAGGTGACGCATGTTTGACAGTGGAAGGTCAAACTTCTTTGCCCTGACCTTCGACTATGGCTGCTAGGCGTTTCAGGTTCCTCCGCCATATGAGCCCAAGAACCGGGCTTGCCAACACGGCGATTACGCGACCCCCTGCCCACCATGGGAACGAGAGATCCTCCTCCCAGATGAAGACAGTGGCATTATCTGAGAGGTCTTCCAGGCGGAATCGGCCCACCCCGGTGACGATGCCGCGATGAGTAACTCCCATGAGTCGCCCTTCTTCCCACTCGGTAATAGTCATCCGATCAAGAGTTCGAATGGGCCCAACCCGTGTCTCGCAGTCGAACGTCGTTCCCACTCCGCTGGTTTGTTCAGAAGTGAGGTTTATCTCTGCAGCATCCATCATCCATTCGGAATGCTGGCGAACGTCAGCTATCGCCGTCCACACGACATCTCGCGGTGCATGGATCTCAACACTGGATGTGAAGTGGGTCATCAATCTGCTCCTTAGTGCCTCAAGACCGGTGGTGATCTAAATCTCCATGCACATACTGTCGTACAAGTTCGTCGATCGCCCATGTGACGGCGTCACTTCTACCAGGAGGAAGAAATCGCCATGCGTAAAGTTGCGGTGACCGGGGCATCAGGAATGATTGGAACTGCTCTGGCGACAGCGTTGGAAAAGCGAGGAGATGTCGTTGTCGCTGTGGGCAGGAAACCACCTCCCGGTGGGGTGTCCTGGGACCCAACCGTGGGTCAGATCGATCATGCCGCCTTGGAAGGTGTTGATGCCATAATCCATCTGGCTGGTGAGCGTATTGACGGCCGGTGGACTACCGCTAAAAAGCAGAGAATCCTTGCGAGTCGTGTAGAAGGCACAAAGCTACTTGCCGAGACATTGACCAGTCTGAGCCAGCCTCCTGCTGTCGTAGTCTCTGCCTCCGCAATAGGTTTCTACGGTGACCGTGGCGACGAAGAGCTCACAGAGAATTCACAGCAGGGGAGCGGCTTCTTGGCCGAGGTTTGTGAACAGTGGGAGTCGGCAGCCGCAGAAATTGCTTTGCTGGATACCCGTCTCGTGTTGGCGAGAACCGGCATCGTGTGCACACCTGAAGGTGGAGCACTGGAAAGAATGCTGCTGTTAATTCGGCTGGGTCTTGGTGGTCGCCTCGGGAGTGGACGGCAGTGGTGGTCGTGGATCACTCTGGAGGACGAGGTGCGGGCTCTGCTGCACTTGTTGGATTCGCCGGTAATGGGGCCTGTGAATCTTGTCGCTCCAGGAGCCTGCCGGAACATCGAGTTCATTCAAACCTTTGCGCGGGAGCTTCGGCGTCCAGCAGTGTTGCCGGCGCCCGCGTTCGCTCTACGAGTTGCCCTTGGTGAGATGGCAGACGGACTGTTGTTAGCTAGCGCCCGGGTTCGACCCGATGTACTGGAGGACTCCGGGTTCAAGTTCATGTCGCCTGATCTGGTCTCAGCTGCCTCCGCATTGCTCACTTAGAGCCACTGGAAGCCTCGCATGTAAGCTCCCTAAGGCTCTTTCAGTTATCAAATGTCGGACTCCACCAGACATTGAGTGCGTAGATTCAGCACCATGGCTAAACATTCCGGAGGAACTGCGGGAGTAGTGTTGGGGGTCGGCGCGACGGCTGCTGCGCTTGGTGTTGGTGAGTTCACCGGAATGGCTTTGGCGGATCTCTCGCTTGTGGTCGCTGTCGGTGACGTCGTGGTGGACGTCGCCCCCGGATCGCTGGTCCGACGAACAATCGGACTACTCGGTACCGCTCAGAAGCCCATACTGCTGACCGGGATCGTTTGCATCTCCCTGCTGCTGGGTGGTGGCGTCGGTGCCAACAAAGATCGAGGTCGGATCGTGTTTGGGTTAGCCGGCATTGTTGGTGCGGTGGCGGCATTGAGGTCAGGTTTCGGACTTAGGGGAGTGGCAACGGCAGCGCTGGCGGCCACCTCAGGGATCTACCTCTTGGCAGTTGGCCATCGCAAGGCCTGTCGTTTAGATGATTGGATGGATCAGGCGACAGAAGAACAGCCGACCCTGGATCCGATACTCCAAGATCCAAGAGTAAAGGCAGCAACCCGGCGCGGATTTCTGGGGTACGCCTCAGGTTTGACGATGGCCGGCGGGGCGCTGGTTGTTGGTAGCCGAGTATTGGCTGGCCGAACAACCGAGCCCTACCGGAGTCAAGTGGTGCTGCCGACGTCACGTCGAACAGATGGTGACCGTCCGGCACCGACCAGCACGGAGGCTATAGAGGTTTATCAAAACGGCCTTTCACCGTGGATCACCCCTAACGACGATTTCTACCGGATCGATACTGCCCTAATGGTGCCGCGGGTAGATCCCGCCGACTGGACCGTACGGATCGATGGACTAGTTGATAGTCCACTTGAGTTCACGTTGCAGGACTTGCTGGCCCGGGACCTAACGGACGCCGCAGTAACTCTTGCCTGTGTTTCTAACGAAGTAGGGGGCGATCTGGTCGGCAACGCTGTGTGGACTGGTGTACCGCTCGCCGAGCTTCTAGAAGAAGCGGGAGTTCAGGGTGGTGCTGAACAGATCATGGGTCGATCAGTCGACGGTTTTTCCGCAGGATTTCCTCGTTCGGAACTAAATGATGGACGGACGGCAATGGTGGCGGTCGGCATGAACGGCGAGCCATTACCGTTTCGCCACGGCTTTCCGGCTCGGCTAGTGGTTGCTGGCCTCTATGGCTACGTTTCAGCAGTTAAGTGGTTGGAACAAATCGAACTGACCACTATGTCAGTTGACGGTTACTGGATCCCGCGTGGATGGGCAAAAGAAGCGCCAATCAAGATCGCCTCGCGCATCGACGTGCCGACTCGCTCCTTCACCACTCCCGGCCGACAGGCAGTAGCCGGTGTTGCGTGGGCGCCAACCAACGGCGTAGCAGAGGTCGAATTGGCGATTGATGATGGGCCGTGGACCAAATGCCGACTGAAAGGTGGAAATGCCGCCGGAAAGGCCGGTGAGGCCTGGGTGCAGTGGTCAACGGTCTGGGACGCCATCCCAGGCAACCGGAGACTCCGCGTGCGCGCGTGGGACCGTAATGGGATAGTCCAGCCAGTTGGACCCAAGTACATAGCTCCGGACGGAGCTGAGGGATACCACACACGTCAGGTGCTCGTGGCTTGAGCATTACGGCCACACCAAAGTCGACACGCGTCACCGACTCGGGGGTAGCGATCTGGAAGACTCAAGGAATGCGCATGAGATCAGCAGTGGTCCTGTTGGTCGCGATGGCGTTTCTACCAGTGGTCGCTTGTTCTGGAGACGAAGAGACCGCAGCGCTCTTTGATCCCAGTTCGGATTCTGTTTTGATCGAAGTGCCTTCCGTGGTTGGCAAGACTGCCCAATTCGCGGCTGGTGTGTTGTCCACAGTCGGGTCACCGGCTGTCGTCGAGCGAGTCGAAGGCATCGACGGAATAGCTGACACAGTGGTCGAACAGATTCCTGCTGCGGGCACGTTCGTCACCTTGGGATCTCCGGTGGTACTTCGTGTACCGGTCCCAGAAATCGACGACGGGGCAGCAAGTGTGAGCCTCGCAGCGGAGCCCGACTCCCCAGAACCCCAAGAAGAGCCACCAACGACCACGGTTGCTCTTACGACCGCTATTCCATCGTCGACAGTCCCAGTGACGCCAACGGTTGCCTCAACGGCACCACCGGCACCTCCGTCGACCGTGGTTTCGGTAACCACTATCGCTCCGACCACAACAGCTGTTCCGCAGGAGACGGTTCCCTTCGCTGTTCCTGCATCAGTGGTCCTAACGGCAACCTTTGATTGGGGGGAACAGGGAAGCCGTGTGCGCCTGCTGCAGATGGTTCTTGGAGTAACTGTCGACGGAATTTACGGGGCCGGAACAAGGGCCACCCATCTAGCAGAACTCTCGACGAGAGGGTTGGCTTCTGGAGGTGTACCAACAGGGCCAACAACAACGACATCGACAACGACATCGACAACGACATCGACAACGACAACGACAACGACAACGACAACTGCGGCACCGGCCACAACGACGACGGTACCTGTGGCAACCACCACAACCCTGTACAACCGCTCTCTGGGACTGATCGCTACTGGCAACTCGTACAGCGCCTCGATGAATGTGGGCGAACGAGATGCGTGGCTTTTCAAAGGCGTCCGTGCTGGAGAATTGATCGTCCGATTGACGTCATCAGATCTGGATGTGCACCTACGCGTATATGACCCAGAGGGCGCACTGATCGGTGACAACGACAACACCGGAGGAACAAATTCGTATTTGAAGTTGCTGCTTTGCACCACGGGCACCTACACGATCACCGCCGACGGCATCCGTAAAGCCAGCGTCGTGAGCCCGACCGCCGATTACACGGTGTCGCTTGCGGGTGGAGCGGCCACTACAACAGCATCACTCAGTGCATATTTTGCCTCTACCACCTGCAATTAAGGCCCGATTTTGGCACTTCGCCAGGAAGCGACGCGCGCGCGGGCTCCAGCTCTGGAATACTCACCACATGCTTAAGCGCACCGTTATATCAGCCACACTCGTGTCTTTCGTCTTGGTGGCCTCCGGCTGCGGCTTGTTGGAGACCAACGACGACGAGCTGGAGACCTTGCGAGTCGAAATTATTCAGCTCCGCGAGGACTTCTTGGAAATCGAGGCTGAGGTAGCCATCATGGCTCGTCGGGCCACCACGACTACCGCTGTTCCGACCCCCACTACGACCCGTGCACCGGTACTGACCCCAACTACGGCAGCCCTGCCTGATGAGGGCGACAACGAGGTGGCAACTCCCACAGTTCCCGTTGGGCTTGATGAGGACACCATTCTTACCGCCACCTATCAGTGGGGGCCGAGCGATCCTGCGTTGATTCTCCAGGAGCTCCTCGGCATCACTGCCGATGGCTGGTATGGCAATGGCACCAGAGGAGCCCACTTGGCCGAGTTGGAATCTCGTGGCCTGGATACTTCGGGTGTGCCAAGCCCCCCGACTACAACTACAGAAGTAGTAGTCGACGAGACGTCCACCGAGGGTGAAGTCACCGAGGGTGCGGCCACCGAGGACGTGGCTGAAGTCGACGCAACTGTCGATGCAACTACCCCAACGACTACCACTGTGGCGCCAGCAGCGACCACGACGACTACTGCCGGGTAGGAAGGCGTCTGGTTTTGCTCAAAATCTGGCCGGCAAGCCATTCCGACTAGGCGGCTGGAAAATCAGTTGCTGAGAATGTTGTGCTCGGGCCCGTAAGGGAAACCGGTTATGTTTTCAGCACCGTCTTCGGTGATGATCAGGATGTCGTGTTCCCGGTAGCCACCTGAACCCGGTTGGCCGGAGGGAATGGCGATCATCGGTTCCATCGATACGACCATGCCTGGCTCAAGTGAAGTCTGGACGTCCTCACGGAGTTCCACGCCAGCCTCTCGGCCGTAGTAGTGACTTAGCACGCCGAAACTATGGCCGTAGCCGAACGACCGGTACTGCAACAAATCGTGGGAGCGGTAGATGTCATTGAGTTCGGCGGCGATGTCGCAGCACCTGGCGCCCGGTCGAATTAACTCCAGACCCCGCTCGTGGACCTCAACGTTGATTCCCCAAAGACGTAAGTGCTCATCTGAAGTCACGTGATCGCAAAACAAGGTCCTTTCCAGAGCTGTGTAATACCCGAAGATCATCGGAAAGGTATTCAGCGAGAGAATGTCACCCGATTCGACGCGTTTGTTGGTGACTGGATTGTGGGCACCGTCGGTGTTGTCGCCTGATTGGAACCACGTCCAGGTATCCATCAGTTCAGCGAACTCAAAACTCTCCGCAATTGAGCGGATCATTGTTTGAGTGGTGGCCATCGCCACCTCGTGTTCTGGTATGCCGGCGCTAACGGCCTCCACGCAGGTTGTGGCGCCAAGATCGCAAATACGGGTGCCGTGCCGGATGAGGTCGTGCTCCTCGGCGGACTTCACGGTGCGCATCCACATGGTCGCTGTTCCAACGTCAAGAAGTTCCACTCCGGGGAGTGCTGCCTCCAATGCACGAAACTGGTCGACGGAGAGGTGATCGAATTCCACTCCTAGCCGACTTGTGCCCTTCGTTAGGCCGCGAACGGCCTGGTAGTAGTTGTCTCGTCGCCAGTCTGAATAAACGATGTTGTCACCATGGGTGCGCCGCCACGGCTGCCCACCGTCGATTCCGGCCGAGATTGTGGTGGCATGGTCGGCGTCAATGACCATGCCGTAATTCCGTCCGAAATAGCAGTACAGCCAACCTGAGTAGTAGCAGATGTTGTGAAAAGAAGTAAGTAGGCAGGCATCGATATTCTCGGCAGCCATGTGGGCCCTAAGGGCATCCTGTCGACGATCCATTTCTGCCGCCGAAAACGGCGACCATTCTTTCGAACCCCAGTGCCAGCGGGTTACATGGACCATGTCGTCGGTGGGTGCAGCCACCATTTTCATACCTCCTCGAAGGAGACCGGACCAACACGCTCTTCGGTCCTATTCGCTTGAGTAAACGGCAAACGTGCCACCTGATGGCGTTTCGCACGGTATCCGCCGGTCGAACGGAGGCTAGCTGACCTTGCCACCATCCAGACCTGCTACTAAGCGGTCGATAATTTCATCGAGCATGACTGTCGAGGTTCCGAAGGTCATTCGGGCATGGTCCGTTCCACCTTGACCAAACAACGGCCCGTCTTTGCAGTCGATTCCACATTGGCCTCGAAGCCACCGACCCGGTCGGTCGCCGGGGCCGTATGCCGAAAGATCCAACCATGCCAAGAAAGTCGACTGGGGAAGGTGGAAGTTGAGTTCTGGGAGCTGGTCGGCCAATCGGGAGGCCAAGTGGTGGCGATGGCGATCAAATAGGTCAACTAGTTGGTCAACCCAGTGGTCGCCCTGCTCCCAGCCAATGGTGGCTGCTTCAAAGCCCAGCCGGCTGGAACTACCAAGGAGATTTTCTGGAATTCGACGGTATTGATCGAACAGCGCTGGGTTTGCGAAAGAGGTCACTGAGGTTCGGAGTCCACCGATGGCGAAAGTTTTTATGCCTGAGGTGACGGTAACGGTGCAGTCAGCAGCGCCGGGCAACGTGGCCAGCGGTACGTGTCTCGCACCTGGATAGGTGAAATCGGCGTGGATTTCATCAGAAATAATTAGCACGTCATGTTCGGTGGCCAATTTCACGATCTCGGTCAACTCGTCGACGGTCAGGACACGTCCTGTTGGGTTGTGGGGATGACACAAAAGCAGGATTTGGATGTCTGGATCGGTAGCCAGGAGATGCGTTAGAAAATTCATGTCGTAGTGCCAGCCGTCTTCGCCCCTTAGGAGCGGCCAGTCAACGGTTCTGCGCCCGGTGGTGGCTCCTATGTTGTTGAACGGAAAGTAAATCGGTGGGGTGAGGACTACGGCAGCAGACGGTTCGGTAAACGCCTCGATGCAGGACCAAACTCCCTGCACCACGGAGGTGTTCGGCACGATAAGGGCTGGGTCGGGAGCCCAACCATGGCGCCTACTTGACCAACCGCTGAAGGCTTCCGCCATACGAGTGAAGGCTGAGGTGGAGGGATAGCCGAAACCGCCGAGCTCCACCACCTCATGCAACCGGGCCTGCATCGCTGGAAACGGACCGAGATCGTGTTCTGCTACGAAAGCGGGAATGAACTCTGGTGAGCGAAGGTCCCACTTGTAATTCCCTGACGCCACCTTCTGGTCGATGTCGACATGGTCATGGAGCAGGGCCATGTCGAGATTATCTGCGTGGGCCACTGACGAACCGTAGCGCGCCGGCCGACGGCGGAACCTTCCTCAGATCAGAGTCCAGTCCAGAGAGGGCTGCTAGAGCCAGTCGCTAGCGGGTATGAACTGGGCGACCTGCTAGGCCTAAAGCTGCCTCCATGATCGACTCTCCGATAGTGGGGTGCGCATGAATAGTGCCTGCCAGATCTTCTACGGTGGCTGCCATCTCTACGGCCAGGGCTGCCTCGCCGGCCAGTTCTGCCACGTGACTACCCACTGCGTGGATGCCGACTACCGTGCCGGCTGCATCGGCCACCACCGTGACCGTCCCCTCAGAGTCGCCCATTGTCCTAGCCCTTCCCGAAGCACCTAGTGGAAACCTGAAGACCGAAGGGTCCAGCCCGGCGCTGGCCGCTTTCTCACTAGTTAGGCCCACAGCCATCACCTGCGGATCGCCAAATACCACCATGGGAATGGTTGTTGGATTGAATGCTGCGCGGCGACCACAGGCTGTGTCAGCGGCTACTTCAGCCTCTGCTATGGCCTTATGGGCTAGTGCAGGCCCAGCGGTCAAGTCTCCGATGGCGTACACGCCATCAGCTGCACGGCGGGTCACGTCGACTTGCACATGGCCAGATGGTTCTATTGTGGCACCCGACTTGTCGATAGCTGCCGATGATGCGTCCGGCCGCCGCCCGACAACGACTGCAATGCGGTCTGCGGGCAGGGTCAGCCTTTCACCGGATTCTCCGTTGCTTACGTTTTGGACGACCAGCCCGTGCTCATCGGTTCCAACGGCGCGGTGACCCAGACAGAGCCCAATTCCTAGACGTCGAAGCCCGCGCTCAACCAGCCGAGTAGTTCTGGCATCGAAGTCGGGGAGCACATGGTGTTCGGCCTCCACGATGGTTACTTCGCTACCGAGTTTTGCGAACGCACAGCCCAGTTCAATACCGATGTAGCCGCCCCCGACGAGTACCAGTTGTTGGGGGAGCACCTCAGCAAATAGCAGTTCGGCGGAACCGACGACGAGGTCTCCGTCTATTGGCACGTTGGAAAGCTCGATGGGGCGGGACCCGCTGGCCACGATGACGTCGCTGGGATCGTAGAACTCGACCGTTTCGTCGTGCTCAACTGATACTCGACCAGGCCGTGTGAATCGGGCGTGGCCGGTAATCAGATGCACGCCTGCAGCGGTGAGTAGTGTTGAAATGCCGGAGGTTAGGTCGCCAACTACCTCAGTGAGATGGGAGCGAACTTGGGCCATGTCGACTCTTGAAGAAGTGTCGACACCCCAAGACCGGACCCGTTGACTCAGTGCGTGAGCGTTAGCCACCTCAATGAGGGTCTTAGATGGGATGCAGCCGACGTTCAAGCAAGCGCCACCGACAGCGTTGCGTTCAACGAGGGTTACGGTCCGGCCAAGACGTGCGGCGTGCAGGGCAGCTGCGTAACCACCAGGGCCGCCGCCGATAACCATCAGGTCAACCGGGCTTGCTACCTCGCCTACGACCATTGAGTCAGCCTCCCATGAGGAGGTGAAGAGGCTCAGTCAGGTCGTCAACGACAGCTCGGCGAAATACTTCAGCAAGATCTCCGTCGATGAGACGGTGGTCGGCCCCCAGGACCACTGGGAGCGTTGGGCGAGCCAAGACTTCGCCGTCGACTGCTATGGGCCGTTCAGCAATCGCTCCTATGCCGAGGATTGCTCCCTGCCCGGGTGGGATAATTGGGGTAGCAAACCGTCCACCAAGTGATCCGTAGTTGGTGACGGTAAATGTGGCTCCGGTCAGGTCGGCTTGTGTCAGGTCGCCGCTGCGGGCCGAAGCGGTCGTCGTTGCGATCTGGTCGGCCATGGCAAATAGGTCGAGCGTGTCGGCATGGCGGATGACCGGCACCAAAAGGCCACGCTCGGTTGCTGTGGCGATACCGAGGTGTATTCCATCAGGAATGACGATGGAATCGGCTGGGCGGCCTTCGATATGGCCATTCACGACGGGGAACCGCCGGAGCGCCCTCGCTGCGGCCACTGCGACGATGGTCAGGGGTGTGATCCGGGTAGCGCCTGGCCGGTCCATGGTTCGGATACGAGCCTGGAAGTCCATGAGTAGTGAAGCATCAAGTTCATCCATCGTATGGATATGGGGAATCTCGGCCCATGCCTGTGCCATGTTGCGTGCCACTATGCCGCGTACCCCTCGAAGTGTGTGGTGGCCTACCGGCAGTTGTCCCAGACCCGCACCTACCTTGGGCTCATTGTCGTCTTCCGTTTCAATTGGCTGGGTAGATGCAGATGGCGTCAACGAGCGAGATGGTCTGGGAGTTGCAGAGCGGTGGACGTCATCTGCGGTGATTCGGCCACCTGGGCCAGTTCCGTTGAGATCGGCAAGGTCTAAGCCAAGCTCAAGGGCGAGCCGCCGGGTTGCGGGAGCAGCCTTCGGTCGGGCGGTGGCGGTCCGGGGCGCAATAGTGTGCGAATCACCACTAACAATCAGTGTCTCAGAAGTCTCACTGGCTTTGGAGTCAGTCCCATCGTCGATTTCGATCAGCACCTCTCCGACCCGGAGTCGGACACCTTCTGCGGCGCCGAGTGCGAGAACCGTGCCGGCCACCGGTGAAGGTAGGTCTGAGCTGGCCTTATCGGTCAAGACCTCGACAAGTGCCTGGTCACGGTCCACAAGGTCACCGACCGCTACGTACCATTCAACGATTTCAGCGTCCTCGAGGCCCTCACCGATATCAGGTAGACGGAATACGTGGGGCATGAAAAAGGCGCTCAGGCACTTGCAAGAGTTTGGCGGACTGCAGCGGCAATTCTTTTCTCGTCTGGAACGTAGGTGTCCTCCAGCATTCCTACGGGGTACGGCACGTCAAAGCCCGAGACCCGGACTACCGGGGCTTCCAGCGACCAGAAGCACTCCTCGACGATGGTGGCCACAACCTCTCCGGCAAACCCCCCAGTTTGGGCTGCTTCTTCGACCACCACAGCCCGACCGCACCTGTCGACAACTGCAGAGATGGCTTCTAGGTCCAACGGAACGAGGCTTCGCAGGTCTAGCACGGCGATTGACAGACCCTCAGCGGTCAGGGCATCGGCCACCTTGCAGGCAAGCTCCACTTGGTAGCTCCACGCCACGATGACTAGATCGTCGCCTGTACGTGCCAGGCGGGCCGAGCCGAGCGGCACCACGTGATCACCGTCAGGCACGTCACCGCGAATGCCGCGATAACCGCGAAGAGGTTCAAGGAATATCACCGGATCAGGATCTCGAATAGATGCAGCGAGAAGGCCCTTGGCATCGGCAGCCGTGGCAGGGGCTACGACCTTCAGACCTGGGATGTTGGCTAACTGACCCTCGAGGGAGTCTGAGTGGAGTTCGGGGGTCCGTACGCCACCCCCAAAGGGTGCCCTGATGGTGATGGCGGGTTCAAAACGACCTTGCGAGCGATACCTAAGACGCGCAACCTGACCGGCAAGTTGATGCATGGCCTGATACGAAAAACCAAGGAATTGGATTTCAGCCACTGGGACCAGCCCAGCCATTGCCAGTCCAACTGCTGAGCCGACGATCGCCCCTTCGGCCAGCGGTGTGTCAACCACCCGCGTCTCACCGAATTTCTCAAAGAGGCCTTCGGTGGCTCGGAAGACACCTCCCACATGGCCAATATCTTCGCCCAGGAGGACTACTCGTTCGTCCCGGGCCATCTCACCGTGCAGAGCCTCGTTGATGGATTGAAGCATCGTGAGCTCTGAGGTTTCAGTCATTGTGAGACTCCGGACTCAGCGGCGCCGGTAGCCGTTGTTGCCTCCAGCAAGGCGTTCCGCTGGCGGGCCATGCGAGGCGTGTCGCTGGTGAAGCAGTGATCGAAGACGGCATCAGGCGCCAGCGGTTGAGTAATGGCACGTTCAAACGCCTTGTCGATCCTCGCCAGGGCCTCGGCCTCGGTTGTGGTCCGCAACTCGTCGTCCCATAGCCCCTTGCTGGCTAGGTGAGTGGCTAGACGTGTAATGGGGTCATCCCGCTGCGCTGCTTCAAGTTCTTCTGCTGGTATGTAGCGAGTTGGATCATCGGCGGTTGTGTGGGCGCCGAGGCGGTATACCACCGCCTCGATGAGCGTGGGCCCGTCACCATGAAGGGCTCGTTGACGGGCTTGGTCCACGGCGTCGTAGACCTCAGCGGCGTCGTTTCCATCTATACGCACGCCTGGGATGCCATAGCCAGTGGCTCGGTCGGCAAGCGTTTTTGCTGCTGTCTGTTGATGGAGCGGCGTTGAGATAGCCCACTGATTATTCACACACAGAAGAATCGCTGGGGCCCGTAGCACGCCTGCCAGATTCGCTGCTTCGTGGAAGTCTCCTTCTGAGCTGGATCCGTCGCCGAAGAACACAGTCACGACTCCAGGCTCGTTTTGCAGAGTCATGCCCCAGGCCAGACCAACAGCGTGGGGGATCTGGGTAGCCAGAGAGATGGCGATGGGAGCAACCCGTACTGAGGGTGGCAAGCGACTCCCATCAGGATGTCCAACGTTGTAAAGCATGTATTGCTCCAACACTTCAGGCCCGAAGCGCTGGAGAGCCAGTGGCTCCCGGTACTGGGGGAAGATCCAGTCGTGTAACGGGTCGAGAGCGTGAGCCGTCGCAGCAACCACAGCTTCGTGGCCGTCCACGGGAGCAACTGTTCCAACCTGACCTTGCCGTTGCAGGTTCCAAAGACGACCGCCCTGGGCTCGGGCTTCGACCATGTCGACAAGGATGTCTCGAAGCTGCGTTTCTGTCGGACGGGCCATTATGAAGAATCTAGCCGGAGATACCTCAACGGTCGGCGGTCACAAGTGGCCGAAGTCACCGTTCCTTTCGCTGATACATGCCGTACCCGTCGGTAACTTTGTGGTCGGCGGCGGTTCCTATCCCCCTAAGAAACCGCCCACACCCCGGCATGAACCTCCCCCGGTTCACCAAAGCCGAGAGTGAATGCGTGCCCCACCGCCCCCCGGTGGGGCATGCAGCGTTTTGGAAGGCATACCATTCACAGGCCGGCCAGATTGGTGTGGGTGGGGCTCGGTGTGGACATGAGCCAGATCGAGACAGGGGGGTCATATGGGTAAAAGTCGACGAGAGCGTATCCGTATGGATGAAGACGAGTTGGCTGCATTCGTTGAGGAGCAAAAAAGCCTGCAAGTTGCTTGCCACGACAGGGATGGCTCGATACACCTCTCCACCCTTTGGTTCGCGATGGTCGATAGTCGATTCGCTTTTGGGACCTATACCAAGTCACAAAAAATCGTGAATCTCCGCAGAGACAATCGGATCACGGTCCTGTTGGAAGATGGTCACGAGTATGACCAACTCCGGGGAATGATGGTGAAAGGTCGGGCGGTTCTGCACGCTCAGGATTCCGACGACGGTGTTGCGCAGGTTCGGCGGGTCGCCCTAGCGGTGATGAGTCGAAACGAACCTGGAATCCCAGAGGAACACTTTGAGGCAGTAGTGGATCTCTGGGCTGCTAAGAGGACTGTGGTTATGGTCGAGCCTGAACAGATCATCACGTGGGACCACACCAAACTCAATGGAACCTACTGAGAGAGAAGTTTCATGCCGTTAGCGGATCTAGGGTGACAGGCATGGATGCGCTCTTCGCCGTGCAGGATGAGGATGTTATTCGGAGCCAGCTCGAACACCGGAGGGCCCATCTTCCTGAGAGTGCTGCAGTGCTCGCGGCGGAGACAGCCCGAGTAGTCACAACCACTGAGTTCGATCGCCTCGGCTTGGAACGCCTGGACCATATCCGTCGTCAGCACCGCTATGAAGGCGAGGTTGCTGCTGTAGAGACGCGGCTGGCCGAACTTGACGGCAAGCTATATGGCGGTGCCATTACCTCGCCGAAGGAAGCCACCAGCCTCCAAGACGAGATGGGTCGCCTCCGCCAACGCCAAGATGACCTTGAAGGTCAAGTTCTTGAAGTCATGGAGATCGTCGAACCACTAGATGCCGGACTTGACGCTCTAACTGGTATTGGGCTTGCTCAAGATGAGGCGATTACCGCCGCGCTTGCAGCCCTGTTGGAAGTCGAGACTGACATCGAGTCTGAAATAGTTGCCTCAGGAAAGCGTCGGGTCGACGCCGTGTCCAAGGTCCCCGCCGAAGTGCTGGACCGGTACGAACAGGTACATCTGTCCTTTGGGTCGAGTGCTGTAGTCCGGTTCTCTGGAACGGATTGCAGTGGTTGCCCGTATTCCATGCCGGCAATGGAGGCAGATCGGGTTAAGTCCATGACCAGCGGCACGCTGACTGACTGCAGCGAATGTGGTCGACTAGTTGTGCGTTGAAGTTCCGGGCCTCAGCGGTGTTCATCTGGTTCATTGTTGGTGCGGTCGTTACTGTGGCCTTCGTCTTTGATAGTCCAGGCATTGACTTTCGACTGGTTGCGTTTGGGGCGGTCCTACCAGTGGTGGAGGGTGCAGCCCGGGGGCCAGGGCTTCTCCACACGCCGATCGCTGGAGTTGCCCTGCTGGCAGGTGTGATGCTGCTAGCTCGGGGACGTCGTCTTGTGCAGCGGCGCTGGCTGGGACTGCCGATTGGGCTTCTGGTTCACCTCGTGCTGGACGGTACATGGTCTGACACAGGAGTGTTCTGGTGGCCATTTGCCGGCCTTGATGCCCTTGGTGGTTCACGCGTACCGGAGTTTGATCGAGGTGCAACAGGACTGTTGCTCGAAGTCGTTGGATTAGCTGTCGGAGTTTGGGCTTGGCGACGGTTCGGGCTAAGCAACCCGACATCTCGCAGGCTCTTGCTTTCCGAGGGCCGCCTCAGCTCCCTTCGGAGGAGTTGATGTTGTACGTGGTGCGACACGGTCGAACTGAAGCCAACGCCGCCGGTCTGCTACTTGGACGCCTGGATCCTGACCTTGATCACACCGGGTGGGCCCAAGCTCGCGCTGCAGCCAACGCCCTTGGTCCGGTCGATCGGGTGGTCTCCAGCCCGTTACTCAGGGCTCGAAATACTGCCGGGACGTTTTCCCTGCTGGACGGTAAGGCGGTGGAAATCGATGAACGTTGGATCGAGATGGATTATGGGACCTTCGATGGACAACCGGTGGCAAACGTAAGTCGTAAGACCTGGGACGTGTGGCGGGCCGACTTGGATTGGGCCCCCCCGGAAGGGGAGTCGCATCGGACTCTCGGCATTCGGGTACGAGCTGCTTTGGAAGAGTTGCATGAGGAGTCCCGAACATCGGAGATCGTGGTGGTCACCCATGTGTCACCCATTAAGGCAGCTCTGGCATGGGCCCTTGGTGTAGGGGACGAAGTGGCGTGGCGAGCATATGTGGCCCCCGCCTCGGTGATGACGATTGGCGCAGGACCGGAAGGTCCGTCGCTGAGGGGATTTAACGACACCGGTCACCTGTGAGCGGACCACCTAACTTCAGCCACTGGGACCAGATCAGGGCATAAGCGCAGCCGCATCCAAATCACGGATAGCGGCTACCACCCGGTCCAACATGTCGCCCACTAGTTGGACGGCTCGATCGTTTACCAGTTCGACGCTGCCGCCAACCTGAATGGGGTAGCAGAGGCAGAACAGTACGGTTCGGCGGTAGTCCTCCCAGAGCAGATCTGTCGGGTATTCGATTCCCTTCTCGGCCAATGTGGTTCGGTAGACGTCCACCAGACGTTCCTCATGGACGCGCCGGTCAGCGGTACTTAGGCTCTGGCTGAGGAAGTAGCCGAGGTCGTAGGCCCCAACTGTTTTGATGCAAATCTGCCAGTCGATGGCTACCACTTCAGGTCCTGACGCATCTCCGGCTCGGAAGAAAAGGTTGTCCAGTCGGTAGTCCCCGTGGCATAGCGTCGTGTCGCGCTCAGGAAAGGTCATCATTTCGGCCGCCACTGTGGGGAACCGTTCACCGATTGCCCGAATATCGTCTCCAATCCGGTCACCGAAGGCAGCTAAAAAAGGTTCCCACGCTGTTGCTACGCCGTGCTGGACGCCCTCAGGCATCGGTGAGTCCCAGCCGAAGGGCAGCCATTCCAACTCGGCGGCGAACGATGGGCTCTGCCAGAAGGCGGCGTGGTGGAGGGCCAGTGCACGTACTGCGGCGGTGGCCATGTCCGGTGGACAGCCTTCCAACTGACTGTAGACAGCGGCATCGTCGAGATCTTCGAGCAGGAGGACGAAGTCGTCGGTATCTGGGTCATGTGCGCTAGCAAGACAGCGAGGTGTGGCCAGCGGGCTCGCTTTGGCGGCGGTTTGGTAGAACGCCACCTCTTTGCTGTACAACTGGAACGTTCGGGCCACAAAGCGGGTCATCTCATGTTGCACCGGTGTTTTGAGTACCACGGAGTTGGGCCCTGTGCCGCCGCTGTAGGTGGGGGTGAGGCGATGAATAAGGCCCATTAGCCCGACGCCCTGCCCGATCAGTTCAGCATCAAAAGCAGCGACCGAGCCGTTGGCTAGCGCACCGGCCGCCGTCAGCGACGATGTCAGCCACTCGGGTGTGACCTCCTCGAGCGTGGTCGGTATTCCATGGCTTGGGGCCTGGTCAGAACTCATGAGATATGCCCCCGAAGAAGCGCAACACACCGGCTTGCCCTAATGGTGGATTTTAGTAATCCGCAGTTTTTGCTCATGTTCGTTCTCCGTATCTGGTGTTGATTTAGTCGTGATTGTCGAGACCGGCTGAGGGCGGTGGGACGAAGCCTTCAGGCCACCTCGTGGTGTCGTCATGTCGGATGCCGTCAAGAGTGATGTGGTCGAGTTGTATTCCAGTCAAGTCGGCACCGACTAGGTCCGAGAGACTGAGGTCAGCACCAATTAGCGATGCGCCTCGCAAAATCGCTCCAGAGAGATTGGCCGCCCGGATGGTAGCGCCATTCAATATTGCGCTGCGTAGGTCCACTCCGCTGGCGAAGGCACCGGTGAGGTTGGCTTCGCGCATGCAGGTCCGGGTCATTGAGGTTCCAGCCATTGTGGCTGCTCCAAGTTCTGCGCCCGACAGGTCGGCTGCTGTTAGCCATGCACCGCCTAGGTCGACGCCCCGGAGGTTGGCGTCATTTAGTCTGGCGCTACCTAGCCACGATCGACACAGCACAGCACCTTCCATGTGGGCGTCGGTCAAATCGGCACTCCACAGGTTGGCGTGGTGCATGTTCGCATTGGTGAAGGTGGTGCCCCGGCAGATGGCATGGCGTAGGTCGGATCCCACGAGCAAAGCGTGCGTCAGATCCGATCCTGAGAGCACGGCACCACCCAGAAACGAGTCGGTCAGATCGATGGAGCGCAAGTCGGCGTCGCTCAGGTCAACTCCTGCCAGATCTGCACCTGCAGCAATTTTGTTCTCTGTGAACTCCGTGGCTCCCCCCATGAGGAGCGACACTAGGGCAGCATGTGGCGGTGCCCGTCATTCTTGCTGCCCTATCAGCTATCGGTTTCGGGTTCGGTGACCTTTTGGGTGGTGTGGCAACCCGTCGTGCCGGCCGATCGGAGTCGTCAATCGGGTTGGCAATGGTGGCCACCATGGTTGGCGCTTTCCTGGTTGGGTTATACCTCTTGGTTCGGCCACCAGAACTTGTGCAAACGTCGGATGTGGTCTGGTCTGTTGCTGCCGGACTTTTGATGGCGACTACTCGTCCACTGGTCTACCTAGGCATGGCTCGGGGCCCGGTCGCTGTCTTCGGCCCAGTTTTCAGTTTGACGATGATCGCGGTGCCAGCGATCGCCAGCACGTTCGTTGGTCAGAGCCTGGTCGCCGTTGAGGTTCTGGGTTTGGTGTTGGCGGCGGTTGCTGTAGTCCTGCTGTCTGGAGAGGGGAGCCTTCCTCATCCGAGCCGGTTGTTGCGGAGCCCAGTGATCGGCATGGCCATGATCGTTGGTGGCAATATTGGATTATGCGGTGTTTTTCTTTCTCAAGCGGCTCCGGAGGCTGGGGAGTTGCCGGTGTTTTTGGTTCTGGTGAGTGGTGTGGTGGTATTGCCGGTGTTTGTGCGGGTACGGACAGGGTCCTTTCGGCCCGATAAAGCCATAGTGGGGTTTGGGCTCGTGTTGGGCCTTTCGAGCGCAACGGCGCTGGCTCTCAGTACGGCGGCCTACCTTCGAGGTTCAGCGGCTGTGGTTACAGCGCTCATCGCGTTGGCTCCGGGGGTTAGCGTGGCTATCGCCTGGCGATTTCTCGGTGAGCGTGTATTGCCGTTACAGGTCGTCGGAGGGTTATTGGCTGTTGCAGCGGTTGCCGCATTTGCTATGGCCGGCAATTGATCGAGGGCGCACTGACGTAATGATGGGTACAGACCTTTGGATGTATTGGGATGCAGTCGGCTTTAGGCAGCCGCTGGTGGCTTGACGAAACATGGTGCTGTGGTGACCGAAGAATGGAATGCAACTGAAATTGGCCAGAAGGGTGATGTCCCTTACTACGCAACAATCTTTACTACTCGTTTAACAGATGATCTTGATGGGTATGACAAGATGGCGGATCGTATGGCTGAGCTGGTCAACGATCGGGACGGCTTTTTGGGTATGGAGTCGGCTCGGGGAGATGATGGGCTGGGAATCACTGTGTGCTACTGGCGAAGCGAAGAGGACATCGCTGCTTGGCGGGCCGACTTCGAACATCGTGACGCACAGATCCAAGGGCGTGGTCGTTGGTATGCCCAGTACACGGTTGAGGTAGCGCGAGTGGATCGGACTATCGATTTCAGGCGACCTAACTAGTTTTTGTTGTTGCGCCCTGTCATGGAACCTTGGAGGGTCGGGGGTGGAAAACCTCCTGTCTGATTCAGTGGATGGTTGGTTGTGAGTTGCGTCGTGCGATGGACATAATCGGTGCCTCTGGAACAGCGACCCACTAAATGAGGAATCACATGGAAACGATTGGACTTATCGCACAAATTGGTGCAGCTCTTTGGATTCTGAACGTCTGGATTCTGCGTTTCAACAAGGAGACGGAGTATCGGGGTGGTGATGCCAAGAACATGCGTGAAGAGTTTGACGCCTACGGCTTTCCATCTAAGACGGTGTACCTGATCGGAGCGACGAAGATCTCGCTTGCGGTTCTACTTTTGATTGGCATTTGGGCTGATGCGCTTGTTCGTCCCGCTGCTGCTGGTCTGGGGCTGCTCATGGTTGGAGCAATCGGCATGCATATTCGTGTTGGTGACCACCTGAAGAAGTCAGCGCCTGCGATCAGTGTGCTTGTGCTCTCTGTTATTGCCCTGATATTCGTTTAAGGCGTGCAGCCCTGTCGGCAGATTCACCTCGCATTGTGGGCGATCATGGGTGCGTTCTTTCTGGGGGCGTGTGGTGATTCAGCGGGAAACAAAAATATTGTTCCGACGACGGGGTCGCTGCCATCTCTGACAACCGTTCCAACTGCAACCGCGGTAGATAGCACCGCCGCTGAATGGGAAGAGATCCGCTCTTGGGATGGGCTTCGATCTGCGATGGAGGAAATGTCGACCGAGCGCAGCAGGCGGGGATAGTTGGACCCATCTGGTTCACCAGGCGGGCGACAGAGTTTCAGTTAGGTTCGCTCTAAGGGAAAATTCATGTGGTAGTCGCTATTCTGAGACGATCACTAAGAGTCAGGAACAACCCCACTTCTCGTCAGAGCACGCAGCCGCTCTTCTCGGTGGCTTAGATAGTTACAACGACCCATCTACTGGTTTCGTGGTGTTTACTGAAATCGCCCTGCTGAAAGCGGGTAGTTGTTGCGGCAACTTGTGCCGCCACTGTCCGTACCCGACGGATGAGCAAGTTCGAGCGGGGCGTTCAGGTCAGTGAACGGACAAGAAGGGTTAGTGAGCCGAGCACGGCGATTGCATACACAAACTGGGTGATTCCCTGGCGATCTATGACTTGGCGGAGGGGGCCGCTGAGAAAGAAACCGATGATTGCCGCGGCTAATAGAACAGGCGCCGCAACGAGATGAACGCCGTCAATCTGGTTTGTGAAAGCGAGAACACCGAGAGAAACCGTTGTGATCATCACAACACACGTGTTCATGGTGGACCGCAAAGTTGGGCCTTCGAAATGGCTCATCGTTATAGCCAGAGGAATTCCAGGCATTCCGACGGTGTTGGCCATGAAGCCGCTGAGTGTTCCGCCAAGTAGGAGCGTCTTTGACGTTGGTTTCAGATCTACGCGAGTTGCTGCTAATCCGATAGCGGCTAGAAGGAGCAGGCTGATAACTATTCCCAAGGTTTCTTTATTGACCTTGGCGAGGACCAGTGCTCCAGTTAGGACTCCAGGAATTAGGCCAACGACTGTGCGCCAGAGAGCAGACGTGTCTATTGCCTGGCGGTCTCTCCACGCTAGGAGGCTAGAAAAGAAGGGGGCTATGAGTACGAGCGGGACGGGGGCGAACTCTGGATTTAACAGCAACAGAAACGGGATGGCGAGCAGGCCTCCGCCGAATCCAAGAGCAGCTGCAATGATGCAGGTAGGAAGAAATATGAGAAAACCGAGAATCAGTTCCCAGAGAGTCATTGCTTAATTTGACGTTGCATCACTACTGGTCAGTAGTTCTGTTCATTAGGTGACCCTATGTGGAGATAGGGACCGTGCAACTAGTTCAAAAGCGGAGTACGTGCATCTGGTCCTTGTTTTAGGTGAACCTGGGTGCAGACGTGCTCAGGCGTTTCTGGGTGCCGTTGAGAGGCGCGTAGACGCGCGCAGCGGTGGTCTATTTATGGGGGTTGGGCGACGGTGAGTCAACCTGTATACGGGGTTCTCTCCAGGTTGTGTCGACCGACTATCAGTTCGCATCGAACTCAGGGAGAATAAGTAGTTGTTCTTCGATGGGCAGTAGGACAAATTTGTCGAATTCGGTGATGAAGTCCGACATGGTCATTCCGTAAGTCTTCAGGAATGCCGCTTCATGACCTAGTTCATTGAGGCTTGGGTAGAACATTTCGAGTAAGGCGTCTGGTTCTACGAGGTTGGCCAGGTAGGCATGGGCCCAGGTTCCGTAGTCGTATCCCACGTTGTTCATTCCGTGGGGAGGGATTTCGTTTGCTCTCTTTTCTGGGTTGTTCTTCTGCCAGTCCCTTAAGTTGGCCATCTTGTCTGTCATCCGGGCAGGGAATGTTTTCGAATCGGAGGCGGTCAGTTCACCTGATTCGCGCAGACGTTGACTTGTGGTCTGTGCCATCCATTCGGCAGCGCCTTCGCCGAACCAGTTCGCTGTGTTCTGAACGCCAAATTCGTTGTAACGCTTGTCATGGTCGAAGGTGTATACGAAGGCGTGTTGGACGGCGTGAAAGTACTCGTGGAAGACCGTTGTCTGGTCGTTGGCATACGAGCCACCGTCGCAGATCTCTGCGAACCCCATTGGGTATGAAGAACTAAAGAGATGGATATTCCAAGCTCTCATACCGTTACGTCCCGCAGAACTTGTGCACTGAAGTTCGAGGGCGGCTCTGGAAACTGCCGCCGCCTGCTCTGGGAGAAACTTGGCTACGTGCTCGTTTTCGAGACAGTCCTGCTTGTCACCGAAACGGTCCAGCCAACGGGTGCAGAACTGGTCTGCCAGCTCTGTGGCAGCATCGACATCGATACCAGCGACCCAGTATTCAAGCGGCC
Source organism: Acidimicrobiales bacterium (assembly GCA_029242745.1). GTDB lineage: Bacteria > Actinomycetota > Acidimicrobiia > Acidimicrobiales > MedAcidi-G1 > UBA9410. Next base: position 421 of record JAQWTI010000040.1, on the reverse strand, counting down.
CGTAATTTCCCCACTCTTTTGTTGCGGCGAGGAGGGCTTCCTTCAATAGTTCTTTGACTTGGGGTGCAACATCAGAGGCGTAGAACAACTGTGGTGGTACTTCTATCTGCTTTCCCCAGAGATCTGCAGCAGCCTTTTCCTCGTAGGCAACGATGCAGTCTTCCATAAGTAGGAGTTCTTCAGTATTGGGATCCTCGTTGATGAAACTCAGCGTGCGTGCCGCTCCTACTACTCCGATAGTGCATGTGGGAAACGTGAGGTCGCCGTAGCGGCCGTGGGAGGCTCTAGCGACGTTGAACCGTTCGAACAGTGCGGTAGTGGTGGTTGGTGCGGTAGTGGTGGTTGGTGCGGTAGTGGTGGTTGGTGCGGTAGTGGTGGTTGGTGCGGTAGTGGTGGTTGGTGCGGTAGTGGTGGTTGGTGC
>JAQWTI010000035.1 GCA_029242745.1 Acidimicrobiales bacterium | reverse complement strand
GATGTCCCACAGCAAGACCGTTCTGATCTCTCAGGAGCGAATCTCCGAGGAGCAGACCTAACCGGCGCAAACCTGGTTGTAGCGGATCTGACGGGTGCGGATCTCACGGGTGCGGATCTCACGGGTGCTGATCTGACCGGAACCGATCTCACGGGTGCGGATCTAAGCGGATTCGTCTTGGCCAGTGCGGATCTCAGGGGTGTGGATCTCACGGGTGCGGATCTCAGGGGTGTGGATCTGAGTGGGGCGGATCTGAGCCGAACCAATCTGGCTGGTGCGGATCTGAGCGGAACGGATCTAACCGGCACGAACCTCAACTTGGCCATCCTTGATCGGGCCCATCTCGATGGAGCGGTACTGACGAACACGAACTTGTACCAAGCGAGTTTGCGGTGGGTTGACCTGTCGGATCAGACCGTCCGTGCCGAGGACCTTTCCTATGCCGATCTATCTGACGCTGATTTGTCCGGTGCTGATTTCTCCGGTAGGAAAATGGAGGCCGTCTTACTTCGGAATGCTGACTTGTCAGGGGCTGATCTTTCTGGTGCGTTCCTGGGTGGAAGCGGTCTCCTGGCGGCGCAACAGTTTGATCTTGATCTCAAGTACTGGGATGTCCCACAGCAAGACCGTTCTGATCTCTCAGGAGCGAATCTCCGAGGAGCAGACCTAACCGGCGCAAACCTGGTTGTAGCGGATCTGACGGGTGCGGATCTCACGGGTGCGGATCTGACGGGTGCTGATCTCACGGGTGCGGATCTGAGCAGTGCGGATCTCACGGGTGCAATTGTTGAACAAACGGAACTCACAAACGTCATCACCACTGGTGCCACCTACGACGAATCGTGGCCGGTGGATTGGGCTGAGGCTAATTAGTTAGATACAGCCACCCCGCAATTCTGAGGAGACACTTTCAAACACGCCTCACACCACTCAAAATCGCTCCTGACCGCCTATCCGTTCGGGCTCAATCGCATCAGGCGACCAGAAAACTTTCGCTCTCCGACCCAGAGGTAGTCGCCGTCGAAGCTGGCGGCAGCCGGCCAGAACATCTGGTTTTTGGTAATCTCGGGCTGAGTATCAGAGACCCCCGATGCACCCAGAATCACGTCAGCCGATCGTCCGGCAATGGCATCGGCCGTGTTCTGCCAGACGAGGACCTGGCTGTTACCCGTGTCTGCGACAAACAGGTGACCGCCATCCACGGTCACTCCCTCCGGCAGATTGAATACGCCGGATCCTCCGACGGACGTGGGAGTGCCGGAGCTGGCGATCTGGTCCACCCTGAAAATCTGTGCACTGTGCCCCATTGTGGAGGTGACTGCCAGCCAGGTGCCGTCGCTAGACAAGCGCGTTGGCTCGTTGACCGACAGCGTGGCGACCGGTTCGTGAGTTCCGTCGGGAATACCAGCCCAGACGTACACGGCACCGGCCTGTTTGTCGGCTGCATAGAAGTAGGAGTCATCCATAGCGACCCCAGTCAGTTCGCCGAACTGAATACTCCCGACGCTTTCCTTGAAGTCGTGTGTCGGCAGGTTCCCCATGAGAGGTAGTTCGGTCCAGATCATCAGACGGTCCCGGCCGGCTAGGGCGAACGTGTCGCCGTGGAGCGTGTTGTCCCACGGGCTGAACCTTTCTTGGCACTGGTGGCGCCTGGCGGTCTCGTCATTCTGGTACGAACAGAAGTGGTAGATCACGTCGGGAGCGGCCCCACTCTCGTTTGGGAGATTTCTCCATACGAACAGGCTGCCGTCGAAGTCCGAGGACGCAAACAGGCTGGTGCCGTTTGATGCCGGTACTGGGTTGGACATGATGAAGTTCTCAATGTTGCCGTCGACGTACAGATCGGCTGCGCCTATCACGAAGTCAGGTGCCTGTGTTGCTGATGTTGGAATCGAGTCGTAGACGACCAGCGTGGAGCCATTTGTGGTGATGTAGACCCGGGACCCTGCCACTGCAACAGTGGAGTAGTCACCCCATCTGAAGTCGTAGCCGCCCACCTTGCCCTGGCCCAAGTTGGACAGGGCCGGGCGCGTGGAGGCCGACAGGGGCAGGTCATTCCAGATGTGCAGGGTGTTGCCCATCATGACCAGACGGCCGTCCTCGGTGAAGTCCCCGCGTAGCCACGGGGCGGTGTCTTCCTCTCCCAGCGGATCAACCATGAAAAAGTCGTACGGCTGTTGATTGGTTGTCGGGAAGTCAGTCCAGAAGAAGGTACCGGCCTGGTTGCCCCCGCCTGCGGTGGCGTTGTGATCGCCCACGATCAGTGAGTTCCCGTCACTACTAACTTGGCGGGGTGTTCCGATCCGTCCAGACCCGGTAAGCAGCAGGTCGGCTGGTTGGCTGTCACGAGTGGGGAAACTGTTCCATATCAGGATGCTCCCGGTTCTAGTGCTTGCCACCGCCAGCCGCCTCCCGTCGGTCCATACTCCCCATGGCCATTGGATATTGGACTTTGACGGGTTGGCGTTTGAACCGCCCTGAAGGACGATGTCAGCCGGCTCGGCATTGCTGGTGGGGAACTCAGTCCAGATGAGAACTCGATTGTTGTTGGTGTCGGTGACGACTAGTCGGGTGCCGTCTGTGCTCGCGCTCATCGGCCAGTTCAACTGGTGTCGACCGGTTCCTGGTTCGTTGGTCGTGAAGTTCCGCTGCCCTAAAACTAGGTCGGGTGCCTGACTGCTGTGGGTGGGAGCCGTGTTCCAGATCAGCACCCGGTTGTTGAATACGTCGGTCATTACCAGTCGGGTGCCGTCGGTAGTGAGGCCTGATGGGCGGTTGAACCTAAGTGGCCCACCGGTGTCGTTAAACCCAAAGGCCGAGAGGGCGATGTCCGCATCCTGTCCGGTGGTAAAGAACCCTGATGTATTCGCGGGGGCGACCGGGTACGTGGTGGACGGGTACGTGACCGTGATGGTGTCCTCCGACGTGAACTGACCGGAGTTGGAGCCGGTTGGCCCTGACGGCCCACCATCCTCCCTGGGTTCACCTGTCCTCTTGTTCTGGTCTTCAAGCACACCGACTGGCACCTGCAGCAGCAGCAAGCAATCGGCGGCATGGTCGTTCTCGCTACCAGTTGGGGGTTGTTTAGATCTGATTTCCCCAAGTCGATTACCACCGATCCGGCCGATGATGCAGTCATCGAAACCGGGTGGAGGCGACAAGTAGCCGAGTAGCAGTTGCCCAGTGATGTCAGCTGGATAGATCTCCTGTGCCAACCCTGAACTAGGGGCGGCAGAATTATTTGAGTCCGCCGGTGCTGCCCACTCGCCCTGATCTGTGTCGCCGGCGTTGGGTCCCATGCAGGGCTCCATGGCGACCTGTTCCTCAGGCTTCGGCTGCTTAGTAGCCAACTCGGAGTACCGCAGCTGACCGAACACGTTGATGAGGCAGTTCCTTAGAGTCGGATCCTGGCTCAAAAACGGATTACTGGTCTCCGGCATGGAATCAGGTAGTGGCTTTGGCTGGGTCGTCGTGGTTGGAACTTCGGTAGTCAAAGGAGACGCAGGTATCGCGGTGGTTGCTGCCGGCGCAACTGTCGTCGACGTAGGCAGAGAACCCGTCTCTGCGGCTGTCGTCGTGGGTGGGGCCGTAACCGGTTCTTCTTGCATGGCGGGTGTCGCAGTAGTTGTTGCTGGTGCAACCGTGGTCGACGTAGACAGGAAACTCGTCTCTGCGGCTGTCGTCGTGGGTGGGGCCGCAACAGGGCTCTCGACCACAGTGCCAATTGTAGATCTTGGTCCATCTGTGGTTTCAGACGCGGTGGTACCGCCACCTCCACCACAGGCCGAGACCAGTACCACGAAGGCGAAGAGCGCCACCAATCTGCTCATACACCCAGTCTGGTACAGATTTCGTGTTCCGGGGCAGCGAAGCTTCGAAGTTTGAGGCCTTTTAGCCTGACTGGCCAAGGTTTTTTTTATACATCGAGTAAGACTGCCGATGTGGCTGTGATTACCGGGGATCTCGATTTGGCGTTATTTCGAGAGTTTGATCTGCGGGAGCACATGTCTGAGTATTCGGTTGATGCGCTTCTTGGGGTAGAACTTGAGAACTATGGCGAGGTTGATGCCAAAAGAGTCGTCGATCGATGGGCCACTGTTGATCCAGGGAACACGGTGCCCTTTGTCGCCGAGCTAGATGACCTGTTACGGCTCCACCATCTCGTGTTATCAAGGAATGTCACAACGGTGCTTGAGTTTGGCACCGGCTATTCGACAACCGTGTTCGCCGATGCGCTCGCTATCAATAACCAGCAGGATGAGGGGTTCGTGGAACGCGAACTGCGACGGTCCAATCCATTTGAGGTTCATTCGGTAGATAACGACGCAGATTGGATTGAGGCTGCTCGCGGTCGAATCCCGGAAGTTCTTACTAGTCGGGTTTACTTTCACCACTGTCCGCTGGAAGTAGGTGAGTTCTCTGGACGCTTGTGTACCTACTACCGGGGGGTCCCCAATTTGGCCCCGGACCTGATCTACCTAGATGGCCCAGACCAGTTCAGCGCTGCCGGCGACCTTAGAGGCCTTACGACGGCGCACCCAGACCGCATGCCTATGGCGGCTGACGTCCTCGTCTTTGAGCACTTTCTTACCCCTGGAACACTGTTGGTAGTAGATGGTCGGACTGCTAATGCGAGATTTCTCGCTGCAAACCTTCAGCGAAATTGGGTTCACTGGCATGCAGAAAAGTTTGACCAGCATTTCTTTGAACTAACCGAAAAGCCACTCGGTCCTTACAACGCAAAGCAGATCGAACATTGCCTTGGAGATGACTTTGTAGGCAGATTAATTGCCTGATTCGGTGGCGGGTGCGCAGTTCATTTTGTGGTGACGGAGTTTGATCAGCCCCGAATGAGACAAGTATTGGAGCCTTCACCGGTTACCGCTTCGTGGTCGAAAGTCAACGTGTAGTCGCCCCAAGTAGACAAAGCGTTTTCGTCAGTTGCTACCACCGTGTAGGTCTTAATCCCGGGTGCATCACAGACATAATCGGAGATATAGGCATTAGTGCCGTCGAAGTCGCTGTTGTCAAAAACAAGGGTGTCAGTCGAGTCGTAGATCTTTAATCTCATATCAAGCTTGTTGAGAATCACGTAGGGATCGACGGTGGTGCCCGTTCCGTAGGTGTCGCCTGCTGATCGCAGACTGATGGTGATCTTCGCTCCAGGTGCAGATTTAAACGAGTAACCGTCTGATGTCCCGGACACGAGCGGAGCCGAATTACTTACTCCTGAGGTCAGAAGTCCCATGAAACGGTCGTAGAGGGCAGGGGCGGCAGTAGTCGTGGTTGGTGCCACCGTCGTGGTTGGTGCCGCCGTCGTGGTTGGTGCCGTAGTAGTAGTAGTGGTGGCCGGAGGGTCTCGGCGAACCGCGGTTGTGCCGTTTTCTCCGGCATCGAGTCCGGCAAAGAACGTCAAGATCGTGCCGCCAAAGGACTGCGCTTGGGCAGTTGTAATGCAGTAGTGGTCTGCCACCCAGTTGAGCGCAGTCTCCTCATCGGCTGTCCAAGTTGAGGTGTATGCGTATGGCCCCGAGATGTCGATGGTGGCGCCCAGCCCAAGACCGCATTCATCGTCGGTAATACCGCTTAAACCCGCAAGGATGTAGTGGATGACCTGCACCCCAGCTTTTTGGAGGTCCGCTGGGGAATCGTAGCCGAGGTGTTCCGTTGCCCAGATGAGGTCTGAGATGCCAGAAGTGGCGTAACCCGTTTCCACCTGGGTGTCGGCGGCGTTGGATGCAGAGGCGAAAGCGGTCATGCCCGCTGCGAGGATGCTGGCGCTGAGCAACCCGAGCGCGAGACGTCTAACCGGGGCCGGTACTTTGATGTTCATTTCCATAGTCTTCCAGACGGGTGAGTGCAGGTTGGGGACGGGCTTTTTTGAGCCCGGTGGATGCATTAGACGGGCTGGGCGTACGATCCTCTTCCAGTGGAGAAACTCTGATGGGTGCTAGTCGTACCGGAGCGATTGTCGTTAGCGCATTCGCTCTTTTGCTCGGAGTTGGTTGCGGGGGATCGGACGAGACGGGAGCGCCCCCATCGACAGTCGGCGAGTTGTTTGTCGGATCGGCTACCACCACGACTGTTGTCGATCTCTCTGTATCTGGCTGGGCGAAAAGTGATCTACCTGAAATGCGAGCGACACTCGAAGAGTGTGTGGCCTCGATTGATGTAGGGGCCACTACTCAAGAAGATGGGGGCCAACGAACGGTGGTCGTGGAGTCAGGAGATCTCCTCGGAAAGATTGCCGCGCGCTTCGACCGGACTGTGGACCAGTTCATGCGGGCGAACGGCATTGCTGACCCGAATCGACTTCAGGTTGGCCAAATCCTGATCGTCCCAGCCCAGCAAACCGAAGTCCAGTCCGAGTATGACGGCCCGACGGTGATTCTCGAACCCCTATATTGCGAGGTGGATACTGGGGTGCCGGCCTTCGGCCCGGACGGCTTGCAGATCGGCGGTCCGGGCGTCGTCGAGATTTTCGCCAGTTGGAGACGCATAGAGGGACCAAACGAGGCTCCACGGATTAATGGTCGGCTTCGGGGGCTTGTGCAAGCCTCAGTGGGATCATTCGTCGGATTGGTGGCCGACAAGATCGAACTCAACGGTTTTTCCTGCCGGGATGGATCACATACCCGGTGCGCTTGGCTGCAGCACCGGCCTGAGGTTTTACTGGCTACCAACGAGTTGTTCAGTGTTCGAGATGTCGTTCGGCGGCTTCTGCCTGGCGCCTCGACGGTGGAAGAGGAAGTCAGGGCTGAGACCTTTGATCTGGAGACCGGTCGGCCGGTCGCTGTGGAAGACCTGTTTGATCCCATGACTGATTGGGAGGCCGCTATATCGGCTGAGGCCATTAGCCGATTGGCGCAAGAATCTTGGACCGATGAGCGTCGAGTAGTTGGAGCAGCACCTGAGTCGGGCAATTTTGAGCGCTTCAATCTCACCCATGGAGGATTGGTGTTGTCGTTTGCCCCGGGGACTATCGGTGGCCAAGGAAGCCACACAGTTTCAATCACCATTCCATACCGTTCTCTAGACGGTTTTTGGGCCGCTGAAGGTCCGGTCTCCCGTATCGAATAGTTGAGATTGCCGCACCTACAGTTCTGGCCATGGAACTACTCACGGCGATGCGGTCCACTTTCTCCTGCCGAGACTTCACTGACGATCCAGTCACGGACGACCAGTTGCACCGGATTCTCGACTCAGCACGGTTTGCCCCATCGGGGGGAAATCGGCAAGGTGCTCACGTCATAGTGGTCCGTGATAGAGGGGTCCGCCAAAGACTTGGAGAACTCTGCGGTCCCACGCTGCGGCTTTACGCGGCACAAGGTGAGGCTGGCGAGGTTCCATTCAACAGTGTCAACCCGACGGCGGTTGACGTAGGTCGTCTATCTCTCGATGGAACCTCAGGGTTCCCCCTGTTTGACTCCCTCGGAGACGTGCCTGTCGTACTTGTCGTAAGTGTCGACCTGGCTGAAGTGGCGTCCATGGACAAAGAACTTGATCGAGTAGGCTTGGTCACTGGCGCTTCGGTCTATCCCCTCGTTTGGAACATTCTGCTGGCTGCTAGAGCAGAGGGATTGGCAGGCGTCATCACCACTGCCGTAGTTCCCGCAGAACAGACAGCTCTTGCACTACTGGGACTTCCTGAGACGCATGCGATAGCTAGCATGATCCCTCTGGGGGTTCCGGTACGCCAACTTACTCGCCTGTCAAGGAATCCTGTAGAGGAGTTCACCACTATTGACCGGTTTGACGGACCTGCACTTTGCGCTTCCGCTCCGGGAGAGGGTGTTCGCCGGTCCTGAGGGTTGTTTAATTGGATTAGGTAGAGGAACCAAGTGGATTTAGGCATCACAATTCATCTAACCGATCAGTCGATAGACATTCGAGAACTTGCCGTGGCTGTTGAAGATCGAGGGTTTTCGTCGCTCTGGGTGCCTGAACACACGCACATCCCTACAAGTCGTGCCACGCCTCAACCAGGAGGTGGTGATCTAGGTCCTGAATATTCTCGGTCTCCTGACCCTTGGGTGTCACTAGCTGTAGCGGCTGTTGTCACTGAGCAGTTGCGGCTTGGGAGTGGGGTGGCGTTGGTGGCTCAGCACCATCCGATCAACTTGGCCAAAGTGGTAGCCAGTGTTGACGCCATCTCGGGTGGTCGCACCTTGGTGGGAGTGGGTTTCGGCTGGAACCGAGAGGAGATGGCCGACCACGGAGTTGACTACACCACCCGTCGTGCTCGAGTTCGTGAGCACATTGAGGCTATGCGGGTCCTATGGACCGAAGATGAAGCTCAGTACCACGGAGAGTTCGTGGATTTTGACCCTTGCTGGTCATGGCCTTCACCATCACGACGCGGGGGTCCCCCAGTCCTGATAGGTGGTGGTGGTGGACCCCGACTTTTTGCCGAGGTGGCCGCATGGGCGGACGGGTGGCTCCCTATCGGTGGTGCAGGACTCCGTTCTGGAATCGAAAATCTTCAGATGGCGTGTGACGCAGTGGGACGGAACCCTGATGAGGTGTCGATCGTTCCGTTCGGCACCCTTCCAACTGAGGGAAAGTTGGCTCACTATGACTCACTGGGCGTAGTTGAGACGGTGCTGCGTGTCCCGTCGGCAGGGCGCGATGAGGTCCTGAGTGTGCTTGACGAGTACACACGGTTTGTTGGCAACGGAAGCCATCTGGATCAGAAGAACTGAAAGGGAGTACCGGCATGGCCTACGACTTGGTTATTAGGAGCGGCACTGTCGTTGATGGCACGGGTGCCGCACCGGTAACTGCTGACGTTGCTATCGATGGTGATCGCGTCGTCGACGTAGGAAGAGTGGAAGAATCGGGTTGCCGGGAGATTGATGCCGACGGACTATTGGTAACCCCAGGATTCGTAGACATCCACACCCACCTTGATGCCCAATTGTCGTGGGACCCACTTGGCACCTCAGCCTGCTGGCATGGTGTCACCTCGGTGGTCTTGGGTAATTGTGGAGTGACCTTTGCCCCGGTAGCACCCGGTGGTCGTGACTTTCTGGCTGAAATGATGGAATCTGTTGAGGACATTCCAGCAACCAGCATCCTTGAGGGTTTGTCCTGGAATTGGGAGACATACGGCGAGTACCTCGATGCGGTTGATCAACTTCCTAAGGGCTTAAACGTTGGAGGGCTGGTAGGGCACTGTGCCGTTCGGCTGGCTGCTATGGGTGAACGGGGAATGGACCTGAACTCTGTGGGTCCTGAGGACATGGCAGCAATGGCAACAATGGTCGACGAGGCATTAGCGGCTGGTGCTCTCGGGTTTTCAACTTCGCGAACACCCCTCCACAAGGTGCCCGACGGTCGGTATGTGCCCGGTACCCGGGCCTCGGCCACTGAGCTTCTCGCATTTGCTGAGGTGATGCGTCAGCGTGGTGGGATTTTTGAGTCTGCACCGGGCTACCTGAGTTTTCGAGAGGGTGAAGGCAACGATCCGATAAAGGCGGAGATGGCGATGTACGGAGACATCAGTCGGCTTGCTGACTGTGATGTTTCAATCGGCCTCACACAGGTCGACTTGGTGCCCGATCTGCATCATCGCGTCCTGAACGCAGTAGCAGAGCAGAATGCTGCTGGAGCCCGAATCCGCCCTCAGACAACGTCTCGACAGGTCGCCCTGTTGTTCAGTCTCACCGGGCAGACACCGTTCGACCGCTGGGACGGCTGGTCATCGTTGAAGGACACTCCTCCATCTGATCGAGGAGCACGACTTTCTGACTCAACTGTTAGGGCAGCGTTGCAGGCTGAGGCTGAGAAATCGGTAGCCGAAGGCCGCCTTGATTGGTCAGCCATCTACCCACTGCAAGACTCGCCAGTCCGGCATGATTTCCGCCCTGGCGACGACGTTGCTTCGATAGCGGCTTTCCGTGGCGTATCTGTAGCTGAGGCTGCCGTGGACCTGTTATGCGAGTTGGATGGCCAGAGAGTCCTCAGTTGGCCAATCCTCAACCAAGATATGAACGCGATCCGAACAATGTTGGTTGACGAGAAGGTAACGCTTGGTCTCGCTGATGCTGGGGCGCATACGAGTCAGATCATGGACGCTAGCCAACCTACTTTTTTTCTGACTTACTGGTGTCGCGACGAGGGCATCTTCTCTCTCGCAGAGGCTGTTCGACGGTTGACCTCAGATACTGCAGATCAGTTCGGTATACCTGATCGAGGCCGCCTCGTTCCTGGGTCCTTTGCAGATGTGAATGTGATTGATTTCGAAGAACTTGCCCTTGGCTACCCAGAAATGGCGTTCGACTTTCCAGGTGGTGCGGGCAGGTGGGTGCAGGCCGCCCGTGGCTATCGAAAGACAATCGTCAATGGCGAGGTCTCCATGGAAGATGGTGAACACTCCGGCGTGTTCGCTGGTCAAACAATTCGTCGAGGCGGTCGTGTGGCCTGAAATCGGCTGTCACGAGTTTGCCGAGCGGAACTGTTCCATGAAGTCGATCAGAGTGTGGACGCTGGCGAGAGGTAGGGCGTTATAGACGCTTGCTCTGATTCCGCCAACGCTGCGGTGGCCCTCAAGGTTGACCATGCCAGCCTGGTCGGCTTCGGCAACGAAGCGTTTCTCAAGTTCCTCGGTGGGCAGACGGAAGACAATATTCATGAGAGATCGGCTGGCCTCGTCAACCGGACAGGTGTACCAGCCGTTGCTTTCATCTACGGCGTTGTATACAAGCGACGAGCGTTCAGCGGCTCGGTTCTCAAAAATGCCGAGACCGCCCTCAGCCCGCATCCAGCGCAACACCTTGCCCATCACGTAGATGGCAAACATTGGTGGCGTATTGGCCATCGAGTTGCTGGCCTCGTGGGTGGTGTAATCAAGATAGGAGGCGAGGCTCCGACCGTGATGGGACAGCCGGTCCCTGCGCACCACGACGACGGCGAGGCCTGCCGGGCCGAGATTTTTTTGGGCGCCACCATAGACGAGGTCGTGAGCGCTCCAGTTGATTGGCCGACTCAGGAAGTCCGAACTCATATCGACCACTGTCGGCACGCGCAACGTTGGCAACTCGGCAAAGCGGATGCCACCGATGGTCTCATTGCTGGTCAGATGGATATAGCGACTGCCGTCTCGAATCTCGATTTCTTCGCTTGCTGGCATGTGGTCAAAGGCGCCGGTGGCATCACTCCATGCTTCGTAAACGGGCGAGACTCTAAGGGCATCACCGAGAGCCTTTTTGCCCCAGGTGCCGGTATTGACGTAGCCGGCGGTCTCACCATCTGCTAGCAGGTTCATTGGAACTTGGGCGAACTGCAGTGAGGCGCCACCCTGGAGAAATAAAATCACAAAGTCATCAGGCACGTCGGCCAGCAATCGGAAGTCAGCCAGGGCACTCATGTGTACGGCGTCGTAGGCGGATGCTCGATGACTAGCCTCGATAATCGACATGCCGGTTCCATGGAAGTCGAGAAGTTCGTCGCGGATTTCTTCCAAGACCGGCACAGGGAGTGTGCACGGTCCCGCGCAGAAGTTGTGGACACGGGTGGATTCGCTCATCGAAGTTCTCCCTTGGTCGAGCCCAAGCCGGCCCTAGCGGACACGGGTTCGTCAGTAGGCGTCCATGCTGGACGGGCCCAGCCTAGTGGAGAGGTCACAGTAGGGAAGTGGCGAGATCTTGCAGTACGTTTCGACCTGTTGAGTAGCTGACTCAGCCCGCGGTGAAATCCAGGAGTCGGAGGTCAGGCTCGACCATGGCTGCCGTCCGGGCAGCTGAACCGGCCAGGACCATCGGATCTACTTGGTCAGGGTCATCGACCCCGATGGGTACAACCTCGTGGGTTTCAGTGCGGTTGACCCACGTAGGGGTATATCCGATGTCGATGATGCGGACACCGAGGCCAGGCTCATCAGATATTTGAAACCAGGCAATCAGACCGTCCTGTGTCTCCGGTGGACATGAACTGCAGGGGTTGGCTTCGTCCCCGGGCTGGTTGGTGAGCAGGTTTCCTAGGCCGAAGACGACGGCATCACCGTCGCGCTGCGCTACAGGCTGAACTACGTGAGCGTGGTGTCCAAGGACTAGATCAACCTCAGGGGCGTTCAGTAGGTGTTCGGCCACCGCCCGTTGACGCACAGTTGGATCGGCTCGGTACTCCTCACCCCAATGGACACTCACTATCACGAACTCGGCTCCGGCAGTTTTGGCTGTTCGGGCATCGGCGGTCACTTGACCCACGTCCAAATGTGGGACCATCCAAGGTGGGTCGATAGGTAGATCCCTGCCATTAATAAGATCAGTTACCGAAAAGTGGGCCACCCGGATGCCACCGGGAGTAAACCATGCGGGTCCACTCGCATCCGCAGTATCGGCCATGCCAGTTGCGGCCAGTCCGACCCGTCGCATGTGGTGAAGGGTGGATGCCACGCTGGATGTGCCGGAGTCGAGGGCGTGGTTTGAGGCCAGCGAGCAGCCGTCATAGCCGGCGTCGACAATGGCATCAGCCAACGAGGACGGCACCCGAAATGTGCCCCGAAAACTGAGGTCATCGTCGTTCAGTGACAGTGGACTCTCAAGATGACAAAGGGCAAGATCGGCACCGGTCAGAATCGGTTTGATCCTTTGAAACAGCGGGCGGAAGTCCCAGCCTTCGATCCCGGAGGCTTCCGCAGCGCTAGCGGCCCGCTGAGCTACCGCTCCGTGGCTGATGATGTCTCCGGTAGCCACCAGTGTGAACGATCGTTTAGAGATCGTCGCTTCGGCAGGTGGAGTTTCGTTCGATGGGGCCTCAGAAGATGGTACTTGGACAGGTGAAGTAGGTGTGGGTGCTGAGATTTCAGGGTCTGGTTTGGTGGGAATCTCAAATTGACCGGCATCGTCTCCCCGAGTGATGTCGACAACCAGAAGACCTACTAGGCCTGCAATCACGATCATCTGCAGCACCCAGGCGAATTGTCGCTCAGAACGAAACATGGGATGAAGCGGCTCGGTCACGCGCCGTCGACCTCGCTCAAGATGGGCACACCTGGCCGGATCGAGCGGTCAGTTGTGCCGGATCGGCGAACAACTTGCCCTCCGACCACCACATGGTGCACACCATCTGACTCCAACCAAGTCTTTTCAATAGTTGCCCGATCGGTAACGCTCGCCGGATCGAACACCGTTACGTCAGCCACAGCGCCAGCTGAAAGGCGACCCCGACGGGCCATCTCAGGACTAGACCTCTCAACGAGCCGGGCTGGAAGGATGGTCATTTTGGCCAGTGCCACAGGGAGTGACAGGACACCTAGATCGCGTACGTAATGGCCCAGAATCCGACTAAAACAGCCGGACGCGCGCGGATGATTGTTATGAGGTTCCTCGAGGATGGCGTCAGAACCCACCATGACCCATGGGGTGACCAAAGCCTGCTCAATGTCATCGTCAGACATGGCGTAGGCAGCGGTAAGCAGGTTCTTGTCCCGGGCCTCTTGCCAGGTTGCCTCATTGAGACGTTGACTGGTGCCTGCTACTTGGAGATCAGCCACTGTGATGCCGTACTTCTGTCGGAAGTCATTGAATCGTGCGCTGCCTGCGTAGGTGGCCCAGTAGGTATACGGATAGGCGCAAGCCGTTATCGACAGAGCATCAGCACGCGCCGCCTCTATCTGGGCAATTGCTTCCATCATTCTCCCTGTCCCACCAGTGGAGTTGATGTGTTCGACATGGACGGCGCAGCCGGTCCGGCGGGCCACCGTGACCGCCTCGGCTATGGCTTCCTCCTGCGTACCTGGACTGAGGTTCTCGGAGTGTCGGAGATGAAGGCAGAGCGGAACACCGTGGAGGCGAGCCAACTCCCCGTGGCGCAGCATTTCGTCAAGGGTTACTCCAGTGACGTATTCGGGCTGCTGGTGGATACCCAGCGCTCCACCTCGGATGTCGATATCGGCCCTGCGCACCAACTCGTCGATCTGACGGTCGGTGGCATAGTCGATACCAACACCGACGCTGACACGGTGGCTGTACTGATCGGCGGCGCCGCCGTAATTTACCGGTGGCCTTTCTCCGGCGGCTTTGGACAGAAAGCCGTTCATAGGGCCGTCGATGCCGTGCATACACAGGTTGGTAGTGACCCCGTCAGCAATTTTGTTCCACTCTCCGTAACCGTTGACGGGATACGAAAGGATGTCGATAAAGCCAGGAGCGACTACCAGCCCGGTGGCGTCCAACGTTGAGCGACCGTTCAACGGAGTGGTGGCAACTGTGGTCACCGTGTTGCCGTCGATTCCAACGTGGGCGACAGCGTCGAACCCAGTCTCGGGGTCGATTACCCGGCCACCAGCCACTACCAGGTCGTAAAGGCGATTATCCAAAGTGGTCGTGGACTCTTCTGGGGAGGTGGACGTAGTGGGGTCTGGAGTTCGGGTGGTGGCGGAGCGGGGTGTCGCCGGGATGGATGCGAAAGAGTCGTTAGAAGGAGTGGCTACAACGGTGTCGGGCCGCCCAGGAAGTCGCCGGCCGAGAGCCAGTAACGCAGCACTGAACCCAATTCCTAAAACAACCCGGCGCCGGCCGACCGCCTCGGGCTGCAGGTCATCATCGGTTCCTTCGTCCACAGTTTGGGACGCTAGTGGTGGGCCGCCCTGATCGGAGACCAAGCGGTGACTACCGTAGGTCGCGTGGTTGATCGGACATCTCGCCGCGTTGGCCTTCTCCTCGGAGCAGGCTGTCTGGGAGTAGCGCTTTTCGTTGTGGCAGGGCTGGGTCAGGAGCCGGCTGATCACTGGGTGACTGGTGCACCGCTTAAGGTCATCCCGGCTCAACTTGTCGTGGAACAGCCTCCCGACCGGACACTAGATCCATACAAGGGAGCAGGTACCTGGGTTGACGCTTATGATTTCGATCCGGCTTATTCGCCTGGCGTTCCATCGGTCGTGCACGCTGACCTAGCGTCAATGGCTCAGACCGGTCTGCGCACACTGTTTCTTCAGGCTGCGCGTTCGGATCAAAGGGCTGTTGGTCTGATTTCTGATCCTTGGTTGCTTGCTGGCTTTCTCCTTGCGGCCGATACGGCTGACATCCCTATTGTCGGGTGGTACCTCCCAAAGTGGACCGTCGACGATGAGGACCTAGATCGCCTTCTGGCAATCGACCGGTTCTCAGTTTTGGGTCGACGATTTGCTGGTCTTGCCGTCGACATCGAGTGGAACCGCGACGACCTCGGTGCCATTGAACGTTCAGATCGCTTGGCGAATCTCTCAGATCGACTCCGGCGGACGGTAGGCGATGACCCTCTAGGGGCAATCGTCATGCCGCCAGTGGTCACCGACGAAATCAATCCGGCATTCTGGCCGGGGTTCCCCTGGGATGAGTTGTCGTGGCGGTATGACGTATGGCTACCCATGGGCTACTGGTCCTTCCGTACCGCCGAACACGCCGATCCTGCCTTCTATACGTCCGACAACATCCGCCGGGTGCGGGCCAATCTCGGCAATGATGACGCTGTAATCCACGCCATTGGGGGGATCGGGGCCGCTGACGGCACCGCCGTTGTGGATCCTGGCGAACCGTTGGCTTCGGTAGACGACCTCCAGCCATTTGTAGATGCCCTAGTCCAAGAACGTGCAATCGGTGGGTCGATCTACGATTGGGCCTCTATGGGCGTCGACGCCCGAATCACTTTTGGTGAAAGCATGGTGCAGATGTTTCCCACAGTGGAGCAGTTGGGTTGAGTGGCAGCGCATTGGTACCTCTAATTTGTTGCATGTTGACCTCTGATGGTGGTTCAACTTCATTCCAAAGCAGCGCCGGGTGGTGCGTTGGTTGTTGAGTCGTGCGATGAATCCAGTGCGATGATTGGCCCGCGCGCGCCGGTCGCGTAGAATAGTGCGTCCAGATCGGCTCCTGGGTTTGCAAGAGTCAAATACGCGAAGGAGGCAACTCATGACGGAAAGAAGCGGCGCCGCTACTTCCATGGCGTCGACGCCTACTTCAACTCGATCCTTCGGGGTCAGCCGGCGTGAGAACCACGATGCCTCAGCGTTCTACGACCGTTTCATTCCACCGCTGGTGTCTGACGACGATGTGGTGGTTCAGGCGCCTGATCTAGGCGATGGCTGCCTGAACGGTGACTCTCGGGACATGCACCAACTGCCTGACTCGTCGGTGGCGTTGGTTGTGACCTCGCCGCCTTACTTCGTCGGCAAGGACTACGAGCTGGAAATGGAACGCGATGGAGTTCCCACCTCCTACTTGGAATACCTCGTGATGTTACGTGACGTGTTTGCCGAGTGTGTGCGCGTCCTCGAGCCAGGTGGTCGGATCGCCGTAAACGTTGCCAACCTGGGACGTAAGCCTTATCGAAGCCTGTCGGCTGATGTGATCCGAATTCTGCAGGATGAGCTCGGACTTTTACTCCGGGGTGAAGTGGTGTGGCAAAAGGCTGAGGGGGCGACCGGTTCTGTGGCATGGGGATCGTTCCGTCGAGCCGCCAATCCGGTGTTGCGAGACATGACTGAGCGGGTAGTTATTGCGAGCAAGGGACGTTTTGATCGTGCCCTTTCAGCTTCCCATCGGACGCGCGATGGTCTGCCGTCAGAGAGCACCATTACCACTGATGAATTCATGGAAGCCACTCTTGATGTATGGCGCATCGACGCTGAACAGGCCACTCGCGTTGGGCACCCTGCACCATTTCCCGTTGAGTTGCCGCGTCGACTGATAGACCTCTACACGTACCGGGATGATCTCGTGCTGGATCCCTTTCTCGGGTCCGGCAGCACTCTGGTAGCCGCAGCTCGCTCTGGCCGTCGTGGGGTGGGCTACGACCTAGACGCTGAGTACGTGACTTTGGCCAAACAGCGGTTGGCTGATGAACGTGGCCGCCTAGAAGTAGAGCCAGTTGCAGCATGGCGCCGGGCCGACCTTACGGATACGGCGGTCACCCAAGAAGGGTTGTTCGCTGAAATGGGTGTGGTCGGGCCCGAGCAGGCACTGAACCGGGCGACGGCGTCGGGTAAAAAGGTGGTCGATATTGCTGAGGCCGCCCTAATCGAGGCGGGGTTTGAAGTCGTCAAAGCTCCAGCAATCCGACGTGACTTGGGCCTTCAATTCCCATTCCTTGTGACCGACCGCCGCCTGGGTCGACAGTGGTACATCGACGTTGCTGGAGCATTCACTAACGCCCGTGCTGGGATGCGTCGCGCTGATGTGCTGTGGCGCACCTTGGGTCGGGCTCACGTATTGTGCAGCGGTCATGGTGCCAGCGGACAACCTCGGCTTTTGGTCCTTACCCCCAGGCTGCCGAGGGCCGGCGCTGAGGGTGACCGGGCCTTGCGGGCTGTCGGAGGCCACGGGGTGTTCGACGTGCTGGAGTTGTTCGACGGAGCGGCTGTCGAAAGGCTCCGTCACTATGCAGAGGACTGCCCTGACCGGCCACTGCCCGGATTCTGGAGCGTTGACGAGGTGGAGGCCCGCTTTGCCTGATTAGCGGGCTGGTTGATCCGGCGCGCTCACAAACACCACTTCAAATAGCGTGGGCCACCGCTTGCCGGTCAGCAGGAATCGGCCGGTGTCAGGATCATGTGCGATGCCGTTTAAAACATCATTAGCGCCTAACGATGAGCGGTCAGTCAACAGATTTGAGGCATCGACGACTCCGGCGACTCGACCAGTGGAGGGGTCAATGGCGACGATGGTGTCGGTCAGCCAGACGTTGGCCCACACCGTGCCATCTACACACTCAAGTTCGTTGAGGTATTTCAGAGGTTTTCCATCTAGAAGCACGCGTACCCCGGCGACTCTGGACAGGTCGTCAAGTCGACGCATTGTCAAGGTCTCCGAACCGTCGGACATCACCAACGTGGTTTCGTCGAGACGGCAAAGACCCCAACCCTGTCCTTCGTAGGTGTGGGCACCTACTGGAGTGGGACCTGCTAGATCCCAGATGACCGCTTGGCCAGCTTTCCAGGTGAGTTGAATTGCTAGTCCATCACCGATTGCTGTAAAGCCTTCTCCGAACCATGTGGGGTCCGTGTCCCCAGATCGCAAAGTATGTCCTGTTGATCGATCAACTTGACGAACGCCTGACTTTCCATATTCACCGGTTGACTCCCATAGGTTGCCATCGACAAGCTCAAGACCTTGGGTGAAGGCCGCCGGATCGTGGGGATAGGTAGCAACTACTTGGGTTACGAAGCGTTGCGCGTCGACATCCACTGAAGAGACGTTGGCCTCCTTTCTGGCACCACCAAAACTACATCCTCCAGTTAGGAGGGCTAAACAGAGGGCGCCCACCAGAGCGCTTCGGCTCTCCACAGTTCTTGGCCTCTCGTGTCGTCTGTTCGGGACTTGGACGATAAGAATGTTGAATCTGTCCGGGAGTGGTGAGCGTAGGACTTGTTGATGAGTTTCGAAAATGTCAGTCCCCGCGGGGGCAAGATTGAAAGAGATAGTTTTGGGGCGGCTTGGTTGGACTGGGGTGGCGCTGGTGAGCCTTTGGTCCTGCTTCACCCCAATGGCTTTTGTGCGGGAATCTACGATCCGCTGGCCCGCCGGCTAGCAGGCCGTTATCGAGTGGTTGGAATTGATCTTCGGGGTCATGGTGCCAGCGAAGATGTGGTGGCGCCTGAGATCTTAGGCAACGACGACATGGCGTTAGATGCCCTTGCGGTAATCAACCACCTTGGATTTGAACAGTTTGCGCTAGTGGGCGTGTCTTCGGGTGGTGCGGTAGGTGCTGAGATTGCTGCGGTGGCCCCCGGACGGGTCGCAGCGCTTGTGCTGTGCGAGGCCATAGCGATTGATGCTCGGTCTAGCGAAATTGAACACTTCGTCTCTTCTGAGGATGATCACCCGTTGGCAGTAGGTGCCCGCCGGCGTCGAGATGTGTGGGATGACCGCGCCACAGTGCTGGCTTCCTTCGGATCTCGGGCCCCGTTGGATCAACTTGATTCAGCGGCCCTAGCCGGGTACGTACGGTGGGGCTTTCGAGATAGGTCTGACGGTCGGATCGAGCTCTCCTGTCGCCCAGAGACGGAGGCTCTGGTGTTTGGAAATTCAGGTCGGCATGGACCGGTTGAGTCGTTTGAGGCGCTCCGTCGTGTAGCGGTGGACGGTCGAGTCCCTGCTGCTGTATTGGCCGGGAGCACTTCAGGGCTTGACATGGCCTGGTTTCGGGCTCAGGCCGAGACGCTGGGTGTCAGACTTCAGATTGTCGAAGGAGGGCATTTCTTCTTGTTCGAAGATATTGACAGAGGTGTTGCTCTTCTTGAAGAGAACCTGACTGCCTTGGAGGCCGTGGGAAGCCAGGCGAGAGGATTGGGAGGTGACCGATGAATGGTGCCCTGAGCAAAAGCATGCATCCGGTAGACGTGGCCAACCGAATCATTGATTCGGGAGCCTCGGAACAACCAAACAGACTTACCAATGAACTCTCCGTCGTTGTCGACGATGTAGCGGTTGTCGAATCGTTTTCCCACTGCTGGGCCTTGCGCACTGAAGAAGGCCTGGTGTGCGTCGATACCAGTAATGCGCACACTGGGACCGCCGTTGTGGAAGCGCTACGGGGCTGGACCGATGAGCCGTTTCACACCCTCATCTACACTCACGGCCATTTAGATCACGTAGGTGGAAGTGGGGCGTTCGCAGCCGACGCAAACAGAAACGGGATCAGCCGACCTCGAGTCGTCGCCCATAAGGCGCTACCTGTCCGGTTGGAGCGCTACCGAGCAACAGCAGGCTGGAATCTGGCCATCAATCGCAGGCAGTTTGGTGGAGTAAAGGCTGGGGTCGGTCTTATCGGCGCCGGTGAGAACTTTGTACCCAGAGATGTTGTGGAGCCTGACACGACCTATGACGAGATCGCCCATGTGTCGGTTGGTGGGCGGGACCTGGAACTCCATCATGCGCGAGGAGAAACTGATGACCACACGTGGGTATGGGACCCCCGTGACCGGTCCGTCTATTCCGGCGACTTCGTCCTGTGGGTCTTCCCGAATGCAGGAAACCCACAGAAGGTGCAGAGGTACCCAGTGGAGTGGGCGGCGGCATTACGCAAGATGATCGCCATCGGCGCCGAGCAGGTCTATCCGGCGCATGGATTGCCAATCGTTGGCAGGCAGCGGGTTGAACTGGTGCTAGGTGATATCGCTGAGGCCCTCGAGTTTCTTGCCGACTCGACACTCGCTCTAATGAATGAAGGGGCCACGATTGACGACATCATTCATTCGGTTCGAGTCCCAGAGCACCTTCGAGATCAACCATGGCTGGTTCCTCAGTACGACGAACCAGAGTTCGTAGTGCGGAACATCTACCGCCAGTTCGGCGGTTGGTGGGATGGTAATCCTGCCAACCTGAAGCCTGCGCCCGAAGCCGCAGTTGCCGCAGAAGTCGTGGCTTTGGTTGGCTCTGTCGACCTATTGGTCAACCGTGCCTTGGCGTTGGCCGATGAGGATGACGTCCGCCTGGCGTGTCATCTGATTGAAATGGCGGTGACCGCTGAGCCGGAAAGTGAGAGTGCGCAAAAAGCTCGAGCTGACATCTATTGGCTTCGGCGCGCCGCTGAACGTTCACTGATGTCCAAGGGTATTTACACGGCGGCAGCGCGAGAGTCGGAAGCAGCACTCCTCGAAAACAGGGTTGTTGAATAGTTGGTAGTGAGTTCAGGGGGATGAGGGAGATTCCCTGAGTGGAGGTCTCTGCCCGTCAGCCGAGGTGGAGTTGCCCGTCGATGGGAAGAAAGGGCGTCCCCGAGTCAGTGGCCAGCAGTGTGGCAGTGGCTAAACCAGGGGCCGGATCGAGGGCTCCTAGTGCTGATGCTAGGTGTGCTGTGGACCGGATTCCCACTGAGCTCTCCAATAGAGAGGTCAACACCACAGGGAGGCCAGCATCTATGGCTACTTGGGCTGCGGCCGCTGTCAGCTGAGGTCCTCCCAACGCGCTGGGCTTAAGCACCACGATGTCGGCGCTGCCGAGTTTTATTGCGCGGTGCAGGTCGTCGATGGTCCGAACTGACTCATCGGAGGCGACCGGGACGGGCGAGTTGGCCCGTACGGCGGCCAGAGCCTCTAGACCCCTGACAGGTTCCTCGATGAACTCTAGGTGGTACCTGTTGAGCCGGGTTAGGTGGTCGATGGCCTCAGTGGGTCTCCAAGCTCCGTTTGCGTCGACTCGGAACTTTGTGTCACCGACAGCTGTGCGCACGGCGGCGACTCGAGCGATGTCTTCGGAGAACGAGAGCAAGCCGACCTTGAGTTTCACCGTCTTGTAGCCGGCGTCCACCGCAGCACCGGCGGACTCGGCTGCTTCCTCTGGAGTCTGACCATTGATCAGGGCGGAAACCGGTAGCACCGACGGGCTGCCGGGATTGATTAGGTCATGAAGCGGCCGGCCAGCAATCTGGGAAGCGAGGTCAAGGAGAGCGGCGTCGACAGCGGCCTGCGCCGTTGGTCGCCCGGTCAAGTGGCCCGGATCACTGTCTCTCGCCCATTCGGAGAGGGCATTTTCGACCTCTTGGAGGGTTTCGGGTGTGAACCCTGCCAGTGGAGCGGCTTCTCCAAAACCGAGGTTTCCCGAAGCGTCGGAGGCGGTCAGAATTATTACGTCTCGTGTAGTCAATGGGCCGTGGAAGGTTGATATCGGATTGTGAAATTGAAGTGTCACTCGTTCGAGTTGGATCTCACGGACCTCGAGTTGACTCAGATCGGATATCACAGACTGTCCACTTGGTCTAGGAATTCCTCGATCACATGCATTACGTAGGTCGGATTTTCTAGGTGTGCAGCGTGACCAGCGTTAGGCACAACCCTGATGGTGGCTCTGGGGAGGGCAGCCGCCATACGAATGGCAATGGCTCGGAACTTTGGATCTTCCTCTCCTGCGAGCAGCAGAACGGGCACTTCGATGTCCGCCAGATGATGCCACTGCGATGGTTGGGCACCGGCTCCAGCACCTCGGAGACTGCCAGCCAGACCATCGGGATCGTTAGCCAAGCGCTGGACTCGAGCAAACTCTAAGGCGTCGCTGCCGAGACGGCTCTGACTGGCGAATATTGGACTAGCCATCCAACGGTCCACAAAGGCGGCCAAGCCGTTTTCAAGAAGATCATCGGCCAACTCGTCGTCGGCTCGACGTCGGGCGGCTCGCTCTACCGGGTTGGATAGTCCCGGAGACGCACCGATGAGGGAGAGAGAAGCAATGCTTTCCGGATAGCGCGCTGCTAGGCCGATTGCTATCCGACCACCCATGGAATAGCCGATGATGTGGACCGGGCAGAGTTGGTGCTGGTCAAGTACCCGGGCAACGGCGTCAACGGTGTGTTCGAAGCCAAATACTTGAGCATCACCACCTAGATCGTTGTGACCATGCCCTGGCAGGTCAACGGCGGCCACTTGGCGGATGTCAATTAGTCGGCCGCCGAGAGGCCACATGGTGGCCGTCGACCCGGTAAAGCCGTGCAGAAGGGCGACTGGGCGACAGTTTCCCTTTCCTGCGGTTGGCCCATCAAACTCGATGTGCAGGAAGGCTTTCTTTGAAATAGTCACCTCCCTGCCCCTAGATCGTGAAGGGAGTGGTCGACCACACGGGTGGCCTCGCGGTGGAGTCCGACGTTTACGGCCGCATCAGTCTTGACGTGAACGACGTGCAGGCCAGGTGTGCCTACTGAGGCGATGAGCGCTGCCTCGAGGGTGAGCCGGTCGGTTGGTTGATGGAAGGTGGCGTCGGCTAGGGCGGCAGCATGGGAAAGGTCCAGACCATGGGGAGTGTGAAAGAGTCGGTGGTGATCGATGTGCCTCTCGTTGGCTATGGGCAAAAACGAAAAAATTCCACCACCGTTGTTATCGACTACCACCACCGTGAGATCGATGTTTAGTCGTCGAGCAGCGACGAGGCCGCCGAGGTCGTGGAGTACGGTGAGATCGCCAGCTAGCAGCACCGTCGGGCTCGCTGAACCAGCAGCCATCCCCATGGCCGATGAGACCTGCCCGTCGATCCCGTTGGCGCCCCGGTTGCCACGAATCGACCAATCTCGGACGTCAACTGGTAGAAAGGCATCAAGATCACGAAGTGGCATGGAATTGCCAGCCACCAGGGTGACGAAATCACCGAGTGCGGCATCGAGGGCGGACACCACGCCGGGTTCGTCAAATGGGGCGCCGGCGACGAGGTCTGCCACAGCCGATGCAGCGCTTGTTTCGGCCTCCGTCCAAATGCGGGTCCAGTCGGTGGATTGGCTCTCGCTGGAGATACGCCCGACGAGCCGATCGGCTAGTCGACCTGGCTCCACGGCTAGCCGATCAGTGACCTGCAGGGCGGCGTCGGGGAAGCGTTCGAGGTGGTCGACGGCCACAACGCGTCCGGCGCCCACTCGGTTCAACCAGAGGTAGTAGCCCTTGCTGGTAGGCATCCCACCACACTGGATTATGACGTCGGGACGGTGGTCGTCGGCCCAAGAGGATCGGAGCAAGTGGTCGCCGGTGGCTAGTACCGGAGCGTTGGCGACATGTGGTCCGCGGCGGAGGCCAGACACGGGATCGGCCAATATGGGCCAACCTGTCCTCCGAGCCAACTCGGCGAGCGCCACTCGACCGGCAGGGGAGGGGTCCATGGGTCCAGCCACAATTAGGCCTCGTTCGGGCCGAGCATTACCTAATACAAGATCGGCGAGGCAACCCAACTCGACTGGAGCACTGTCGGGTGGAAGGGGAAGTAAACCGATGGAGAGCGGATCAATGGCCGGTGGCTCTAGCGGCTCGCGTAACGGCACATTCAGGTGTGTCGGGCCGGGGATCGGTCGAGTTGCCCGAACCACAACTTGGTGAGCAACCGAGGCCGCAGCGCCGGGGTCCTCGGTGCCTGCCACTGCTGTGGTTGCGGCCCACCGCACGTGGCTGCCGTAGATGCCTTCTTGGTTGATGGTCTGGGGAGCACCGACACCTTGTAGTTCGGGGGGACGATCGGCCGTTAGCACCACAAGAGGGACTCCAGAATGAAAAGCCTCGATGACTGCTGGAAGGTAGTTGGCGGCTGCGGTGCCTGAGGTGCACAAGAGGACAACTGGACGACCGGTGACTCGGGCCAGTCCCAGAGCGAAGAAACCGCCAACCCGTTCGTCAAGATGCATGGAAACGTCGAGGCCAGGAGTTTGATCGGCGGCGACCGTCAAGGGTGTGGAGCGGGAACCTGGGGAGGCGGCCACGTGGGCTACTCCGCATGCTGCTAGTTGGGCAAACAGAGTACGACACCAAGCCTGGACAGCCACTGGATCTGATTTCGGGAGACGTGTCATGAGGCTGTACTTTCTGCCGCCAGCACCAGTCCAAGAAGAGTGCGGAGCTTGACATCGGTCTCGGCTAGTTCGCGGTCAGGGTCCGAGCCGGCCACTACGCCAGCGCCGGCGTACAGCGTTGTGCCGTCACGGTGAATCAGCCCAGTTCGCAGAGCAACCCGGAACTCGCCGTCTCCCGTTGCGTCCAGCCATCCGACGGGACTGGCAAACCAGCCACGCTCCATGCCTTCGTGAGTTGTCCGAAGTTCGGCGGCTGGTTCGCCTGGGTAGCCGGAAACGGCTGGGGTTGGGTGGAGAGCACCGACCAGTTCCAGCAAGCCGACGCCCTCGGGTAGTTCAGCGTCAATGGGTGTGTGAAGGTGCTGGATGCCGTGGAGTTGCAGCAGGACGGGGTTTCTGGGATGACGGTCGCTCACACCGAGACCATGCAATGCCCGGTCGATTGCATCCACCACCACAGCGTGTTCGGCTCTTTCCTTAGGGCTTATGAGTAGTCCTTGACCGAGGGAGGCGTCGATGGCTGGATCCGGATCACGGGGTGCCGACCCGGCGAGTGCAGCGGTGTGTAGGTGCCCAGTGTGCACTGCGGCTAGTCGCTCCGGTGTGGCGCCAACGAACGTGGCAGCGCCTCCGCTCGGACGCACCGCTAGGGTCGCGCATGTTGGGTAGGTGAACCGCAAGGCAGCTAGCAACGAGGTCAGCTCTGGTCGGTGGCTGATTTGAATCGAACGACACGGTACGGCCTTTTCTAAGTCACCTCGTTTGACGGCAGCTAATGCCAAACGCACCAACTGCCGGTAGTGCTCGCGGGCTGCCAGGTCAGTGTGGTCGGATGGTTCTGCGGTTTCAGTAGTGGATGGATTCGGGATGTTGAAAAGTGGTGTTGGTCGATCTTCGTCTTCAACTCGAGTCACCCATGTCCGTCCGGCATGACGAGTTATTTGAACAGCAGGTAGCACAAGTCTCCCAGTGCCGAAGGCAGACCAAGGAGTGGGTGTTTTGTGCAGGTGGTGGTCGAAGGCAAATCCCGCCGCGATCCTTATCGCTGGAGCCCCCAGCGGGGCGTCAAGTTTGATGCCATCCAAGAGGCGGGCTGCCGCAGTTGCGGCGTCGGCGAAGCGGCCAGCACCCTCGACATTGACGACAGCAGCGGTTCCGAGACCAACCCATGAGGTGTCGTCGTTGGGGACCTCCCAATACCAGGCCTCATCGTCAGTTGAAGTGGCAGCCAGCCAGGCCAAAGGATCAAGTGCCGGCCCGGTGTGCAACTCGATCGTGGTGGCTCGCGTCATCTCTGAGGGCTTGAACGAGTCGGCATTGGTAGTCAGCGCCATCGGACGTCCACCTCAAGGCGGTCAGCGTTGGCGGCCAGCAGGGCATCAGCCAAGTTCAGACCTCCACCATCTCGTTCTCCAGCCTGATCATGGGCTCGAGACACCAGTGTCCTGTGGAAGTGCTGCGCAACTAGACGGGTCACTGCTGGCAACAGAGAACGGACTACTTCGACCAGAAGATCAGCTTCCTCGTGATCAGAACGCACGTGGCGATCGAACAACTCGACCGCCCGTTCGACCACCTTGTCGACATGCGCGCCGTGGTCAATAGCCAGAGCCACCAGCTCGTCGAGCGGAACACCTGCGGCGCTTATGGCTAGTCCGGCCCGCACCATTGAGACTGCCCCTTCGTCAAATCGCTGTTCGGGTTCAGAGACGATCGGTGCAAGGAGGCCGTTGTCTACCAGTAGGGCGACTAGACCCTCGGGTACTTTGGCCTGTCTGGCTACTTCAGAGCGTGAAAGGCTGCGGCCCAGAGCCTCGTTAGCAAGACGCTGGAGGTCGTCGACGACATCTGTCGGAGGCCCCTCGGCTCCGAGTGTGCCGATCTGGGCAAGAGTAAAGCCGTCGTCGGCCAGACGCCGGATCTCGGCAATACGGGCTAGGTGTGCATTGGAATAGATGGCGCGACGGCCATGTCGTTCTGGTGCATCCAGCAGGCCTAGTCGCTGGTAATAGCGCACAGTGTCGACGCCTAGACCCGTTGCCGCGGCCACCTCGTCAACCGTGAGCCCAGCGAGAGAGTGCCCGTCATCAAGATCTACATCAACCACACCTAGATTGTACGAGTAGCAACTCTCAGTGTCGATACTTCGATCCTTGGAGCCAGTTGCCTCTTGCAGCAGGCCGGATCGGGTATCGATGGACCAAAGGTGCCACGATGGTGTAATGGAAAGTCGATCAGGAGCGTTGTCGCCAGTCGATTACATCGCCTTAACCCGAGCTCGGTACGACGCTCTTGGCTATCCGCCTTATCAGTGGGCTGAACCTCCTGAGCAGCCACCGTGGACTCCGTTAGCCCGCCCGCTGTCCGATTGCACTGTGGCTCTGATTGGTTCGGGCGGGGCCTACCGAGAGGGCCAGGTAGCGTTCCACTGGAAGGACGACACCGGGCTGCGGCACATCCCGGCTGACGAGCCGGCCGCAGATGTTCGCGTAACCCACTTTGCCTACGATCTTGAGCCAGCGCGCTCTGATCCAAACATTGTCTTTCCTGTAGACCGCTTACACGAGCTGGTGGACGAAGGAGTGATCGGCGGTCTAGCCCCCACTGCGCTCGGATGCATGGGTGGGATCTACTCAGCACGCAGGGCAACAGAAGAACTGGCTCCTGCCGTGGTTGTCGCGGTCTTGGCTATGGACATCGACCTTGCATTGCTGGTGCCCGTTTGACCAGTTTGCCACCAGACCGTTGGTCTGGTTGCGAGGGCGCTAGAGGCCGCTGGTGTGCCGACTCTCTGCTTGACCTCTGCCTACAGCATCACAGCGTCAGTCAACCCGCCAAGGGCTGCTTTCTCAGACCTGCCGCTCGGCCACACTGTGGGCCGTCCTCATGACCCAGAGTTTCAACGCAATCTGCTGCGGCGGGCCTTTGCCGCAGCTGAGGCCATGGATCGCCCCGGAACCATTGCCCCTACCGGTATGTCGTGGGATGCAGACGGCGATTGGAAGCGGCGGGCAACCCCGACAGGGATAGAAGCTGAGGGTGGACTATCTGACGGAGGCACGGATGGCAACAGCGACACTCGTAATGAACGGGTTGACGTGCCGCAGTACCAGTACGAATCCGACCGTATAGCCGCTGAGTCCACCCCTTAATCGTCTTGTGATTCCGTGCCCGTAGCCGCTGATCTCCAACCCTTGCTTGACCTGACAGCGGGCCAAAAAGTGCCCAACCACCCCTTTGACCTCGAGGAGCGAAGAAAGGGCTACCGGGCCATCTGCACCAGCAGCCAGCACCTAGCTGCCGAGGT
The DNA here is from genome assembly GCA_029242745.1 of Acidimicrobiales bacterium. Classification (GTDB taxonomy): domain Bacteria; phylum Actinomycetota; class Acidimicrobiia; order Acidimicrobiales; family MedAcidi-G1; genus UBA9410. Next base: position 50,536 of record JAQWTI010000035.1, on the reverse strand, counting down.
GGCAGAGGTTTCTGAACGGAATCTGCCAGGGCCAGAAGGTGACCTGCCGGTACGGATCTACCGAAATGAGGGGTGTGGTGACAGGGCCCCAGTCATTCTCTATCTGCATGGTGGTGGATGGACAATCGGTGACCTAGATGGCTATGACGAGCAGTGTCGTGCGGTCGCTTCGACGTGTGGTGCCGTCGTGGTAGCTCTCGAGTACCGGCTGGCCCCCGAATTTCCATTTCCAGCGGCTGTCGACGACGCCTGGGCGACCCTCTGCTGGGTGTCGGAGCGTTCAGAAGAACTCGGGATTGATCCCCAGCGAATAGTGGTGGCTGGTGACAGCGCCGGTGGCAACCTAAGCGCAGTCCTTTCGCTGATGGCCCGGGACCGGAGTGGGCCGGCCATCGCTCACCAGTTCCTGATCTATCCGGCTACCGACTTTGATTACGACTCAGGAAACTGGCGCTCGTTGGAGGAGAATGGTGCAGGATATTTTTTAGAATTGTCAACCATGCGCTGGTTTGCCGAGAACCTGGCCGGAGGTCGGGACCTCACCTCTGAACCCCTAGTTGCGCCGATTCGTGCTTTGCGTCATGAGGATCTGCCACCCGCAACTGTCATCGTGGCTGGATTCGACCCCCTTCGGGACGAGGGGCTGGCCTACGCCGAGGTTCTCCGATCGGCTGGGGTGCCGGTAAAGGTGATTCATCACGAGGAGCAGGTGCACGGCTATTGGATCTTCGCCCCTCTTGTCCCATCGAGTGGGAAGGCCCGTTCTGTAGATCTGGAGGCCTTGGAATCGACGATCGCTGCTCTCCCAGTCGGTTAGATCGGCTCAACCACCGTTCCTGAAGCCACCAACGCGTCGATCTCGGCCTCGGGCCGACCGATACCGGCTAGCACCTCGCGCGTGTGCTCCCCGATCATTGGGGCCATCGACCGGGTTGTCCATGGAGTGCCGCGGAAATCGACTGGTGTGGCCACCATGGTGGTGGTCGATACTTCATCTGGCACTTCCAGCAAGGCCCCTGAGCCATGGAAGGCTGGATCGTTCAGCAGCTCTTCTGGAGTATTCACGGGGGCCCAGAAGAAGTCGGGTTCAGTGCTGAACACATCAGCCCACTCATCCAATGTGCGGGTTGCAAAGATCTCGTCCAGCATGCTTATGAGTTCGCGGGAGTTGGTGGCGCGTTCCCGGGGCTGAGCGAACCGGTTGTCGTTGAGCCATTCAGGATGGCCGACAGCGCGAGCCAGTGGTGGCCAGTGACGCTCACCCTCCAACCCGACAATCCAGAATCTACGGCCACAGCGCGCTATGTAATTATTCATGGCCGGGTTACCCATGGACGCTCGGTCACCGATATCTAGAGTTACACCCCACATGAGCAGCAGGTTCAGATCAAAACTGATCGTGTAGGCCCCCTGGCGTATTAGGGACGTTTCCACCAACTGGCCTTGGCCATAGCGCTCTCTCTCGAACAGGGCGGCTGAGACGGCGGCCGCCGCCGCTAGTGCAGTTGAGTGATCTCCCATTCCTCCGCGCTGAAACGGCGGGTCCCCGTCAGGAGGAGTCAGTAGCGATGCCAATCCAGACCGCGCCCAGAAGGCGCCGACATCGTAAGCGGCCCGATCAGCGTCCTCGCCGTCGCTGCCGTATCCGGTGATCTGGCAATACACCAGTCGAGGGAAGCGGCTGGCGACAGATGGGTGGTCGATACCTAGTCTGGCCAGCGCTCCAACCCGCAGGTTGGTGACGAAAACGTCAGCATCGGCCAGCAACTCGAGAGCGATAGCGAGACCGTCGTCAGTGCCCAGGTCCACAGCAATGCTCCGCTTGGATCGGTTATCCATTTCAAAGATTGGGTTGGTGGGCATGTCGCCTCCCAGCATTCGCTGGAACTGACGACATGGGTCCCCCGTCGGGGGTTCGATCTTGATCACGTCGGCGCCCCAGTCAGCGAGAACACCTGCTGTCGCTGGTCCGGCTACCCAGACACCCAACTCGACAACCTTCACGCCGCGCATGGGGCCCACCGCTTCGGTCGGATCTGTTTCGGTCATCTCCGTCCACCTTCCTTACGACTAGAACCCGTCATGAGGTTCGAGATGAACCTACGCGGACCAGACCGGTCAGTCCCACGTGGGCCGGCACGGTACCGTCCCACCAGTGATTCTTTTCGTGTGCACTGGGAACACCTGTAGGTCGCCAATGGCTGCTGCTCTGCTGAGGGCCCGCCTAGATGAGTGTGGCGGCGACTTTCTGGTAGTTGGTTCGGCGGGAACTTCGGTTGATGGCAGAACTAAGGCAACCTCGACTGCCGTTGAGGTGCTTAGTCGCAGCCGTGTCGACCTTTCGGGGCACACGAGTGCGCCACTGACCAGTGAGTTGGTTGTCAGCGCTGACCTGATAGTCGTCATGACCCGTCTCCATGAGGCGGTGGTCAGCACGCTGGACTCCACGGCGCGCTCGCGTACTTTTCTGGTTGGAGAGGTGGTTCGGCTCGGTGGGCAGGTCGGCCCCCGTGGTGAGCGTTCGTTAGTCGATTGGATCCGGTCGTTAGACGGAGCGCGGGGCGGACATTTTACGGCCGGTCGGGTAGCCGACGAGTTGGCTGATCCGATAGGCGAGTCAGAGGATTCTTACACGCGATGCGCGGACCGGTTAGATGGAATCTGCACCAGTCTTGCCGGTCTGCTGACCTGACAGACCGTCAGAGCGGTGGATAGGTGGAGTACCGTCGGTGCAGTGGAATTTGCCCGTACTCCGGCTGAAGAGGCATTCGCCGACGAAGTGCGTACTTGGCTTGAAGAACACCTAGTGGGTGACTTTGCCGACCTACGAGGTAGGGGAGGCGCTGGCCAAGACGATGTTGCTGCTGAGCAGTTATTTAACTGGGAACGCGAGTTGGCTTCAGGTGGCTGGCTGGGGCTGGACTACCCGGCGAACCTAGGTGGTCGCGATGCCTCGCTGATCGAGCAGGTGGTGTTCCACCAGACCTACGTTGAGGCCCGAGCGCCTGGCCGGATTCCCAATATTGGTTTGACCCTGCTTGGACCCACTTTGGTTGCATACGGCACTGAAGCCCAGCAGTCGCGCTTTGTCCACCCAATCCTCGCTGGGTCTGAGCACTGGTGCCAGGGGTACTCCGAGCCCAACGCGGGTTCCGATCTTGCCAACGTTTCGACAAGCGCCCACCTAGAGGCTGGACGTTGGCTGGTTACCGGCCAGAAAGTGTGGACCTCGCTGGCCCAGTTCGCCCAGTGGGCGTTCGTGGTGTGCCGGACTGACCCGACCGCCGAACGCCACGCTGGGCTTTCTTACCTGCTTATACCCATGGAGCAGCCGGGGGTAGAGGTACGGCCGATAGTGCAGATCACTGGCGCCACTGAATTCAACGAACTGTTCTTCGATGAGGCAAGGACCGACGCTGACATGGTCGTCGGCGAGGTGGGTGGCGGCTGGTCGGTGGCTATGGGCACTCTCGGGTTTGAGCGCGGGGCTTCCACCCTCGGGCAACAGATTGGGTACCGCCAGGAACTGGACACGCTCATCGCACTCGCCCGCTCAAACGGATCGATTGATGATCCGTCCCTGCGTCAAGACTTGATGCGGGCTTGGAGCGAGTTGGAGATTCTCCGCTACAACCAACTCCGAATGCTCACTGCGTTGGCCGCTGACGTGGTACCGGGTCCCGAGATGTCAATCGGCAAACTCTATTGGGCTTCGTGGCACCGACGGCTCGGCGAGTTGGGAATGCAGGTGCGTGGCGCCAGCGGGATGATTGGCGTTGATGGCACCCCACCTCTCGATGACCCACTAGGCATCAATTACCGATTGGATGGCCTGCAACGAACATTTCTATACAGTCGCTCCCACACTATCTACGCCGGCTCGAACCAAATTCAGCGAAACGTAATCGGTGAGCGGGTACTGGGTTTACCCCGAGAGCCGCGCTAGGCCGATCAAGTTGCTGAAAGCCACCTTCACTTGATGTTTCGTCAAAGACCTTAGGAGGTCCCCCATGACCGAGGCCTACATTGTTGATGCAGTCCGAACCCCCACCGGGAAGAAAGGTGGTGGGCTTTCGCAGGTGCACCCCGCTGACCTGGGTGCTCACGTCATCGCTGAGATCCTGGAACGTAACGACATCGATTCGATGGCTATTGACGACGTAGTTATGGGGTGTCTAGACAACCTCGGCCCGCAGGCTGGCGACATCGCTCGGACGGCATGGTTGTCCGCCGGTTTACCTGAGGCAATTCCCGGCACGACTATCGACCGGCAGTGCGGGTCGGGACAGCAGGCCGTCAGTTTTGCAGCAATGGGTGTTATGGCAGGTGTTCAGGACATGGTGATTGCTGGTGGTGTGCAGAATATGAGCATGATCCCGATAGGTCTGGCCTTAGAGGCGGCCAAGCCGTTTGGCCACGAGGATCCGTTCAGCGGCTCAACCGGTTGGGTGAACCGTTACGGCAACCAGGAGGTATCCCAATTCCGAGGCGCCGAGTTAATTGCCGAGAAATGGGACTTCTCCCGCGAGGATATGGAGGCCTTCGCCCTGGAGAGTCATGAGCGCGCAATCCGAGCCATCGACAATGGGCGTTTTAAGCCAGAGATTATTCCTCTTGCCGGGGTCGATACAGACGAGGGGCCTCGGCGAGGTGGCAGCCTTGAGAAGATGGCCCAACTGGACCCCCTTACCGAGGGCGGGCGGATCACCGCAGCGTTGGCAAGCCAGGTAAGCGACGGCGCGGCTGTCCTGCTGTTGGCATCCGAGCAGGCTCTGGCTGATCACAGTCTGACACCGCGTGCCCGCATCCACCACATGAGTGTCCGGGGAGACGACCCGATCTACATGCTCACTGGTCCCATCGCAGCGACTACTTACGCACTCGAGCGGACCGGCATGGCGGTTGACGACTTCGATCTATTCGAGTGCAACGAGGCTTTTGCCCCGGTTCCCATGGCGTGGATGCATGAGCACGGTATTGCCCGCGAGAAGGTCAACGTGAATGGTGGGGCGATCGCCCTAGGGCACCCGCTGGGATGCACCGGGGCCAAGTTGATGACCACCCTCCTGTACGAGTTGGAACGAACCGGTGGTCGTTACGGCTTCCAGACAATGTGTGAGGGAGGCGGTCAGGCCAATGTCACGATCATCGAACGGCTTTAATCTAAGACGACGTCGATGAGGCCCCAGTCGAGTGCAGTAGTGACGTCAATAGTGGTACCGGTCAGACACAACCATGCTGTTTGCTGACGGCCAATTCGACGAGGCACGCTAACGGTGCCCCCAGCACCTGGGATCAGGCCCATAGAGACCTCTGGTAGTTGAAAACTTGCGTCTCCAGTGGCCTTGATGCGCCCAGCGAAGGCGGCCAATTCCACCCCGGCACCCACTGACGGGCCATGGACGGTCACCGTGAGACGTTTAGAAAGGCGGTCCAGCCACGGGCCAGCATTGGCTGATGAGCGGATTAGGTGGCCCATGACAGGATCCTCGATAGACCCGAACTCGGTCAGATCCCCACCACCGCAAAACACCGAGCCGTTGCCCGTCAGATAGATAGCACGACTGTCGCCTGGGCTGGACAGCGAACGTAACGCCTCGACCAAGGCATCACGCATTGCTGCCGACCATGCGTTGCATACCCGTGGTCGGTTCAATATCAGGTGCACCGTGTCGTCTGCGGCGTCGACCAAAACGGGTGGCTCAGTCTCGCTAGGTCGGACCTGGTATTCATGCTGGCTCAGCCAGCGGCTGAACTCTGGCCCACTTTGAAGGGTCCCGTAGGCAGTGCTCTCTAGGAGAAGCCCTACGGAGGTGGCTTGATACGGCCCATTACGGAGAACTTGGCAGCAGGTCACCGCCGCCGTCGGATTGGACATCACACCGTCGACCACAGCGGTTACTGCCTCAGCATCGGCGACGATTACGTCGAAAGATGGAGCGGTTCCTGGTGGAGCGATTCCTACCGATACCAGAGGCAGGCTGACCAGCAGATTGGCGACACTAGGTGGTAGGTGGTCGGCATTGTCAACCACCATCACTGGGCTGCCCCGCAAGATACCTAGGTCCAAATCGGCGGCAGCTGATGCAAGTTGAGTCGCGGCCTCGGCCATGGAGAGGATTTCGACCGTTCTGTTCACAGCGTTGAACCGTCCCCGAGGTGGGCCAGATCAGCCCTCAGGACACGACGGAGAAGTTTTCCGGTGTCACCGTAGGGCAGAGCCTCCACAAATTCCACGTGGTCTGGGGTGCGGTTGGAGCGCAGCTCTGTTCGGACGGCCTCCTGGAGCTCTTCTGCAGTGACTTGAGATTCGTAGGCTCGCACCACAGCAGCCACTATGCGTTCACCCCAATGAGTATCAGGTAGTCCAATGGCTGCGGCATCAGCAACTTCGGGGTGTCTGACGAGCACGTCTTCGATCTCACCGGGCGAGACGTTTTGGCCTCCCTTGACGATTACGTCGTCTATCCGTCCGGTTACATGGAGAAAGCCGGCATCGTCCATCCATCCACCGTCGCGGGTGGGGAACCAACCTGCAGCGGTCAGCTGAGAGGGCAACCCCTCATACTCGCCGGATACCTGATCACCCCTAACCCAGACCTCACCCGGAGATCCAATTGCTACCTCGGAGCCATTCTCATCACGAATCGAAACTTCGATGTTGGGTAGCGGCCGCCCCGCGGATCCGAGCCGAGCGCGAACGGATAATTCATCACTGGCTAGGGCATCGCGGTGATCTACGGGGCCGAGCAGCGCCACTGTGGAACTGGTCTCGGTCAATCCGTAAGCATTTACAAAAGCGGTGTGTTCCAGCAGCTGGAGTGCTCGTTCAATTGTGGGCCTAGGCATTTTTCCTCCGCCATACGACAACGTGCGCAGGCTGGGGAGTCCCATCCCGCTAGGGCCCTCAGCGTCGAGACGCTCCACGATTTGGGCCAGCATGGTGGGTACCACCATGGCGCTGGTGACCTCTTCGGTACGGACTAGGTCAATCCAAACAGCAGCGTCGAATGTCGGTAGTTGAACGATGCGGCGACCGGCGTAGACGTTGGACAAGATGGCCGCTATGCCTGCTACGTGGTAGGGCGGAACGCTCACCAGAGCTGCTTCGTCCTCACCTGCGCTCATGAACTCCACCGACCCAAGAATGTAAGAGACGAGGTGCCGGTGGCGAAGCACAGCGGCCTTCGGTTCACCGGTAGTCCCACTGGTGAACAGCAAGACGGCAGTTCCCTCACCGAGTATTTCCCATCCAGCCTCGGGGACAGGGGCATCGACTATTGAGTCGAGTAAATCACTGCGGTTCAGGACCTCGACGCCGCCGAGGCCGATGAGTCGACCCACTGCGCTGGGGTCGGCTATGGCAACAGCAGGGGCGATACGCTCTCCCTGTCGAGAAAGCTCGTCGTTGCTCAATCGGTAGTTCAACGGGACGAAAGGCAGGTTTGCCCAAGCTGCGCCAAATAGTGAAATGGGTAGGGCAACCGATGAGACATCGACCATGGCTACGGCGGTTACCCCGTCGGCCCGGAATCGGCCAGCCGCTGCGCCCGCCCGGTCATACAACTGCTGGAAGGTCAGTCCTCCGGTGTGGGATCCGACGGCGACTCGTTCTCCGAAGCCATTTGCTGCCATTTCCAGCAGCATCATGATGTTCACTAAAGAGCCTCCCGGTGTAGTCGGTTCAGTCCGAGGCGGGGAGTGGCTTAGCGTCCTTGAGCTTTAGCAGCACGTTGCCGATGCCCAGAGATCCGTCACCGGGTTTGACGCACAACACCTCAATCGTTTCAGCGGCGTCGACATAACGCTTGCCCATCTGGGTTCCCTCTGCAGCTTGAGGTGACGGTGTTCGCTCATCGCGCGGCGCACCCGGAGCCTCCATACCGGCGCCTCCACAGCACAGGTCGCAGTCGCCGAATCCTTTTACGATGATGATCTCGGTGGTACAGACGCTGCTGGCAAAGCGGCTTCCGGGCTTGATTTCAGGCATAACGACTCCTAGACGTCTTTGGGTCGGCAAGACCGATCTGCGGTACCCCAAGATCATTGTCCATCGAACGGGTTCTAGGCCAGCCCTTCGTCTGGTTGCCCCACTCATGGTGGGTAATGTCGTGTGAATGCCCCGCCCCATTGCTACCCCCGGATTAACCGAGGTGCTGCGTTGGACCGGCGAACCACCGAAAGCCAGTGATTCGTTGTTGGCGTTTCGTCAGTGGGATGCGTCAACTGCTGCTGGGCTGAGTGGTCCAGTCGATGGACCACCCCGTCCACCGCCCGCTGGCCTAGTACACGGCCTCGGTGTGCTGGCCTCGGCATGGCACGGCTACGGAGGACCTCTGGTAAATGGCCCGAACATGGTGGGAGCACGTGCGGCAGCGGCTGGGCTGAAGCGTCGTGGCTCTACATCAGTAGGGGGAGACGCCCATTTACTCGAAGCCGCTGATGGCTTGGTGTGCCTAAACCTTGCTCGGCCTGAGGACTTGGCTTCACTTCCAGCGCTGTTGCGCCTAGCTTCTATTGGCCCGGCTCTGGGCCCCAGTGAGTGGCCGGTGGTCCTCCGGGCCGTAGAGGGGCGGACTAGTGGGGAACTTGTAGAGATGGCGGACCTGTTGGGTTTACCTTTGGGCGTGCCGGGCACCGCTCCTGATTGTCCGCTGATAGTCACCTCTGGACCTAGCAACCGAACAAACGCGGATACGGACGAGGCACCAGTGGTAGTGGAGTTTGGCTCGCTGTGGGCGGCCCCATTGTGCGGGAGCCTGCTTAGCCGAGCCGGATGTCGAGTCGTGAAGGTAGAAAGCGCGCATCGCCCTGACGGGGCTCGTCGTGGTCCGGCAAGTTTCTTTTCCGAACTCAACTCAGAAAAGGAAGAAGTTGTTGTTGACCCGTTAACGAGCCAGGGACGTGATGAGATCCGGTGCTTAGTGGACGCTGCTGACGTGGTGCTGGAGGCCAGCCGACCACGAGCGTTGTCCCAGTGGGGGCTAGAGGCCCTTGCCGAAGTAGAGCGGGGAGCGGTTTGGGCCTCCATTACTGGTTACGGGCGGACTGGCCCAAGGTCCGGGGGTGTGGCGTTCGGTGACGACGCTGCCGTATCCGGCGGGCTGATCCTCAATAGCCCAGCTGGCTTCGTTGCTGACGCAGTGGCGGATCCGCTAACTGGCTTGTTGGCTGCTATAGCCGTTCGGGCTGCGCTGATTGACGGTGTGGGTGCGCTCCTAGACCTTTCGCTGGCTGGAACAGCCCGATGGGTGGCTGATCCAGACAGAGGTGATGCCGTTTCCTGACGGGGTATCAGATACGTAATCCGGCCTACCATTAAGGCTGTGAGTCCGAAAAAAAAAAGTTCTAGACCGTGACAGAGGTAAAGAATCAGCGCCTCCGGGCATCAGACGGTCGGGTTCCTGGGCGTCGGGGATTGGCAACCCGTCAACGCATGCTGGACGCCACCAGCACGCTTCTTGGCACCGTTGCTTACCGGGATCTCAAGGTGGTCGATATCGCTCGAGAGGCTGGGACCTCGCCCGCCACCTTCTACCAGTACTTCCCCGACGTCGAGTCGGCGATGCTGGCTATGGCCGCCACCCTGGGTGAGGCCTGGAACGAAGATTTGTCCAAACTCATCACCAATCGTGACTGGGTGAGCGACCCCGATGGCTCCGCCCACATGGTGGCTGATGGGATGCTCGAGTTCTGGACCCGCCACAAACCGGTACTTCGAGTGCTTGACCTGGCTTCAATGGAGGGCGATCTCCGGTTCAGGGAAATTCGGACCCATCTTTTGGCCGGGGCCACCGCAGCGTTGATGGACCTGGCCAGAGAACGGAATATCCCGGGTGACCCGATGGCTTCAGCGGGTGTGGTTGTCGGGATGCTGGCCCACGTGGCCAACCACCAGCACGGCCTTGAGCGGTGGGGCGTCTCTCATGAAGTGCTAGTGGAAACTGTGGCTGGCATTATTCGCCGCACGATCCTCGGGATCATCTGACCACAGGCTCCACCGGTGGGCCACCTGTAGTCTTTCAAGGGTGATATCCCGAGTTCGCTTTGCCCCTTCTCCCACCGGTTATCTGCATGTGGGTAGTGCCCGTACGGCTTTGTTCAACTGGCTGCATGCCCGATCGATAGGTGGAACCTATGTGCTGCGCATCGAGGACACCGACGCTGAGCGCAACCGCAGTGACTTGACCGAGAGTTTGATAACTGAACTGGAATGGCTGGGCCTCGACTGGGATGAGGGGCCGTACTTCCAGTCTGAACGGCGAGACCGCCACCGCGAAGTAGTCGAAGATCTACTCGGACGCGGTCTGGCCTACCTTTGCGATGCCGATAACCAAGAGGTTGGCGGCTCAGCGCTGGTCGACGGATTAGCCGTCCGGTTTCGAATGCCGATAGCAAAGGCCATGACGTTCACCGATGTGGTGCGCGGCGACGTCTCTTTCGAAACTGATGATCTCGAAGACTTTGTCATCTGGCGTTCGAACGGGTCACCTATGTTCCTGCTGGCCAACGCAGTGGACGACGCTGACATGGGTATTACGCATGCAATCCGCGGTGAAGATCTCCTGTCCGGGGTGCCCAAGGTTCTCCTTTTGTTGGATGCTATTGGTGCGTCAAGACCCACCTACGCCCACCTGCCTCTGCTAGTAAACGAGCAGCGCAAAAAGCTTTCTAAACGGCGAGATGACGTATCTATCAGCGACTATCGGGACCGTGGCTATCTTCCGGAGGCCATGGTCAACTACCTCGCTCTTTTGGGCTGGGGGCCACCCGATGACGTCGAGATCAGGCCACTCTCCGAGATCGTAGAACTGTTCCGGATCGAAGACGTGAACAAGGCGCCTGCCTTCTTTGACCTAAAGAAGCTTGAGCACGTGAACGCCAGCCATCTCCGAGGGTTACCCAAGCCGGACTTCATGGAACGGGTGGCCCCCTGGGTCGGCACTGATGCGCCGTGGCCGGCCGACCGGTTTGACGCCGGTCAGTGCTCGACCATGGTCGACCTCGTCCAGGAGAAGCTCCGCACGTTGAGCGACATGCCCCGGTTCGTGGATTTCCTCTTTCTGGAGGACCCAGTTGATGATCCTGACTCCTGGGAGAAGGTGATGGTGAAGGGTCCGTCGGCTGTGGCCATGCTTGATGGAGTGGCGGTAGCGCTGTCGGATTGTTCCTGGGATACCGATTCGGTTCTGGCCGCAGTTGCTGCTGTCGGGGAGTCGTTGGACCTGAGACTCGGGAAGGCTCAGGCCCCAGTCCGGGTGGCGGTGACCGGTCGGACAGTTGGTCCACCGTTGTTCGAGACGATGGCCGTGTGTATGGAGCGCGACGAGGTGCTACGGCGAATCGTCCGGGCCAGGGCTCGTCTGTAGCACCCGTCACGACCGCCATGATGACCTGTGGCGTTGGTCGTCGCAGCCTCGCCGTTACGCTGACCGTGCCCTTTGGGGCCCACTTTCGGGGGTGGTGTAATTGGCAACACAGCTGGTTCTGGTCCAGTCGTTGGGGGTTCGAGTCCTCCCCCCCGAGCAAGAGGCGGCGTTTGACGTCGTGGATACAATGACCGCCGCTCAGACGGTTTCGATCTCAGGTCGGAGATGTCGAGTGGTTCTGGCCCCGTTCGCCTAGAGGCCTAGGACGCCAGATTCTCAATCTGGTAGCACGGGTTCGAATCCCGTACGGGGTACAAAGGGGCCGGTCCGATCGTGGGCCGGCCTACGTTCGTATAAATCCGGCTGCGCTGGTGGGTCTTGACTGGCTTAATTGAACGGCACCGATGAAGCCAGCTGCCGCAGGTGAGCAGTTTCGTTAATGCTTCGTACGGTTCGAATACCTGTGGTGGAGGCGGATACTCGAGAGATGCCGCAGTAGTCGCAGAGCAGGGCGAACGGGTCGTCGTGACCGAGCAAAGTTTGGAGGTAGACGCTTACGACCATGCTATGGCAGTAAACAGCCACCGTTTGGCCGCAGTGGGAAGCGACAATGTTGTCGAAGGTCTCGAGGACGCGGCAGCGAAAAGCGTCATAGCCGTCGGAGAACATTAAAAGCGGGTCTTTGAGGTAATCGAGTATCACCTCATGGTCGTCGTCCATATCTTCCATCGGCGTATAGCTGGATCTTTGGTGGTCTGATTCCTTAAGCCCGTCAAGCTGTTGAGCGCGCAGGCCGAGACGTTCGGCCAGAGGGCGACTGGTCTCCATGGCCCGGCGCATTGTGCTGGTGACGATGGCGTTGATCGTTTCGTCAGCGAGAAAGTCGGCGGTGGCTTTGGCCTGAAGATTGCCGAGTACCGACAGTGGAGGATCGGCTGGACCGTCGTTTCGGACTTCAGTCTCGGGGAGAGCGTGGCGGATTAGTAGGAGCTCCATGGATGCGAAACTACGGCCAGCGGTCGGTCGGACCCGCAGTGGGTTCTGCCGCCTGTGCCCAGCCCATGAAGCCAATGGTCAACCGTGAGGAGAATCTCGCCGACAAAGCGTCTGGACACTTGGGTGAGGAGACGATGAGGCGATCAGCCGGTCTCATGCTGGGACATCAACTCCGCCGGTCGTGGCCGCCCTATCGACACCCAAGGCACCATTCTGTGGGCCTCGGAGTGGAGTCTTGGGGAGACGAGAACTTGAAGCAAGCGCGTTCAGTGCCGACGTCAATTTACCTAAGCATCCCAACTTAGGTTGGTTCCATTCTGATCTGACTGGGTGTCAGTCGCGGTCGAAGAGGTCGCCCATTTTCTCGAGCTGGTCTGCCATGCGTTCGAGTTGACCCTCGAGCCGTCGGTTGATCCGTAGCGCCAGTGACGCCAAGATCACCACCAGCAGTGTTACAGCCGCAGCCGTAATAAAAAGGCTGAGCAGTGAGTCAGCGTTGCTACTAGGGAGGATTCGTGCGACAAGGCCATTGATGGCGTCTTTCCAAGTAAGGGCAACGACTAGGCCAAAGGCCGTCATTACCGAGGACATCACTATGCCTCGGATATTAAGTTTTTCGATATTTTCCTTGAAGTCGCTCATGTTCACCGATCTTTTGTAGGCCCGTCAGATCCGACAAACACGTGTACACGTGCATGGGCCGAGGTCTCTAGCCGAATCCGACTTGTCGGATGACCCAGTCTGGGTCGTCAGAATGTTCGGCGAGTTCAGCCGATGTCACAACGCACACCCATTCATTGTTTTTAAAGGCCACGACAGCGGGAAGCAGGTCGGCTGCAGTGAGTTGAGCGTCTGTGGCTTCGTTACGGTGGATGAAGGAAATCTCCAAGGAAGATGCAGAACACGCTTCTTTCCAAGAGCGCCGGCCGTTCAGGTTCCAGCCATGGGTGAGGTCACATAAGTGGCAATGCCCTCTACCCAGAACCTTCTTGAAGAGGTAGGTAAGTTCTCCAATGATCCCACCGTCAGCGTTGTATATGCCGACCAAAGGATTCATGGGTGGGATCTTAGGAAGATTTTTTAGATAAGAGGAATGCCTGTCGGATCCAGGGACGAAAGATCTTGAAGCTTCTGCCACAAGGAAGTAGTTGGCTCCTCGTGGGAGGAGCATCTGTCGGAAGGTCAGTGATGGAGAGAGTTCGCGCCTTAATCGGCTGGCAGGTCTGCGGTTTGGACTGGCGCGGCGTTTCCTCGGTTGTCTGCCGTCTCCAACTGTTCGTGTCAACTGTCTCAGGGGGTGTTTCGTGAGTCACCAAGTCATTGCAGAGTTTTTTGCAAGAAAGGAATCGGGCCGGTGTTTTTACCAATGCTGGTTGAGGCTCTTGCTGATACGAGGGCATTCGAAGGGTGTGAGCGCATAGATGTCCATGTAGACGCCGACAACCCAGATCGGATCATCTTGTGGGAGATGTGGGGCGCACGTTCAGACCATGAGACGTATATCGCCTGGCGCTTGGACAATGGTATGGCTGAAGACCTTGAGCCAGTACTCGAGGGAGGCTTGCCGCGTTTTACCCATCTGGTGGCAAGCTCCTGAAGATCTCTGTTGCCGCTCGTTGTCCCTGTTCTGTCTGAACCTTGCGAGTCAAAACCTATGCCACCTCACAGCTGTTCGTAGTTGGATTCTGTCAACCCGCTTCTAAGTGGGGAGCGGGTGAGGAACAAAGCCGATGTATCGGTGCTGGCTCCGCCCGAGAACCTCGCAGCCTCCAAAGTCTGAAAGAGTGGCTCTATGACTATTTGGGAGTTGACTGGGGGCTTTTTCCTGGTTGCGGTGGGCGGAACCATCGCTGGTGCCCTTGGTTTCGGTGGGGGCATGGTCATCGTTCCGTTCTTGGTCTTGATCAATCCCGCTTTCGTCCCAGTTCCAATTGTGCTTATGACGCCTTTCTTCACAGGCTTGGTTGCGTGGAGGGAGCGCGACTCAATAGACCCCTCGGTTCTTAAGTGGATAGCCGTTGGCTTCATCCCTGCCATGGGTGCTGGTTCATTCACCCTTATTGTTGCTAGTGAAGAAACACTGGGCATCGTTATCGGACTGTTGCTACTGGCAGTCATTGGGCTGCAAATAACGCGCCCACAGTTGCGGCGAACGGCGTCGACACTTGTGCTTGGAGGTGGCCTCGGCGGATTCATGGCCAATACGGTGGGTATACCGACTGTTGGGTTAGCCCTTGCTATGAGTCATTTCGAAGGACCAACTTTTCGGGCCACCTTGAACACCTGTACAGCCTTTCTGACCGTCATCTCCATCGTCGTACTAACTGCCGCAAATCAAGTTGGAGGCTCTGATCTGGTTGCGGCGACTGTCCTTACGCTTGGATCAACAGTCGGGTTTGTTCTAAGTGGACCTGTTCGTCATGTCGTGGATCGACGAGGAATTTCTCAGATGGTCTATGCCGTGGCCTCATTAGGTGCAATCACGCTGTTGGTTCGATCAATGAGTTGACGTGCAGCGATTTGACCATCGGTAGCCACGGCTAGGGTCGGGGTCATGTCTGGGCGTCTCGCAGAACTCACTGGTCCTGGCGTCGCTAAGAACCTCGGGCCAGATTCGGTTGTTCTCTTACCTGTGGGGGCTATTGAGCAGCACGGTCCCCACCTCCCGATGTCGGTGGATGCGGTAATCGCTGAGGAGGTAGCGAACGCGCTACTCGGCTCGGTAGGAAACGAAGTTGACTTGTGGCTTTTGCCAACTCTTTCCTTCTCGAAGTCCGACGAGCACGCCTGGTCGCCGGGGACTCTGTGGTTGGCGGGAGACACCCTCACTCGAGTTCTCAGCGACCTAGCTCGGTGTGTGGCCAGCACCGGCGCTCGGCGGTTCGTTTTCCTTAACGGCCACGGGGGCAACTCTTCACTTTTGGTAACTGCTTGTCGCAATATCCGGCTGGAATACGGACTTCTAACGTTCCTGGTTCATCCGTTCGTACCGCCGGCTGCGGGTGGACCATCAACTGAAGAGGAACTGGGATTTGGCATTCACGGCGGACTTCAAGAGACTGCTCTATTCGCCCATCTCCGTCCCGATGAGGTGGATATGGACCAAGCGCGCCGCAATGTGCCGGAGTGGATGGCCGATAACTGCTCGGTTCGGTTTGGTGGCCCAGTCCAGTTTGGCTGGACGAGTCGAGACTTCGGGCCCGACGGCCATATTGGTGATCCAACTGGGGCGACCGTTGAGTTGGGACGGAGGTTGTTTGTCAAGGTGGTGGACACGTTGGTCGATCAAATTCGAGAAATCGCCAAATTTGAGTTCCCAGATGCGGCGCCGGTCGCATCTGGAATCTGAGTGACAGACCGACAGGCGCTCAGCGTTGGATGGCGGTCGGCCATATAAGGGTGCGGTGAGATGTTTATGTGCTTACCGCGACCATCAAGACAAGAGGGGCAGCACCTCTTCGGCGATGCGGGACATCTGCTCCTCGACAACGTCGTAGTGGTCGCCGGGCATCCCCGGAAACACCAGCAGGTCTTCAATGCCGAGCAGGTCCTGATACCAGGCTATGGATTCAGCGACATCCTCTGCAGTCCCAGTTAGAAAGATCCGCTGGTGAAGTGACTCATCGAGAGTTGGTATCAGGCCTGCTGGTGCCGGTGCCCCGTCTGGGCCCATATAGCCCTTACTCCAACCGTACGGGCCGAGGAACTTCCAGAACTCGTCATGTCCGGGGCGGAGGTCTTCAACGGCTGCCTCGTAGGTGTCGCCGACCCGCGTGCATAACACCAGCATCCGCTTTTCTCCGGGTGCCAGTGCTCGCCCGTGGGTTTCTTCGTATACCTCAGCAAACCGATGCCACCGCTGCTCAAGAAAGGTGGGGTGGTTGTTCCAAAACACACCACCCCATCCCTGACGGGGCACCTGTTCCAAGGTGGGTGGCGAGGTGATGGCCTGCCATGTCTCGTAGGGGTGACGAGCCCGTGGGACCAGTGTCAGGTCTTGAACCGTGCCACCTCGGTCGGGGATTCCGGCTGGTGGCAGGTCGTAAACCTCTCCGTGAAAGGAAAATCGTTCTTCATTCAACGCCAGGTGAATTATCTGCATCGACTCGTCGAACTGGCGACGATTATGCGCGTCGGCAACTGCTTGGTCGGGGTTGTCAAAACTCCCAATAGCAGTTCCCAAAGTCTGGGCCTCCCGGGGCACAGTGCCCCGTCCGACTCCCAGGATGGCTCGGCCGCCGGACAAGTTGTGGAGCGTTGCAAAATCTTCCGCAAACCGTAACGGATGCCACTGGGGAACAATATTGAACGCCATTCCCAGGCGTATACGTTCTGTCCGTTCGGCAATGGCTACGCCCAGCATTAGCCCGTTAGGGATAATCTCGTATCCTTCGTACTGGAAGTGATGTTCGGTTAGCCAGTAGGAGTCGAAACCGAGACGCTCAGCAGTTACCCCGGCATTGAGTAGGCGTTCGGTGGCTTCCCAAACAACCTCGTTGTCAAATCTCCGGTCGGTCGGTTTGGGTGGCCCGCTACCAGCATCGTTCATCTCCACCCCACCGAACAAGAAGACTCCAGTACGCATGGTGAGCACGGTAGGCGGTGTGGTACCTAAACCGACTGAACAAAAACGGCGAAATTCACGATTTTATCCAGATCAAAAGTGCTTCTACCTCAGGTAAGTCTCCAAGGGTGGCCTAGGAAGAAAAGTTGAACATGTCTTAGGCCTCAGACGGCATAGTCGTCGAGGTTGATCAGGCCACGGCCACGACTGTTACCTCGACCAGCCAGGCAGGTTGGGCTAGTTCAGGTACGACAACCAGAGTGGATGCTGCTAGGTGGCCTTCGAGCGCCTGATCGCGCACGCTCATGATGGTTGCCAGATCTTGGCCAGGGACGACGTAGGTGGTTATCGAGACGACATTTGTGATTGCCATTCCCGCATCGACTAAGACTGCTAGAACGTTTGACCAGACTGCTTCGGCTTGAGCAGTCAGATTCTGGGGAACGCTTCCATCGGGCAGGATGGGAAGCATCCCAGAGGTGTGCAGTATGCGCTCCACTCCACCGGCGAGTACTCCGTGCGTAAAGCGGGCTACGGGTGGGGCTATGCCTTCAGGATCGATTTGAGTGATGCCCATATATGGAAGGTAGTCCCCCCAGAGTGTTGGGTCCGCCACACTTATCGAGGCCCCCCTATTTGATGAGAGTTCGTTTGTGAAGGCGTTTCAGAGGTATAGATCCGGTTGGGCCTAAAAACGCAAAAGGCCGCCCAAAGGCGACTCTAAACAAGTGTTAAGCCGTAATTTTACCACACCTCGTTTTTCGGTGTTGGATTCTAAGTTGGAATTTTAATGGTTTTTCAGGCCACGGCCCGCTTAGGACCCCGTTTCTAGATCTGGGCAGGTGGATTTACTAACTCCACGGGCATCTTTTTGCTTCGTATACGATCCTTGAACCAAACCACCGTTGTCGTCGGGTCATCTCTCGCCACCCATGACTCGAACATTCTGTTGTATCTCGAATCAGTCACTTGCCCACTGTGGGCCACGAAGGCGTCTAGCGGCTTGTTGGCTTAGATCAACAGTCGGGGGTTGTTGGGTGGTGACAGCCTCAGCCGTTAGGCAGTGTGCCTGAGGAAATGATATTCACGGTGAGCATGCTGTGTTAGAGATTATTGCGTGCCTTTTATTTGAATCCGATTTCTTCAGCGATTCCAGATACCCAGTCTTCTAGCCATGTCCCGACAACCTGCTGTGAGTTCGGGGCATTTGCAGGCTCATCGAGAACAATCAACCCAGTGGCAAATGCTGAAGTAGCGCTGTACCAACGAGTGAGGTTGGCTTTGGCGGTCGCCACGTCCAGGGCTCGACCGATACAACCAAATTCGACATGAGCGATTTCGGGGACTGCATCTGCTTCTGCCCAGGCGACCACTTTTGGAATATAGGTATCAAACATGGCACCGACGCCATCCGTGTCGCATCCGAGCACCGCTAGACCTGCGATGTCGTAGCCTCGCAGGTCGATCCTTTGGTCAGCGCTTTGTACTTGCCAAACGAGTTTTCCGCCGAAGTCCCTCATTAGTGGTCGGATGTCCTGCATGAATTTGTTTGCAGAGTTGGCGCCAAAGTATTTGTCTGGCTCGCTGATCGGAGCGAACCAGTCGACTTTGAAAGTCTCAGCGGTTACCGCTAGTGCTGTCATTACTTCAAGAAGTTCTTGGGTGTAGGTCGCTACGACGTTCTCGTTGAGAGGTGCTGGTGGCTGTCCAGGTTTGGTGGCGTAGTAAATCGGTTCCCCTGACAAGTAAACGCTTAGGTCAGCGGTCTTCATCTCGTGAACAAGATTTCCTATATGGCAGAGACTGGATTGAAGTGTCAGGTGGCTGGTTCCAAAACTTGAAAATGGGTAACGGACGTGACCACCCTCGTCGAATGGAATCTGAAAAGAAAGGCTAACAGTATTCATGCCAAGCGCTTTGATGTCTGCGGCACTTGAGACTGATTGGTTGCCGGGCTGAAGTTGGAATGCCTTGATGCCAAGGAGGAAGTCCCGCTCCGGCCTTCCGAACCCGCTGGGATCTTCAGGGATGCAAGAGTCGCTGCTGGAAGACCTGCCACTCTGAGAGGGGGCACTCGGACCTGAAGGCCCCATGCAAGGTCCAAATCTCACTTCCTCGTCTGGGGTGGGCCGGCGACCGTCTACTAGTTCCGCTAGCGCATTCGGTCCTACTGCCTGAAGGAAACACGAACGAAGATCACCAGTTGCATTGCTGAATACGTTGTTCTCCGAAACTGGTTGAGAAGCAGTTGTGGTTGTGGTGGTGGGTGCGGCGGTGGTGGTGGGTGCGGCGGTGGTGGTGGGTGCTGCGGTGGTTGTGGTTGTGGTGGTGGTGGTGGGTGCGGCGGTGGTGGTGGTGGGTGCTGCGGTGGTTGTGGTGGTGGGTGCGGCGGCGGTGGTGGTGGGTGCGGCGGTGGTGGTGGTGGGTGCTGCGGTGGTTGTGGTTGTGGTGGTAGTTGTCGCTCTTGTGGTGGTGGTTGTCGCCGTTGCGGTGGTTCTGGCAGTGTCCGATCCGCCACAAGCTGCCCCCACCAGTAGGACCGTAATAAAAACCCCAACCAGCCTCATGGGCCACAGTGTGCCACGACCCCGTTGCAGGCCAACGTGTCGGGACACAGGGAGCGGGTTTGTTTGGGGGAGCGTCAGGACGCTTCGACAGGGACGCGGTATACCGAAATTGTTCTTGGTCCCTTCCAATGACCGGATTGCCTGTCACCCAAAAAAGCAGAAAAGCCGCCCGAGGGCGGCTGTAAACAACGTCGAAGACCCAATTATAACACACCTAGTTTTTCGTTGTCAGATCGTGCGTGAGATTTCTAAAGATTTCTTAACAAACCGGAGTCGGTAGGGGCGAAGAGGCAAGATCAGAAGCCCCAGGTGGAGATACTCGCAAACTCAACTCTGAGAGTGGAAGGTCAGAACCTGCCGTTATGGCCCCGCCGACCTGACGAGAATGAGTGCAGCGCCTAACTCGATGAAATCGAAGGTGACCAGCATCTCTGCTGGTCACCATACGAATACCTTGTCGGGATGGGGAGATTTGAACTCCCGACCCCCTGCTCCCAAAGCAGGTGCGCTGCCAGGCTGCGCCACATCCCGAATCGGCGGCCAGTGTATGGGAGGGCGGGGTCAGTAAGTCATTTCGCAGTAGAGAACTGTTCTGCTCGTCACAGTTCCGCACCAAGACTGAAAGATTGATACCCCAAGCATGATGGAGTACTACCGTTGCGCGATCCTCTGGGATGGAACACCCAGGGCCACGGAGGGCTGCAGAGCGATGAGTGAACCGATTTACGACGCGCAGACGTTCTGGGAACTACTTGAACGTCGAGTCGCCGATAGTCCCGACCGGGCATTCCTGATTGAACCAGAAGGTGGGGGCCGACCTGAGCGCACAGTCACCTTTCTGGAGGTCAAAGCGTGGGCTGAGCGAGTTGCTGCAGGTTTCTCAGATCTGGGAATTGGAGAGGGGACACCGGTCACTTGGGTGCTGCCGACTCGTATCGAGACAGTTGTGGCGTCGCTTGCTTTATCGCGCCTGGGTGCAGTCCAGAATCCAATCATCCATATCTACCGAGATCGTGAAGTCGGTTTCTGTCTTCACCAGACGGGCGCCGAACTGGTGCTCACTCCGGGGCAGTGGAGTGGGTTCGACTATCGGGCTATGGCAGAACGAGTTACCGCAGATCTGACGTCTCCCCCCACTGTTCTTGACGTCTACGAAAGTCTTCCTGAAGGTGATCCTGCCGATTTGCTGCATATCCCTGCGGCGCCTACCAGGGGGCTCACCGGACCACCCATCCGATGGATCTACTACACGTCAGGTACAACGTCAGACCCCAAGGGAGTACTCCATACGGACACGAGCCTTATGGCCGGAGGCGTGGGCTTAGCCCGAGCGTTAAATATGCAACCCACCGATGTCGGCTCCATCGCCTTTCCCTATGCGCACATCGGTGGTCCGGACTATTTGGTCTGTTTGCTGGCCAGTGGTTTTCCAGCGGTGCTTGTTGAAAAGTTTGACTTAGAGGCTGTCGTGGAGGCGTATCGGCACCATGGGGTCACCATGGCTGGTGGGAGCACCGTCTTTTATACGATGTTTCTCGGGGTTCAGCGCCAGCAACCCAAAAAACCGATTATCCCCACACTGCGCTTGCTGTCCGGTGGTGGAGCGCCCAAACCTCCCGAGGTTTTCTTTGAGGTGCAAGCCGAGATGGGTATCCCGGTAGCGCATGGTTACGGCATGACAGAGAGTCCCATGATCTGCCAAGGGTCACCTACTGATTCCGACGACCAATTAGCCCACACTGAGGGACATCCCGTGCACGCTGCGGAGGTTGCCATCTGTCGCCCAGATGGCGTTGAGTGCGAGCTTGGTGAAGAGGGCGAGGTCCGGATCTCAGGCCCACAATTGTTCAAGGGCTACCAAGATGAAACGTTGAATGAGCAGGCCTTCGACGTGCACGGCCGCTTCTGCAGCGGTGATCTCGCAATCATGCACAAGGACGGCCATGTCACCCTGACGGGCCGTCTCAAGGATGTGATAATCCGCAAAGGTGAAAATATCGCTGCTAAGGAAATCGAGGATGTGCTTTACACCCATCCCGCAGTCAGTGCAGTAGCCGTTGTTGGTCTCCCTGACGCTGAACGGGGTGAACGAGTCTGCGCTGTAGTTGAGACGGCTGAAGGTGCCGAAGCGCTTACACACAAACAGATGGTCAAGATCTGTGCTGAAGCGGGCCTCATGCGCCAAAAAGTGCCTGAGCAACTCGTGGTTTATGAAGGGCCGCTACCTCGAAATGCCACGATGAAGATACTCAAGTACGAGTTGAAGGACGCTCTCGCTGCGGTTTCCTGGCCTTAGGGGTATTCAACGCCCTTCGAACCTTCCAGGGCGGCGTTCCTTGAATGATGAAACGCCCTCGGCGGCATCAGCTGAGGCCGCCAACTCGGCCTGTTTGGGACCGAGGGCTGTTATGCAGGCTTCTTCGCCATCACGGAGGTAGATAGCTGAAGAAGCCTTGGTGGCTTGAACGGCTAGTGGTGCACCTTCACAAATCTTTTCAGCAATCTCGATGGCCCTGTCTAGTTGCAGTCCAGTCGAGACGACCTCTTGGACCAAGCCGATGCGGTAGGCCTCGGCGGCATCGAACTCATCGGAGGTGAGGAGGTGATACATGGCGTTGCCCCAGCCGCCTCGATTGACGAACCGCATGGTGGCGCCGCCAGTTGCGTGAATACCTCGCAACGGTTCAAGTTGGGAAAATCGGCAATTGTCTGCAGCAACCACAATGTCGCCGGCCAACATGAGCTCTATACCAAAGGTGAATGTCACACCTTGCACCGCAGTAACAATTGGCTTTCGGCATCGACGACCGAGTGCCATCGGATCGATTCCTCCGCTCGTGGACCGGCGACCTTCCTTCATCCCTTTTTGGAACTTTGGCAGATCTAGGCCAGCGGTGAAGTGGTCGCCGTGACCAAACATCACTCCACACCTCAGGTCATCTTCGGCGTCGAGTCGTTCGAAGGCGGCCACCAGTTGGCGGGCCATCTGCGGCGTATAACCGTTCATCTTGGCTGGCCTATTGAGCCCTATCAGGAAAATGTGTCCTCGAACTTCGGTAGTGACACTGCCCTCAGCGGAATCGTGTTCTGTCATAGAGGTCTCCTGGCTGTTACTTCAAAACGGAGTTTCGACGACAGTAACGGCCTCTGACGGGTCAGGCAGCAGCCCGAACTGCTTCACGCTCGAGAAGAAGCTCTTTAATTGGGAGGCCAAATGCGTAGCCACCAAGACTTCCGTCGGTGCGCAACACTCGGTGGCATGGAATCAGAACCGGGATGGGGTTGGCGCCCAGTGCGGTACCTGCTGCCCGAACGGCCTTCGGTCGGCGAATTGCCTTGGCCAAGTCAGCGTAGGTACGAGTTGTCCCTGCGGGAATGGCGAGGCAGGCCTCCCAGATCGCCATCTGGAAAGGAGTGGCTCCGCGCAGATCAAAACTCAGACCACTTCTATCACCGGTGTTAAATGAGTGCTCGATGTCATCGAACAGTTTGTCGTGCATAGCTTCAACACGCGCTGCACCCCGGCCGGTTCGGTCATGATGTTCCTCGCGGAATCTAGCGAAAGTAGTGGTGTTCGCGAAATTTGCTCCTGAGATGCCGAGGTCGTTGTAGGCGACCCACAGGCCTCCCACTGGTCCAGCAATCTTCGCGATCTCATCAACGGGTCCTCCGTCAACCTTCGTTTCGATGCCGCTCATGCAGGTCCCCCCTTCAAGGGTTGTAAATGCGTCACCCATACTGTCGCGCAAAAAATTGTGGCGTGCATCGCGTCGCTGGGCCTTTCTGCGTACTTTCGTTGAAAGGTGACTTGATGACCGTACGACCCCCAAAACGGAGTTCAGTCAGTCTCGAGTCCTGATCGGACAATGACTAGTGGGCATGGACTGTGGTGGGCAATGGCCTGGCTAACCGATCCCAGCCGGAGCCCTGCAAATCCACCCCGTCCCCGGTTGCCGACGACCAGCATGGTTGCTCCTTGTGCCGCAGTCATGAGAGTGTCGGCTGGTCGGCCCTTTTTCAGGGTGC
This sequence comes from Acidimicrobiales bacterium, assembly GCA_029242745.1. Taxonomy (GTDB): domain Bacteria; phylum Actinomycetota; class Acidimicrobiia; order Acidimicrobiales; family MedAcidi-G1; genus UBA9410. Next base: position 27,014 of record JAQWTI010000035.1, on the reverse strand, counting down.
GTTGAATTTCGATTCGGTCGCCATAGTCAGAAACCGCTAAGGCAGATTCGACAACTTCATTTTGCATCTTCTCGACCTCGGTCGCTAGGTCGAATGAGTCCATTGGTACGTAACCCAGGTCGGGCGCGGCGGGTACATAAGTCGGGGAAAAACAAGTCACCACCTCAACGGTCGCGCTCCGATGGTGTGCCTCCTCGATAGCCCAGATCAGGGCCTCGCGTGCGTACCCCGAACCCTCAACCCCAACGACGATACGTCGGTCGGCTTTTTCACCCATCAGGCGTCCTCCGTCCGTTACCTACCTAAGTGTAGGACAACGCCGGGGGCGGGTCAGGAGAGAGCTTCTTCGACCTTTGCCATGGCCTTTTCTTCCGGAGTGTTGAGGGCAAACGCTAACTCGGAGACAAGCACGCTGAGGGCCTTGGTGTAGAGGGTTTTCTCACCAGCTGACAAGCCCTTTGCCTGCTCACGGAGGGCGAGATTTCGGACGACCTCGGCAACCTGATACACGTCGCCGCTCTTAAGCTTCTCCTGGTGCTTCTTGAACCTTCGAGACCAGTTCGCCGGCTCTCTGATATCTCGCTTCTGCAGCACCTCAAAGAGGTCCTCAACATCGTCTTTGTCTATCGGCCACCGCATGCCGACTTCCTCGGCCTTGTCGACCGGGACTGAGAGCGTTAACTCGCCATGGGCCATCTCGAGCACTAGGTACTCGGTGTTTTCGCCAAAGGCTTTCTTTTTCTGTTTTTTGACGATGACCGCTGCACCGTGATGCGGGTAGACGACCTTGTCGCCGGGCTTGAACATCGAGGGAGCCTCCGAGGCCATTAGGGGAACTGTCAGGATACCGCCGCTGGACGGACCCTGACGAGGAAACGAATTAGGCGCCGAGGCGCTGGCGGGCCGCCCGGCTGCGTTCTATTAAATGTTGAGGCACACCGAACTGGTTGCCGGCCTCTTCGCCGTCAGCCTCTTCCATGTCAGTTGCCGTGGAATCTTCAGGGGCTTGGGCAGCTCGACGTTCGGCTTCAGCACGGTCGATGCGGAAGGCGTCCCAGTCGCTTGCCAAACAGACTTGCTGATGGTCCACGTGTCCCATCCGGACACCGTTGTCAAAGTCAACCCAGTACCGATACCAGGTCACACCGTTGGACACCAGGACCTTGCCTGCCGTGCCCTCTGGGACACCGGGAAGATTGACAGTGGCAACAACCTTCTTGTGGCGTTGGATGGGGAGCGATCGATCGATGGTTTTAGCCATGGGCATTCCGCTGTTCTCGGTCGGTTGGTCGGCGCAACGTTACCGGCCTAGAGAACGGCCAGTGACAACTGCGTCGACAACCTTTGGCACGACGTCTTCGATTGCTACGTCGGATTTATCGGTAGTAGCCCGGCCAGTCAACTCCAGCAGGCCGTTTTCTAAGCCGCGGGGCCCGATGGTGACCCTGAGGGGAATCCCAATGAGTTCGGCATCAGCGAATTTCACTCCCGGCCGACCGTCCCGGTCGTCGAGGAGGACATCGATACCAGCGGAGCGGAGATCCTCATAGAGGCGTTCAGCCACCACCATTGATTCCTCGTGGTCAACCTTCACTACGGTCAGCACCACTTCGTAGGGGGCAATCGACATAGGCCAAACAAGACCGTGATCGTCGTGGTGGGTTTCAGCCACGGTGGCCATAGCTCTTCCCACGCCAATTCCGTAAGACCCCATGGTTGGCACACGGTTGGAACCATCAGCATCGAGCACTGTGACCCCCATTGCTTCGGCGTATTTTTGTCCTAACTTGAAAATATGGCCAGCCTCAATACATCGAACGACTCTCAAGGTGTCGCCGCAGGAAGCACACTCTTCTCCAGCGGTGATGCCGCGAACGTCCACCCAGTGATCTATGGGGATATCGCGATCCACGTCAACACCTTCGAAATGCTGATCATCGACATTGGCGCCAGTGGTCATACCGGTCCGGCCCCGCAGCGCCTCGTCAGCGTAGATAGTCAGATCAGTCACGCCGACTGCTCCCAGACTTCCCGGCGAGGCGCCGAGAGCCTGCCGGATCTCGTCAGCTTCAGCTGGTAGTACTTCGACGGCGCCAGTGGCGTCAGAAAATTTTTGTTCTAGGAACGAATGATCGCCGCGGAGCAGGATCAGGGTGAGTTGTCCATCAACTAGGTACACCAGCGTCTTTATCTGGTGCACAGATGGATGGCCGTGATCGGCAAGTGCTGAGATTGTGCGAACACCGGGCGTCGGGAACGATTGTGGAGCATCACTTTGGGGCCGGTTCTCCACGACCTTGAGCGCAGCGGTGGCCCGCTCTACGTTGGCGGCATACCCACAACTTCCGCAGACCGCCACGTCATCTTCGCCGGCGTTGGACTCCACCATGAACTCAATTGAGGCACTTCCTCCCATGGCACCCGAAGATGCCTCTACTGGTCGGGCATCCAGAGCGAGCCGGCGGAAGACTCGTTGGTAGGCATTGTGGTGGAGGTCAAATGATCGGTCTAGACCCTCGTTATCAAGGTCAAAGGAGTACGAATCCTTCATGGCGAACTCACGCACCCGCAGCAATCCCGACTTGGGACGTGGCTCGTCCCTGAACTTCCACTGAATCTGGTACCAGAGTTGGGGAAGTTCCCGGTACGAGTTGAGTTCCTGGGAAAGGGTGGCGAATACCTCTTCGTGGGTCATACCAAGGGCCAGGTCTGCTCCCTTTCGGTCGGTGAGACGGAACATCTCCTCACCCATTGAATCCCAGCGTCCCGAGGCCTGCCATATCGAAGCGGGGTGCATGGCCGGAAGTAGGAACTCCTGGCCACCTATATTGTCCATCTCTTCACGGATGATCTGAGCAACTTTTTGGTGTACTCGCCACCCCAACGGCAGCATCGAGTAGTGGCCAGACTGCAACTGGCGAATGAAGCCACCTCTCACGAGCAGGCGGTGGCTCACCGCCTCAGCCTCAGCCGGAGCGTCACGCAGAGTAGGAATAAAAAGGGACGACCAGCGCAACGTCCGGCTCCTCTCCGGCCATTTGGCCGATCGGGTAAGCCGCATCTTACTGACGCCAGTCAGAGGCGGCGGGTGTCTAGCTAGACAGGCTGGGCCGGGTGACTCTCGGAGTCCTAACTCGTGTCAGAATCCAATGATGACCGAGACTATTAATCCAGTGGCGGCAACTGGTACCACTGACGAGGTTCGCGCCGAACTTGATGTATGGCTTGCCGATAATTGGGATCCGGACATCACTGTCGCTGAGTGGTGGACTCGACTGGCTGCTGGCCGATGGGTTTCTCCGTCAATGCCGGTGGAGGCCGGTGGCCGGGGTTACGGTCGTGATCTAACAGCAGCGGTGTCAACGGGACTGGCCGAAGCAAACGTGGTCGGCCCACCAAACGGCTTGGGTTTGATGTTGGCAGCGCCAACTATCGGTGTGCACGGGACCCCCGAGCAGATAGAGCGGTTCGTGCCGGAGATCTTCGACGGCTCTGCGTCGTGGTGCCAACTCTTCTCCGAGCCGGGGGCTGGGTCGGATCTGGCTGGCTTGCAGTGCAAGGCAGTCCGTGATGGAGATGAGTGGATCATCACCGGCCAGAAAGTTTGGACATCAGGTGGCCATACGGCTCAGAGGGGCATGCTTATTGCCCGGACCGATCTCGAAGCCCCCAAACATCAGGGCATTACCTACTTTGCTATCGATATGGACCAACCCGGGATTGAGGTACGTCCACTTCGTGAGATGACTGGTCAGGCTCTCTTTAACGAGGTTTTTCTCGACGAGGCTCGAGTTCCTGCTGATGCTGTCATTGGCGGTCTTGGTGCCGGCTGGGCGGTAGCCAACACCACTCTGGCCTTCGAACGGGCCAGCCTGGGTGGAGGGGGGAAGCAACCAGTTTCGGTTGCCCCTGGCCTCAAGGCCAAGCGGTTGGAAAGCAGGGTTGGCGACTTCACCGAACGTCTCAACCGTGGGCCCGACGGCGAAGGTGGACGAGGTATGGGAATTGCAGCGATGATCTCTCTAGCCCGTGAGGCCGGCAATGCGAGCGACCCAGTTATTCGGCAGGAAATCACCAAACTGCACATTCTTGGCGAGTTGAATCGGCTTAACATGATGCGCGCTAAGGCCGGGGGTAGTCGTACAGGTGCTGAGGGCAACATGGCGAAACTGGCGATGAGCGAATTGGTGCGACGTAGTCGGGACGTGGGCAATCTCATCATCGGTGCTGACGGCATGTTGGCCCCATCGAGTTGTGCTTACGGTGGCGTGGTTCAAGAGGTCACGGTGTTCAGCCCTGCGCCGGCTATCTACGGTGGTACCGATCAGGTCCAGCGAAACATCATCGGTGAACGGGTCCTCGGCTTACCCAAGGAGCCTGGGCCAGCCAAAGGGACCCCATTCCGAGAGTTGCTTCAGAACTAGTTGTCAAGCCGGGAGATTTGGCTGAAGTCAATCGGCTGTTGCGAACAGGTGATCCGCAAGGGCTGCCCGTACGGCTTCGGGTTCTTCGCTCATCGGTGCATGACCCGAGGTGGCCAACTCGACCACGTTGGCATGGCCCAGCGCTTCAACTAGCGGTTGGGCGGACTTACGAGGGGTCATCCGATCCAGACGGCCGAGCACCAACGTGGCCTGACAGGTCAAGGCCGCAGCGGCGGCGATTGCTCCATCGTATTCGGCACACAATTTCAGATCTTCTGCCAGAACGCCGCTTGGAGAGGTCTCAATAATGGCACGGGCTGTTCCCGTCATTGACATGCCCGGTGTGGGATGAGTGCCGAACTTCTGGTCTGGGCCGTGCATCCATCCAGCCATCAGATCAGCAGCCAGGGGATCGTCAACGTCGGCAGCGGTCTGCAAGTCAGGGTGGACAGGCATCGCTGCTCCAAGCCCCATTAGAACCAGCGACGAGATTTTGTTAGGGAATTCAGCTGCCGCTTCTAGGCCGATGAACGCTCCCATGGAGTGACCAACGACGTGGATGGCTCCCCCTAGGGCATCAGATACCTCACTTATCCAAGTCGCCAATTCAAAAATTGAACCCAACACCGGTCCGTCAGAACCACCGTGCCCAGGCAGATCGACAGCTACTGCGCGGGTCCCGTGGTGGGCAAGCCAACGCGTCTGCTGGGACCAGACTGTACGGTCCATGCCCGCTCCGTGGACCAGAACAACAATTGGAGCGCCAGCCACTTCAGGTCGATCAATGGGTACAGCTCCAGTGGCTGCAAGTACCGACCGGCCGGCGACATCGAAACGCATGAGCCCTATCCTCAGGCTCGCTGAGAGACCCGGAGGGCCCGGGACAGATCAGCGCAGATGTCGTCGGGATCTTCGAGCCCGACGGACAGGCGTACGAGTTCTTCGCTGATGCCAGCCGCTGCCAGGTCCTCTCTACTCATCTGCTGATGGGTGGTAGAGCCAGGATGGATAACAAGTGTTTTGGCGTCCCCCACATTTGCCAGATGAGAAGCCAACTCGACAGCTTCAATAAACCGTCGGCCCGCTTCGCGTCCGCCTTCGATGCCGAAACTCAGGATGGCACCCGCTCCCTTTGGGTAGAGCCGGGTGGCTAATGCGTGGTCTGGGTGGCTGGGGTGAGACGGATGGCTAATCCATGTCACAGCTTCGTGGGCGTCGAGCATCTCGACTACTCGAAGGGTGTTCTCAACGTGGCGGGCCATACGCACCGGCAAGGTTTCGACTCCCTGGAGGAGGTAGAACGCGTTGGTGGGACTCATGCACCCGCCGAAATCACGCAGCCCCTCGGCTCGGGCTCGCATGGACAGTGCCGCTGTGCCGAACTCCTCAGTGAATGTGATGCCGTGGTAACCGTCGTAAGGCTCCGAGAGTGTGGGGAATTTTCCATTAGCAGCCCAGTCAAAGCGCCCACCATCGACCACCACACCCCCAATAGCGACACCGTGACCACCTAGAAATTTTGTCACCGAGTGGATCACGATGTCAGCGCCGTGGTCGATGGGGCGGATCAGGTACGGCGTGGCAAAGGTCGAGTCCACGACCAGTGGAAGGCCTGCTGCATGAGCCACTTCAGCGATCGCAGCGATATCTAAGACCTCGATTCCGGGATTTCCGAGCGTCTCAGCGAACACCAGGCGAGTGTCCTCTTGAATGGCCGCAGCGAAGGCCTTCGGGTCTCGCGGGTCCACGAAGGTTGTGGTTACCCCAAACCGGGGCATGGTCAGGCTCAACATGTTGTGGGTGCCGCCGTAGATGTTGCGACTAGCCACCACGTGGTCCCCAGCATTGAGAATGGTGACCATGGCCAGATGCAGCGCTGCCTGGCCGCTGGATGTGCACACGGCACCTACGCCGCCTTCCAGTGAGGCGAGACGTTCCTCAAGCACGGCGACGGTGGGGTTGGAGATACGGGAATAGAGGTGGCCACTTACCTCAAGGTTGAACAAGCCTGCTGCGTGGTCAACCGAGTCGAACACGTACGACGTGGTCTGGTAGATAGGTACGGCCCGTGAGCCGGTAACCGGGTCAGGTCGTTGCCCGGCGTGCAGGGCGCGGGTGTCGAAGTGGTGGTGATCGGGTTCGACCATATTGAGAACCTAGGCCAGTTGGCGTTGATGGGTGGTGCTGGTCTGGGAGAGCGTCTCCCAGCCAACGGGTTGTTTACCGGAGTCAACGTTGGATTGACCCCACATGTGGTTACGAATCATAGAAAATGTTACCCAGGGGAACAATACGTCTACGAGCTCCGCCTCCGCTGTCTAGAGTGCGCGTGCATGCATATCGGATTTATTGGACTCGGTAACGCTGGCAGCAAGTTGGCTGGCAGCCTGTTACGCAATGGCTATAACCTGACCGTGCGTGACCTTAACGAGGAGGCTGCCCAGCCGTTTCTCGATAGCGGAGCCTCATGGGCGGACTCACCAAGCTCAATGGCGGAGGTTTGTGACGTAGTGATCACATGCTTGCCGTCACCCAGTGCCTGCTCGGCAGTCATGGAAGCCGATGATGGTGTCCTAGCTGGGTTTCGAGTTCGAACCAATGCCGACAGCAGGCAGCGACCAATCTGGTTGGAGATGAGCACTACCGACGAGTCTGAGGTGCGGCGGATCGCCGCCCTAGCGACTGAGGTTGGGGTCGAACCAGTGGACTGTCCGGTGTCGGGTGGTTGTCATCGGGCGGCTACGGGCAATATTGCCATCTTCGCTGGATGTGAGCGGGACACCTTTGAACGGGTGTTACCTGTACTTGCCGCGATGGGGCGCCGCATACTGCATACCGGCCCGTTGGGTTCTGCTTCGATCTTGAAGGTAGTGACGAACTTCTTAGCAACGGCCAATCTGCTGACGGTCTCCGAGGCTCTAGTTACTGCAGCGGCCGTTGGCGTGGACCTGAACACGACCTACGAGGCCATCCGGATCTCGTCGGGCAACTCGTTCGTACACGAGACTGAGGGTCAGGTGATCCTTAACGGCAGCCGGGATATCAACTTCACTATGGATCTTGTTGTAAAGGACATGACGTTGTTTTCTGACGTGGCTCAGCGGGCTGACGTGCCCCTAGAGGTGGCACCACTGTTGTTGGAGATCTTTGAGGATGGTCAGGAGCGTTACGGCCCGAGGGAGTGGTCACCAAACATCATCCGACGACTTGAAGAAGCCACCGGTTTAGATATCAGAACATCAGGCTTCCCATCGGAGATGATCGACGAGGAACCAGAGCAATCTGGCTACGAGGTAGTTCCCCCGCAATGACAACGGTTCCCGAGGTGATGACAGCACTGCACCTGACCGGCAACGGTGGTTCGGAGATGTTGGAACTCCGCCACGATGTCCCGGTGCCGGTGCCAGCCAATGATGAGGTTCTTGTCAGGGTCCGGGCTTGCGGTATGAACAACACCGATGTGAACACCCGGGAGGGGTGGTACTCCAAGTCGGTCACCGGCGCCACGTCGAGCCACGGGTTCGACGCCGCAACTTCGGTCGATGTGATTGCTGGCGATGCTGCGTGGGGCGGCAGTGCTCTCTCTTTTCCTCGTATTCAGGGCGCCGACCCTTGTGGAGAGGTAGTGGCTGTTGGTAAGAACGCTGATCCCAGCCTGATAGGCCGTCGGATATTGGCTGATAGTTTGATCCGAGACGCTCTGGAACCGTCGGATCGCTCAAAGGCCGGATACCTAGGATCGGAACGCGATGGTGGTTACGCCCAGTTCTGCGCCATTCCGGTTCGTAACGTCTATCCAGTTGACGCGGCGAACGGCCAGCGCCTGAACCTTTCGGACACCGAGTTGGCGTCATTTCCATGTTCTTGGGCGACCGCTGAACACATGCTTACCCGGCCTGCAGTGGACGCGGGGGACACGGTAGTGATTACTGGAGCGTCTGGCGGCGTGGGATCGGCGCTAGTGCAACTAGCCAAGTTGCGGGGTGCTCGGGTGGTGGCGGTAACTTCGTCAGCCAAGTTTGAGGCCGTTGGCGCCCTTGGCGCCGACGTCTGCGTTGATCGGGCTTCAAACAACTTGGTCGCAGCGGTGGCAACAGCCGCCGATGGACGGGTCGACGTGTTAGCCGACGTGGTCGGTGGCTCCAGTTTCGCAACGTTGCTAGAGGTGATCTGTCGGGGTGGCCGGTACACCACGGCTGGTGCTATTGCCGGCCCCATCGTGGACCTAGACCTGCGGACCCTCTACCTCAACGACCTCGAGTTGTACGGCTGCACGGTTTACGAGCCATCTGTGTTTGAGGCACTAGTGGGTTATATCCAGCGCGGGGAGGTAACGCCAGTGGTGGCTGCTACTTGGCCACTGTCCGAGTTTCACTCTGCTCAAGATGCGTTCATCAGGAAATCTCATGTGGGAGCCATGGTCATCGAACTTCCCTAAGGCTAGGAATCGATTGTCGAGGCAGTGCCGTCAAGATAGACGGGGATTTAGACAACCGACGGCTTGTCGGTATGCAGTGGGGCGTAGAACCTCAGATTGTCCTGCAGCAGGTCAAGCGATGTCATATCGGTTGGAGGTAGTTCGCCTACGTGTACGCCTGCCGGTTCGACGCGCTCGCCCCAGGTGAGAACAATCGAACCCCAGGTGACTCCACCGCCAAAGGCAGTTAGCACGATGGTGTCACCCGGTGAGACCCGACCGGCTTCTAGGGCGTCACAAATAGCCATCGGAATCGACGCTGCTGCGGTGTTGCCAAGGTTCGCGATATTGACGAACACCCTGCTCTGCTCGATGCCCAGGCGACGTGTTGCCGAGTCAATGATTCGGGCATTTGCCTGGTGGGGGATAACTAAATCCACGTCGTCTACGGTCAAGTTGGCACGTTCGAGCACTCGCTTTGCCGAAGCTGAAATGCCCTGTACGGCGATCTTGAAGACCGCTTGTCCTTCGAAGTAGAGACGGTGAATTTCTGGGTCATTGGTTGCTTGTGGTTCACCCATGGATCCCATGGATCGGATCAGCATGGTGCCACCTTTACCTCCGTCAGCGCCCAGGTCTACGGCCAGCACGCCCACCCCATCGGTCGACGGTTCGAACACGGCGGCTCCAGCACCATCACCGAAGAGGATGGCGGTACCACGGTCTCTGTAGTCCATAGCAAAGTGCAACTTCTCAGCACCGATCAACAGAACCTTGTCTGCGAACCCTGATTCGATCAGTCCGGCCACCACGGAGGTGCCATATACGAAGCCTGAGCATGCGGCGTTGAGGTCAAAGGCTCCGGCGTTGATAGCGCCAATTCGATCCTGGACCATGGCGGCCACGCTTGGACAGAGGATTTCTGGGGTACAGGTGGCAACCACTACGAGATCGATTTCTGACGCGTCTAGTCCGGAACAGGCCAACGCTCTACGAGCCGCTAGTTCAGCTAGATCAGTATTTTCAACGTGGGAGAGTTGCCTGTTAGATATCCCTGTTCGCTCGACGATCCATTCGTCATTGGTATCCATGAGTTTTTCGAGATCGGCGTTGCTGAGCGATACCGGTGGAACACACTTTCCCCATCCGGTAATTTTGGCGCGGCGAGACATAGGCAACTTCCTACCATGTGCAGGTAGTAAGACCCATTGTCGGTGGTTGCATCGACAGGCCCAAGTAGCGACTCTTTGACCGCTGTTGCATCTCTTAGGTGTTGGTGATGTTTGAAGTTTTGTTCGGCCGGGAGGCTTCACATTGAGAGGGTTTGCTTGTGGTGGAGGTGGTGATAGCGGTTGATATCAGTCTGAAATCCCAGAGCGATTCTAGTGATAGGGCCCCTGTAGGTTTAGTTCTGCATGTCGGTTGATCAGATGTCATTCTTCACCTCGTTGCTGACATTGGTGGCGGCCTCTGTGGCCATTATTGGTGTCGGATTGCTGCCCAGTGCAAGAGGCCGGTCGCTCTTGGCTGGCCTAAGGGCCGATGCTCGTCGGTTAGCGTTTTCGGTTGCCGCCGTTTCGACGGTTGGGAGCATCTGGTTTTCTGAGGTTGCTGGGTTCATTCCATGCGAACTTTGCTGGTACCAAAGGATTCTCATGTATCCACTAGTAGTTGTTCTGGGTGTAGCCGGCTGGAAGGGTGATGATTTACTGCGGTGGCGCGTATTGCCCTTTTCGCTACTAGGTATCGGCGTGTCTGGATATCACGTGCAACTCCAGTGGTTCCCTGCTCAGAGTTCGTCATGCGACCTAGCGGTGCCTTGTACCCAGCAGTGGGTTGATCAGTTTGGATTCGTATCACTCCCGATGATGGCCCTGTGCGCCTTCTTGTCCATTACGGTTCTCGTCCTGGCTGCCACAGTTTGCGAAGATGCCGAGAGCGAAACGACCTCGAAGGAGACATTGTGATGGAGGACCAGAGAGTCAGACCTACTGGCCCAGGGCGGAGCATCGCTGTTGCGCTGGTGGGGGCGGTCTCTTTGGCGCTAATCGCTGCGCTGACACTCGGAGGAGGTGACGACGAGGCCAAAGGACCCGATGGCGTGGAGACCGGTCCAGTAGTTGTATCTGGCGATGGTCTTTCTGAGTTCGCTGGTAGACCGGGGGACTCTGCCGTCGGACGGATCGCCCCGGACTTTGACGCCACGACCTTTGATGGTCAAGACGTGTTAATTCGACCGGGTGAAGGCTCCGGATACGTATTGGCCTTCTTCGCCCACTGGTGCCCGCACTGCCAAGCTGAAGTGCCGAAACTTGTGGAATGGATTGGTCGTGCTGGTATTCCAGCTGGAGTTGAGGTGGTAGCCGTATCGACCTCGGTGCGTTTGGAACGAGGTAATCCACCTCGAGCTTGGCTGGCTGGAGAGGGCTGGAATTTAGAAGCAGTTCGCGACAATGAGATTGGTACTTTGGCCAAGGCCTATGGGCTGAGTAGCTTCCCGTACTTCGTAGTGATCGGCACTGATGGCCGGGTACGTAACCGGGTCGGTGGCGGACTAACCCCCGAGGAGTGGTCCTGGATGCTCGACCAAGCAGGACGTTCGGGCGTAGTTCCAACTGGCTCTGACACCACCTGAACCATTGGTAAAACAAATAAGACAGTCGCTGCCATAGTCAGGTGGCCGTGATCGATCTAGTTGGGAAACTGTTGACGCTGTCAACTGGCTGCGCTTTCTGAGCACTAGTTGGCTTGGCTGGGGCTTTAGGGTCCAGTGATGGCGAACATTTTGGTCACGGGCAGCAACAGCGGGTTCGGGCGACTCACTTCTTTGACTTTGGCCCGGCGGGGGCATCAAGTAGTTGCCACTATGCGGACACCTTCCAAAGGAGATGAACTTCGTGATATTTCGAGTGATGAAAAGCTCGATATCGAGGTCAGGGCGCTTGACGTAAATGATCCATTATCAGTTCTTGCAGGTATAGGTGAGCCGCTCAACGTTGATGTACTAATCAACAACGCCGGTTTTGAGGTTGAAGGAGCGATTGAACAGATCGACGACGACCACATGTGGCGACAACTCGATACCAACGTGATGGGTCCACTGCGCACGATGCGAGCCGTTGTCCCGGCATGGCTTAGTCGGAGAAGCGGTGTGATCGTCAATGTCAGTAGCATCGCCGGGAGAGTCGGTGCACCTTACATGGGTGCATATTCAGCATCGAAGTTTGCGCTTGAGGCAATGAGCGAATCCCTCCACTTTGAAGTGGCTCAGAGGGGGATTCGCGTCCACCTCATCGAGCCCGGTCGATTTGCCACGAACTTTGGCGACAACCGGGAGCACCCTGACGGCTGGGCAGGGTCACAACAAGAGCAACGCGCTGCCGCATTTCGTGTGGCATCGACTGGTATCGGAAGTGGTGGTGAACCCGCTGATCCACAAGAAGTGGCGGACGCTATTGCCCGTGCAGCCACCGATCCGTCTACCCCCTTCCGCAACTTGGTAGGTGATGACGCCAAACTCATTGACGGCCTTAAGTCGTCAATGGCCTTCGAGGAGTTCGAGTCCACTATCCGCTCTGCTCTCGACTGGCACGATTGAAGTTCAGACACAGGTTGGTGCAACTGAAACCTGGAGTTATCGAATCCGGCCGCTAGTTCACCTTTCCCGCAACTTTGTTTTCAAGAAGGCACCCCAATTGCTGGAGTGTCATGCATGGCGCAGCAGTCCTTTCAGAAAGGGCATTTGAGACTTGTCAAGATTTGAGCAACAGACCATTGTCGAAAGTCGTCAACAGCTCTGAAGCGTCAGTGGTGATGAGAAACATGTCGGCGTGGCACACTCCTCAAATGGATCGTATTGGAACCTCAAAACTGCAGATTTTGGTGCTGGTAGCCACCGTTGCCTCCTGCTCTGGCGGAGGTCCGATAGACGACTCACTGGCTCCGGTGGTGGTGGCGACGACTGCGGCTCCGGTGGATGAGAGTCTTTCCATCGACGTGCTGAACGTCAGTGATTTTGATACCGACGACACCAGATACTGGGCCGACTTCGCTTCATCAAAGATGGCAAACCGCAGATCCAATGTTCTGGTGTTCATCTACCCCATTGGTGAGAACATCGGCCCGGAAGACTGGGAGCGCTTCGATAAGCCATTCACCTCCAATGAAGTGCTGATGACGCCTTCCGAGATTGAGGAACTGCTCAACCGGATTCAGACGTGGATGGAAAATGATTCCTGCTTGAGTCGGGATCCGCGTCTTCGCCAAGAGGAGTTGGTGATGTATCGCAGCTGGCTGGAGGGTGGCGCTGACGCATCAAGCCAACTTGACCTATGTCGTGAAACGCGTGTTGTCGCCATGGGTGTTCGTAATGACCAGCCGATAGCGGACTACCAGCATCTCCTTGTTCATGAGCTGTACCACGCATTCCAGCAAGACCTGGCCAACGAGCCGTGCCGCGACAGTGCGGAACGAAACCCCAACTCCAATTCAGTATGGGTGGTCGAGGGTGCTGCCGACTATTTCACCTATATCACTGTTGGTGAGTTAACCGGTGTTTCAGACCCAGTAGGAACGATGCTGGGTCATGCCAAACAGTCAATAGAGGGACCGGGTGATACCGATGTGATGGGCAACGCTATGGCAACTCGGTCTGCGGCTGCCCTCCGACTCATGGTCGAAAGAGGGTCCTTGAGTGAATCCTCAATCCTCGACGGCACTCTGTTTCATGATTGCGCAAGGGGCACCGACTTCAACAGTCCGGACAGTGAAGTGGACCATGCCAAAGACTCATGGCACCTCCTAGAACGAACTGGCTCCACGGTCACCTTCACGCAGGCAGCCTTTCGTTGAGGATCTCCGAGTAGTCAGTGGGTTTCTGACCTCTGACTATTTGCTGAGAAGTCCCGCCGCGTCGGCACTCAATATCTCCGCTAAGAGAGAGTGTCAACTTGCAGTTCTAGTCAACATCTTCTAATCGCTATTCTCGACTTGAGGAAGGACGCTAGGTGACTCGTTGAACCCTCGAAGTTCAACTCCGTCCACCAGATCTACTACATCAGCAGTAAGGACCAAAGGCCCTTTCTGAGGGCTCAGCACCTCGGAAACAAAGCCGGTGATGAGGATCTGCAGGAAATCTTGAACAGCCCTTGCATCAGCATCTTCTGGCAGACAACCGTTCTCACCGGCTCTAACTAATCGTTCACCAAGGGCTTCGCGTAGTTCGGTAAGTCCTCCACGATCTTGGATTAGCGCACAGGCATCAGTCGGTGCGGCGTGACCAGTCTCGGCGATATTCATGAAGGTGGAGTTATCCAGCGATTGGTGGAGAACCCAGTTGTCGAACGGGTCGATCACCGAATCGTTTTCGAACACCACCATCAAAGAAGGTCGATCAGACTCAGGTTGTTGGGGTACTCCCGCAAGCAGAACCACTCCAGCCACCCTTTCATCAGAAGTGGCCAGAGCCGCCGTTCTTGCACCAGCTGAATGTCCAATGACCACCATTTCTGAACTATCGACCACTGGGCCGAGCTCTCCGTCTGAACCAACTAGGTCGAGTGCATTGAGGAGGTCGGATACGTCATCGGTGGGAGAGTCAGCCCCGGCTAGGGGCGTCAACAGTGTCGTAAGGCTCCGACCCAGATGTTCCACGGCGAAAGTGACGATCCCGTGGCTGGCTAGGTGACGAGTAAGAAATGTGGCTGCCTGACGGTAACCAGGGCTGCCGTGACTGTAGGAAGCGACATGGAACTGCCCTCCGCCCCTCGCAGCGGGTGCATTTCGGTAGGCACCAGTGTCGACTGCTCCCCCCAGGTCTCCAGGGATAAGAGGTAGAAGAAGTTCTGAGATCAGATCAATGCTGTCAACGACTTCTGTAGAGCGGCCTGCTACCGCTGTTGGTTCGACTGGATACCAGACCTCCACCGGCCGGTCGTCCAGTTGCAACGTGCGGACGCCAACTGCCCAGGGCCCCTGGGCTAGGAATGAGTCGAGGCCTGCAGGAACCCCAGAGTCAGCAGCGACGGAAGGTCCAGTGCAAGTTTGGCAGTTATCTCCGGTGGCGCTATCTGTCGTCGCAAGAATTGCAGCGATAAGCGCGTCGGCAAGCACACCAACATCAGGTTCAGCCGGTAGCACGTTGGTCGATATGGCTAGTGCCACGTCGAGTTCCGGGTAGTAGGCGGCGTGGCTGCGGAAACCTGGTACCCCGCCACCGTGAGAATAAGAAATGGCCCTCTCGGACAACTCAACTGCACTACTCGCGGTATCTACGTCGGCTTCGCCAACGCTGATACCAAGGGCATAGTTGCTGAACTCGCTGGTCGTCAGAAACTCGGCAACCGTATTTCTGTCCATTAGCGAGCCATCAAACATGGCTCGAAAAATGTGAGCCACATCGCTTACCTGGGCCTCGATGCCTCCTCCTGTCCACCCGGAAGAGCGAATTGCTTCCTGGGGGATGACGGAGATGTCGTAGACCTCACCGACCGCTGCGTCGGGATAGGCGGCCGTGGCGGGGATTAGGTCAAGAGCAGCCTTGAGGGCGGAAGCCGCGTAGCCGTGAACAACCGGTTGGGGAGGGTCTTCTGCTGGAGGGAGGTAAATGGCCTCAAGGCCTAATGGGGCGAAGATTCTTTCCCGGAGGACCTCGTGGACGGGCTGCTCGGTCACGGCCTCTATTACCAACCCAGCTACGACGTGACCAACAGTGTTGTATTCGTACGCAGTGCCGGGTGCATATTGTGGCCCCTTTGAGATAGCCCACTCGATAATTTCTCTCGGCTCAAACTCCTCGTCCAAGCGTTCTGAGGTCTGCAGGTAGAAGCCAAGATCGAATGCGTACTCGGCAAAGCCGTCAGTGTGGTTCAGGAGTTGACGTACCGTGACTAAGTCCCCGTATTCGATGTTGTCGAGGGTGTAACCGTCAAGAAGATCATCGACGTACGTAGCTGCTGGTTCATCGAGGCCGACGAGCCCTTCGGCTACCAACTGGAGCAGGGCGACTGACGTGATGCTCTTGGAAATAGAACCGATACGGAAGTAGTCCCCAGTAGTGATCGGGGTTTTCTCTACGAGGTCAGCTACACCTCGCGCCACTAAAACCTCGGTGCCGTCTGGGAGCAACACGGCAACGCTGACACCTGGAATGACCGGTACTCCCTTGGACTGCCAGTCGTCAATGACTGCTCCGAATATGGCAGCCCAATCAGTTTTTGGGGTCGCAGGGGTGGCTGGAGCAGGTGCCGTAGTCGAAGTTGCGGGGGCAACGCTGGTGGGTGCCATAGTCGAAGTTGCGGGGGCAACGCTGGCGGTTGCCACAGCGGTAGTCGCCGAGACGATAGAGATGGCAGGGGTCTTGACCGCAGTTGTTGCACCGTCTGACTCTGGCAGCGGACTTGCTCCACAAGAGACGAGCAGGGTAATCGCCGCTAGAGCGGCTGCAGATTTTCGCACCTGCGCAGTATGTACAAATGGCAGGGTGTTTAAGCATTTGTGTTGTTGGGAAGTTGGGTACATGTCGGCGAAACAACTAGATCCCCGCAGTTGGTGCGATTAGGTACTTTGTTGTTGCGTTAAAAACGCCAGAACTTCCCGAGATCTAAACACTCTCGTCGTTCAATTATTTCGTGCGATGGCGTGCAATCTCGACTACTGGATCAGTCGCTTTGCCACCTCTGTCCGATGACATAATCATTGGCGTGTCTAAGGATAGTCCTGCCACAGATGCCCCTGAGGAGACGCAGGCCAATGTTGAGTAGTGGGAAGGGGTGGTCATCAGTCGTGCTGGACGGACCGGCTAGGCCAATCGAGGTCCAATCCATTGGCACCGAACCAGCAGTGGTAGCAGTCCCGTCAATGGGTCGTGGTGCTATGGACTTCCACCAGTCGGGGCAGAGTCTTGCGATTGAGGGCTATCAGATAGTTGCTCCTGAGCCTCGAGGTGTTGAGGTAGTGCAGGCTCACTCAAGGGCATGTCTATGGGCGACCTGGCAGAAGACACCGCAACAGTTGTCGAAGCTCTTGGAATTGGCCCAGCAACACTAATCGGTCACGCCTTTGGCAATCGGATCGTCCGTCTCGTGGCGACGTTGCACCCAGGCCTTGTCGAAAGTGTTGTGCTCCTCGCATGTAGCGGGAGAGTGCCCGCAGCACCCGAGCAAATGGCAGCCCTTCACAGGGTGTTCGACATCGCAGCGTCGCCTGAAGAGCATCGCGCTCCAGTAGATGCCGCATTTTTTGCACCAGGCAACGACGCGTCGCTGTGGATTGATGGATGGCACCCTGCGGTGGCCTACCACCAAGGTCGCGCCGTGGCCAAAGATGACATCGAGATCTGGTGGACGGCGGGATCGGCTGACGTACTCGTGCTACAGCCCCTCGACGACGTAATTGCTCTGCCTGCTAACTCTCAGAGCATCCTCGACTAGTTGGGCGAACGGGCATCGTTGGTGGCTGTCGCTAATGCCGGCCATGCACTGCTTCCTGAGCAGCCACATGTGGTGGTCGGTGCTCTAGTCGACTGGTTACGCGCTAGAGGCTGTTAGAGAACTTTTTGTTGTGACGGCTGCTGTGCCTCAATTATTTGAAGGAGTGCTCGGCCGCTAGCCAATTTGAGTGATTCGTAACCCTTCACCTGCATGGCAGCCGAGGCAACTTTGACTCCGTTGCTGAGGTTTTCAGCAGTGAGGCCAGCAAGAAGCTGTTGAACTACTGCGGTGTATTCCTGCACCAAGAGTTGTTCCAAGCGACGCACTTCGGTCCGACCGAAGGGGTCCCATGCGGTTCCTCGGAGGCGGCGGCCTTTGGCGAGAAACTTCATCAATGGCCTGCCAAGTTTGATGGGTATGGATATCTTTCCCATTCCCAAGGACCGGAACACTGGTGGGTGGAGGCGCCAAGAGACCTTTGCGGACGCTCCGCCTACTGCCTCGGCTGCTGCTTGGCCTTCCGGTGCCAGAAGGAGGCGGGCCACCTCGTACTCGTCCTTATAGGCAGTGAGGTGGTGGAGGCCGCGTGCTACGGCCTCGGTGAACTCTGTTGATCCCGGCGCGACCACGTTTTCTTTGACTGCTGTTTTCTCGACCAGATCCAGGAAGGTCGACGCGCATCGGTCGCTCTGATAGCCGACGAGGTCGGCAGCAAGCATCTCCAGTAGAGGGCCCAACTGGGTTTGAGCGTCCAGTGACGTCACGCGGTCTGCGAGTGCGGTGGGGAGTTCGTCGACGATGACGGAGACGGTCCCGGGACCTGTCGAAGTATCACTGGGGCTGTCTGCAGCGGCCCGACCGGCTGTGAATGCTGCAAGATTACGTTCGACTGCCACTCCGTTGAGCTCTATGGCACGTTCGATTGACACGGGGGCAATCGGGATTACACCTGCTTGAATCGCTACACCCAATAGGTAGACGTTGGCCGCAGAGGTATCGCCAAAGAGCTCGAAACATGCGGCACCAGCGTCGACGACCTTGTTGTGTGTGGTCTGGGTGACCGGTGCAGCACGATCCAGAAGCTCTTTGAGACTGGGGAGCTGGTGATCGTGTCTTCCAACCATGGATCCGGTGGGCGTCTCAGTGCTTGAGGCGATTAAGACGGTTCGTTCCGGGTGCCCGACGTGTAGTACGTCGTCGGAGGCTCCGACGAGCAGGTCGAAAGCCAGAATCACGTCGGCACCGGCTTCGCTGATAAGACTCGATGTCAGTTCCGACCCACGGGCCAGTCTGACGTCGCTTATCACCGGGCCGGCCTTCTGTGAGATTCCGGTTTGGTCAAGGCCTCGAACCTCGTAACCATCAAACATGGCTGCTGTAGCCAGTATCTGGGCCACGGTGACCACACCGGTGCCACCCACCCCAGCGAGGCGGATGTCGACGATGTCAGTGTTGGATATAGCCACCGGTGTCTTGAGTTCAGTTTCTGTGTGGGGTCCAGATACTTCGGGCTCCGGGGCATCAGGGTCGACTGCGACGGTCATGAAACTGGGGCAGTCCCCATCCAGACAACTTGCGTCCAGATTGCATGACGTTTGGTCGATGGTCGTCTTGGTGCCTAGTGGTGTCGCTAGAGACTGGACAGACAAGCAGTTGGATACTTCACCGCAGTCGCCACAACCTTCACAGAGGCGATGGTTGATGACGACGCGGAAGTCCGGTGTTGTGGCCTTGCCACGCTTCCGGAGTCGGCGGGTCTGCGCAGCACATGCTTGATCATGGATGAGTACCGTTACGCCGTCGACAGCTGCCAGAGCCTCCTGCGCCTCAACCATGCGTTCTCTGTCCCAGACCTTTACGCCAACCGGCATTTCAAGACTCCGATAACGGTCCTGATCCTCAGTAGTGACCAGCACTTGGTTGACTCCGTGGGCGAGCAGGATTCTGCTGATTTCAGGTACGCCGGTCACGCCGACGGCGTCCTGACCGCCTGTCATGGCCACGGTGCCGTTGTAGAGGATCTTGTAGGTCACGGTGACGCCGGCGGCGACTGCCGCCTGGATGGCGAGTTGTCCGGAGTGGAAGAACGTTCCGTCACCCATGTTTTGGGTGAAGTGCCGGCGATCTACGAACGGTGACATGCCGATCCAGGGGGCACCTTCACTGCCCATCGCCGTCATGCCGATAGTCGACCCGACCCGTTCCTCGTCCATGAGCAGCACCATCATGTGACACCCGATGCCGGCCCCAACTAAGGCGTCTTCGTGAACCTTGGTGCTCCAGTTGTGTGGACAGCCCGAACAGAAGTACGGGGACCGTTCCACCGCCAGTGGAATCATGATCCGCTCTCGAGGCTTCTGCTTTGGCACTAGTCGGTCACTGACGCGTGCGGAGATCCGCTCACGGAGGCCGTCGACCATGGCGTCGGCGTCGAGAATCCCCCAGCTGCGCATGAGAGGTCGCCCATCGGGATGGGTCTTGCCCACGACTACAGGTTGGTCTGGGCCACCGTAGAGGGCGTCTTTGACCAGCCATTCCAGGGTGGGGTTCTTCTCCTCAACAATGACAATTTCATCGAGCCCCTTGGCGAATAATTGGATGACCGATGGGTTGAACGGGACAGGCATTTGCATCTGGAAGACACGGATGCCGGCTGCAGCGATTTCAGTGGGCGTGGTCAACCCCAATCGTCCGAGGGCCTGGAGCGTTTCGTAGTAGGTGAACCCGCTAGCCACTATCCCTATCCACGCATCCGGCGTGTCTACTGTGGTTCGGTTCAAGCCGTTGGCCAGCGCATAGCGTCTAACCAGTTCAGCGCGAGCTTCCCGGAAGTCCTTTTCCAGCTCGAGAGTGTGTGGCGTGATGAGGTTTCCGTCAGGTCGGTGTTCGTAGGCAACACCGTCGATGACCGTGTCGGGAATCACTGGGATCGTGCGGCCTAGGTTTAGGTCGGCGGTACCACTTCCATCACCTACGGCAGCGACGATCTTAAGAGATGTCCAAACTCCGGCTAATCGAGACAGTTCAACGGCGTGGCGTCCCAAGTCCAAGATCTCTTGCACGTCTCCCGGATAGAGGATTGGTATGTGCAGGTCGACGAGGGCAGCATCCGAACTGGATGGCAATGTCGAACTCTTGGCTGAGGGATCGTCTCCGACTAGAGCAAGAGCGCCTCCGTAACGTGACGTTCCAGTAAATACAGCGTGCCTCAGGGCGTCAGTGGCGCGATCCAGTCCGGGGGCCTTGCCGTACCAAATGCCCAAGACTCCGTCATAGTTGAAATCAGGCTGCTCGGATGCCAACTGTGAGCCCATCACGGCTGAGGCGCCGAGTTCTTCATTCAGACCCGGCTGGTGAACGATCGGGAGTTCGGAAACAAGAGCAGCAGCTCGCGCTATTTCCTGATCGAAGCCGCCCAGTGGGGAGCCTGGGTAACCAGATACGAACGCTGCGGTATTGAGTCCAACCAATCGATCGATTCGGAGTTGTTGAATAGGTACACGAGCGAGCGCCTGAACTCCAGTCAGGAAGCTGGTCCCTTGGTCCTGCAGGTACCGGTCGGTCAATCGGTAACTGTCGACGGTTGTCATGAGTGTTCTCCTATTTGACGCTGCGCGACTACGAGTTGCTCTTTGGTAGACAATAATCTCATATATTTGTATCCAATATTCAAATATCGTTTAATCAACGGAAACAGAGAGCAAATGTCAAATATAAGTCGGTCAGATTCACAAATTATCGGTGCACTTCAATCGAATGCACGACAGACGAACAGGGCGATTGCGAACGAGGTGGGCCTTGCACCGTCAACGACGTTGGATCGGATTCGTTCTTTGGAGGACCGGGGTGTAATCACCGGTTATCACGCGGATGTCGACTTGGCAGCGCTCGGGCGACCGATTCAGGCGATTGTGACTCTGCGTCTTCGGCCCAAAACTGGGCCTGTCATTGACAGGGCCATAGAGCGTCTGATGTCGCTTCCAGAGACCCTTGGCGTGTTTCTCGTTACTGGAATCGATGACCTAATCGTTCACCTCAGTGTTACTGACACCGACAATCTGCGCCACTTGGTGCTAGATCGCATCTCCAGCATCGAGGGTGTGGTTGGTGATCGAACCTCACTTGTCTTTGAACATAAACGAAAGCAAGTCATCGAAACTTTGGTTGACTACTGACCCGTCGCCAGGGCTTCAGAGAGGTTTATCGGATTAGTAGGGCAGGGCTGCTGATTGTTCTCCAGGTGCAATCAGGTGTGCTTAGAGTTCGCTTGTTACCTTTTTACTGCGCCCGACTGACGGGTTCCAGCCTAAGGGTGGGCTGACAAACGAGTGAGGAGAATCAATGAGGGCAGCGGTGCTGCGCGGGGTGGGTGAACCGCTCACCATTGAGGACGTCGAGTTAGATAACCCATGGCCGCATGAGGTGATTGTTCGTACCGCCGCCTGCGGTGTCTGTCATAGCGATCTGCACTTCATCGAGGGCCACTATGGCATTGACTTCCCAGTTGTCTTGGGTCACGAGGCCGCGGGGGTTGTTGAAGCCGTCGGATCCGAGGTCACCTACGTGCAGCCTGGCGACCGGGTGATTACTTGCATGTCGGTGTTCTGTGGACGCTGCGCTGATTGCGCTGGAGGCCGCCCCTATCTATGTACGAGTCCGTCCGTGCGGCGCAACCCTGATGACCCGTCTCGGTTAACTCTCGACGACGAGCCGGTCACCCAGCTCTACGAACTATCTGCATACGCAGAGCAGATGCTGGTGCACGAGAACGCCATAGTGCAGGTGCGTGACGAGATGCCGCTAAACCGAGCCGCTCTGATTGGCTGTGCCGTGATGACCGGCTTCGGTGCCGTCACGAACACCGCTCGAGTTTCCCCAGGGGCCAGCGTGGCGGTAATCGGCTGCGGTGGTGTCGGCTTGTCGGTGGTTAATGGCGCCGCCATCACTGGTGCCGGGCGCATCATCGCTGTTGACGTAACCGAGGCCAAACTGGATTTGGCCCGCTTGGTCGGCGCTACCGATGTGGTCAATGCCTCCCGGGAGAACCCGGTCGAGGCCGTGCTGGAGTTGACCAAGGGTGGAGTCGAATATTCATTTGAGGCGCTGGGTCGTAGCGAAACCGCTGAGCAGTCGTTCCGCATGTTGCGGGCTGGTGGCACCGCCACGGTTATCGGCATGGTTCCTGAGGGTCAGATGATGCAGGTCGAGGCAGCCCAACTCCTTATGGAGAAGAGACTCCAAGGCTCCAATATGGGCTCAAACCGGTTCCGGGTGGACATGCCGCTCCTTGTCGATCACTACCTCGAGGGGCGTCTGTTGCTCGACGAGGTAGTGGACCGGCACATCCACCTTGAGGAGGTGGATGCCGCATTCGACGAGATGCGTTCTGGCGCCCTCGGCCGCAGCATCGTCGTCTTCGACGGGTAGCGGACCCACGACTTCGTCGCTGTCCTGGTGAAGATCTGCGCACCACGACGGCGAGGACCACAACCGGCCTTTAGGTCAACTGGATCCCATCGAGTCCCGCTGTGCGCTATCCCAGTGAGTTGCACCAGGCAGCGAAACTCGAGCGAGAAGTGGGGGAGGCTTCAAAGGTGCCAACCGTCAAGAACCGCATGGAGAACTAGCTGGTTAAGAGCAGTCTGGCAATTAGCCAGTTTGCTATCAGCGCTCCATCGATCGTGTTCAACGTGAACACCTTCGGGTATTCCTCTCTCGTTCTTCGCGCGAAGACCTTGCGAATCCAGGTCTTCTGTTTAACCAGGCAAAAGGTCACATACATCAACATGATCAAGCCCACAAAAAGTTGTATGAGTTAGATCAGGCAACTTCCTCTTTTTTCCAACTTAGAACGCGCTAGAAAAGTAGATCAGACAGGCTCTGTAGTGACAGCTGTGCCGTAAGCGAGGATCTCGGATGCGCCAGAGGCAACAGTTGACGTCATGAATCGGAGGTTGACCACAGCGTCGGCCCCTATTTCAGTGGCCTGAACCTCCATGCGGGAGAGCGCCTCAGACCTCGCTTCGACGAGCATGGCTGAATAACTCTTAAGCTCACCGCCGACGAGTAACTTCAAGCCTGCACCGATGTCCTTACCGATGTTTTTTGTCCGGACTGTGGAGCCGACAGCCACACCCTTCACGGCTGTGATCCGGCGTCCGGGCAGAGTTTCGGTCGTAGTGATATCCATGGTTCGGCACCTTCGGGCAGGTCGCCCCAGGAACCGGTCTCGGCCAAGCGAAAGGCCCGCAAGAACCGCCGTCGCCGCTACGAGGACCTCCCCGGAGCGAAGACCGACACCAACTCCGACCCCTAGGTCGACCGCTCCCCGTCGAATCCCGCCGCCCCAACGGGGCGGCATCGACGCGCCCCTACACCGGTGACCTAGGCCAAGCAACAACGGTCGAACCCCCGGACACGGCGACCCCAGCCCGCTAGAGGCCACACAACCGCCGAAAACCCGAAAAGGCAGCGCCAAAAGCGCTGCCTTCTCGAAACTGCGAACACGTGCACGCAGAAACTGCGAACACGCCTTGGTGGCGTGTTCGCAGTTCTCGTTACCCCGTGTGACTACAGGGGTCCGATGGGACTCGTGGGGGAGGCTTCACCCGATAAGTGGGGGAGCCTTCACAACTCGGAGAGCCTCGAATGGGCGATGTGCATTCTGTGCAACGAAGTGTGCAACGCAATGTGAGAGAGCGCGTCCCCACTAGAGGGCTTCTGCCGCCTTCCGTTCTTCGCGAATCAGCAAAGCAGGGTCGGGAGGGCTTGCAACACGCAAATTCGCCAGATCGAACAGGTACGTGTGGCGAATTCTTCGGCTCTCGTCTTGGAACGGCTCGCGGATCACCTTTGTGATGCGATCGGCAAGTCCGAAGTCCACAAGTTCGTTGGCACCTTTGTACCAAGTGTCCTCCGAGAATCCGAAGCGTGTTTCGCGAAGAGTGGGGTTAACCCATAGCTCCCTGTGGTGAGGAGACGACGGCTTGTTGGCTTTCGCAAGTTCCTTCTGGTGTGCCAGAACAAGTAGGGCGACAACGGCAGGCCCGGAGAGGTGAAGATGCCAGCCGGCCGTCCAAAACTCGACGGGCAACTTGTAATACTTGCCGCCGGATCCTGGGGCACCGGGCGGGCAATATTTCTCGCCGGATCCGTCTTCCTTGAGTAGGCGAATAATCGGGGTCCTCCCCTCTCGGGGTTCGATATCGAGCAACCGGACTTCACCCTCGTCCGACTTGGGCGTTTCAGCCAACGACGGCTGGCCAGGCGGACGCAGCCCGGCCAGGCGCTTTCTAGCGTTCGCGATCCGGCGTTTTCCATTTACGTCAGTAATGGGAAAACCAAAGAGCTCTGCGACATCACTGTCGTAGAAACCGCGCACAGTGTGGACATCACCGGTTCGAGGGTCAGGGCTTTCGCTTCCAGCAGCCCAAAGATAGAAGAGGGCAAGTTTTAGGTGAAGACCATGATGGGACCGGTTCTTGAGCAGCTCAGTGGCGGGGGGGAGTGGCGCGTCTTTACCCGCTCGGAGAAAGAAGGCGCTCCGAACCTGCGTCTTGCGGCTGCGTAGACGGTTAGTAGCGAGGTATGCGGCGGCGTCCAGGCCGGTTTGGTAATCGATCTCTGGGGGATTCGTTGGTGGCTTCGCCATCCTGCCGGGTTTCCTAGTAGTGGAGAGTAGTGGAATTTTAGCAGTGGCTTAGAGGTTAATTACTTCCGGTCAATACCGTAGTTCGGACACATTCTAACGGTAAGGGTCAATTAGTCAAACACGTTGAGTTAGTAGGGTATAACAGTAGGGGTCTACAGGTTGCGTCCGACACTCCGGCGCGCTTTAATCGGCGGTATGGCAAAGCCGACACCATTCCAAGCCCACCTGACACTCTCTGATCCCCGAAAGACCGACCCACAGTCGTTTGGTGAGGAGCTCAGATCCACGGCAGAGCACCTCAGGCAAGTGCTGATTGTGGGCGACAAATGCACCGTCTCAGCTGACGGACTCACCGTTGAGGTGTGCCGGTACCCAGATGGTTGGGTTGTCGCGAAGCCAGGATCCCGTCTACCCCCTGCGCCAGTACCACAGCGGGTACTCCCGCCTTGGGTGCATCAACTGCGTCTTGTGTTGGGTAGAGCCCCCCGAAGTGAGGGACACATCTAATGGAATGTCTGGGTCGCACACTCCATCTAGTGGACATTGAGAATCTCCTCAACCAACCACCGAAGCTCGTTACAGGTGATCAAGCAGCTCGAGTGTTCTGGCAGTACTTGGAAACGGCGGGCTGGCAGTCAGGTGATTCCGTGGTGATCGCCTCGAATCCGAAACTGATGTCCCGCATGATGTTTCAGTTGGCGGATATTCCCTGCCGCAAGTTGTGCGCATGGGGTGAAAGTGCCGCCGACCGGTTGCTGCTTGCGGCTGTGCCCAACCATGTTGAAGACCGTTACACCCGTGTCGTCGTTGGTAGCGGTGACCACATCTTTGATGCCCTGATCAATCAACTCAGTGGCTCAAAGGTTCGGACCCTGGTAATCGCCGGAGCCGGCAGCACCTCCTGGCAGCTCTATTCCAGTGCAGATGAGGTCTACCGACTCAGGTCCCCATCGGTGACGACAAGTCATCGGAGTGCTGAACGCCCCTTGGTTGAGGCGTGAACGACGAATGACACAAAGCGAACCAAACTGGCCTTGCCGGAATGCTGACCGCAGAAGAAAGAGAAGGAGAACCGATATGCCAGTTGATGAACTTCCGACCAGGAGACCGGATCAAACGTGCCCAGACACGTGGGACGACGACTATGAACAGGACCTCGAAGATGGCCATGCTCTCGCCGAGCGTTACCTCTTAGATGACTGAAAGAAGCATCCGGGTTCCCCCTTGGAGCCTGAACAGAGACTTAGGCGGTTGTCACCGTTGTTTCGCTGAGGCGCTCAACGGAGAAGCACTACCACGGCGATTCTCGGCTGGTCTTGGGAAGGTCTGTGCACAGCTCGATCGGCACCAGCGGGACTTCTTCCAGGGCAAGTCGACGTCTTGCCTCTCGGCTGATCTGCCCGCAGGCGTGATCCGGAACGGCTCTGGGGTGATGTCAAGGCCGTTCAAACACGAGGGAGTCGCTCTAACGATCAGAGGCAGGACCGACGCGATCGTCAAACTCTCTGACAATCGGGTCCTCATCGTTGACTTCAAGTCGGGTTTCCCCAATGAGCACACCGCTGCGAGGTTCCGACCGCAAATGTCGGCTTATCACTGGGCACTGACCAACCCGGTCAGCGGGAGCACCCGAGATGTCGCCGGTATGGGAATTCTGGCTGTCACGCCCGAATCGATGAGTCCAACCGATCGCGGGCTCGCACACCTGGTCTCAACCACCTGGGTTCCTGTCGGATACGACCACGAATGGTTCATCAGCCTCCTTGAGACCATCTGCGAGATCACAGCGGATCCGATCGGCGCGAAATCCGACATCGATTGCGAGTGGTGCGATTTACGCGAACGGCTTGCGAGACCTGGCCGACTCACCAAGGGGATCTAGTGTGTGCCACCCCTTTGGCTGCCGGTATGGCTGCTGAGAGAGGCGGTCACTCGCACATGTACGGGTCTGGTTCCCGTCCAATTAAATCAAGGTATTCGTACTGGATTGCGCAACTCTTGGACCACCTGTGTTCTGACAAGTGTGTTTCGATCTGGCGGCCCGCTGACCGACAGAAGTCTCCAATTCGGCGCCCGGGCAAATTCTCGTCAAC
>JAQWTI010000009.1 GCA_029242745.1 Acidimicrobiales bacterium | reverse complement strand
GACGTGTACATGATGATTGCCGTGTCCCGGATTGCTACTGCAGCACTGCGGCAGAGAACCACTTGGTCTGTTACGGACTCAGCCGTATGTAGTAGATCGTTGAAATCGAAGGTCCAATTACGAGAAGTCTCTCCGGTGATGACAACCCTTCTTAAGAGTGGAGCTTCCTCGAGGTGCAACTCAGTACTCCCAATTGACACAAGCGATGGCAGCGTCTCTTCCAACATGTCGAGCACATCTGGCATCTCCAGCAAATGGTCTGCGGCGACGAGTGCAAACATGTCGGAATTAGCAATGACGTGTCTTAATTCTTTGGCCTTGAATCTTGGATTAAGGGGAACTGAGATTGCCCCAATTTTGGCGATTGCAAAAATGAGAGCAAAATAATCGACTCCCTGTGAAATCAGTACCCCAACTTTTTCTCCTGCTCCAACACCGAGGGCAACGAGACCCTTCGCTAGATCGTTGGTGCGTGAAGCCAATTCAGGGTAGGTAGCGCGCTCGTGAGGAAAAGCTAAAGCAGTATGGCTCCAGCGTGCGCCAGCTTCATCGAGACTGTCAGCGAAAGTGGACGCTCGACTTGGACCAAGTAGAAGATATGAGTCATCAAAATTGACGCTGCCGCTAGTCATTCTGGCTCTCCTTAGCAATCTGACCTGATGGATGGCCAATTACCGCTGGGACATCTGAAACGCAAACTCTACGAAACCAGTGGAGTAAGTCATCGTGTGTTCAGCAACTTGCGACACAAAGAGACTACATAATTAATGATCTGCGATACCTCCTGTAAGAGTTTCAAGACGCATTGGACTCTCAGAGTCTCCGTGTTCGACTAGTTCGATGACGTTGCCATCCGGATCACGGCCGTAGGCGGCTCTAAAATTCCCGGAACTACCGGTGGAAATGGGTGGGCAATGGAACCTCATGCCACCGCGCATAAGGCGCTGGTACTCCTCCTCAATGTCTTCTACCTCCAGGCAAAAATGGGTATATCCGTGATCGCAGACAGGTCGATTTACTGAAGCTTCGGCCGGTGCTGGTGCCGCATATTCGAACACTTCAATATGTGTGTTGACAGCACGAAGCATCGCCACCCGAGCTACCGAACCATCAAGACCCACGAGTTGGTCGATAGCTAGGTTTTCTCTCCACGCGTTTCGATAGCTCACCTCGAACCCAAAATTGTCGCAGTAAAAAGACACAAGACGATCTAAGTCAGGTGTCGATATAGCTACGTGGTGGACTCCTACAATCATGATGGGCCTCGAATTTCGTGAAGTTAGAGAGACATTAGAGAGACAATTGGTTCTGATTTGCGTGCAAAGCAACAGTCTTTACTCTAAAGACATCTGGCGATACAGGAGACAGTGAATTGAGCGACTTCGACGCAATTGTGATCGGCGCAGGAGCAGCAGGCCTGGCGTCAGCAGCACTTCTCGCCAAGGAAGGACAAAGGGTTCTAGCTCTTGATAGGAGCAACTACCTCGGAGGGCGGGGTATGGCCACCGACGATGAGGGCTACAGGCTGAACCTGGGTGCCCATCTATTAGAGGACCCGGGTTCTGGAATTACCAAGATATTTGAGCACCTCGGCATGACTCTTGGGCATGGGCCTTCGAACACAGATATGCCGGTCTGGAACCACGACTCGGAAACGTGGGGGTCCATTCGCGACAGATACGCCGGCGCTGGAGACAGAGACGAACTCAAAGCGGTAATCCAGGCTCTTTTAGAAACCCCCTACGAAGAACTAGACGGCCTCGACAACCTGCCTATGCGCAGCTGGCTCAGCAAACACACCAGCAACCAAGGCGTGATCGATCTCTTTGAGTTCATCACCGTGATGGAGTGCATGACCGAAGACTGGTGGGATCACTCAGCGAGCGACAACCTCTTCAACCGGAAGATGCACTATCAAGAGAAGCGGACGGCTGCCTATTCATTCTGGCCCGAGGGTGGCTGGGACAATTTGTTCAGCGAACTACGCGACGCTGTTGTCAACAACGGCGGGGTAGTTGAACTTGGTCGGTCAGTTAGTCGCGTACTGATCGAAGATGGGTCAATTCGCGGGGTTTGTCTACCGAGAAGTGGAGCGTCTCTGCAAAACGAGATCTTCCATGATGAAACCGTGACTGCTCCAGTGGTGATCTCCACTCTCCCGGTCTGGAACGTGCTCGACGTGGTTTCAGAAAGCCATCTGCCTGACTGGTATGTGAACCAAATTAAAACCCTCGCCCAAGATCGTTGGCGTGTCTCATACGCACACCTTTCGATAGCTACCGAAGAACCGATACCAGTACTAGATCGGCAAGAAATCGCGACATGGCTTCACGCGCCAATAAGTCGAACGAGTGGATTCATGTTTGAACAAACCGCTCTTGACCCTTCAGTTGCACCCGAAGGCAAATACCTCTATGTGATGGGCGCCATGCTGCACAAATTTAATCGAGGACGGGACAAGGAGTTCGTCAGAGCGAAGTTCACCGAGTTTGAAAAAGAAGTGGAAATCATGTGGCCTGGATTGGAGGACAACGTTTTCAAACGCCGCACGTACGTGTTTGAACCTTCCTTTGGTGTCATCCAGAAACCCGGACTCGTCGGCAAGTTCCGTCCTCACTGGAAGGCCCCAAACGTTGAGGGCCTCTACTTTGCGAGCGAGACGTTCCAGTCACGTGGTATCGGTATAGACCGAGCGGCTCGCGCTGGTCTGTCATGCGTGGAAGACATTCTCGGCAGGCGTCTGTGGCCGCTCGAGGAAGGCTGGCGCTACTAACGACCCTAATTATTCGGGAAGAAGAACAGATGCCTGTCCGGACATCACTATGTCGCCATCCGAGGTGTCCCCACGCATCAACTGAACATCGCATGTAGCCAGGTCGCGACCCTCGACCTGATCGACCCCAGTAATCGTTCCAACTACCGTGAGCCGATCTCCAGCAAAGACGTTCCCGATGAATCGGACCTTCAATCCTCTGAAACCCGAGATATCGCCGATCCAACTCACGAGCGCATTCACCACATAGGCCATGTTGTTGGGACCCTGGTTGATCGGTTTATCACCCAACCCCAGGTTCTCTACAGCATCTAGGTCCCAATGAATCGGGTTGGGGTCCTGCAGCAGGACAGCCATGGTTTTCATCTTCTCCGCGTCGACTATCCCCACTTCGTACGGCGGAAACTTGGAACCAACTTTTGGGTTATTCATCGTTGCCATTGTTTAACTCTCGAGGGAATACAAAAGAGTTTCTTGAAACCCCTACTAGTTCTTTGCCCTCATGCAGGCTGAGTTC
This sequence comes from Acidimicrobiales bacterium, assembly GCA_029242745.1. Taxonomy (GTDB): domain Bacteria; phylum Actinomycetota; class Acidimicrobiia; order Acidimicrobiales; family MedAcidi-G1; genus UBA9410. Next base: position 20,971 of record JAQWTI010000009.1, on the reverse strand, counting down.
GAAGTCAACGAGGTCAAAGATCCCCAACTTCTTGCTGTTCTTGCGCTGGACTCCCGTTACCTGACCAGAAATGGAGTAGGTCGATCCCGGAGTCAGTGGCTTCTTGATGTCAATCTCGGCTTCGCCAAACATCACTCCATCAGCAGAAGTCGCATCGAAGAGGGCGAAAAGTTCTTCCAGGGAAATCCCCATTGTGTTCAGTGCTGCGTAGTAGCAGAACATGGGATGGGCGAAGGCATCTTGGTCATTGGGTGCGCCAACTACGTCGTTGGTCAGCCAATTCTTGTAAGGCTCCAGTAGATATTCGCCACCTGGCAACTGGTAGCCCACTCTGCTTTTGAGCTTTTCTTCGCTTAGCAACACACCCTCTTCACTTTGTAAATCTCGATCTGATTACTTTTGATCATCAAAATCTCCTGCAGTGGCAACAGCAACTGTTAGCCCGCCCACCGACTAAAAACGGCTACCAACGGTGCCTAAAGTACCTTAATCGCAGATCAACCAACCGGTTGGTAGTGTGTCGTTATGGGAGGTTCTGGGGCTGCCAAGAGAGCGCCAATGCCTGCCGACCCTCGGCCCAACCTTGTAGAGGAGGGCGATCGGTTTCTTCTCCTAGGAGGTCGTTGCAGTTCCTGTGGACTGGCCAGCGTCTACGTTCCTCCGATTTGTTCCTGCGGCGAGGTCAATAGCGTCATGTCCTGTCGATTTGGACCAGCGGGGACGGTCTTTAGTTCCACCGTGCTCAAAATCCCCGTGCCCGGAAGGCCCCCACCCACTTGTCTGGCATACATTGACCTAGATGAAGGTCCGAGAATCCTTGTTCACGTGGAGATAGGTGATGGATTGCCACCATTACCGGGGGACAAGGTGTCCATAAGTGGGAAAAATACTCTTGGGGACCTCGTCGCCTTACCCGACAAGGCACAAGTGTCAGACAACGAAGGTATGAGCGATGACTGAAATCGCAACGATCTCCGGTGTAGGCACAACAAATTTTGGTAAGCAACCAAACATTCCGGCCAGAGAGTTGGTCTGGCAAGCAGTTAGTGAAGCCATCCTCAATGCAAAAATTAATCCAAAACAAATTGACGCTGTCTTTGCCGGCACAGTGTTCGGTGATCCCGGGGTAGCGACTCGATCTCTCCAGCAACTTGGTATCGACGGGGTCCCCATAATCACCATCGAGAACGCCTGCGCCAGTTCGACTTCGGCATTTCATGAGGGCTGTGCTTCCATCTCTACCGGACGATACGAAACAGTCCTTGCCCTAGGAATCGAGACCATGACAGCTTCCTTCTCTGGCGCAATCCCTCCCATCCTGTCCGATCCGGAAGGAGCACAGGGTTTTGCAATGCCGGCGCTGTATGGGATGTCTGCCACGCGATACCAACATGAATTTGGCGTAACCAACTCACAACTCGCAGCTGTCTCCGTTAAGAACCACGGTCATGGACAGAACAACAGCCGGGCCCAACACCAGAAAACCCCGACTATCACCGAAGTGCTCGAAAGCCCGATGATCTCCTCTCCCCTGACCCTTCTCCAGTGTTGTTCAATCGCTGATGCAGCCGCCGCCGCGGTCTTACGGCCTGCTGGAACCCCAGGAGGGGTTCGGGTTCGGTCTTCATCCCTCAAGAGTGGTGGCCTATGGGACCAGCGTTCAGAACTTGTGTGGGGGTGGCAGATCGTCGCCGACACCTCACGCGCCGCTTACGAACAAGCGGGGGTATCTGCCCAAGACGTCGATGTCTTTGAGGTCCACGACGCTTTTACTATCGGAGAGATCATCACGACCGAAGCACTGGGGCTTACTGAGCTAGGCGGTGGTGGACGACTCGTTGAATCAGGTCATACATCAATAGGCGGTAGCCAACCGGTCAACCCATCGGGAGGACTCCTCAGCCGTGGCCATCCGCTAGGAGCCACAGGCCTAGCCCAAATAGCAGAGATTGCGTGGCAGCTAAGGGGTGAGGCTGGTCCAAGACAGGTAGCAGACGCCCGACTAGGAGTTGTCGAAACTATGGGTGGTGGAACCGCAGGGGTCGACGGAAACGCCTGTGTAGTAACCGTTCTTGAGTCCCCCGCAGTACAAGGGAGTTCTACCTCCAAATGAGTCCCACTATCGATGACGAGGTCCTGCGACCCGACCGGGTCCAAGACCCACATCCTTATTTCCGTCTGATGCGCGAACAAGATCCCGTTCATTGGAACGAGAAATACCGCGCCTGGTTCATCCACAGATACGACGATGTGACCGAGGCTCTGCGCGAAAACCGCTTCTCATCTGCAAGAATCCAGCCTGCGCTAGACCGACTCAACTCTGAGCAGAGAGAGGAACGCCAGCCTACGTACGACGTTTTGATGGACTGGCTGGTCTTTCGGGATCCACCTGACCATACGAGGTTGAGGAAACTGGTCAGCAGAGCCTTTACACCACGTGCTGTTGAATCCTGGCGAGTGAGGGCAACGCAGGTTGTCGATGAAACCCTCCATGAACTAGCCGATCGGAGTTCCATCGATCTCATCACAGAGTTTGCCTACCCTATCCCTGCAGTAGTTATTGCAGAAATCATGGGTGTGCCACCCAATGACCGAGATATTTTCAAGGAATGGTCTGACGCTGTCATGGTGCTGGTATTCGGCGCGCGCGGACTTGAGGATCGGAGATTGAAGGCCCAGCACGGTCTCATGGAACTAGCTGCCTACCTCGGCGATTTAGTCAGATTCCATCGTGAGCACCCTGAAGAAAATATCATTGGCAATCTGATCGCCGCCCAAGAGGGCGATGACAGGCTTTCAGACCAAGAAATTGTCGCCAACCTTGTGCTCTTCCTGTTCGGCGGTCATGAAACAACCACAAACTTGATCGGCAATGGTGTAAACGCCCTTTTAGGGAACCCAGAGCAACTCGATAAGTACCGACTAAACCCAGCAGGCCTGACTAAGACCATGGTCGAGGAGGTCCTACGTTACGACGGGCCGTCGAAGATGGAGGTCAGAACCATCTCAGATGACCTTTCTCTGCGGGGCAAGACCCTCCAAAAGGGCGATATGGCCTACTTGGTCCAGCACGCGGCAAATCGCGATCCTGAGCACTTCCACAACCCAGACCAATTCAACATAGAACGAGAGCCCAACAACCACATTGGTTTCGGATTCGGTATCCATTTCTGCCTTGGCGCTGCGCTGGCGAGACTCGAAGGTTCGATAGCACTAGAGCGATTACTCACTTGCTACCCACAACTCTCAGCGAGCCAGGAAGAACCTCATTGGGTCCCGACAATGCTTAGCCGAGGAATGGAAAGTTTCCCGGTGTCTTTGGGAGAAGCCAGGGTTTAGCAATGGATCCCTTTCGCCTAGACGGCCTTTCAGCACTGGTGACTGGTGCAACTGGTGATATCGGCCAAGCCATCGCCCGTGCCCTCGCCCGGCAGGGAGCCTCGATAACACTCCTTGCCAGATCCGCGGATCGCCTTGAACAAATAGCTGCAAACATGCGCCATGAAGGATCAGTGATCCGGACCGCTGCGTGCGATGTGACTGATGCAGAGCAGTTATCGACAACGGCTGAAAACCTTGAACTCGAGACCGGTGGTCTCGACATAATTGTCAACAACGCCGGGGGTGCGCGCTTTTTGGCCGAACCCCTCGACATCAATCTGGATGGGTGGGCGAAGACCATCGACCTGAACCTCACAAGCCCTTTCGCCGTTGCGACTGCCTTCGGCAGGTCGATGGTAGAGCGAGGATCTGGATCCATTGTAAATGTTGGTTCAATTTCCGGCCTCCGACACCTACCCGGCATGACCGCCTATTCCGCTGCAAAAGGAGGCCTCTACTCTCTGACACGCGCACTCGCTAGAGAATGGGCGCCTCGTGGCGTAAGGGTCAATGCAGTGGCGCCTGGTTACATCGATACGAGTGGCTGGGATGCATTCGACAAAACCGAAGTGGAAGAATCTGCTGGCCTGCGGATCCCCCTCGGGCGTTGGGCGAACCCTTCAGAAGTAGCCGAACCAGTCACCTTTCTTGCATCACAGGCGGCCTCCTACATCACGGGTGCAGTTCTAGTGGTCGACGGTGGAATGCTCTCCTAAAACGTTGCTGGCACTCCATCTACCAAACGATTGTTTGACGAACGTCCACACGTATGCTTTCCTACCTACTCGGACACGCCAAGAGTTACAAAGCGAAGATGTCTATTACCTCAAAAACATGGCAACCTTGACCAGTAGGTCATGCAATACGAACTACGACACAAACAACAATTTGATCGGTAGCGGGGCTCAGTTATATGGAAATACTGGCGTCAACATTCTTTGACTTTGGCATCAACGTTCAGTTGGTTGTCGGAGGTCTTGCCCTCGGCGCAATCTACGCAGTAGTGGCGCTTGGGTTCGTTCTTGTCGAGAAGTCAACAGCGGTGCTGAATCTAGCCGTTGGTGAATTCTTGATGTTGGGCTCCTATTTCGGAGTGGCCTTCTTTATGGAACGCCAAACAAACTTCTTTGTTGGCACCATTGTCATCACGGCTGTCATGGCTTTGTTTGGTCTCGTCATTCATTACGGAATTATGCGACCGATGGTGGGACAAGGTTTCTTCGCAATTGTCCTCGCAACAATCGGGATTGCAACTGTGATTAGGGCAGTGGTTCAGATGAGGTTTGGACCACTAGAAAAGGGGAACCTGACCGCCCTACCCACAGGAACGATTGAGGTTGCCGGAACCAACATCCGATGGGTGGACATCATCGTTCTTCTCGTAGTGGCTGCTTCCGTGGCCGGCTTCCTGGCCTTCTACTCACTGACCCGCACTGGTTTGCACATGCGAGCGGTCGCCAGCAACATCGAGGCTGCGGCCGGTGTCGGAATCGACCCAGACCGCGCCTACGCCCTTACCTGGGCAATGGCGATTGGCATCGCTGGTCTGGGTGGCGTCATGCTCGGGCACTTCACGCCCTCCGTTAACCCTGCGCTTGCTGCGATTGGTCTCCGCGCCTTCCCGGCTGCCGCAATCGGAGGGTTTACTTCTGTCGGCGGTTCGATCATCGGGGGGCTCATCGTTGGTGTGATCGAGCAACTTGCCGGTGGGCACCTTGGTACCAAGTGGCGTGAGCCTGTGGCTTTTGGCATTTTGTTTCTTGTCCTTATCTTTAAGCCCACCGGTCTGTTTGGGCAGAAGGACTTGGAGCGGGTATGAGCGAAATGACTATTACAGACACCTCTACTTCTGGAAGTTCTTCGGTTAAACGTGTTCCCGCTTCTCTCCGGGTGCTGCCGTTTCTAGTTGCACTTGCCTCCCCGTTAATCCTTGACAACATCAGTTGGAACCCTTTTGCTGGTTGGAAAATTTTGGTTGGGTTCATCCTGCTGATAGTTGTTGGAAAATTTGCGTGGTCCACCGCTGAGCGCGACCCCGACAATCCGCGGCTTGCCCTCAAGCTCTGGCACCGGCCAGACCAGCGGGCACTTACGGCAATGACATGCATGGGCCTCGTGGCCATTCCTTTTATTCTTGGGACCGACTTTGACCCTCCTATGGACTTCCCATGGGCAAGTTGGTTCAGGATCGTCAACTACATCGTCCTGTTCGCATTAGGAGCCGGCGCATTCAACTTGCTTGCCGGGTACACCGGACAACTTTCAATGGCGCATGCTGCGTTCTTGATGATCGGAACGATGGTTGGTGCACATGTCGGCCTCATATGGGGCCAATCCTTTTGGCTTTGCCTTCCGATCGCCGCAGTGGCCGGCGCTGCTCTAGGCGCTCTCTTTGGGATACCGGCGCTTCGTCTCCGGGGCCTTTACCTGATGCTGGCGACGATCGGAGTTCATTTCATTGTCCTTCTTGGATGGAAGGAGTACCTAGTCCACTACTTCGGTTTCGGTGGAGTCCGATTTAACGCTCCAAATCTCCCCTCTTGGCTGCACTGGGTACCAGGTATCAATCCAGAGGATGGTGAGTTCCTCATCAACACGCAGTTCCGCTGGTTCTGGCTAAATCTGACGATCACCACAATTTGCCTGCTGTTCCTCGTGAACGTCATTAGGAGTCGCGAAGGCCGAGCATTTGCAGCCGTCCGGGACCGGGACATCTCAGCAACCCTGCTTGGAATCAACGTCGCCCGGTCGAAGTTAGTGGCCTTCGCACTTTCTTCAGCCATGGTCAGCGTGTCCGGCTGCTTGCTCTCCTACTACAACCGGGCACGAAGCGAAGATTCGTTCAATCTTGAACAGGTCCTTGACTACGGCATCATCATCGTCGTTGGAGGCTTCATGGGGATTCAGGGGGCGATCTTCGGATCAGTGTTCTTCTTCGCCCTCCCTATGTACTTCGAATGGATGCGAGAAGAGTTGCCCTTTATCAGTGACATTGATTTCTTCAGCCGTTATGCCGGAGAAGTTGACTTGGCAATCCGCGGGATTCTGGTTGTTGTCGTTCTGGTCTGGCGCCCCGATGGACTTGCCGGATTGTGGCAGGCAGCGAAAAATCGATTGTTGCGGCAGTTTCAGAACTCGCAGGCAGGAGCAGCGCAATGAGTAACGCACTCAGTATCGATGAGCTCAGCGTCTCCTACGGACCTATACCGGCGCTCAAGAACGTGTCGATTGAGGTCCCTAACGGTGGTTTTGTATCGGTGCTGGGAGCCAACGGAGCCGGAAAGACCACGCTGGTCCGGACCATCTCAGGTGTTCTCTACCTGCAAAAAGGTAAGCGCACTTCAGGATCGATAAAATTCGGTGGCGAGGATATATCGAAGTTAAAGAGTCGGAGCATTGTTCGCGGTGGGATCGCCCACGTACCAGAAGGAAGGATGCTCTTTCCACACCTGACAGTGGACGAAAACCTCCGATGTGGTGCAGCTTCACGGCGTGATACCTCCGGAATCAGCGAAACGCTTTCAGAGGTATTCGATCTTTTCCCACAGCTGCCACCACTCCAGCACCAACAAGCAGGGCTCCTTTCCGGGGGAGAGCAACAAATGGTCGCTGTAGGCCGAGCACTAATGGCCAAGCCATCGCTTCTCATCTGCGACGAACTTTCGTTAGGTCTGGCTCCCTTAATTGTTCGGGATCTTTTCCTTCTGCTTGATCGGATTAACCAGGAAGGCGTCGCTGTACTTGCCATTGAACAAAATGCTCGCATCGCATTGCGACACAGCAAGTACGCCTACGCCCTCGAAGTTGGAGAAGTGGTACTCGAAGGACCCAGCGCGGAGCTCCGTGAGAATCAAGAGGTCCAAGATCTCTATATGGGTGGTGGCGGGGACATCCGAGAGGCGTACACAGCTATCCGCCGCGAGGTGAACCGATGACAACAGAACCGATCCTCCAAGTGACAAATCTGACGGTTCAGTTTGGAGGTGTCATCGCCTGCAATGACCTCTCGTTTGAAGTCAGCCCAGGAGAACTGTTTGCTCTCATCGGTCCAAATGGGGCTGGCAAGACAACCTTGGTGAATGCAGTCACTGGGATCTACGAACCCAAACCAGGGGCTTCAGTGAAGTTCTGTCAGCGCAACGGCGAAACAACCGAGCTCCTCAACTATCGACCCCATCAGATCTCTCGGATGGGGATAGCACGAACATTCCAAAACCTTGGCGTCTTCAGCGCCCAGACCGTCCTCGACAACCTCATGCTTGGTCGTTTTATGCATGAGCGAACAAACATCCTCCACTATGGGCTGTTCACATCAGTAGCAGTAAAAAAAGAACTTGAAGCAAGAAAAGTATGTCAAGCCATCGTTGAACTCCTCGACTTAGAAGACGTAAGAGACGAGTTGGTCAGCGAACTGCCCTACGGAATCCAGAAACGAGTGGAACTCGGTCGGGTACTCGCCATGGATCCCCATCTGCTGATGCTGGATGAGCCTATGGCCGGCATGAACGCCGAAGAAAAGCAGGAAATGGTTCGCTATGTTTATCGGATAATGGATGAATACGGGACATCGGTATTCATGATCGAACACGACATGGGCATCATCATGGCAATAGCCGAACGAATTATGGTTCTTGAGTTTGGGCGGGAAATAGCGACTGGCTCTGCTGATGAGATTCAGGTAAACCCTGCGGTCATCGATGCCTACCTTGGCGCTGAGAACTAGCACAACGGATTAGGGCTAGTGCACAATGAAAAAGCTGCGGTGGAACTTGAAGACGTTTCGCTAATTTTCGGCGGAGACCACCCTGCGGACGAAGCGGTACTCGCAGTTCACGACATCAACCTCACTATTCCAACGGGCCAGTTTGTAGCTGTTGTTGGACCTTCAGGTTGTGGAAAAACAACAATTCTCAACATGTTGGCTGGCCTGATACCAGCCACCAAAGGTTCGGTTCGCCGTTACGGCTCGGAGATAACAGGACCAAGTGACGATATTGGCTACATGTTGGCCCGATCTGCGTTGAGCCCATGGCGGACCGCCCGTAAGAACGTTGAATTGGGTATGGAAATCCAAGGTGTACCTAAGAATGAACGCCTTACCAAATCGAAAGAGTTGCTGCGGCGACTGCGGCTGGAAGATTTCGCAGATTCGTTTCCCTCGCAGCTAAGTCAGGGAATGAACCAGCGTGTAGCCATTGCCCGCACTCTCGCTCTAAACCCAGATCTTTGGCTAATGGACGAGCCGTTCGGCGCTTTAGACGCTCAGACCCGCCTCACTGTGCAAGCCGAATTTATTGAGTTATGGGAAAGCGAAGGCAAAACAGTCATCTTCGTCACCCACGACCTCGAAGAAGCAGTTCTTCTGGCTGACCGGGTAATCGTTATGACAGCAAGGCCGGGTCGCATAAAATCCGACACCATCATTGACCTCCCACGACCACGGGTCTTGGACGAGTTGCGGTTTGACGAGAAATTTAAAGAAGCTGAACATCGGATCTGGCGGGAGTTGCGTGATGAAATCGTCTGACGAATTTCCACGCGAAGCCGATATGGGCGGAGGCGAAGTTACTGCCGCTGCTTCTCCGATCTCGCAAGAAGAAATCAGGGCGATGCTCCCTAGCCAGTCAATCTGGCAGTACCGGATACGCAAGATCGACATTCCGGTCCAACTCGGCCGTATCGCTCTGGTACTTGCCATCTGGTGGATTTGGTGGTCAGAGACAATATGGAATGGCTGGGAAGCCATTTCTATATTTGGTATTCAACCCTTCCCTAATGTCAACCAAGTCTTTCGGGCATCGCCGGGCGGTGCCTGGGATTACATATCTAAGTATCTACCCGAGAGTTTGTTCTGGTCAGATTGTTGGGTCACAGTCAAAGAGGCCATGGTCGGGTTCCTTATCGCATCGGTTCTTGGCATTATCGCCGGGCTCGCCCTCGGTAGTTTTCATAGGATGTCCAAGATTTTTGGGCCATTTATCATCGCCATAAATGCAATGCCGAAAATCGCCTTTCTACCGTTGATCCTTGTGGTCTATGGCGTCGGCGAGATGTCCAAGGTCGTTCTAGTTGTCAGCATTTCATTCTTTATCGTTCAGGTACCGACACAGGCGGCTGTCGCCCTCGTAAATCCTGATCTACTTATGGTCTCCCGAACAATGGGAGCATCCAATATCCAGTTGTTTCGCAAGGTGACACTGCCGGCAATTAGCCCTGCCATTATTGGTGGACTGAGATTGGCAGCGATTATTTCCATCCAGGGAGCAATATTCGGCGAAATCTTTGCCTCAAAGCGAGGGCTCGGCCAACGGCTAATTACATCAGCCAACATGCTCGACTACGACGGCCTGTTTGCGATGGTGTTCGTTCTGGCCCTCATAGCGTTGCTCTTCAATGGTTTGATCGGCAGATTCGAAAAATATTTCCTGCGCTGGCAGACAGATCAACAATCCTCACAAGTTATTTCTCTCTAATGAGTAATCCAGAACCCACCGTCCTACTCGAAGGAATTCTCTTCGGTGAAGGACCCCGCTGGCACGAGCACCGCCTCTGGTTCTCCGACATGTGGGGCGGCAAAGTCATGTCCGTTGATTTAGACGGGAACACGCAACACGTCGCTCATTTTGATCATCCGAGCGGACTCGGATTTATGCCCGACGGCTCATTGCTCGTTTCGGTCATGCACGAACGTCGCATCTATCGAATCGCCTCAGGCGAAACCACGGTCCATGCCGACTTGACAAAAATTGCTAGCGAACTTACGAACGACATGGTCGTGACTTACGAAGGCTACGCCTACGTCGGAACCGACTTAAAAAACGTGGCCCTAGTTGAACCAGATGGAAAAGCCCGATTGGTCGCAGAGGGCATGCGAGGTCCAAACGGTATGGCAATCACGCCAGATGGGCAAACTCTTGTGGTCAATGAAACTAGGGGGGAGGCGATCCGTTCATTCTCAATAGAGCCGGATGGATCTCTCGTATCTGCTGAACTGTTTGCTCAACTGCCTGATGTCTTTCCAGACGGCCTGTGTCTCGACGAGGAAGGTGCCGCCTGGATAGGTTCGCCACCTCTAGACGCTGAACACTACGGAGATGGCCAATTCCTTCGTGTCCTGCCAGGTGGTGAGATCACAGACCGCATAGAGACTCCAGGACGGTGGGCTATAGCGCCAATGCTTGGTGGGCCAGATCGCAGAACACTTTTTATGACAACCAGTTCCGTAGAGAATGTCACTCTCCTAAAGCAAACCGGCAAAACTGAGGACGGACGTATCGAGACGCTGCGCGTCGAAGTTCCTGGAGCTGGTCTGCCTTAACCAAAATCGACTCGCTTGCTTTAGAGAGTTACTAATGCTCCCTACCAGGGAAAACAAATCTCATTTGAAAGGCAAAGCATGGACTCAAGTCAGAAAAACGATATTGAATATCGTGTTCGGCAACTAGAGGACAAGGAGAGTATTAGAGAGCTTGCGGTCCATTACGGAACCTGTGTCGACCGTAGAGACGGTGAAGGTCTGCGTTTGATACTCACTGACGACATCAGGTTCTACTTTAAGAATGGAGGCCTTGACCTGAACGGTGCTGACGAAACTATTGACTTCTTCGTCAACCAACTCAGCGAGGTTTCTAAACGAAGTCTGCACACTCAACATGGCCACACCGTGGATCTCGACGCGAGAGACCATGACCGGGCAACTGGGGTGCAGTTCGGTCACTCTGAGGGAGTTGCCCAAGACCCTGAACTGGGAGTGAGGCTGGCTGCCGTTAGGTATGACGATGTCTATCGACGGGTCGACAAACAGTGGAGAATCTCCGAGCGGTGTGTCTCATTCTTCTACCAAGTTCTGGCCTCGAACTATCTGGAAGACGTCGCATCTAATACACCAGTGCGGGGTGCCACCAGTCTCCCAGCTGATTTGTAGCAACATCACCAACAGATCTGCTCTAAATGACTGAGCAGTTAGGTGTCCAACAGTTCTCTGTTTGCAAGTTTGGCGCTCGTCTTAGAAATGACACAAGAACCAATGGCCCATTAAGAAGGAAAATCTGATGACTGCAACATTCAAGAAACTGGTGGCTAACAGTTTTTCCCGGAATTTCCGATCAATCGCCGAAGTCGTGGAAAGAGAACTGGTCGACCCTGGAGATGATGTGGTTCTTGTCAAGAACCACTTTGGGGGAGTTAACGCGTCCGATATCAATATCAGTGGTGGGGTCTATTTCTCCGACACGAACTTCCCCTACGACTTGGGATGTGAATCTGCAGGTGAGGTTGTTGCTGTAGGGCGGGGCGTGAAGGATTTCCAAGTCGGTGATCTGGTCGTGTCGCCCTATTTAGGGAGCGCTTACACCGAGTACCTATATCGGGAACCATCGCGGCTTGTCAAAGTTCCAAATGTTTCTCCAGATGCTATGAGTGCCATCAACTCGGGCTGCACCGCATCCATCGGCCTCGAGGTCGTAGGGGAGATGGGTTCTGGAGAAACCGTTCTGGTCACTGCAGCTGCAGGTGGTGTAGGAAACTGGGCTGTTCAACTGGCTAAACGAGCCGGCAACCACGTCATCGGCACATGTAGTACACAAGCCAAAGCTGATCGGCTTAAGGACTTGGGGTGCGACCGGATCATTCTGTACCGTGACGAAGACCTTGATGCTGTGCTCAAGGAGGAGTATCCGGACGGCATCGACCTGATCTTCGAACAGGTTGGCCAAGCCACGTTCGACACATGTGTTGACAATGTGGCGCGAAGGGGTCGAATACTGATTTGCGGATTTATCTCTGAGTACCAGGACGGCCCACAGGAGATTCTGGCGCCCCGGATCTACCACAAACTTCTGTGGAAGTCAGCCCAACTGAGAGGATTTCTGTTCTCAGACTGGCCTGATCGTTTCCATGAACACCTTGCCCGCAACATGCAGTTAATCGAGGACGGACTTGTTGACCCACAGATTGATCCTCAAGCCTTCGTCGGAGTAGACGGAGCAGTCGACGCCGTCGAGTACCTCCACAGCGGCGGCAACACCGGGAAAGTTGTAGTGCAGTACCAGTGATCGGGGTTTGACGCCCAGTATTTACCTGGAACTCACCGGTTCGTCTCAGTGGTTGCTTTCATGTTGGTCGGGGTCACCCGCGTCAGATCTTGCAGATTTAGAGAAACACCACCTGTCTGTAGATCTTCAAACCGACTAAGCGCAATGCGCTTGGTTACTTGATGGGTAAAGACCCAGAATTTCCCAGTCTGAACTGCTTCAACGACCTCATCAGCTACTAGGGCCGGAGCTATTCCGTTGTCCCTCACTACGCCGCTGAAGGCTTCCTGAATGTCGTCGTCAGTTTCGGCAACCTCGACCCAGTCCGGACGGAGCCGGGCTACATCGAAGATGGATGTTGAAACAGCGTTGGGACACAAGCAGGAGACACCGATCGGGGTGCCGTCCAACTCACGGTACAGAGCCTCAGATAGACCAACCACAGCATGCTTGCTGGCTGCGTACACCCCACAGCGGGTATTCGTGGCCAAACCCGCCTGTGAAGCCGTATTAACGACGTGTCCAATACCGGCTTCCACCATTTGAGGAACAAACGCCAGCACACCATGGGCTACCCCAAGCACGTTGATGTCAAAGGTCCACTTCCACTGAGAAGGAGTGCTCTGCAATATCGCTGCAGCAGGAGCGACACCCGCGTTATTACAGAGAACATGAACCGGTCCATGGCGGTCGCGCACTGAATTAGCCAGCCCCACGACTGCATCATTATCAGTCACGTCACAGACTTGACCACCAATCTGGTCACTGAAAGTTGCTGAGAGGCGAGCAACTTGAAGCTCCAAGGCTTCCCCATCTACGTCCGATAGCACCACGGTCATCCCCGCTTTGAGGAAAGCCTCACCCATTGCCAATCCGATACCCGACGCACCTCCAGTGACCACGGCTACTCGACCGTCAAGATCTTCAATCACGGCTGTATTCGCTCCTATCGGACATTGTGCTGGCCACCGTCGACCGGAATGAGTTGCCCAGTAATGAAATGGGAGGCGTCAGAAGCAAGGAAGACCATTACGGGACCCAGATCTGTATCCGGGTCACCGTATTCTTGGCCCATAGCAATGCTCTGCTCATTGCGCCAATACTTGACATTGAGTTCTTCTTCGCTCAAACCCACCTTGGCCGCTAGGAACATCGGTGTCCTGATAGCTGGGAGAACGGCGTTGACCCGAATGTTGTCGGCTCCCCATGTGCCTGCCGCTGTGCGTGTCCACGAATGGACAGCACCTTTAGTGGCGGAATATGCGGCTGCGCCTGGTTCAGCGCGTTGCCCAGAGATTGAGCCGAAGTTGATTATGGAGCCACCCCCCGCCGCCTTGAGGTATGCGTGTGCTGTTTGGTTTGTGAGCATCGTGCCACGCACGTTTACAGCAAATAAACGGTCCCAATCTGCAACAGTGACATCACTAGCCAAGTTGCCTGCGTGGACAGCGGCCGGATGTGCCAGCGCGTCTAGCCCGCCCATCGACCCGACTGCCGCACTAAACGCCTCTTGTACAAGATCATGGTCTGATACGTCAACCGGAAGGAAGGCAACTGAGCCCGAGCCTGCAGCATTGGCACAGACCTCGCTACCGGCTGCTTCTGAGATATCCATACCCACTACATGAGCACCAGCACTGGCATATGCCCGGACGGTTGCAGCACCCATACCACTTGCACAGCCAGTAACGATGATTCGCTTTCCTGTTAGTTCCATAGAGCAGCTTTCTACAGTATCAATCAGCACTTTCCACAAGTCGAGTGCCAATCCACGCATCTAACCGATGTTGGAAAGCTTCAGCCATCTTGGATCGCAAGCGCGTGAAGCCATGAGGTGAGTCGGGGAATACAGCAAGATCCACCAACCGTTCTTTAGCTGAAAGGCGAGTGCCAAGAAACAACGAATCATCAAGGAAATGGTCGTTTACACCAACAGAAATTAATGTGGGGGGAATGTTTAAGAGGTCAGCGTTCAATGGGGAGACGTCTGGGTGCCGACGCTGATCTTCAGACATACCCGGTGTGAAGGCTTCAGTAAATGTGCGGATAGCCAAGGGATCTAGAAGGTCCCTGCGCCCACCATTGTCGCGTTGGCTAGGTGTGCCGTTTAAGTCATAGATACCAAAGACAAGGTTCAATCCGAGGAGTTGATCAGCAAGGCCGAGGCGCTCCCTGACCCGATTAGCGGTTACGAGAGCCAAGTGAGCACCTGAGGATTCACCACCGATGAGCATTCGTGTCGTACCGAACTCTTCTGCACCCTCAGAAAGCAGCCACACTGCTGCAGCTTCACAGTCATCAGGAGCAGCAGGGTACGGATGCTCGGGGGCTAGCCGATAGTCAACGCTGGCTACTACAAGACCATGTTTCTGCGCTAGTGCCTCATTTTGCTGGTCTGCCATCTCGGGGCTTCCGAGGATCCAGCCACCACCGTGGATATGCAGCAACAAGCCTCTGGCGACCCCGTCAGGAGTGAAGACTCGGAGTCGTAACTCACCACCAAGACCTTCAATGAAGCGATCTTGAGCAAAGTCCGAAGTGCTATTGGGCAACTGGGACGCTCGTTCCGCGAATAGGGAACGGGTCACATTTACTTGTTGTTCCAGATCGCCATGCGGATCAGAACAAGGACTGAACGCTGCAACAGGGGGAAGGGCCTCTAAGAAATCCTGAGCCTCAGTCCTGTAAGACTCAATTTCTTCTGACCAGAGTTTCATATGTAGCCAACTGCCATGACCATAGGCAAGTACCGCAGCAACTCCGTCATCTCTCGCAACCCTCTCTCGAGCTGGCTGTGCATCGTTCCCACTACCGGCTCCTAACGAGATTGAAGTACGAAGCCCTCGTAACCTTTATCGGCGACTTCATCGCATTTCGCCCTGTAGTTCTGCAAGCCGCCTAAATAGAAGGTGAGGCCAGCTGGCTTACCGGGAATGTTCTCACCTGTCCACCAGGACCTGGTCGAACCAACAAGAGAACTCTTTCCAACGTCGTCTACAAGCTGGGTCCATTCGTTCTCAACTTCTGGATCCACATCGATGTGGTTCATGTCATATTCCTTCATATAGGCCAGACAGTCGGCAATCCAGTCAACATGTTGCTCAATGTGGAAAATGACGTTGCTGAAAACTGATGGACTACCTGGACCTGTGATCATGAAGAGATTCGGAAAACCTGATGCGATGAGGCCCAGATACGCGGTTGATCGCGTCGCCCATTTGGTTCGAAGTGGGACCCCGCCAACTCCTTGGATATCCATCGAAAGCAACGGCCCACTTACACCATCAAAACCTGTGGCGTAGACAAGTACGTCAAGTTCTATCTGATCATCACCGGCATGAATGACATTGCCGCTGATTTTTTCAATAGGTGACGTCTTCGCATCCACAAGGGTCACATTGTCCCGGTTGTAAGTCTCAAAATAGTCGATGGCAACAGGTGTGCGTCTTGCGCCGATGGGATGGTCGATGGTCAATAACCTGTCGGCAACCTCCGGATCGTCGATTGCTTCTCGATTTTTTGCAGCCACGAAATCAGCAAGAAACTTGTTGGCCTTTCGGTCTAAACCGGTGTCGCTGAAGGCTCTATTTAAGGCAACGGCACCGCCATCCCGCCACCCTTCTTCGAGGAGCTCTCTACGGGTTTCGGCATCTAACTCCAGTGCGGCAGGCGGATCGAGGGGAAAGTTGGACAAACCGACAGGGTTCATCAATTTCTCATCCAACATCTGGCCAAAGTCTTCCTTCAAGGCGCGCCGTTGAACATCGTCAAGCAAATAGTTTCCGGCTGGCAACACGTGCTGTGGCGTGCGTTGGAACACATAGAGATGCTCGGCCTCTTTGGCAATCTGGGGGATTACCTGTATCCCTGTTGAGCCAGTTCCAATCACCCCAACACGCTTGTTTTCAAAATCGACACCTTCAGCCGGCCAACCATTGGTGTGATATTGCTCACCGGTGAATGTTTCAATGCCGTTGATCTTTGGTACAAACCTCTCCGAAAGAGCGCCGACTGCGCTCACCAGATAGCGGGTCACAACTGTTGCGTCCCTAGACGTGCGGAGTATCCACTTGTTCTGATCCTCGCCAAACCGGGCTTGGTCGACACGTGTTCCAAAGTCGATATCGCGACGGAGATCGAAACGGTCAGCGACGTGGTTCAGGTAACGCTCTATCTCAGGCTGCGTGGGATATCGCTCTGTCCAATTCCATTCTTGATTCAGTTCTTCGGAGAACGTGTACGAATAGTCCCAACTTTGGACATCACACCGGGCGCCTGGATAGCGGTTCCAATACCACGTACCTCCGACACCATCACCCTTTTCGTAGGCCCGGACGGATAACCCAATTTCACGCAGCCGATGGATCATGTAGAGACCAGCGATCCCTGCTCCTATCACTACCGCGTCAAACTCGTCAGTATCCATCAAACAAACGCTCCCTGAATATGAGGTGGCTTTGAGCTTCGAGCCAAAAGCATCAACAAAGCACTACAACAGGATCTTAGGTATTAGAAACTTCTGCCCCTGTCTAAATCTCGACTTTGAGTCGATTTCAGAGTGGCTGCTCACCGGCTAAGGTCACGCGCTCCATCCGTCGTCTCTCGTAATAGTCGTAAACCGGGTAGTGCTGGACACAGCGGTTATCCCACATAACGAGGGTTCCGACCTCCCATCGAAGTCGCATTTGATACTCCGGACGGTGCACCTCGCTCAGCAGTTGACGCTTTAGATGCTGCCCTTGATCTTCGGAAAGTCCATCAATCTGATCGGTGAACACGCTGTTCACGTAAAGAGATTTGCGACCTGTCACAGGATGTGTACGAACCATTGGATGATGTTGCGGTGGGAAGCACCTGAGTTCCTCCTCAACCTCTTCAGGGCTCATGCCGATAACAAAGGACGAACACCCCACCGAATGGGTGGCGGTTCGCCCATCGATAATTGATTTAACTTCACTCTCCAGACCTTGGTAGGCCTGTTCCATATCAGCCCACAAAGTGTCACCACCGGCTGATGGAAGGATTCGAGCGATCAGGAAAGACGAATACGGTGGGCACTCACGAAATGTAGCGTCGCTGTGCCAACGGCCAAAAAGACCTTCATCTAAAGTCGCGAGCTCGTCAAATGCAGGATCAAGAGCGCGACTAAACCGAGGGGCCACCGGATTATCTAGGGCTGAAACGTCCTCAGACTCGCCGATATCCAAATAGGGATGGTGATCGACCTCACCGAAGCGGAGGGCAAACGCTAACTGTTCGTCCGATGTGATGTGCTGATCACGAAACACCAGAACTTTCCAGTCCATCCACGCCTCATTGACACGGTCAATTGACTCTGTATCCAGTTCCTTAACGCTTAGCCCTACTATTTCTCCACCGAAAAGAGGTGTGAACGGTCTAACAACAAAACGGTCGTAGTCAGTCTTCATTGGCCCCAAGTTTCCACTTTGAACCTATACCCACTGGAGTTAATTGGAATTAAAAACCGTTGGCGTAAACCTCGTGTTCTATTGTCCGCAGTTCACCAAAGCGCGATCTCACGTCGTGACGAAGCCCGCGATCCAAGGCCAGATTCACCAACTCATGCGGGTCTTCTTGGAGGTCATAGAGCTCGTGGTCATGCTCGTCAAAGGCTGCATCACGCCCAAAGAGCATCTCGTCGCCGGTGAGTTTGGCACCCGCAGCATCGTGGCCGCCACCAATGCCGTAATAGCGGCAGTACTTGTAACGGCCATCAAAGACTCCTGAACTTGCATAGCGAGAGCGTTCAACCCCTTGCCACCAAGCCCATTCCTGAGAGAAGAGCACGTAATCCCGGATCTTGGAGGTGGGATCCTCGAAGAGTGGCGCCATCGAACTGCCCTGCAACGTAGGAGTATCTACAGCGTTCACCCCTGCGAACTCAGCTATCGAGCGCGCTAGGTCAACAGCTGAAGTAAGAGAGTGAGAAGTAGTTGACGGCGCCGTGATCCCAGGGGCCACCATGTAAAGCGGAATACGCATGGTCTCCTGATAATTCCAGGGGCCTTTGGACCGTAATCCGTGTGAACCACACTGATCGCCATGATCAGCCGTGAAAATAACGATTGTGTTGTCCCAGCCTTCTATGTCATCCATCGCACTCAGGATCAGACCAAGACTTTGATCGCTGAGTTGATGAAGTTTGACGTAGTAGTCAAGTTGTCGTAACCAAATGTCAGGGTCGTCGCGATCAATATTCATAAAGGGGTAGCGATTCATCCACCCAGTCATCCAACTTCGATGTACCTCAGGTTTGGTATGAAGGTCATCGTCAAAATTTGCTGGCAGTTCAGTGAACCACCGATCTATCTCGTGGACAAACGGTGGAAAATTGTCAGCCCGACCCCAGTCGCGCGAACTCAAGATGCTCTTAGCCAGCTCGTAGGTATCAGGCTCTCGTTCCCGGTACCACGGCTGGTCAATCGGATACCACATGATGTCGTGAGGGTTGACTAAGCCAACGGTCAGGAACCATGGATCCTCATCATTACCGTGAGTTCGAATCCAGTTTGCAGCGCTGCGAGCTATGGGTTCGTCGTATTCCGTTCCGCTCCCAGCCAGACCCCAGAACTGCTGGTCATTGCCTTCCCAATCGCTGAATCCGTAAGCCTCCATATCGGGGTCAGGTCGACCCTCTAAATGCCATTTTCCCTTGTAGGCACTGGTGTAACCCTGTTCTCTCAGCATCTTTCCCAACGTAAGGGCATCAGTGGGAAGTTCAGTGTTAGTAGAGAACGACGAGTTCTCAGCTACACCATGCTCAGCGAGGTATTGGCCAGTGAACAACGTTGCTCGCGCCGGCGAACATGGCGACGTGTGCGTGTAGTGGTTTGTAAATTCGAGGCCGTTGTCGATTAGACGCTGACGTGCTGGAAGGCTCAGACCTTCTGGTAACCAATCGCGTTGACGTTCCTGATCACTGACTATAAAGAGAATGTTTGGCTTGTCCATAGGGCAAAAGTAGCAGGAAGATCTGCCGGTGTAGAGTCCGCGCAGTCATCAAATAAAGGACGCGAAATGGGATCAAGTGACAAAATTGTCAAGCTTCCAAAACTGGGCATCATGCTGCCTTACGAAGGTGTCGTGTCACCTGATGGAATAGTTGAAGTTG
The DNA here is from genome assembly GCA_029242745.1 of Acidimicrobiales bacterium. Classification (GTDB taxonomy): domain Bacteria; phylum Actinomycetota; class Acidimicrobiia; order Acidimicrobiales; family MedAcidi-G1; genus UBA9410. The sequence continues at coordinate 1,426 of JAQWTI010000009.1, read as the reverse complement.
CCCAATCAGCGGAGTTAGCAGGGCTGGAGTCGGTATGGGTCGGTGATCACATTGCCTTCCCAGTCGAGATGAACTCAATCAACCCGACGACCCCAACTGGCAAGTACCCGTTTCCTTTAGATAACCCTCGGCTTGAGGCCTTTACGGCATTGGCATTCCTGGCGGGTGCGACCTCGACGATCAAACTGGGAGTCAACGCGTGCGTCGTTCCCTACCGCAACCCACTACTACTAGGCAAAGTCGTATCGACGCTCGACCATCTTTCACACGGTCGGGTGATCTTCGGTGCCACTCTTGGCTGGTGCAGCGAAGAGTTCGAGGCGCTCGGAGTTGATTTCGAACTTCGACGTCAAAAACTTGAAGAAGGTATTCAAATTCTGCGAGCGCTTTGGGAGGACCAACAACCCTCCTATCAGGGAGAGACTTTCTCTTTCGATCCTGTTCACATGCAGCCAAAGCCCAACCAGTCACCAATGCCGATTTTCTTTGGTGGCCATTCAAGGCCAGCCCTTCGCCGTGCAGCCGCCCTTGGAGACGGGTGGCTATCAGTACGACTTCCACCAGACGAACTAGCCGTTCATGTTGAATTTCTAAAAAAGGAGCGCAGAAGCTCTCCCCGGGCCGGACAGCCCTTCACGGTTACTACGAACTTTCCAGTAAGAGTTGGCACCGATAGGGCTGACGGCGTCGACTTGTCCGACCTTGACCAAACTACAAAAGCCTTACAAAACCTCAGCGAGGCTGGCGCCGACCTAGTGATCGTGGTCGTGACGTCCCACGCTTCCGCCGAAATCCTTGAAGCCATCAAAATTCTCAAGGTCATAAAAGAAAATAATTGACTGCTCGAGCAGTCAATTAATACAAGATAAGACTTTGAATTCACCTTTGGTGCCTGAATTTTGAAGTCTTATAAAATCACAGCCCCTCCTCTTGCTATAAGCACCCTTCATTACTAACTTTGGTATTAACCAAGCGTTTGATACGGGCACTGGTAATCAATTTCGGTATTCGATCAAACCGCTAGCAAGAGAAGCGTTCGCCGCTTAACTCTGAGAAATTGATTTTCAACTATGGGAGAAAATTCATGATGAAGCGATTCATGCTCATCCTTGCTGCACTGGCAATGGTGGCTTCGGCATGCGGGTCGGACAGCAGTGATACTGCATCCAGTGGGGGTAGCAGCGGGGCGGCAACAACCGCAGCACCAGCAACAACCGCTGCACCAGCAACAACCGCAGCGTCAAGCGACACTGATGTCGACAGCAGTTCAATGGGTGAAGCGGTGCTTAACAGCAGCCCGGATGACGGCATCACCGATGACGTCATCAAGGTCGGCTGGATTGGCGACTTGACCGGACCGACTGCGTCGGCCCAGGCATTCAACGCCCACGGCTCGGCCGCCTACTTCGAGTGCTCGAACGCCGAT